>JAKSLG010000004.1 GCA_024401295.1 Bacteroidales bacterium | reverse complement strand
GTTAATAAGATGTTTATATATTAAATAAAATATTGATTTTAAATTTTTTCACGTGGAACATAATATAGATTTTATAAGTAATTGTGGGTTGTATATACATGTACCATTTTGTAAATCAAAATGTGCATATTGTGATTTTTATAGAATAATAGATTTAAGATTACTTGATAAGTATGTAGAATCATTGATATATGAACTTGGAAACTATAAAGATAAAATAGGTAAGATAGATACTATTTATTTTGGTGGAGGTACACCTTCTGTATTAGGGTATAAAAGATTGGATATGATATTAAAATATATCATTCAAAATTATGATTTATCTGAATTAAGGGAGCTAACCGTTGAATGTAATCCAGAAAATGTTGATGATGATTTGATAAAAATACTTTCTGAAAATGGAGTTAATAGAATAAGTTTAGGTGTACAAACATTAGATAATAATATGCTAAAATGTCTTGGTAGAAGACATGATGAAAAAAAGGTTTATGAATCGATATATATAATAAGAAAATATGGAATAAAAAACATAAGTGTAGATATGATCTTTGGATTACCTAAAATAGGTAATTATGAATTTGAAAAAGATGTTGAGAAGTTTGTGAACCTAGATATTGAACACTTGTCAATATATGCATTATCGTATGAAAGTGGAAGTTGGCTAACAAAGTTGGTAGAAAAAGGAAAAATAAAACCTTTGGATGATGATAGTGTTGCTGATCAATATTCATACATAACAAAAGTAATGTGTGATAAAGGATTTGATCATTACGAAATATCAAACTATTCGAAAAAAGGATTTCAATCGAAACACAATAGTGCTTGTTGGAAAAGAATTCCATATATAGGAGTAGGACCTGGAGCTTCATCTTTTGATGGTAAAAAAAGATGGTCCAATATTCCAGACTTAGAAAAATACGTAGATGGAAATATAGAGAAAGAAGAAGATATTATAGATGAAAAAGATATTTATAATGAAATAGTTATGTTGGGTTTGAGAACTGCGGAAGGAGTATGTATAGATAATATAGACGTAAAGTATAGAAGTATTTTTTTATCAGAAGCAAATAAGCTTATAGAAGAAGGAAAAATGATAAAAAAAAATAGTAATTATTTCATTAAAGAGAGTGAATGGTTCTTATTGGATTTAATAACAGAAAAATTTTTTATTTGATTGATTTATAGCGAAATAATAAAACATAAAATATAGAAGGAATAACCCTATTAATAAACCAAACCAATACAACAGCTGTTCCTGGCCAAAAAATATCTGGACTTTTGAAAATAAAAATAGCTACAGATCCACGAATACCTATGTCTGCTAATCCCCATGAAGGAACAATAGTTATAATCAGATAATAAATAGCTATTTCTATAGCGACATCATATCTCAAGATAAAATTATTGCAAAGTATGAGATATAACTGTATTGCAAAGACAAAGTAGCGAATTATATTGATAAAGAATATGTGAGATAATTGAATAAATGAAAATGAAGTTATAACACTTTTAATTGTACTACTAATTTTCTTACCAAAGAGAATAGAAAGTACAACAATTATCGATGTAATTAATAGATAAAAAAATGTATATTCTTTTAAATCAATGTATTGAGTACTTATTAAAAGTGCAATTATACCGAAAAAAGAAATAACCAAAGTTTGAATAATGCTTCCTATGAGAGAAGCAACAAACGATTCTTTTTTCTTTGGGCTATGATGAATTTTTCCTATATGCTCCCCAACTCCACCAGGAGTTATAAGACTTAAAGAAATGCTTTCTAAAATTGTTGTAAAAGATTGAAAAAAAGAAGAACTATTTCTTTGTCTATCAATAATTTGCCATCTATATGCTTCGAGACAAATATTAATAATCATCAAAGTGAATTCAGATAAAAGAAGACTTTTGTTAGCGACTATCATAGAAAGCCCAGAAGTAATCTCGGAACGAGAATTATAAGCTTCAAAAGCAAAAAAAACAAAGCCAATGATGGCCAAAATCCAAATGATAAATCGTTTCATGCTTCAAATATAAATATATAAATGTATTTTTGTAGTAAATTTTAGAATTCGAATGGATAAAGTAAAGGCAAAGAAACATTTAGGGCAGCATTTTCTGACAGATTTACAGATATCTAAAAGAATAGCGGATTCGCTTACTTCCGGAGAGACTTCCAATGCTTTAGAAATAGGTCCGGGAATGGGTGTACTCACTCAGTTTCTTCTGGTAAGAGAAGATTTAAAAATGAAACTTGTTGAGATAGACACAGAGTCAGTAGAATATCTCAAGAAGAATTTTAAGTTGGAAGAAAACTCGTTGATAGAGGCAGATTTTTTAAAAATGAATCTGACAGATCTTTTTGAAGGAGATAAATTCAATGTAGTTGGAAATTTTCCATATAACATATCAAGCCAGATATTTTTTCATATTCTTGACTATAGAAATTTAGTTCCAGAAGTAGTATGTATGCTTCAGCGTGAAGTTGCGCACAGACTTGCAAGTGGTCCTGGTACAAAAGATTATGGAATACTAAGTATATTCTTGCAGGCATATTACAATATAGACTATTTATTTACTGTGGATGAAAATGTATTTAATCCACCACCAAAAGTGAAAAGCGGCGTTATAAGACTTGTAAGAAACGATGTTGAAAAGCTCGATTGTGATGAAAAACTATTCAGAACAATAGTAAAGGCAACATTTAACCAGCGAAGAAAGACAATAAGAAATAGTATCAGAGTAGTAAAGTTTGATTATGAGAAACTTGCATCGCATCGTTTTATGCAGATGCGTCCTGAACAATTGTCTGTTGCAGACTTTGTGGAATTGACAAAAGCAGTTGAATCAACAATAACTATGTAGGAAAATGCGTTTGTGGAAGTCTATAATATTTATTTTTTCTGTGCTGGTTATGTTAGGAATAATCAGTTTGTTATTTCCGCAACCGCATATTAAAATAGGAAATATGTCTCTGCATTTCCCTTCGATTGAGGAAATATTACATGGAGATAAAAAAGATACAATAATATCTGCGGAAGAGATGTTGAGTATCTCAGAAAAGACTCTGAACATAGATTCTGTTTTATCAAAGATTGATATAAAAGATGAGGTAGAAAAGGAAGATTCATTATGCTTTTATAGTCATTTTTTCAATCAGAGTCCTTCGAGATTATATTTTCCTGAAAATGATAGTACATATTTATTTTCGCTATTTAAATCTTTAAAAAATGCAGCGAATAATAGTGTCCATATAATGCATTATGGTGATTCGCAGATAGAAGGTGATAGAATAACGGGTGATTTGCGTCAGATGTTCCAAAAAAAATTTGGTGGAAATGGACCAGGACTTATACCTTTATATCAACCGATACCAACATCGTCATATCAGCAGCAGTTATCTGACAGTATAAGAATGTATTATGCTGGAGGAATGATGGGTAAGCGTTCGACAGATAGTAAATATGGCGCAATGGCTCAGGTTGCTAAGCTTGATAGAAAGGACACTTTACGTGTAAATATAAAAAGCAGAGCAGGAAAATCGTTGACGAGAGCAGTCATTTATGCTGGTGAAGTGGATTCCTTTTTACATGTAGGCATGAAAAATCAAGTTGGAAAATTTACAAAAGCAAATGGAATCCAAATGATTGAGATGAGTGAACCAAAACGAACAGACAATATTGAGATAAGTTTTTGTGGTAGAGGAAATATATATGGTATAAATTTATCTTCGGAGACAGGTGTATCGGTTAGCAATATACCATTGCGAGGATCGGATGGAACTTTCTTCAGTCGAATAGATAGAGAGGCTATGCAATATATGCTTAGTCAAATGAATACACAGTTGGTAATTATGGAATTTGGTGGAAATGCATTACCAGCGATGAAAGACAGTGCGGCAGTTGAAAGATGGTGTAGATATTTTGGTCAGCAAGTTGGCTATATGTCACGAATGTTGCCAAAATCAAAAATCATAGTAATTGGTCCGGCAGATATGGCAGTAAAGACAGATGGTGAGCTTCATACACATCCTCTTCTTCCATATTTGACAGAAAAGATGTGCGAAACAACGACGCAGTCTGGAGCAGCTTTTTGGAATATGTTTTTAGTGATGGGCGGTAAAGATTCGATGCCTGTTTGGGTTGATCATAAACCGGCATGGGCAGCACCAGATTATGTTCATTTCACGCGAAAAGGTGCGAATCGAATATCAGAAATATTGTGTGAGACTATCATGGTTTATTATAACTACTGGCAATATATAGGAGGTGAAGAGTGAAAAGATTTCTTATATCCATATTATTTGTCTTATGTTCGATAAATGTCATAGCACAGACGGACGATGATTTTGTGATAGACACACTTGGTCTTTCGCAGGCATACGAGCCTTTCAGAAAAATGGGTGTGACATTGCCGGAGTGTGCCCTACCCGACTCGAACATCATGCGCGAACCATTTGGTACGTCACTGCAGATGATGAAATTCATCGAGAAATTAGATTCCGTTGTTTTATTCCAGAAAGGAAGAGTCAATATTGTTCATATAGGAGGATCGCATGTACAGGCGGATATGTATACTCATGTTATTCGTCAGAATATAGATTCATTGAATGGAGAATTGACACCACCACGAGGTTTTATATTCCCTTATAAAGTAGCAAAGACTAACAATCCTTTCAACTATCGTGTAAGTTATTCGGGAGAATGGAAAGGTGAGCGTAATGCAAAAAGGGAATTCTCAATTGCACAAGGAGTGTCGGGAATTCTTGTTCACACAACAGATGCGTCAGCTCAGTTTTCGATAGATTTGAACACGGATTCGATAATAAGATGGACAACAAACAAGGTTCATTTGATCTGTGAATCAGCGCGTGGAACAGCAGAACCAATGATGATTGTATCAGACAGCATTGTTTTGAAAGGAGAAGCAGAGCCGACAGGTTTCCTATTTACGACAAATGAAAACATAAGTCATATCTCGTTCAAAGTTAAATTTGACAGTTTACAGAGTCAGAATCCAGATACGTTTATCGTACGTGGAATATATGCGGACAATGAAGAACCTGGAATAGTATATTCGAGCATAGGTGTAAACGGAGCTTCGGTGCCGTCGTATCTTGGATGTGTGAATTTCGAGCATGATTTAGCTCTTGTTAAACCAGATCTTGTGGTTCTGGCAATAGGAATAAATGATGCGGTTGCTGATAATTTTTCAGATTCGTTGTTTGTTGCGCATTATGATACGCTATTGACACATATAAGGAATGTATCTCCAGACTGTGCATTTATTTTTATAACAAATAATGACTCGTTTCGCAGACAACGACGTCGTTATTACGTAAACAAGAATGGACTTATAGCACGCGAGGCATTTTATGAACTCGGTCGAAAATGGCAATCGCCAGTATGGGATTTGTTTGAGATAATGGGTGGTTTAGGTTCTATGCAGAAATGGCAAGACGAACGTTTGGCACAGCGCGACAAAATACACTTTACGAGTAGCGGATATGCGCTTGTCGGTCAGATGTTTTATGACGCATTCATGCAATATTATTTTGACAAATGAGCGAATTGTTAGACATATTGAAGTTTGATGAAAGTCATCCTCTTATCTTTACTCAGTTTTATTTCTGGGCGTTTTTTGCATTTGTGATATGCATACTTTCGCTCTTGAAAAACAAGATTGCTCTTCGCAATGCTT
This sequence comes from Bacteroidales bacterium, assembly GCA_024401295.1. Classification (GTDB taxonomy): domain Bacteria; phylum Bacteroidota; class Bacteroidia; order Bacteroidales; family Marinilabiliaceae; genus W3P20-009. Next base: position 142,647 of record JAKSLG010000004.1, on the reverse strand, counting down.
TTTTGTTTGCTTCAAGTCTGTTTTTCTATTACAAGACGAGTGGCATATTCACGCTTATACTCATATCGGCTACAATACTTTCGTTCATATCAGGAAAAGCAATATATGCATTCAGGGATAGGAGTGTTGCGCAGAAGACGGCTCTCTCCTTTGGCATAATCGTCAATCTATGTGTTTTGTGCTATTTCAAGTATGCATATTTCATCGTGGATATGATCAACAACATGTTTGGCACATCACTGGAAGTTATTGATTATTTTGCTATTATAGGAAATTCTATTTCTGGCACAAACATGTTCAGCGTTGACGTGATAATGTTGCCAGTCGGAATATCGTTCTATACGTTTCAGTGCATAAGTTACCTGATGGACATATTCCGTCGTCGCATAGAGCCGGTACGCAATATTTTGGATTATGGATTTTATGTTTCATTTTTTCCGCAGCTCGTTGCCGGTCCTATAGTCAGAGCGAATGAATTTGTTGCTCAGCTATATCGTCCGTACTCTTTGTCGCGTCGTTGGTTTGGCATTGCAGTATTCTGGATAATCAACGGATTGGCAAAGAAGATAATATTGTCGGATTACATAGCCGTAAACTTTATAGATCGAGTTTTTGAAAACCCGACACTCTACAGCGGTTTTGAAAATCTGACAGCATTGTTTGGCTATTCACTGCAGGTGTATGCTGATTTTTCGGGATACACGGACATAGCAACAGGCGTTGCGCTCATGATGGGATTTTATCTGCCACAGAATTTCAATTCGCCATATAAGGCAACAAATGCCGGAGGATTCTGGAAGAGATGGCACATGTCATTGTCGCGATGGTTGCAAGATTATCTGTACATACCGATGGGAGGCAATCGAAATGCGACATTCGGTACGTTTATGGTCATCATATCGATTGCAATAATTGGGACAGTTTTGTCGGGGAGCATATGGGTAGCCGTGATAGTGATGACTATGGGAACCATAGTGTCGATATGTGCTGTGTTGTATCCATCGAAGCGAAAGCTGATAACAACGAATATAAATTCAATGAACACCATGCTTCTTGGCGGTTTGTGGCATGGCGCAAGTTGGAATTTCATGATATGGGGCGGTTTGAACGGCATCGGAATGATAATCTATAAGATGTGGAAATCGCTGGGTCGATGGATGAGATTTGTTGTAAGTTTTGTCATAGTGGCAGTATGCTGTTATGTTGCATATCTGACGAACTGGCCATTCTTCAACATTGCAGCTATATGGATGATGCTAACGACGTTCGGTGCTTTTGTGCAAGCCGTCATAACATTGCCTGAGATGCTTAACAGAGCATGGGCAATAGCTCAGACATTCGTGTTCATCACATTCACGCGTCTTTTTTTTCGTTCGGGATCGAATCTTGATCCAGCCGAAGCCAATGAAACGGCGTGGAATACGGCAACAGATATGGTAAGTCAGATAGGTGGACATTGGAATTTGGATCTTGTGCCGGAGATGGCGAGTCACTATGCAAATATCTTTGGTTTGATAATTATGGGAATGATAATACATTGGCTTCCAGACAGACTGAAGCGCCGATATCGCATAGCATTTTCGTCAATGCCATTGCCAGTTATGGCGATAACAATTGTGTTGGTAGTATTCGTAGTTTATCAGTTTGTTACGGCAGATTTGCAGAAATTCATCTATTTCCAGTTCTGATACATGTTAGAGAGGTGAAACAGGTATTATTTCAGTTAAATTTCCCGCAGGATTGTGTAATTATTAAGGTGTTGGCTTTGTATTCTGAAAAATCTGACCTATATTTGCGCTGATTTTCGTGAAAATGAAAGAAATGCTTAACATATTGGTCCTTCACGTCGTGGTGGTGCTTCTCGTGGTGATGCCATAAGGAGTGAGAATCGGTATGTTCATAAAAATAACGCAAGCCCTTCTCACTCAACAGTGGAAAGGGCTTTTTACTTGAAAAAGGAATAAAAAAAAAGATATTATGAAGAACAAGTTGCGTAGCGCAGTGACCGTTGAAGGTCGCCGTATGGCAGGTGCCAGAGCCTTGTGGATGGCAAATGGCATGAAGAAAGAGATGATGGGCAAGCCGGTTATTGCCATTGTCAATTCATTTACCCAGTTCGTTCCAGGACATACACACCTTCACGAGATTGGTCAGGTGGTGAAATCTGAAATTGAGAAGAGAGGATGCTTTGCAGCTGAGTTCAACACGATTGCTATAGACGATGGTATTGCAATGGGTCACGACGGCATGCTCTATTCATTGCCTTCGCGCGATGTGATTGCAGACAGCGTAGAATATATGGTTAATGCTCACAAGGCAGATGCCATGGTATGTATCTCGAACTGTGACAAGATTACTCCAGGTATGTTGATTGCAGCAATGCGTCTGAACATCCCAACGGTGTTTGTTTCGGGTGGTCCGATGGAGGCTGGTGTTCTTGGTCAGGCACGTCTTGACCTCATCGATGCAATGATTAAATCAGCCGACAAGACACTTTCTGACGAAGAAGTTGCTGAAGTTGAAAAGCATGCATGTCCGACATGTGGCAGCTGCTCAGGTATGTTTACAGCAAATTCAATGAATTGCTTGACAGAAGCCATGGGTCTTTCATTGCCAGGCAACGGAACAATCGTGGCAACACACGAGAATCGTCATCGTCTTTTCTGCGATGCAGCAAAGTTGATCGTTGACAACACATACAAGTATTATCGTGATGGCGACGAGAGCGTATTGCCAAAATCGATTGCAACACGTCAGGCGTTCCTCAATGCAATGACACTTGATATTGCCATGGGTGGTTCAACAAACACAGTTCTTCACCTCTTGGCAGTAGCAAATGAGGCTGGAGTTGACTTCAAGATGGCAGATATCGATATGCTTTCACGCAAAGTTCCATGCTTGTGTAAGGTTGCTCCAAACACTCAGAAGTATCATATCCAGGATGTTAACCGTGCTGGTGGTATCATTGCAATCATGCACCAGTTGGCCAAGGGTCAGCTTGTTGACACAAAGCTGAAGCGAGTAGACGGCTTCACATTGAAGGAGGCTATTGATCGCTATAGCATTGAGAGTCCAAAAGTGTCGCCAGAGGCAATAAAGAAATATAAGAGTGCGCCAGCAGAGAAATACTGCATCCAACTTGGTGCTCAGAACACATATTATGAGGAGCTTGACAAGGATCGTGCAGAAGGCTGTATTCGTGATCTTGAGCATGCATACACTAAGGACGGCGGCTTGGCAGTTCTCTTCGGAAATCTTGCCATTGATGGTTGCGTAGTGAAGACAGCAGGTGTGGATGAAAGCATCTGGCATTTCACAGGTCCTGCAAAGGTGTTCGACTCGCAGGAGGCAGCATGCGACGGCATTCTCGGTGGCAAGATCAAGAGTGGCGACGTTGTTGTGATTACACATGAAGGTCCAAAGGGCGGTCCTGGTATGCAGGAAATGCTCTACCCTACTTCATATATCAAGAGTATGCACCTTGGCAAGGAATGTGCCCTCATTACGGATGGTCGTTTCTCAGGTGGTACTTCTGGTTTGTCAATCGGTCACGTATCGCCAGAGGCTGCAGCAGGCGGTAACATCGGTCTGATCAAAGACGGTGACATCATTGATATCAACATTCCAGAGCGTTCGATAAGCGTAAAGGTATCTGATGAGGAACTTGCAGCACGCCGTGAAGAAGAGCTCAAGCGAGGCAAGAAGGCATTTACTGCTCCAATTCGTGTACGTGAGGTGTCTAAGGCTCTTCGTTCATACGCAGCAATGGTAAGTTCAGCAGACAAGGGCGCAGTAAGAATCATTGATTAAGTAATAAGTTATATAGTCGTAGGTTTTGAGTTGTTGTCTTGTGCGATGACTTGGGCTTATTCCTTGAGAATAAAAAACTTATAACTCGAAATGGCAGAGAAGATAACAGGCGCAGAGGCGATGATGCGAGCCTTGGAACACGAAGGAGTGGAGACACTCTTTGGTTATCCGGGCGGTGCTATAATGCCGACATACGATGCGCTCTATGATCATAAGAAGACCTTGAACCATGTTTTGGTACGTCATGAACAGGGTGCTGTGCATGCGGCTCAAGGTTATGCCCGCGTAAGCGGCAAGGTAGGTTGTGCCATCGTGACGAGTGGTCCTGGCGCAACAAATACCGTTACTGGTGTGGCAGATGCCATGATGGATTCGACACCGATGGTTGTCATTTGCGGTCAGGTTGGTGTGGCCATGCTTGGAACGGATGCCTTTCAGGAGGTTGACGTCGTAGGTGTGACGCAGCCTATCTCTAAGTGGAGCTATCAGATACGCCGTGCAGAAGATGTAGCGTGGGCAGTAAGCCGTGCTTTCTATATTGCAAAGAGCGGTCGTCCGGGTCCGGTAGTTCTTGACTTTGCAAAGAACGCCCAGACAGGCATGGTTGAATATGAGCCTGCAAGCGTGGGTTTCATACGCAGCTATAATCCATATCCTGAGATTAAAAAAGCAGCTGTCGTAGAGGCTGCAAAGATGATAAATGACAGCGTGAAGCCATTTGCATTGCTTGGTCAAGGAGTTGAACTTGGCGGTGCAAGTGACGAGGTGAAAGAACTGCTCGAAAAGGCTCAGATTCCATTTGGCACGACTTTCTTGGGATTGAGCGATATGCCTTCAGATCATCCTCTGAACATGGGAATTCTTGGCATGCACGGCAATCTTGGTCCAAACGTCATGACCAACCAGTGTGATTTGCTCATTGCCATTGGTATGCGTTTTGATGATCGCGTGACAGGCAATCTTGCAACATACGCAAAACAGGCAAAGGTCATCCACTTCGATATTGATGCTTCGGAATTCAATAAGAATGTGAAGATTGACCTTGCCATACATGGCGACTGCAAAGCATCTATACCAGCCGTTACAGAGCTTGTTTCAGAAGCAAAGCACGATGCCTGGATTGCGAGTTTCAAGCCTTATGCCGAAAAAGAATATAACAAAGTCATCAACAAGGCTATCAATCCGACAAAGGGTCCGCTTCTCATGGGTGAGGTTGTTCGCAAGGTCAGCGAAGCAGCAAACAATGAGGCAATTATGGTTACCGATGTTGGTCAGAATCAGCTTTTTGCCTGTCGCTATTTCAAATTCACGAAACCACGTTCGGTTGTCACATCGGGTGGCATAGGAACAATGGGTTTTGGTCTTCCTGCGGCTATTGGAGCAACATTCGGCGCGCCAGACAGAACTGTTTGCGTGTTCTGTGGCGACGGCGGTTTCCAAATGACGATTCAGGAACTCGGCACAATCATGGAGCAGGGAGCACCTGTGAAGATCATCCTGTTGAACAACAACTTCCTGGGTAATGTGCGCCAGTGGCAGGAGATGTTCTTCCATCGCCGCTATTCGTTCACACCGATGGATAATCCTGATTATGAACTCATTGCCAAAGGCTATCGCATACCAGTCAAGACTGTTGTTGAGCGAGCAGATCTGGACGCAGCCATCAAAGAGATGCTTGCAACGCCTGGTCCGTTCCTCTTGCAGTGTGCAATCAAGGAGGAGGACAACGTGTTGCCAATGACACCTCCAGGTGCCAATGTTGATGAAATGTTGCTCGAATGACGCAAAGAACTTTTGGCGGTCAATGTGGAGAATGTACGTCATGCGGAAAGTGTGAACGGGCATTAAGACGCAGTGAGAAGCCTATTGTTGAAGAAAAAAAAGAGACTCCGATCATGGAACAAGACAACGGTAATAAGTTATATACGTTTCTCATCTATTCTGAGAACATTGCAGGTTTGCTTTCGCAGATTTCAGCCGTTTTCACACGCCGACAGGTGAATATTGAAACGCTCAACGTGTGTGCCAGCAGCACACCGGGCGTTCATAAGTACACAGTCACAGCGTTTTGTGATGAAGAAATGGCCAAAATGCTCACTAAGCAGATGGAGAAAAAGATCGATGTGTTGAAAGCCAATTATTTCACAGACGATCAGATCTTCATCAACGAGACTTGCCTTTTCAAACTGAGCACTCCAGTGATGCTCGAGAATCCGCAGGTCTGCAGCATTGTTCGTCTTTATGGTGCGCGCATCGTTGAAGTAAACCCAACTTATGCAACAGTTGAGAAGACGGGTATGACGGGCGACATTCTTTCTCTTTTCAATGCGCTCAATGTCATTGGATGCGTTTTGCAGTTCGTGCGTTCTGGCCGAATTGCAATCACAAAGTCGAAGATTGAGCATCTGGATGAATATCTTGCAGAGCGCGAAAAGAGCAGACAAGAGATGGAATAGGCACAATTCTGATAAACAGATCTCATATTTGCAGCACTGGCATTTCCCGGTGCTGCTTTTTTTGTAAAGTTCAACAAAGTCCAGATCCGACGCCGAACAGAGCCACGTTTTTGACAAAAGATGATTTTTTTGACAGCTTGCAATAATACTTGCAGGCAGTTTTTTTTTGTAAGGTTTATTATTACTTTTGCAAGAACAAAAACAATCGAAAAAAAAAATCTACAGATGAGAAAAAAATCTTACATCGTTGGTAGCATCATGCTGGCTTCGTTCTGTCTTGGAGTAACTTCATGCGTCACCAATAAAGCGGGTGAAACGGAGTATATGGCATATAAGGATACCAACCTCAGCGCTTCGCAGCGTGCCGATGACCTCTTGGCACGATTGACGCTCGAAGAGAAAGTTTCGCTCATGATGAACGACTCGCAACCGGTTGAGCGACTTGGCATCAAGCCATACGAATGGTGGAACGAGGCACTTCACGGTGTGGCACGTGCCGGCGAGGCAACAGTTTTCCCTCAGGCCATCGGTGTGGCAGCCACATTCGACCCGGATGCCGTTGAAGAGATGTTCGATGTTGTCAGCGACGAGGCGAGAGCCAAGCATCGCCAGTTTGCCGCGCAGGATAGCTACAAGCGCTATCAGGGACTTACTTTCTGGACACCAAACATCAACATTTTCCGTGACCCACGATGGGGTAGAGGCCAGGAGACATACGGCGAAGACCCTTATCTGACATCGCGCATGGGCGTGTCGGTCGTGAGAGGTTTGCAGGGTGTCAACACGCAATATGACAAGACACATGCATGTGCAAAGCATTTTGCCGTGCATTCAGGTCCGGAATGGTGTCGCCATTCATTCGATGCGGCCAACATAAGCGCACGCGATCTTCGCGAGACATATCTGCCTGCATTCCAGGCACTTGTGCAGGAAGGCCGAGTTAAGGAGGTGATGTGTGCATACAACAGCTACGAAGGCGAGCCATGTTGTGGCAGCGATAAGCTTCTTCAGCAGATATTGCGCAACGAATGGGGTTTCGATGGCATCGTGACAACAGACTGTTGGGCAGTTAACGACTTCTATAATAAGGGAGCTCATGAGACGCATGAAAATGCCGAGGATGCTTCAGCGGCAGCTGTCCGCAATGGTACGGACATCGAGTGCGGTTCTGATTTCCGCACACTTGTTGAGGCTGTCCGCAACGGACGTATCGACGAGTCTTCGATTGACGTATCGGTCCGTCGTCTTCTCAAGGCACGTTTTGAGCTTGGCATCATGGACGACATCGACCCATTCCCACAGATTGCAAACGACTGTGTATCTTCAAAGAAGCATGCCGACGTGGCTCTCAAGATGGCTCTCGAAAGCATCGTTCTCTTGCAGAACAACAACAATGCATTGCCATTGAAGAAGGGCATGAAAGTGGCTGTTCTCGGTCCTAATGCCAACGACTCGGTAATGCAGTGGGGCAACTACAACGGTGTGCCTCGCAAGACATCTACGCTCTTGAAGTCAATAGAGGAGCGTCTTGGCGCAGACAATGTTGTCTATGAACAGCTTGGAACACTCGTTAGCCACACAACACTCAAGAGCCTGTGGGCGCAGTGCAAGAGCGATAATGCAACAGGTTTTGGCGCAAAATATTGGAACAATCCAAATATGAACGGTGAAGTTGCCGCAACAGCTCAGGCATCGACACCTATACGTTTCAGCACACAGGGCGGAACAGCCGTAGCAGCTGGTGTTCAGCTTCATAGCTTCAGTGCAAAATATCAGTCGACATTCACTCCTGATCACGATGGCGTTGCAACATTCCGTTTCCGCCATACGATGAGTAAGCTGAAAATTGTTGTTGATGGCGATACAATCTCTTCGACAACACATCAGCGAATGACACGCAATGTAGGCGAACTCAAATTCGAAAAAGGCAAGTCGTATGACATAGAAGTGCTCTATGCCGGCGGCGAGGCCGATAACAGCCTCAGCATCGATCTTGCAGAGATTGTAAACACAAATCTGAACGACGTTGTCGAAAAGGTCAAAGATGTTGATGTGATACTCTATTGCGGTGGTCTCTCGCCAAGTCTTGAAGGCGAAGAGATGCCGGTTGATGCGGAAGGATTCCGTGGTGGCGACCGCGAAGTCATCGAGTTGCCAAAAGTTCAGCAGGAGATTGTCGATGCTCTTGCAAGCGTAGGCAAGAAGCTCGTTTTCGTCAACTATTCCGGTTCGGCCATTGCTCTCAAGCATGAGGCATCAAAATGCGACGCCATTGTTCAGGCATGGTATCCTGGTCAGGAAGGTGGCGAGGCACTTGCACGCATCCTCATGGGCGAAGCAAACCCATCGGGCCATCTCCCTGTAACATTCTACGAAAGCACATCGCAGATGCCTGATTTCCTCGACTATTCGATGAAAGGCCGCACATATCGCTACATGACACAGAAACCTCTCTTTGCATTCGGTCATGGCTTGAGCTATACAACGTATGCAATGTCAGATGCACAAGCATCGACAGACACATTGCGTTTTGGCCAGAACTTCACCCTCGACATTGACATCACCAACGAAGGCTCAATGGATGGCGAAGAGGTTCTTCAGGTTTATATCCGTCGTGTAGGCGACACAGAAGGTCCGGTCAAGACACTCCGAGCATTCCAGCGTGTTTTTGTTCCACAGGGTCAGAAAGCAAACGCTCACATCGTAATGCCATGGACAAGCTTCGCGACATTCGACGACGCTTCGCAGCGTATGCAGGTGCTCGACGGCGAGTATGTCGTTTATTACGGCTCATCGTCGGCCGACGAAAAACTCAAGTCGATGAAACTCGCAATTCGCCGATAAATCTGTCATGAAGTCATTTAAAGGATAAAATAACGAAATTTGTTGCACCTTATTTTTGTAATATGAAAATTGTAGAGTAATTTTGCAACAAATATTGAAAATTTCAACAAAACATAATAATACAAAATGGCAAAGATGAATTTTGGTGGTGTCATTGAAGAAGTAATGACACGCGAAGAGTTCCCTCTCGAGAAGGCACGTCAGATCCTCAAGGACGAGACAATCGCAGTTATCGGTTATGGCGTTCAGGGTCCAGGTCAGTCACTCAACCTCCGCGACAATGGCTTCAACGTAATCGTTGGTCAGCGTGCTGGTAAGACTTATGACAAGGCAGTTGCTGACGGCTGGGTTCCAGGCGAGACACTCTTCAGCATCGAAGAAGCAGCAGATAAGGCTTCTATCATCATGTGCCTCCTTTCAGACGCTGCTGTAATGTCTGTATGGCCAACTCTCAAGAACTACTTGAAGCCAGGCAAGGCACTCTATTTCTCACACGGTTTCGCAATCACTTGGAACGACCGCACTGGCGTTGTTCCTGCTAAGGATATCGACGTTATCATGGTAGCTCCTAAGGGTTCTGGTACATCACTCCGCTCAATGTTCCTTGAGGGTCGTGGTTTGAACTCTTCATACGCTGTTTACCAGGATGCTACAGGCAAGGCACTCGATCGTACACTTGCTCTCGGTATCGGTATCGGTTCTGGCTACATGTTCGAGACTACTTTCCAGCGCGAGGCTACATCTGACCTCACAGGCGAGCGTGGCTCACTCATGGGTGCTATCCAGGGTCTCCTCCTCGCTCAGTACGAAGTTCTCCGCGAGAATGGTCACACTCCATCTGAGGCTTTCAACGAGACTGTTGAAGAGCTCACTCAGTCACTCATGCCACTCTTCGCTAAGAACGGTATGGACTGGATGTATGCTAACTGCTCTACAACTGCACAGCGCGGTGCTCTCGACTGGATGGGTCCTTTCCACGACGCTTGCAAGCCTGTTGTTGAGAAGCTCTACGCTAACGTTAAGTGCGGTAACGAAGCTCAGATCTCTATCGACTCTAACTCTAAGCCTAACTATCGTGAAGGCCTCGAGAAGGAGCTCAAGGCTCTCCGCGAGTCTGAGATGTGGCAGACTGCTGTTACAGTTCGTAAGCTCCGTCCTGAGAACAACTAATTCTCGGTTGACGATAAATATAGAAGCAGACCATCGGAAGGTGGTTTGCTTTTTTTTCATGCTTTTTTCCTACATTTGCACCATCGATAACATAATTAATATTCTATGAAAAAAATAGCATCTCTTTGTTTGGTACTTCTATGCTGTTTTGCAGCCAAAGCAGAGGCCAGATTCAACGTCAAAGGATTATATTACGAAATTGATGACTATTGGAAAAAGACTGTCAAGGTCACGTTTGAATCTGAAAAAAAATCTGTCAATTATCAAGGTTTGGTTAATGCCGTGATTCCTGGTTCGGTAACTTATAATGGTGAAGAGTATGAAGTCATTGAAATAGGAATAAATGCGTTCCTAGGATGTACAAGTATGACCTCTGTTACCATACCCGTTTCCGTGAAACAGATAAGTCAGTCAGCATTTGAAGGCTGTTCAGGTCTGACATCGATCGATATACCTGATATGGTGACATTCATTGGACCTGCTGCATTCAATGGCTGTTCGAGTCTGAAATCTGTTACCATTCCAAATTCGGTGACATCAATCGAATATAGTACATTCTATGACTGTTCTAGTCTTAAATCCGTTGATATTCCAACTTCAGTGACGACAATTGCAGGCTCTGCATTCTCATATTGTTCGAGTCTGACATCTGTCCATATTCCAAATTCAGTAACGACAATAGGATCGGATGCATTCATTTGGTGTACGAGTCTTACATCAGTAACTCTTCCAAATTCAATTACAACAATTGCAGACGGTGTATTCTGGGGTTGTTCAAGTTTAACATCGCTTGATATTCCAAATACAGTGACATCAATTGGAGATAGAGCGTTTATAAGTTCAGGTTTAACATCTGTCACAATTCCTACTTCAGTGACAACGATCGAAAACAATGCATTCTTAGGTTTTGCAGGAAAGTTTACATATGATGGAAGTGCAACAGGAAGTCCATGGGGTGCAATCATTCTTAATGGTATTGTCGATGGAGATTTTGTCTTTGCCGATGAGGAGAAAACAAAACTTGTGGCATATAGGGGAAAGGAGAAAATAGTAACTATTCCAAATACCGTCGATGAGATTGATTATACGTTTGATAAACGTAAACATGCACTAATATATAGCGGAAGTGCAACAGGAAGTCCATGGGGTGCATGTATTGTCAATGGTACTGTCGATGGAGACTTCGTCTATGCTGACAAAGAGAAAACACGTCTCGTTCTATACGTTGGAAATGAAAAAGAGGTGACTATTCCAAATACAGTAACAACAATAGGAGACAATGCATTCAGGGGTTGTACGAATTTGACATCTGTTACTATTCCAAATTCAGTGACAACTATTGGAGAAGCCGCATTCTCAGATTGTTCGAATCTCACGTCCGTTACAATTCCTTCTTCAGTGACGACAATTGGATCAAATGCATTCCAATACTGTGGAAAGCTAAGAGAAATAACCATTCCTAACTCGGTAACAGAGATAGGATCATTTGCATTCTATATGTGTTCGAATCTCACGTCCGTTACAATTCCTTCTTCGGTAACAACAATAGGACCGCGTGCATTTACTTACTGTTCGAATCTTACGTCAGTCGATATTCCAAATTCAGTGACATCAATTGAAGAAAGCGCGTTTTTTAGTTCAGGTTTAACATCCGTTACAATTCCTGCTTTGGTGACAACAATTGGAGATAATGCATTTGCTTTCTGTTCGAATCTCACGTCCGTTACAATTTCTTCTTCAGTGACAAAAATTGGAGGTAATGCATTTGCTTACTGTCCGAAGCTTACATCCGTCGATATTCCAAATTCAGTGACATCAATTGAAGAAAGCGCGTTTTTTAGTTCAGGTTTAACATCCGTTACAATTCCTGCTTCGGTGACATCAATCGGCAAAGAAGCATTCAAATGGTGTGAAAAACTAAAGACAATACAATGTAAAGCAACTGAACCTATTAGCTTGGAAAGTGATGTTTTTTTCGGTGTAAAAGCATTGGTTGATGTTCCTTGCGGAAGCATGGAAAATTATGTATCTGAATGGGGTAAGGAGTATTCTGGTTTGACTTTCAACGAGGTTTTCACATACGACTTTAAAGTTGATGTTAATTATCCATCGATGGGCAAGGCAGAGATTGTAAATTTGCCGGAATGTGGAAAAGAAGCCAAGGTAAAGGCAACAGCTAACAAAGGAGCTCAGTTTGTGATATGGAGCAATGGAGATACGCATGAAGAGGCAGAGATTCATTCGATTAATTATAACCTGACAATGACAGCATGTTTTGCTCCTGCCAATGTGAACGTAGTAAGAATGCCAGGATGTGACTCCTATTATTATTACGATGAGGAAGAGAAGACACTGTATATCTTTGGCTATGGCTATTGTGACCTTGGCGTATATCAAAACAAGGGAGGGTGGGGTGATTTGCCTATAACAGAAGTAGAATACGTAGAGATTGAAAATGTCAAGAGTATTGACGATGCTACATTCCAAGGTTTTACAGCGCTCAAGGCAGTAACTCTTCCTGAAACATTGAAATCTTTGGGTAGTCATGTTTTCAACAACTGTGAGAATCTTGAGTCTGTGATAATTCCGCAAGGAGTCACGGCTATAGAATATGCTGCTTTCGCAGGAAATACAAATCTCAAAGAAATAACAATACCTTCGTCGGTAACAAGCATTTCAACTTCCGCATTCAACCAGTGTTCTTCACTCAATCGAATCATCTGTAAGAATCCTACACCAATCAACGTGTATTCGAATTCTTTCAGCGGAATAATCTCTAGCAAAGTTAATGTGATTGTTCCGTGTGGATCGTCAACCGCGTATAGTGAAGCAGAAGGATGGAGGATTACGGGATTTAAATTCAGCGAAGGATTTATTTATGACTTCATGGCCATCAGCAATAACAACCTTACGGGAACTGTTTCGATTAGCCAGATGCCAAGTTGTGACAAGTCGGCCATCTTCGAGGCCAAGCCTGCAGAGAACTATCATTTCGTGAAATGGAGCGATGGAAGTACTGAAGCTAAGCGAGAAGTGTTACTCACCGACGATTTGATCGTGAGAGCATATTTTGAACTTGGCACTCATACTTCTTCAACATATACAGTCAATGTCAGTGCCGTGAATGGAACAGTTGAGGGTGCAGGTCAGTATGAAAAAGGTACAAACGTGATTTTGACAGCCATTCCAGAAAATGGTTATTATTTCCAGAAATGGAGCGATGGCGTCCTCTATAATCCACGAATGATTACTGTTGATAAGGATTTTGATTTGACGGCAATCTTCGGCATTGGCGATGGAATTAAGGATATCTTTATCAGTAATAAACCTATTGTCGAGGGAGTATATGACATCATGGGCCGCAAACTTGCGGAACCTCAAAAGGGTATCAATATCATTAATGGCAAGAAAACGATTGTGAAGTAACGATGACGTCGAACGTCAATTAGAAATGACATGCGGCACCGGGCTTTTGCTTGGTGCCGTATTTTTTGTAATGAACGAAACTTATTTACGAATGCAGAGTTTGACAATCAGAAAAGCGATTGTCAGAAATGCTGTGATAGCAGCTCCGGCCGGAAGGTCGAAGACAAATGCGACCGCCAGTCCGCTGAGACTGCCGATGAGTGCAATGATTGATGAGAGAATCATCATATGACCCATGTTTTTCACGAAAAGGTTAGATATTGACTGCGGAATCGTGAAGAGCGAAAGGACGAGAATGATGCCCACAGCCTTGATGGCCATGACGAGCGAGACGGCAACGGCAATGGACATTAGTATGCTTATGGCACGCACATGCCAGCGAGTCAGCGAGGCAAACGATGGCGAAAAGGCGACGTAGAGTATTGGTCGGCGAAAAATGACAGCCACGATGACAAGCGTAAAAGCGGCGACGGCAGATGCAATGACATCGGCACTGCTGACGGCGAGAACATCGCCAAACATGAATCCCATGAGATTCGACGAATAGCCCGGCGTCATGAACATGAAGAGGACACCGATGGCCATTCCAAGCGACCAAAGCATGGCTATTGCGCTGTCGGGACGGACTTTTCCTTTGTCGCCCAGCGTTTCAATGCCAACGGCAGTCAGAACGGCAAAGAGGAGCGCGCCAATGAGCGGAGGCATTCCGAGATAGCAGGCAATGCCGATGCCACCAAAGCTGGCGTGTGTGATGCCACCTGCGACGAAAACCATTCGACGGACAACGATATATGTGCCGACAATGCCTGCCACAATCGATAGAAAAATCATCGAAAGAATGGCATTGGTCATGAATTGATATGTGAAAATCGACTCAATCATTTGGCAGATATTTGTGTATTCCGAGCACTCGATGTGGCACCGGTCCGTGGCTTACGATTTCCACAGGGCAGTCGTAAACGCGAAGAATCTCGTCGGAAATCTTGTTTGTTGCGTGATAGTGGAGCGTGCGGTTGATGCACGCAATTGTCTTGACAAATGGTGCAACGGTGCCGATGTCGTGCGAGACGAGCACGATGGCCATCTGCTTGGCAAGCTGCGGCAGGAGACGATAGAGATTTGTCTCCGAGACCTTGTCCATGTAGGTTACCGGTTCGTCAAGAATCAGCATCTGCGGATTTCCCATGAGAGCACGGCAAAGGAAGACACGCTGTCTTTGTCCGCCGGAAAGTTCGCCGATAGGGCGGTTGCGCAATTCGCTGAGTTGCGCGAATTCGAGTAATTCCTCGGCTTTTTGTCTGACGTTTTTTGGCGGGAAGAGTCTGTTGCCATCGAGCTGTCCGGACATGATGACATCGATGACACTGATAGGAAACGAGAGGTCAATATCGTTTGATTGTGGCAAATAACCAATTTTCAGTCCATTGATGCGATTGACTTCGCCGCTGTCGGGCTTGATTAACCCGAGCATGACGCGTATGATCGTCGTTTTGCCACCGCCGTTAGGTCCGATGAAAGCCACGAAATCGTTGTTGCGTATGTCGATTGAAACATCGCTCACAATGGTGCGGCCTTCATATCCGGCACAGACATGTTGCAAACTTATCAGCGCGTCATCTGTCATTGTCTGAAAGATTCAATTATTATGTTCATCGTTGCCGGCCAGTCAATGCCCTCGGGCGAAAATTCAACGACACGTGCACCGATCATCTCCGCTGCCGATTGTGCTTTCTGCTGGTCATAACCCTGCTGAACAAAAACTACGCTGACACCATTTTTGCGAGCATTTTCGATTTCGCCCATATATGTCTGGGGCGACGGTGCATTGCCGTGCTTCTCGATTTCAAACTGTTTCATGCCATAATCGCGAGCAAGATAATCGAGTGCAGGATGATATATCATAAAATTAATATGCCTCTCTTTTGTCAATGAAGTCAAAAGGCTGTCAAACACATCTATTTCAGCATTCAGAACTGCAAGAACAGAATCGAAATTCATCTTGCAAACAGGTTCCAGTGCCTTTGCCATGTTAGCGGCCATAGTCCGCACCTGTTTTGGCGAAAGCCAGTAGTGTGGATTGGCAGCATGATGATGTCCTTCATGTTCATCTTCATTGAGCATCTCGATACCGCTGCTGAGGTCAATCCATTTCATGCTGTCAGCATTTGCCGTCAGTCGTTCGCGCCATGTCTGTTCAAAATCGAGAGGACCGATTGCAAGATATGCATCAGACTGCGCGATGCTTCGCATCTGACTTGGACGGGGAGTATAATCGCCATGTCCGGCCGATTGCGGAATCATGATGTTGACATCAACGGCATCGCCAGCAATACGCTCAACAAAATATGCTTCAACGGGAAGACTTACGCTTATCAGCGGACGGCTTTTTTGTGCATTTGGTGCACATGAAACCATGAAAAAAGCAGCGGTCGCAGTGGCTATAACAGAGCGTAACATATTATGCATCAGAGTATTTCCGAAATTTCATTAATGTAGCTCTTCGTGACAGGAATGTCGATTGGAATAGGTCCATTGAGTCGGGCAGTAATCTGTCCGCCCTTTCGTTCGATGGTCTTAATGTGCTGAACATTAACCATATATGACTTGTGGCATCGAATGATGCCTTGCTTGTGAAGGTCGGCTTCAGCCTGTTTCATCGTATTGCGGATGATAACAGTCTGCATCTTTTGCCCATCCGTATAGTGAACAGTGATATAATTGTCTGCACCTTTAATATATAGCAGATCAGACAATTTCACGCTGAACTTAATTTCACCCTTGCTATCGAAAAAGCTTGTCATAACTGTCTGTCCTCCAGCATTATCAGTCTGGCTATTGCCACACGACATACGCAACAGGCGCTTATTCTTGTCGTCCCACGAAAAATAGAGCCACAGAATACTATATGGCAAGAGGAGAACGAGAGCCGTGTTGCGCAATGCAATATGCAGAAGCAAGACCCACGGACGTGGATCCTTGATGGCTGTCATTTCGAAAATGCTGAAAGTGAATGCCATAGCCAGAATCTCGGCAGCAATCCACAACAGATATTGCCAAAGATGCAGACGACGGCTGCGCGAACCAAATTTCTTGTAGAGAATCACGCGACTGATAGCCACGACAGTCATTCCGAGCAGGACAAGAATTGTCGAAAGGATAAAATATTTGGTATCGCTCATGTCTGGCAACCACGCGCGCGAATTGAAAGGCTCGAAAATGTTGATGAAGGCAAGCGAAAAAATTGCCGTCAACACAACAAGCTTAATCGTGTTCTCCTTTGTTTGAAGATAATGTGGTATGCGAGTCGAAAAATCCATGTTTTCTTTATTACTCTGCAAAGATAGTGAAATATATTTATCGAATGGAGCGCAATGTGTGTTGCATTATCTCATTTATGACCAAAAATCGATAAAATCACATTTAGTTTTGTAACTTTGTGCCCCAGAAATAAAAAGCAACAAAAAATATAACAATGGAACTGAAAATTGCAGTTTTAGCAGGTGATGGCATCGGTCCTGAAATCATGGAACAGGGCGTTGCTGTTTTGTCGGCCGTAGCCGAAAAATTCGGTCATAAAGTATCTTATAAGGAAGCTCTCTGTGGTGCACACGCAATCGATGAGGTAGGTGATCCTTTCCCAGAAGAGACTTTCAAAGTTTGTGAAGAGGCTGATGCAGTTCTCTTTGCAAGCGTAGGCGATCCTAAGTTCGACAACAACCCAACAGCCAAGGTACGCCCAGAGCAGGGTCTTCTTGCAATGCGCAAAAAACTTGGTTTGTACGCAAATATCCGTCCTGTAACAACATTCGACTGCCTCATCCACAAGTCGCCACTCAAGGACGAAATCGTTCGTGGTGCTGACTTCATCTGCATCCGCGAGCTCACTGGTGGTATGTATTTCGGCAAAAAGCAGGAACCATCTATCAACGCCGATGGTGTTGAAGACGCACTCGATACAAACTACTACAGCCGTCCAGAAGTGGAGCGCATCCTCAAGGTTGGCTACCAATATGCTCGTCAGCGCAACAAGCACCTCACTGTTGTCGACAAGGCAAACGTGCTCGCTTCATCACGCCTCTGGAGAAAAATCGCTCAGGAAATGGCACCACAGTATCCAGACGTTACAACAGACTTCATGTATGTTGACAACGCAGCAATGCGCATGATTCAGGATCCTAAGTTCTTCGACGTTATGGTAACAGAGAACACCTTCGGCGATATCCTTACCGACGAAGGTTCTGTCATCACAGGCTCAATGGGTCTTCTCCCATCAGCTTCAACAGGTTCTTCAACTCCAGTGTTCGAGCCAATTCACGGTTCATGGCCACAGGGCAAGGGTCTCAATATTGCAAACCCACTTGCACAGATTCTTTCTGTTGCAATGCTCTTCGAATATTTCGACCTCAAAGAGGAAGGCGCATTGGTTCGCAAGGCTGTTGACGCATCGCTCGACGCTAATGTCCGCACACCGGAAATTCAGGTTGAAGGTGCTGGCAAGTATGGTACAAAGGAAGTTGGTGCTTGGATCGTAGATTACATCAAGAAGGCATAATTCCAACAAAATATCAATAAGCCAAAGGTCCATCCTCATAAGAAGGGTGGACTTTTTTTATATTCGTCAATGAAGCATAACAAGATAAACACCGTGATTTTTTTGCGGACAATACGCGCTTAATTGTAAAAAAAAGTATATTTGTCATTTGAAAATAATTAATTAACATCTGTTCAATACAGAAAAAACCTCTTATTTATGAATTTCAGATTTGCTGCCGTAGCAGCTGTAGCGTTTGCAGCAAGCGCAAATGCTCAAGACTGGAGTGTTAACTTTGAGGGAGATGCAAAGTCTATCTTCTTCAATACCTACACTCAAACTCCTATTTTGGAAACATCACAGAAGTATTATGGTCTCGATGCCGAAGGCCACAAGGAATTGTGGAGCATTGACATCTCAAAGAGAAATGCAGCTTTGAAGGCCGTTTCTGTCGCTTCGAAATTGGCAGGTCAGAAGAACAATGTTGCAAGTGGTTTCATTGATTTGGACTATCAGGAACTTGACGACACACATTTCGCTCGTGTTAATGACATGGTGATAGATGTGACTACAGGTCAGGTCATCATTGGCAATGAGGGTTCAGAGTTCAAGAAACTTGAGAACTACGACATCATTCCTTCGCTCAACATCATCCTTGTCAAGGTTCAGACTGAAACATCGGTTGTTCTCCATTGCGTTGATATCGCAGCCAACAAGGTTATCTGGTCTTCAACAATTGCCGAGGCATCAAACGGCAAGAATGTAGCTAAGGCTATCTTCGCTTCGCAGGGTCTTACATTTGAAATCAAGCGCATGGCTCCACGTCTCTGCAGCACAGGCGACATCGTGTATGCTCATGCAAACGACCTCTATCTTATCGATGTCAAGAACGGCAGCGTGAAATGGAAGAATGAATGCAAGCCTGGCATGATTATCAACAGCAGTGACAACAAATACATTCTTGTTGTTGAAAGAGCTGGCGGTTTGTCGTCAAAATCATTCTCCGAGAATGTAATGTGCATTGATGCTCAGACAGGTAAGAACGTATGGGCAAAGCAGCTCGAACTAGGTGGTGATTTCGTAGACTACGCTATTGTCAGCAATGACCAGGTAGCATTGGCATGCGACGAAAGCGTAATGCTCTATGACATCAAGACAGCAGACAAGCTCTGGAAAAAGCCATTCAAGGAAGACATTCGTGAGATTGAACTGACAGCAGAAGGCATCAAGGCTTATTATGGCAATAAGATTATGCTCGTAAACACTTCAACTGGCGAAAAGGTCTGGAAGAAGCCTGTCGAAATGGACGGAATCGACGAAGAGGACATTAAGTCACTCTACATCAAGGAATATGCAAATAGCTGGATTGCACTTTCCAATTCGAAACTTGCAGTTTACAACAATGCAGACAACAAGAAAAAGTGGTCTTTCTCTCTCTCTGATAAAGACAGAGTTGCATTCGACGAAAACCACAACAAGATTGTTATTGTATCTGGCAAGAAGATCTATGTGATAGATCCTGACAATGATGCAAAGAGCCCAAAACCAGCAGAAGCAAAAATCGACTCTCCAAAGGAGATTGTTGGTTATAATGTTGGTGAAAACGGATACTTCATCTATGGTTTGAAGGAATATGTCATGGTTAACAATGACAAGACTATTGCTGCTCAGAAGGTATATCCACAAGTGAAGACAGGTCGTGCGCTCAACGTTGCACTCAATCTTTATGCAGCAGGCAAGGCTATTGGTTCAACTACTTTTGTTGATGGTAACGGCAATGATGTTGCAGGTGTATTCTGCGATGTTGATCAAGCTAAAGCAAACCGCGTAGCATCTGACAACAGCATTGAACTTGCAAGACAGTTGAAAGCTAACAACAAGTTGAAGAAGGGTGTGAGAAGCGGCGAGAACAATGCCCTTTTCTTCACTAGCGAAAAGGGCGGTAAAGTTGCAATTGCCGTAGTTGACAAGAATACAGGTAAGGAATTGCGCGAAGTTGAATTCAGCAAGGATCCTGCTGTCATCTACGAGATTGACACAAACGCAAATGTTATCTACTACATCGATAACGGCAAGATTTGTGCAAAGAAGCTCTAATGCTTACTTACATATGATAATAAAGCCTGTCCATTTGGACGGGCTTTTTTTGTATACAAAAAGAGATGATCAATTCAATAAAACCTTTTCGCTCTATACATGAAAAGTAATAATTCAAAAACTGTTGTGACATAATTCACTTAAATTAGCTGTAGGATGGTAATGTCTTTGTCATTATGGAAACAATGGTTATTTTTGTGAACGTAGTCTTTTGGGCGGATGAGCAGAAATTTTCTGCAACGTCGTGAGATTATGACAGTTAGAAATTAAAAACCTCAAAAATTCACATTAATAATTATGAAACTCAACCATTTCATCAGAGTTGCCACAATGTCAATTGCGGTTGTGCTTGGATTTAGCTCATGCGACGATGAAGACAAGTCAGATCCAAAAGAAAAAAACCATGTGTTCCTTTGCATAGGACAGAGCAATATGGAGGGCAATGCTGCCATTCAGACTAAAGACAAAACGGTTGATCCTCGTTTTCAAAGCTATGTATGCTATGCCGGCAATTATGCTGGCCAGAAATATGAGGTTGGCGACCTTCGTTCGGCCGTTCCACCACTTTGCCGTGCTGGTCAGATGGGTGGCATTGGTGTGACCGATTATTTTGGTCGTACAATGGTGAAATATTTGCCTGAAGATGAGACTGTTAGAGTTGCTGTTGTGGCACTTGGCGGCACAGCTATCGATGGTTTTCTTCCAGACCTCAAAGATAACTATATCAAGGGTGCTAAAGATTGGCTTCAAGGTTATTACAAGTGTTATAATAATGACCCAATGGCGCGCCTTCTCGAGGTAGCAAAGATTGCCCAGAAAGAGGGAACTATTCAAGGCATTCTCTTCCATCAGGGTGAGACGGATGCCTATAGTGCAGAGTGGAACAAGAAGGTTAAGCGAGTTTATGATATGATTATCAACGAACTTGGTCTTGATGAAACCAAAGTGCCGTTGCTCGCTGGCAATGTAACTGGCAATGGCAATCAGTGTATCAAGAACATTCCGAACTATATTGTAAACTCATACGTGATACCATCTGATGGTTGTCCTGGCGATGCACAAAACAACAACAATATTCATTTCAACCATTCCGGTTACGAAAAGATGGGCGAGCGTTATGCGCTCAAAATGCTTGATCTCATGGGTATCAAGCACGATTAAGTTTTGATAGATAAGCCATAAACAAGCCAAATATCAGTTACGATTTTTCGTGATTGTTATTTGGCTTAGTTTTTTTCCGTTTTGGCAATTACTGTGCGTTTCGTGCTAATTATATTACAGAAAAACGTATATTTGTCGTGACTATTGTGATACTATATACATGTAATACTTTATAAAACAATATATTATGAAAAGAATATTGTTAACGCTCATAATCTTTTTCATTTGTGGTTCAGCCCTTTTCGCGCAGAAGAATCAAGGTGTTCCATTCAATGGAATGCTCAGTGATTTCTTGGGAAATCCAGTTAAGAAAGCAAAGATCTACGTTGATAAAAACTATATTTCACATAGCGATAAAAAGGGACGATTTGGTCTGACCGATGTAAAGCCGACAGACACACTTAAAATCGTCTATCAGAAGAAGATTTATTACATTCCGGTAGATGGTAAGAAGAGTATTAAAATAAAACTAGCCGATCAGTTGGATAAATATGCCAAATTTGAGGCGGAAGAGGATCAGGATCTTGTTGGTGTAGGATTTGGATATGTCAAGCGTCGTGAGTCGTTGGATATCAGCAACGGCATTTCAGGTGACGTGATTCGCAGGACAAATGCAACAAATGTTCTTGAAGCGCTCATTGGATTGGTTCCGGGCATGTCGTTTTACAACATCAATGGTCAGACACGAGTTACCATTCGTGGCCTTAGTACGAATAGCGACAAGACAGATCCGTTGTTTCTTGTCGATAATGTGGAAGTAGATAATCTTAATAGTATTTCTATAGAAAGTGTTGAAAACGTAGAGGTGCTCAAGGATGGTTCGATGTATGGTGCTAAAGGTGCCAATGGTGTGATTATTGTTCGAACAAGAGGAAACAAGAATAAGTTCTAAGCATTGACTTAGTGCAAAAAAGAAAGCCCATTCGAAATGTCGGATGGGCTTTCTTGATTATTTATAATACATATTCAAGTCGGTCAGATATCGGCTTATTGCTCCGAAATCCACATTGCTTTCATCTATAGGATTAAGGTTTTGGTCTGTTACCTTTATATTTCCTCCAGGACGTTTTTCGACAATGAATTCATCGCTGACAAGAGCATAATTCTGTTTTGAACCAGTAATGAAGAATTGCTTATCCGATGGTTCCGACATCAGGTGACCCATGCAAACGTCAGAGGCATTTGAGGTCAGGCCCAGGAATTTGCTCAGCATCGTATATGACACATCATAATGGGTTGTGAGATGTGAGAATTGCTGTGGCTGTGTCAGCGTAGGATAGTATATCATCATAGGAATCTGAATCTGCGAAGGAGAGAAGTTTCCATTATGTCCCCAGAAGTTTTTATGGTTTTCGTTAAACTCCTGGCTATGGTCGCCGGTAATCATCACAACGGTATTTTTCATCAATCCACTTTTTTCAAGTGTGGAAAGAATAGACGAAATAAGCGAATCGGCCACATATACGTTATTGCGGTAGAGATTCCAGAATTCTGTTGGATCAAGGTCGTTGTTGAGACTTGTATAGTCAGCAGCATTCCATGCAGGTTCAAATTTCTTGTCAACGCCGTCAGGCTGAAACAATGCATGTGGCATATCGAAGAAGCACCATGCAAAAAACGGTTTGTCTTGCGCTGAAGCCTCTTCCAGGAAATTGCAGCAGTCGTTGGCAATCTGACAGTCATTGTCATAGCTGTTGCCCTTTGCAGTTTCACGTCTTAAATTGTCAATCTTGGAGAATAATGTGCGGGCAATTGGAGGATTGTCGAGTGAGGCAGAAGGGTAGAACTGTATGTTGTAGTCCAATGTCTGCAATCTGTCTATAAGCAGTGGATTGCAGTTGGAAAGTTCAAAGTCCGTTCGGAAATAGTCGCTTATTCCAGTGAAAATTCCGAAGATGGAACTGATTGTGCCATTGGAACTGCTTTTGTGGTTCTTGTATACGTCGCAATGCTTCGAAAAATTGTAGATGGCAGGTGTCGTCTCTTCGTCGAAGCTGCGCACGTTCCATGAATCTATCATGATCCATAAAAAGTTGTAGAGTGTATCCGGATCGGCAAACGATGGTTCCTTGTATGGATATTTGAGTTTGCCAGACGACAGGTTTATCTGTGGGCGATTTGATGTGTTGATGATGCCCCATTTTTCGAGTTTTCTGTTTGCGCTCAACGGATAGTAGTGTGGAAGATTTTCGCAGCAGTCAATGCAAAGGCTATGTCGGACAGCCTGAGCATAGACATTCAAGCCTTGTGCAACGAGTGTTATTGCTATCAATGTTAGAATAACAGGAAGTTTTCTGATGTTGATTTTCTTTTCAAACTTCAAAACCGCCAATCCGGTTGCAATGAATAAAGAAGTGAAAATCAATCCTTTAATAACGAAAATTGCAACCATTGAAGCTTCAAAATTGAAGATATCCTTGGCACCAGGTCCCAACAGCATAGAAACCACGATTCCGTTGATGTGGAAACGATAGAGGTCATAGACATTGGCATCTATGAAGACAAGGATGAAAAGCAGTGCCGTGAGTGCAATCATTGTCCAGAAAGGAATGTTGCTCTTTTTATTGCAAAAAATGTTTGGGATAAAGCTCAGAACCAAAGGTATCAGCATGACCATTGATGCGTGTGATATGCTTGAGAAGATGAGATATATCCATGAGATTGTGTCCATTGTATCCATTCTTGCGATGGTGAAGACGATGAACATGATTGATAGCAGTGCTGTTGATAGCAGATAGCAAAAGAAGCGTTTCATATTTTTCTGTACATAATTGCAAAACAAAGGTAGTGTTTTTTGCAGAAAAAGTTTTGATGGTCCTTTCATGATAAAGAAAACTTGCCATGTGATGAACACGATTGAAATAAATCACTATATTTGTGATTGTTTATTGAGACCTTGAAACTATTTGAGAATTAAACATAATAGTATTAACCAACAAAAATTAATTATGAAAAGAAACCTTTTGAAATGGGCTGTAACTTGCTTTATGGCAGTTTTCAGCTTTTGTGCAGCAAATGCACAGTTCGGTCAGATGCCAAGTCCAGAAGAGATGGCTAAGATGCAGGCAGATCAGATGAAAGAGACAGTAAGTCTGTCTGAAGAACAGTATGCAAAGGTTCTCGTAATCTGCAAAGAGCAGAGCGAAGAGATGCAAAAGTTGTTCCAGGAAGGTCAGCCAGATTTCAGTGCATTTGGCAAGCTTCAGGAAGATCAGAACAAGAAGCTCAAGGAAGTTTTGACTGAAGAGCAGTTCAAGAAGTGGGATGAGCACATGCAGGAAATGCGCAGAAATATGGGCGGCTTTTAATTAACAGCTGGTTCTAAGGTTATTAAGGCAAGCGGTTTTATACTGTCTTGCCTTTTTTTGTGACTTTTTTGAAAGGGAGTTTTAGGTGCTTGAGATGCAAAAAAAGCAGTTCAAAAATGAGGTTGAATGAATAGATGTGGTCATAGTCATGCGAAAGGGATAAGTCAAGGGACGTCAAGAGCCAAAATCTCAAGTATTTTGCATATATTTGCGTCTTGAATTGCACAGAAAATAGATGATAGAGATTTTAGATACAACATTGCGCGATGGCGAGCAAACTGCAGGTGTCTCGTTTAATGCCAATGAGAAGTTGACGATTGCAAAATTGTTGCTCGACGACATGCATGTTGACCGCATCGAAGTGGCTTCGGCACGCGTTTCGCAAGGTGAACTTGAAGCTTTCAAGGGAATATGTTCGTGGGCACAGCAGAATGGTCATTTGGGACGCATTGAAGCACTTGGTTTTGTTGATGATGGCGTGTCGATTGACTGGATTGCCAACGCTGGCGGCAAGGTTATCAACATGCTGACGAAAGGCTCGTTGAGACATGTGACGATGCAGCTCAAGAAGACGCCTGAAGAACATGTTGCCGACATTGTCCGCAATATTGAAATGGCCACGCGCAAAGGTCTTGAAGTCAATATCTATCTCGAAGACTGGTCGAATGGCATGCTTCATTCGCCGGACTATGTGCGTTACATGATTGATCATCTGCGCAAATATCCAATACGTCATTTCATGCTGCCAGATACGCTTGGCATCCTTTGTCCGGATCAGACACTGACGTTCTGCAAGCAGATGGTTGAAATATATCCCGACTTGAAATTCGATTTTCATGCTCATAATGATTATGACATGGCCGTTGCGAATGTCTATTCGGCAGTAAAGGCCGGTTTCACTGGCATACACACAACCGTCAACGGACTTGGCGAGCGTGCAGGAAACGCACCTTTGGCAAGTGTCATCGGCATCTTGAATGATCATTTGAATGAAGAAAACAGTCTTGATGAACATAGACTGACATATCTCTGCCGAATGGTCGAGACATTGAGCGGCATCAGAATACCGGACAATAAGCCTGTCGTTGGTGATTCTGTCTTCACGCAGTGTGCTGGCATTCATGCCGATGGCGACAATAAGGCCAATCTATACATCAACAAATTGCTTCCAGAGCGATTTGGCCGCGTGCGTAAATATGCGCTCGGCAAGACATCTGGCAAGGCAAATATCAACAAGAACCTTGAAGAGCTTGGCATCCACTTGAGTCCTGAACAGATAAAACTTGTCACTCAGCGTATCATTGAGCTTGGCGACAAGAAGGAGAATGTGACGACTGAAGATCTGCCTTTCATCATCTCGGATATCATGCGTGGAGCGACGGTTGCGAAAGAGAATATTCACATCGTGAACTATAGCCTTAATCTGGCGCGTGGTCTCAAGCCTGTTGCCAATGTCAAGATAAGCATTCATGGCAAGGAGTATGAGGAGACATCGGCTGGTGACGGTCAGTATGATGCATTCATGAAGGCTCTTTGGAAGATCTATGAGCGATTGGGCAAGACACATCCTGTTTTGACCGACTATAAAGTTTCGATTCCTCCAGGAGGCAAGACCGATGCGCTCGTTGAGACGGTTATCTCATGGAACAACAACGGCCAGGAATTGCGTACACGCGGTTTGGATGCCGACCAGACTGAAGCAGCCATCAAGGCTACACTGAAAATGCTTAATATCATTGAAATTTAATATTTTAGGTATATGCAACCAATCGTAAAGGGAGCAGATATTTGCAACTACATACCACAACGTCAGCCGATTGTCATGCTCGATGGTTTCTATGGCATCGAAGGCAATTCGTCGGTCAGTTCACTGACCATTGCTGCCGACAATCTTTTTGTTGAAAACGGCAAACTCGTTGACAGCGGAATCATCGAACACATTGCCCAAAGTGGTGCAATGCAGATCGGCTATGAGAGCATTTCACGAGGCGAGAAGGTGCCATTGGGTTTCATTGGTTCTGTCAATAAGCTGACAATCAATCGTTTGCCAAATATTGGCGAGACATTGATGACAACCATCGTTTTCGAAGCACAGGTTGGTGATGTCACACTCATTGGCGCAACAGTCAAATCGGCCGATGAGGTTGTGGCAACATGCAAAATGAAGGTGGCAACCAAAGAACAGTAAGCACAATGAAAGGCAAAAAACGCAATCCGGAGCCAGCACTCATCTGTCGTACGCAGTTTCACGTGCGTTTCAGCGATGTTGACGCGATGAAGGTAGCATGGCATGGTTCATACGTGGCATATCTTGAAGATGGTCGCGAAGCCTTTGGCATTCAGTATCCTGAAGGTTTGGGTTATGCCGATTATTTTCGCTCGGGCTATGTTGCACCAGTTGTGAGCCTTCAAATCAACTACAAGCAGTCGCTGCGCTGTGGCGATGATGCAATTGTTGAAGTGCGCTACATTCCAACTGAAGCAGCAAAAATCATATTTGAATATATCATCTATAGAGCGTCGGACATGGCAGTGATGGCAACGGCCGAAACCATTCAGGTTTTCACAACTTATGATGGCGAGATGCAATTCACGTGTCCTGAATTCTATACGAAGTGGAAAGATAAATGGCTGAAGAAGTGAGCATTACGAAGGCCTATATTGGCAACACATGTATCGTGAGCGCTTTGGGTGTCGGTGCGTCACAGACGTATGCGGCAATGCTCGAAGGACGTTCAGGATTGCAGTTTGTCAATATGCCAAACGTATGCGAAACATCTTTGCCTATCCAGAAAATTGCCGACGAATATCGACACGAAAACTTGTCGCGACTCGAATCGCTGATGCACAAATGCGTGGCCGACATCGTCGAAAAAACTGGCATTGACGTCAGAAGTCAGCGTAATGTGATTGTCTTTGCGACAACGAAAGGCAATATTGCTGACCTGACAACAGAAATGCCTGAAAATGGTTCGCGCATCTATCTCTACAATATGGCGATGCGTGTTTCGCAATCACTTGATTTTCAGACAAAACCAATCGTCATTTCCAATGCCTGCATATCGGGTGTGTCGGCTGTCATAGCAGCACAACGAATGATCGAATGCGGGAAATATGACAATGTGGTTGTTGTTGGCGGCGACGAAGTGACAGATTTCACGACTTCAGGCTTTTTGGCATTCAAGTCTGTCAGTCAAAATCCTTGCCGTCCTTATGATGCTAGTCGTGATGGACTGTCGCTTGGCGAGGCTGTCGCTGCTATCTTGTTGACTAACAACAAGATGCTGTCTCAAGGTTATCACATTGCGGGTGGCGCGATGACGAACGATGCCAACCATATCTCAGGTCCTTCGCGCACAGGCGAACCGCTTGCCGAAGCGATCAGAACTTCGATGGCCGAAGCTGGAGCAGAAATTTCAGATGTTGCCTTCGTCAATGCGCATGGAACGGCGACGCTGTATAACGACGAAATGGAGTCGAAAGCCATCTCGTTGGCTGGACTAAGCGAAAAACCGATCAACAGTCTGAAGCCATATTTCGGTCATACGCTTGGAGCGTCGGGTGTTATCGAAATGGTTATCGGAATAGAGGAATTGCGCCATCATACTTTGCTTGGAACGCTTGGCTATCAGTCACTTGGAACGCCAATGCCGCTCAATGTATCGGCTCAAAACAGACCTGTCGAAGGGACGTGTTTTGTCAAAACAGCATCTGGCTTCGGAGGTTGCAATGCCTCTGTTGTGGTCATGGCCGATGAGGTTGACCATGCAAAAAATGAAAGCGTTACCGATGAGGTTTGTACACGAAAATGTCATGTCAAAAATGGTGTAATTAGTGTTGACGGTTCAGACGTTTTTTCTTCGCATTCAGCAGATTTTTCGCAGTTTGTTCGCGAAGCTTATCACGCGGTTGAAAGTGACGCAAAATATAGCATTAAGTTCTCGAAGATGAGCGATTTATGTCGTTTGGGCTATGTTGCCATGCATCACCTTTTGAAAGGCATCAGTTATGAGCCATACGACGTTGCGATTGTCATGGCCAACAGGTCGTCGTCGCTCGAAGCCGACTTGAAACACTGGCGGATCTTCAACGAAGGCGAAGCAAGTCCGGGAGCGTTTGTCTATACATTGCCAAACATCGTTTTAGGCGAAGTTGCAATACGTTTTGGAATCAAGGGCGAAACTATATTCTTTGTTGATAATCAGGTTGATACGGCAAATGAATATGCAAAGATGTTGCTTTCGAAATATCCAAAAACTGTCGTTGCATGGATTGAAAAATCGGGCGATGATTATGTTTTTGATGCCACACTTTACATGAAAAAACAATAAAAATTAAGAATAAATGGAAGAACTTAAGACTCAACTTAAGCAGCAGATTATTGATGCACTCAATCTCGAAGACATCACTCCGGCCGACATTGACAATGAGGCTCCGCTCTTTGGCGAAGGTTTGGGACTCGATTCGATTGATGCACTCGAAATCATCCTCGTGCTCGAACGTCATCACGGCATTCATATCAGCAATCCTGCTGAAGCACGTCCTATCTTCAAGTCAATCAACGCTTTGGCGGAATTTGTAGCTGCCAATCGCAAATAACATTCATTGATGGTAGTTGTCAGCGGCATAGGCATTATTTCAGCACTTGGCGAAGGCGTGGCACAAAATCTTGAGGGCTTGCGTCGCGAGGTATCGCCAATGCATTTGCCACAGCATTTCACGACTCAGGTCAAAGTGCCTGTCGGCGAAGTTGCAATGAGCAACGACGAGCTTTGCCAGAAGCTCAACATTGCCCGTCAGCCCGTGTCGCGCACAACTTTGCTTGGCATAGCAGCATGTCGCGAAGCTCTTGCCGATGCACAGATTTCCGATGCAGGAGATGTCGCGTTCATCTCTTCGACAACAGTCGGAGGTATGGATTTGACGCCAACATTTTATCGTGAATTCATGGCCGACGCAAGCAAAGGCCGCCTGCGCAACGTTGCACAACACGATTGTGCATCATCGACCGATGCTATCGCACAGAATTGTGGCATAGGAGGTTTTCGCACGGCTATCAGCACTGCGTGTTCATCGGCTGCCAACGCCATGATGATGGGAGCCCGGATGATTGAACATGGCCTTGTTGACACTGTCGTTTGTGGTGGAATCGATGCTTTATGTGCCTATACGATTGATGGTTTTAAGTCGCTCATGATTCTCGATGAATCGCCATGCCGACCTCTCGACCAAAGTCGTTCGGGACTCAATTTGGGCGAAGGTGCAGCCTTTGTCGTACTCCAGAATCCAAAGGTGGCAAAGAAATCATATTGTGCTCTCGCTGGCTATGCCAATGCCAATGATGCTTTCCATCAGACTGCCGTCAGCGACGATGGCTATGGTCCACAAATGGCTATGCGTGGCGCACTCGAAATGGCCAAATGCAGTCCGTCAGATGTCAGCTACATCAACCTTCATGGCACTGGAACACCAAATAACGATGCTTCAGAAACAACAGCTATAAAAGCCATCTGGGGCAGCAAAATGCCGCCACTAAGCTCAACAAAAGCATTTACGGGACATACGCTCGCTGCCGCAGGAGCCGTCGAGGCGGTCTTCTCCGTCCTGGCCATCATCAACAATCAGGCATGGGCTAACGTCAATGTCAGCAACCCAATTGAAGGCACTTCACCGCTTCGTCACACTGCGAACATCGACGTCAATGTCGTTGTTTCAAATTCATTCGGTTTTGGTGGCAATTGCTCTTCACTCGTCTTCAAACGCATCTAAACATACATAAAATGAGCGCATTAAACACAACGATCTTTGTCAACGCCGCTGCTTCGTTCTCGGCCGATTGGGATTTGAAAACGCTCATCCCAGATGCCAACATGCGCCGACGAATGAGCCGCATCGTCAAAATGGGAGTTGCCACGGCTATGAAATGCCTTGAAACGGCACAAGTCAAAACGCCAGAAGCCATTGTCACGTCAACAGCCTACGGATGTTTGGCCGACAGCGAGAAATTCCTTGCTCAGGCCATTGCTTCGGACGAGGCAATGCTTCCACCGACACCATTCATCCAATCGACTTTCAACACTATCGGTAGCCACATTGCCATCCTCACGAATTGTCATGAATACAACATGACATTCGTCAACAGACAGGATTCATTCTCTTCGGCTCTTCTCGACGCTTGCATGCTAATTGCCGAAGGCAGGAAAAACGTATTGCTCGGACTTGCGGATGAAACAACGCCAACGCTTGAAAAAATCATCGCGAGAATGGGACATAAAGCTCCAGAATTACCGCTTTATGACGGCGCCGTTTTCTTCGTTCTGTCCAATGAAAAAAGCGCTTCAACAATAAGCGAAATAACTGGCCTTGACCTCAGCAATCTTAAGGCTAAAGCCAGCGATCTCATGCAACTTGCAACGCGATGACAGCATTTGTCGTCATATTAATTTTTGCATTCGCCGCAATCATCGCACGCGAAGTTTATGCTGCAACACACATTCAAAAAGGCTTTTATGTCAATGCACAATCCGTTTCAGACTGCAATGGCATCCTGCTGACATTCGATGACGGACCAGATCCTGAAAACACACCAAAAGTGCTTGATATATTGAGCAAATACAATGTCAAAGCACTCTTTTTCATCATCGCAAAAAATGCCGAGCAACATCCGGAAATCATCCGGCGAATATTGAATGAAGGACACGCCATTGGCTCGCATACATACAGCCACAATCCTTTCATGGCATTCAAAACCTCTGATTCATATTTCAAGGAACTGAAACGTGCCGATGAGGTATTCAAAAGCTTGAATATCAGCACGAAACTATTCAGACCACCTCTCGGCATCACAAATGCAATGATTCGAAAAGCCATCGATAAAATGAACTATCACGTTGTCGCATGGTCAATTCGTTCATTCGATACGCGCAAAACGCCGCGCCAGGAAGTCCTCAATCGCATTTGCAGTCAACTACAACCGAACAGCATAATTCTAATGCATGACAGAATGCACGAAGCAGATTGGTTGACAGAAAAAGTCATTCTCTTCGCACATAGCAGAAATCTGTCGTTTGCAACGCCACAGGAGGCTATAAAATATTAATTATCAAGATAATATAAAACATTTTATATCATGAGATATCAATATCAGACACAAGGAACATGCAGCCGCATCATAGAATTTGAAATTGAAGACGGAAAAGTTCATTCAGTTCAGTTCATGGGAGGATGCATGGGCAATTTGCAAGGCATTTCAAAACTTGTCGAAGGCATGAGCGTCGATGAAGTTATCAATCGTCTTGAAGGCATAAACTGCGGCATGAAAGGCACGTCATGTCCAGATCAACTCAGTTGTGCGTTGAAATCGGTAAAAAACCAGGCACAAGTTTAACATCCTAATAATCAGACTATGATCAGACGCATTTTTCTTGTCGGCTTCATGGGATCTGGCAAGACGACAATCGGCAAATTCATTGCACACGACATGAACTTGACTTTTGTTGATATGGATGACTATTTCGAGCAAAAACACAATTGCACGATCAAGCAATATTTTGCACTTCATGGCGAAGATGGATTCCGCAAGGCGGAAAACGAAGTGGTTGCCGAACTGTGTGAAAAACAAGATGTTATAGTTGCAACGGGTGGAGGTGCACCATGCTTCTACAACAACATGGAACTCATGCGCAAGGCCGGATTGACAATCTATTTGAATGTCGAACCAGCCGATTTGGCAAAGCGATTGTCAAATGCAAAGGAGAATCGTCCGCTTCTGGCCGATAAGACCGATGAGGAACTTCTTGCTTATATCGAATCGAAGCTTGGCGAACGCGAAGGATTCTATCGTCAGGCGCACCTTATCGTTGATGGCGAGCATCTTCCGTTTTCAACCTACAAAACTCTGATTGAAATGTTTCCTGAAGACGAGTTGAATTAGTTTTTTCTCGCCGAAACAAACCTTAGTCATCTGGTGCAGATTCGTCTCTGTACCAGATTTTTTCATATTCCACAAACATAAAAACACTACTCTTGTTGTCATGTATGCTCAGTTCAATATTTCATTCAAGTCATACTCAACAAGCTTGGCTTCAGGATTGTATGATATTCCTGCTATGACATTTCTGTCTTTGTCATAATAGATACTCGTGACATTGTCTTCTATTTCCATTCGTAAATACGGAGTTCCATCCCATTTGTACAAAAGTAGGTTCGTTCCGCCGAAAATCTTAATGTCATTGTATTTCCTTCCCGAATAGACAAAGACAGCAAATTCGTCCGTTCCTGCTGCTGAGATTGCATTTTTTCCGATTACCGCTTCTAAGGGTTAGACGACAGGAGCGGCAGTCTTAGCATTTCATTAATACAAGACAGTTGCTCCTTTGTATTTCATAATATTCACAAAGTTATTTATTTTCGATTACGCAACGCTCTTTTTGCTGTCATTGTGGATAGTATACTTGTGTTTTTAGCAAACTGTCTTTCTCATGTCTGTTGGCAATTGACAGAATATCATCGTAATTATACAAAATACTATGTAAAAAATGAGTGAAAAACGGCATAAACTACGTAGAGAAATCTTATATTTGCAATTGTAAATTTTTATTTTTGGTTAGTGTTATTCTTGCACCAAAATAAAAGGTTTTAATTACATTTTGAAACTAAATAAACGATTTTTGCAATAATCAGTAACAATTAGAAGAAAATCAAATACCTCTATTAAATTATGCGAAAACTATTATTTTTATTGTCGTTTTTGGTTTTGAGCTGTGTGAGCATGTTTGCGCAGCAGAAAGCCATTTCCGGTACTGTTATCGGTGACGACGGGCTGCCAATTCCGGGTGCAGCCGTAATGGTGAAAGGCACCTCGACAGGTACTGTCACCGACATGGACGGAAAGTACCGTCTGAATGTACCCGACGGACAGGAGACAATTGTCTTCCGTTTTGTTGGCATGGCTGATCAAGAGCAGCAGATAGCTGGTCGAACAGTAATCGACGTGACTCTTGAGTCAGATGCAAAGGAAATCGATGAGGTTGTCGTTACGGCAATGGGCATTTCCCGTGCAGAAAAGACGCTTGGTTATGCAGCAACAGCTGTGAAGTCAGATGAACTTGTGAAAGCTCGTACGACAAATGTTGCCGACGCGCTCAACGGCAAGATTGCCGGTTTGACTGTCAACACGACATCGTCTGACCCAGGTGCAGTATCGAACATTGTGATTCGTGGTATCAGCTCTATCAACGGTTCGAACCAGCCACTTTATGTTGTCGATGGTGTGCCTTTGCAGAACACAATGCGTTCTGCAGGCGGTCACAATATTGCAACTGGCGGTATTGCCAATGTGTCTTCTGAAGATATCGAAAGCATGACAGTTCTCAAGGGCGCTGCTGCAACGGCTCTCTATGGTTCGCGTGCTGCCAACGGTGTTATCATCGTTACAACAAAGCAGGGCAAGAAGACTGATAAGCGTAATTTCACGATCGACTATAGCGGAAGCATCGAAGCTCGTCAGGTGTCTTTCCTTCCTCTGATGCAGAACAAGTTCGGTCAGGGCTGGAACGGCCAGCAGACGTTTATCGAGAATGGTTCTTGGGGTCCTGTCATGGATGGTTCAACTCAGGTTTATGGTCCTGTCTGGAATCACTCACAACGTATCCATGAGTATTCGGCTAAGAAGAATAACCTTAGGGACTTTTTCGATGTGGGTTGGAGCCAGAACCATAGCATTGCAATCAGCGGCGTTTCGAACAGTGGCGATATGACATATTATTTGTCATATTCATATTCGCGTGACAATGGTATCATTCCGACAGATGCCGACCTCTATAAGCGTCACACTCTTGCATTCCGCAACACATACGATGCAGCAGAATGGCTGAAGGTTTCAAGTTCTGTGAACTTCGCTCGTACATCAACAGACGTTGTTGCAACAGATCAGGGTACAACCGTTATCGATGGTCTCCTCGAGTTCCCTCGTGACATTTCTATCGTCGACCTTGAGAATACAGACATAGCGTTCAACACTCCTGAGGCATATCTCACACCTTATGGCATCACAAATCCATATTGGTCGATGAAGAACAGCTATGACCATACGGATGCAAAGCAGATCTATGGTAAGCTCCAGGCTGATATCAAGCCTATCAGCAATTTGACACTTACATAT
The DNA here is from genome assembly GCA_024401295.1 of Bacteroidales bacterium. GTDB lineage: Bacteria > Bacteroidota > Bacteroidia > Bacteroidales > Marinilabiliaceae > W3P20-009. The sequence continues at coordinate 107,682 of JAKSLG010000004.1, read as the reverse complement.
CGTTTCGGCTTCGACTATGCCGACTACGACAACAAGATAGGTTTCCCTCAGATTGATCTTGATGATGCTCTCATCGACGATGACATGGGCTATGCTCCATCAACAATGAACCAGGACGGTGATGTTGAGGCAACATACAGACGCAATTATGAGATAAACAATGATGTTCTTGCAAATTATACTCGCAAGTTTGTTGATAATCGTCTCGACTTTGGGTTGACACTCGGTTTGAATGTCAACGAGCGTGCATCTACAAAGATTGAGACAGAGACAGACAAGTTGTCATTCAACACCGGCTTCTGGGATCTCTCGAATGGTTCTGTAAAGAAGACGATTGAAGAGAACCAGTGGAAGCGTCGTCTTATAGGTCTGTTCGGCGATCTCACATTGGGTTGGGACGATATGGTTTATCTCGATGTGACAGCCCGCAACGACTGGTCGTCGACATTGCCATTGAATGCCAACAATTTCTTCTATCCAGGTGTGACACTCAGCTGGATCTTCACAAATGTATTGCCTGAGAACAAAGCACTCTCGTTTGGAAAGGTTCGTGTCGCTTATGGTAAGACAGGTAATGACGCAGATGTTTACCAGACATCAGCTGCATATAGCCAGACTGCATCGCGTGTTTATTACGAAGAGAACTATACTTTCCCTAACAATGGTGTGAACTCGTTCCGTCGCAACAACACAATCGGCAGTTCAGACTTGCGTCCAGAAATGACACGCGAGTTCGAGCTTGGTTTCGACCTCAAGTTCTTCAACGACCGTTTCGGTATCGACGCTTCATTCTATAATCGTACAACAGACGATCAGATCTTCGAATTGCCAGTTGACCCGGCCATTGGTTATTTCTATGAGATAACAAACTTCGGCGAGGTAAACAACAAGGGCGTCGAGTTCGTTCTCTCTACAACTCCAGTCAGAACAAACAAGATCAAGTGGGATCTTGATTTCAACTTTGCACTCAACAGAAACAAAGTCGTTTCGCTTCCTGAATCGCTCGAGGGCGGCCGCGTTTCCATCTATGATTTCTCTGCCGGCAACGATGCTGTATACATGTATGCTGAAGAGGGCAAGCAGATGGGTCAGTATTATACTTATCTGCCTACATACAATAACAATGGCGAGCTTATTGTTGACGAAAATGGTCTTCCTGTGCTGACAACTGAAGTCAAGGATACGGGCAAGAACATGAACAACAAGTGGACTGGTGGTGTCAATACATCAGTGTCGGCATACGGTCTGACACTCAGTGCTCAGCTTGATGTTCGCTATGGTGGCTACATGTTCTCACGCACACGCAACCTTATGCAGTTTACCGGTAACGGTGATATCACGCTCTATAACGACCGTCGTCCGTTTGTGATTCCAAACTCAGTTGTCGAGGTTGGAGAAGGAGTATATGCAGAGAATACAACTCCACTCTACCTGAGCAACAGCAGCTATCAGAATTACTTCAACGATTATGGCTACGGCCTGGGTGGCGAGGCATATCTCGTTGATCGTTCGTTTGCAAAGCTTCGTAACGTCAGCCTCAGCTACAACTTGCCTAAGAAAGTTATCAACGCTATGGGCATTCACGATTTTGCTCTTACGCTCTTCTGCAACAACGTTTATATGTGGACTGCAAAGAGCAACCGATACCTCGATCCTGAGACGACAACAATCGAACAGGATAGCTGGGGTGACCTTGCAGCACAGTTCGGTGAACTCTATAGCAACCCATCGTGCCGCACATGGGGTCTCAACCTTAACATTAAATTCTAATGAAGGGAGAATAAGAATATGAAAAACAGATTTATTATATCGGCTCTTGCCTCTGTTGCTGTACTTGGTCTCGCTTCGTGCGACGATTATCTCGACATCAACTCAGATCCAAACTCGCCAGCAATCTCTGATATCACACCATCAATGCTCATGCCTGGTGTCGAGATGCAGCTGGCTGCTACATACGGAAGCGACCTCCGAACAATCGGCGGTTATCTTTCGCAGCATTATTCTCAGTATTTCGGAACATCGAACTATCTTGACTTCTCGCAGTTCCAGGTAAGCGCAACACGTGGCGGATATGTATATGACTATGCTTATGCACGCGTTTTGTCAAACCTCAAAGATGCTATCGAAAAGGCGGAAGAGTCAGAAGAATGGGGCACATATCTGGCATGCACAACACTCCGTGCGTTCACATTCCAGATGCTTATCGACTGTTTCGGCGAGACTCCATACAGTGATGCAATAGACGCAAACAATTTGACTCCGCGCTACGATGATGGCCAGACTGTATACGATGGTATCATCGCTGAACTCGACAATGCTCTTTCAAAGGTTAATGGTGGAGAAAGTGTCTGCACAAATTTCCTTTTCCCAGGTGACAAGGCCGATAGCTGGATCAAGTTTGCCAATGCGCTCAAGCTCCGCATCCTGATGCGTGAGAGTGGAGTGAAAGATGTCAAGTCGCAGCTTGCTTCACTCATCGAAGAAGGCAATTTCCCTGTTGAGGACGTTCAGTTTGATGGTTGCTTCCGAGATGAGAGTGGCTCATGGAATCCAATCTATGCCAACGACGATGCTCCTGGCATGCAGAAGAACATTATTGCCAATCTCGCAATTGTCGGCACAATGCTCCAGAAAGACAATGAGGGTAATGTGATCTTTGAAGATGGCCGTCTTGCATCATATTTCAATGCAAATGAAAAGGGAGATTTCACAGGATCTATTTCTGGAACAAACTTTTCTACTTCAAACGCTTATAAGGCAGCATACTGGTGCCGTCCGGCAATTGGTCCTACAAGTCCGGTATCTCTTATGTCGGTTGCCGAGGTAGAATTCTTCATTTCTGAATACTATGCCCGATATGGTTCAGCTGCCGAAGCAGAAGCTCACTATGTTGCAGCAGTTGAAGCTTCATTTGCAGCAGTTGAGGCTGATGGCGCGGACGATTTCATCGCTCAGTTCCCATACGACAATGCAAACTACAAGAAGTGCATCGGCATTGCAAAATGGATTGACCTTGCCGGTTATAACTCATTCGAAGCATGGTGCGAACTTCGTCGTTTGCGCTATCCTGAATTCGGAGCAGTCAAGGGATCGGATTTGTACGATTTGAAGAACGATGCCTCATATAAGCCAGAGAAGTATAAGCCAGGCACACTCTATTCACCAATCAGCGTCTTCGGACAGGTTGGCGATGGAAAGATTCTCGAGCGTTTCCCATACGCAGAAAAGTCTTCATCGCGCAATAGCAACACACCTGAATTCCCTGGTTATACAGCGCCAGTGTTCTGGGCAAAGTAAGTTGAACTTAACAGAGACAGAAGAAAATGAAATATAAATCATTATTCGCATTAGCATTCGCAGCCGTTGCTTTTGTCGGTTGCGACAAGGAGACCGAGGGTGTTACAGGCATCACTTATTATCCTGTGCTGAACATCGAAGGCGAGCAGACAATGGTCGTTGACAAAGGTTCCTCATTTGTTGACCCGGGCTATAGTGCAGTGCTCGAAGGTGAAGACGTCACATCGCAGGTAACCGTAAGCTCAAATGTCGACACAAACAAATCTGGCGTATATAACGTTTCGTATAAGGTTACAAATGCCGACGGTTTCACATCTACAGTTAACCGAAAGGTAATTGTTCTCGATCCTGAAAACGATATCGAAGGTATATATACTGTTGCTGAAGACAGCTACCGCGACATGGATGGAACAATCACAGAATATGGCGGTTACGAAATCCTTGTCATTGATGAAGAAGACGGTTCCTACAAGTTCTCAGATCTCATTGGTGGCTACTACGACCAGCGTGCAGGCTATGGTTCAGCCTATGCGATGGAAGCATACATCGGCATCGAAGATGACAACTCCGTTACAGCATACGACACTTACGTTGCCGGATGGGATGATTCTGCCGACGATGTGCGCGGTTCATACGATGCTTCGAAAAAATCGTTCACTCTTGAAGTGGATTATGCTGGCCAGATGACATTCTATATCACATTGACTAAAAACTAAAGAACAATGAAAAAGCTTATATATCTTGCCTCAATGCTTCTTTGCGTAGCCTTTGCAGGTTGCGAGAAAGAGGATATTGGCGAAACAGCCACAGTTGGCTTAGCTGGTGACTGGTATGTCGTAGTGGACGCTGTTGATGAGAATGGCGAAATTGTTTATGAAGATGCCGATCTCTTTGGCATTGGAAAATTCCACTTGCTGACCTATAATGCATCAGCAAACAATGACAACCAGCTTTTTGTTGATGACCTTGGATCTTTCTGGGAGTTTAAGGTTAAGACAGACTTCGACAAGGCTACTGGTACATTTGGAATATCTGACGTTGAAAAGTATATCTATGCTACTTTGACAGATAAGGAAAGTGGCGAAGTAATATCTACGTATAACAACTATTCTTTTTCAGCGAAGGAATTCAATCAGGAGGCTTGGGATGAATATAAAGCAAAGAAGATAACTCTTGATGACTATTTCAAGATTGCTCCAGATACCATTTCATCAGGTATATATGTGACAGCAGGCCGACATTTTGAGATTGGTGCCGTTGATGGTGATGAAGATCCTGAAACTGATGATGCAGAAGAGGATATGAGCAATACCTGCAACATCATTGTTGAAAATGGTTCTATCATGTATAATGCAGCAACAACACCAAGCGGAATGCCTGCCGATTCAATCGCATTATATGTTTCGTTTGACGACGATCCTTATCCAGATGCTTTTGGATATGCAAAGTATCTCATTCATGGATATCGCTATACAGGATTTGCTTCTGATGAAGAATAATCTGTAGACGAAGTCAAAAAAAGAAAGAGATGTCACACAAAAATGTGGCATCTCTTTTTGTTTATGTATATAGAAGATTATTTATCTGTCATCATATAAGACTTCGCCATTCATAGCGATTGCCGGTCCAATCCATATAACGCTTGAAGTCGTCGAGTGCAATGCTCAGCGATGCACGATTGTCATTGGGATGAAATGACAGTCGTTCGGCTTTCAGCAGATTTTCGTCAAAGAAGACGAAGACTTCGTGGTTCTCGTCGTTGACAAGTCCGAATGGGCTGACAGAGCCAGGCTTAAGCCCAAGATATTTCATCATTCTTTCGGGCGAAGCGAAACTCAGCTTTCCCTCACCAAGCACTTTTTCGAGTGCGTGGATGTCAAGATTGAAATCGCAATGTACGATGACGAGATAATGTTTATTGCCTTTGTGATTGCGGAAAAAGAGGTTTTTGCAGTGTGTGCTGTCAAGGTTTTTCCAATACTGACGTGCAATTTCAATTGTCGGAGCTTCCGGATGTTCAATATATTGATATTCAATTCCTAAGGCCGAAAGAGTCTCGAAAACTTTCTCTTGTCCAATCATATTTTGCAAATGTATTTGATGAAATATGCGTCAAAAAAAAAGAGACCTCGCAAAAGCGAAGTCTCAAATATACATCCACGCTGTACTTATATATTAGAAGTTTACAGCCTTGTTACGAATCTCTTCGATCTCATTGCGAATCTGTTCGCTCTGTGCCTCAGAGATGCCGCCTTCTTCAATCTTAGAGAAGACAGTGTGAAGTGGTGAGAGATCAGCACGCATGTCGTCGATGCTTGCGATGCCCTTGTACTTGTCGAGAAGAGCGATAAGCTTGTCGAGAGGTTCCTTCTGCGTCATGATGATTTTCACCATCTCCTTGTTATTAAAGGTATATTCTGTGATGTGTGTAGCGAGGAAGAGACCCTCAATCCAGCTGCCGGAAACGATGAGGAGCGAAACAGGACCGCGGTCGTTCTGGTTGAGGTATTCGTATGAGTCGTAGAACGATTCTGTGATGAGCTTAACGAGCTCGTCTTTGTTGTTTTCGCTGTTCTCAATCTTTGTTGGGAGCTCAGGATCAACAGACTGTGTCATGTCGAGCTCGTCGATGAGCTTGCGGATGACGTCCATGTACATCATCACTGTGTGATGCTGATTGTAAGTTGATGCATAGCAAACATCGGCACTGTAGATACCGAGGTTGATTGCACGCTTCTGTTCAGTGAGGTATTTGTCAACAGCTGTTTCATCGTTGCAGAGTGTGATCATGTAGTCTGCACCGATTTCGTTGAGCATGTCAGTTATCTGGAATGCCGTTGGCAGAGGATATACGAAATCACGAACTTCTTCGGCAACGTTCTCTTTTGTGATGATTGCGTTGTTGTTCTGCTTCTGCTGGCCGCATGCGACAAGAGCAAGAGCCGCAATGGCCGAAATAATTGTTTTTTTCATAATTTGACTTATGTCTGGTTTGTTTTTGGTTCCAAAGTTTTGGGCAAAGATACATTTTTTGTTTTGAATAACACATGATTCGTCTTAATTTTGCACCGAAAAACTAATCATTAAACGTTATAAATTAAACTTTGTGACGAAAATTTAAACTTTTTGTCGGAATTTTGCGAGGAAAAACATAGATGAAACGAGACATGACTCTACAGTATAAGTCGGCCGACGAGATTCGTGCTTGGCAAGATGCAGCGTTGCGCAAGGCAATTGCTTATCTGGCCGAGAAATCGCCGTTCTACAAACGCATGTTTGCAGAAAATGGCATTGATCCGAAGTCGATAAGATGTGTCGATGATTTGAGGAATATACCTGTCACGACAAAGGATGATCTTCAACAGCATAACGATGATTTTCTGTGTGTTGACAAGCGAGAAATTGTCGATTACGTCACGACATCGGGAACGATGGGTAATCCTGTCACCTTCATGCTGACTGAAGGCGACCTTGACCGTTTGGCATATAACGAGCATCTCTCGTTTGACACTGCCGGATGCACAGCCGATGATGTGATGCAGGAGATGGTGACAATTGACCGTCGTTTTATGGCCGGTTTGGCCTATTTCCTGGGTGCACGTGAGTTGGGAATGGGCGTGGCACGTGTTGGCAATGGCATTCCTGAATTGCAGTGGGACACTATCAATCGCATCCGTCCGACATTATGCATGTGTGTCCCTTCATTTTTGATGAAGATAATTGATTTTGCTGAAAAGAATGGCATTGATCATCACGCGTCATCACTCCGCAAATGTGTCTGCATAGGTGAAGCGCTTCGTTCACCGAATGGTCAGTTTTCGACTTTGGGACAAAAGATTTCGGAGCGTTGGCCTGAGATTGAACTATATGGAACATATGCTTCGACTGAAATGCAGGCTTCGTTCACTGATTGCCAGTATCATAATGGCGGACATTTGCAGCCAGAGCTCATAATCGTCGAATTCCTTGATGAAAACAATCAGCCGGTTGGCGAAAACGAGGCGGGTGAGGTGACGATCACATCGCTTGGTGTTGAAGGAATGCCGCTTCTGCGTTTCAAGACAGGCGACATCTGCTACCATTCAACAGAGCAATGTAAATGTGGTCGAAACACGATGAGGTTGAGTTCGGTGATTGGCCGTAAGGGTCAGATGATCAAATATAAAGGTACAACACTTTATCCGCCAGCGCTTTTTGATATTCTTGACGGCATTGCCGATGTAAAGAATTATGTCGTTGAGGTCTATACGAATGAACTTGGCACAGACGACATCAAAGTGCGCATCGGATCGCACAGAAGCGACGAGGCATTTGGCAAGGAGATAAAAGACATATTCCGTTCAAAAGTGCGTGTTGCGCCTCAAATCAGTTTTGATTCACCAGAGTATATCAATAAATTGCAGTTTCCAGAAATGAGTCGTAAACCAATCAAATTCATGGATTTGCGATAATTTTGCATTAAATAAACAGTACAGAACAATGACAGTAGCAGAAATTTTGCGTGATCGCAAAACAACCGGTTTTTCGATTGAAGTTTTGCCACCGGCAAAGGGTAGCAGTTTGCAAAAGACATTCAACAGCATCGATAAATTGCGAGAATTCGATCCACTATTCATAAACATAACAACACACCATTCGGAAGCAATTTATGAATCGTCGCCAGATGGTTCATACAAGAAAATGTTTGTTCGCAAACGTCCTGGAACGGTTGCTGTTGCAGCCGCTTTGCAGCAACGCTATGGCATCCCTACCGTGCCGCATGTTATTTGCCAGGGTTTCACGCGAAGCGAGACGGAATACATGTTGATTGACCTCAACTTCCTGGGAATTCACGATGTGTTCGTTTTGCGTGGCGACCTCGATAAGGAGTCGCGAGTGGATTTTGCGGATTGCCACTTGCATGCGTCAGATCTCATAGGTCAGATTAACGACCTCAACGCAGGAAAATTCCTTGATGGCACACTTAACGATCCGCTCGAGCATAATTTCTCGTTCGGCGTGGCCGGTTATCCTGAGAAGCATGAAGAGGCTCCGAATATCGATTCGGATATCCGCTATTTGAAGCAGAAAGTTGATATGGGTGCCGAATATATTATCACGCAGCTCTTTTTCGATAATGCCAAATATTTTGATTTTGTCGATCGTTGTCGTGCAGCCGGCATCAATGTACCGATAATTCCAGGCTTGAAACCTATTTCGAAAAAACGCCAGCTGACAGTGCTTCCGCGCACTTTCAAGTGTGACATGCCAAACGATTTGGTCAAGGCCATCGAGGCATGCAAGGATGACGCAGCCGTCAAACAGGTTGGTATCGAGTGGATGACAATGCAGAGCAAAGAACTCATTGCGCACGGTGTTCCAGACATACATTTCTATACTCTGATGGCCACCGACAGCGTCTATGCCGTTGCTAAACAGATATATTGATTCCTTCTGAGCTATTGCTGTGCCAAAGATTTTTCATTTTTTAACGTCATTTGTAGAAAAATGCGTATCTTTGCGCGCAATTGTCGAAAGTGGGCACTTATGCCAGCTACGACTTATGAACATAGAATAATTAACAAAAGAAAATAAAAATCAAAATGCAAAACAAAGGCGCAGTACGGACATTTGCCATTCTTCTGGCTCTGGTATGCCTGTACCAACTATCGTTCACCTACTTCACCAAGAAGGTGGAAAGTGATGCGAAGACTTTCGCTAATGGCGATGCACAGAAGGAGTCGGCTTATCTCGATTCCATCGCCAACGAACCTGTTTACAACTTCTTGTATCTCAAGAAGTACACTTACATGGAGTGTAAGAGCAATGAAATCAACTTCGGTCTTGACTTGAAGGGCGGTATGAACCTTATCCTCGAAGTTAAGGTTTCTGATATCGTGAAGGCTCTTTCAAACTACAGCACAGATCCAACTTTCACTCAGGCAATGGACAATGCAATCGCACGTGAGACTGAAGGTTCAAACGAGGATTTCCTCAAAGTATTCCGTGAAGAGTTTGAGAAGGTTAATCCAAATGGTCAGCTCGCAACTATTTTCGCAACAGTTGACCTTAAGGACCGCATCACTCGCGATATGTCTAACTCAGAAGTTATCAATGTTCTTCAAAAGGAGACAGAAGACGCTATCAGTAATGCATTCAACGTACTTCGTACACGTATCGACCGTTTCGGTGTAACTCAGCCAAACATCCAGCGTCTTCAGGATAAGGCTGGCCGTATTCTTGTCGAGCTTCCTGGCGTAACAGAGCCTGCTCGTGTTCGCAAGCTCCTCCAGGGCACTGCAAACCTCGAATTCTGGGAGACATATAACAATCAGGAGATTCTTCAGTCTCTCCTCGAAGCAGAGGCTGCAACTCGTGAGGTTGTCAGCACAAATGCCGTTGCCGATACAACAGCAAGCAACTTCAACGATATCATGGGCGAAAATGCAGATTCTACAGCAATCGCTGCACAGTCTGAATATAAGTCGCTCTTCACATACCTCCACCCAACACCAGCAGGTTATGGTCCAGTTGTAGGTTTCGCTCTTGCTAAGGATATGTCAACAATCGATGCATATCTCAACAGCGATAAGGTTCGCCGCATCTTGCCACGCGACCTCAAGCTCATGTGGACTGTTAAGGCAACTTCAGGTGCTCAGGCTCAGCCATATTTCCAGCAGCCTATCAATCCAAAAGAGCAGGTTTATGAACTCGTGGCAATCAAGGCTACTTCAAACAATGGTCGCGCTCCACTCGAGGGTGATGTTATCACAAACGCAAAATCTAACGTTGCACAGAACAGCGCTTCATACGAAGTTTCGATGAATATGAACAGCGAGGGTGCACGTAAGTGGGCTCAGCTCACAAAGGCAAACCTCGGTCGTTGCATCGCAATCGTTCTCGATGGCTATGTTTATAGCTTCCCAACAGTTCAGTCAGAGATCACAGGCGGTTCAAGCCAGATCACTGGTAACTTCACAACTGAGGAGGCACAGGACTTGGCTAACGTGCTCAAGTCTGGTAAACTCCCTGCACCTGCAACAATCGTTGAAGACAACGTCGTAGGTCCATCACTTGGTCAGGAAGCAATTGAAAGCGGTTTGTGGTCATTCCTCTTCGCTTTCGTCGTAGTACTTCTCTACATGATCTTCTTCTATGGCTTCAAGGCTGGTGCTGTTGCCGACCTCGCACTTATTGCAAACCTCTTCTTCCTCGCAGGCGTACTCGCATCATTTGGTGCAGTATTGACATTGCCAGGTATCGCAGGTATCGTGCTTACAATTGGTACAGCAGTCGATGCTAACGTGATCATCTTCGAACGTATCAAGGAAGAGATGAGATCAGGCAAGAACGTTGCCAATGCAATTTCTGCAGGTTATGAAAACGCTATGTCGGCAATCGTCGATGCAAACGTAACAACATTCCTCACAGCACTTATCCTCTTCCTCGTTGGTACAGGTCCTATCAAGGGCTTCGCTACAACATTGATGATTGGTGTGGTTTCTTCATTCTTCACTGCAGTATTCATGAGCCGCTTGTTCATCGAGTACTTTGCTAAGAAGGACGAGAACATGAAGTTTGGCAACAAACTCACAGAGCACTTCTTGGAGAATGTTCACATCGACTTCATCGGTAAGAAGAAGATCTATTATATCCTTTCAAGCGCTGTAATTCTCATCAGCATCTGCTCATTCGCAGTACGCGGTTTGAGCTGGGGTATCGACTTCACTGGTGGTCAGGTATTCGTAGTTCGTTTCCAGCAGCCGGTTTCATCTGTTGACATTCAGAACTCACTCCTCGCACAGTTCGAAGAGGCTAATGTTGAGGTTAAGACATACGGTACTGATAATCAGGTTCGCATCGCAACAAACTATGGTCTCAAGAACACAGGCGAAAATGCACAGGAAGAAATCGAAACTAAACTCTACGAAGGCGTTAAGGCATTCTTGCCAGAGAACGTTGATCGTGAGGAGTTCCTCTCAGACTATCGCATGAGTTCTCAGAAGGTTGGTCCAACAATTGCTGACGATATTAAGGAATCTGCTACAATCGCAATTATTTTGTCACTTGTAGTTATGTTCCTCTACATCCTCATCCGATTCAAGAACTGGCAGTATGGTATGGGTGCAACTGTTGCGCTTATTCACGATACAGTTATCGTATTGGGTATGTTCTCAATCTTCAGCTCGATCATGCCATTCTCAATGGAAATTGACCAGTCGTTTATTGCAGCAATCCTCACAATCGTAGGTTACTCTATCAACGATACAGTGGTCGTATTCGACCGTGTCCGTGAGTTCATCGGTCTCCATCCAAAGAGCGATTTGAAGACAAATGTCAATGGTGCCATCAGCTCAACGCTTTCGCGTACGATTAACACATCACTCACAACATTCTTCGTGTTGCTCGTGATCTTCATCTTCGGTGGCGAAGTTATCCGTGGATTCGTATTCGGCCTCTTGCTCGGTACAATCGTCGGTACATATTCATCAGTGTTCATCGCATCACCTATTGCGTATGACCTTTTGAATCGCAAGAAGTAATCAATTAGATTTCTCTCTATAATTGGGAACGGTCGTACTTTTTGTACGGCCGTTTCTTGTTTTTATGTGATTGATATATTCGTCTTTTGCACCATAATCATTGAAAATAATTTAATTTTGAACTTTGAAATACTGATTTGTTATGAATAATGACATTATTAAAATCATACGTTCAAGTTTTCTGGCAGGCGTTTGTATTGGCATAGCAGGATTTGGCTATCTGGCAGAAAAAAGCATAATCGGTGCAGTTATGTTTGCCTTTGGTCTTCTGACGGTTGTCCACTACGGTCTGAAACTCTATACAGGCACTGCAGGTTTTATCAAGCGTGGTGAAGTTGCCACGCTTATGTTGGTTCTGTTTGCCAACATCATTGGATGTTTAGCTGTAGCAATGATGGTCCGCTGCTCGCCGATGCCATTGCAGGATACGGCTCAGAAGATTTTGGAAGGACGACTCCAGACAGGACCTTTTTTTGGCGGTGTTTTGGCGATTGGTTGTGGTTTCATAATGACTACGGCTGTAACTTTTGCGCGCAAGGGGCAAAATTTGCCACTCATTTTTGGTGTACCTCTCTTTATCATGTGCGGTTTCCCACACTGTGTGGCCGATGCTTTCTATTATTTATGCGTTCCGGTTTCTTTCCTTGCCGAGAATGCATTGGATACAATGATATTTTATGTCAGCATTGTTATTGGAAACTTTGTTGGTTGTAATTTATATCGGGCAGTTTGGCGTGATTGATTTTATATAAATCTGATAGACAATGAAATATGCTGTTATAGGAACAGGTGCCATTGGCGGATATTATGGTGCAATGCTTGCTCGTGGCGGTCATGAAGTTCATTTTTTGTTCCATAATGATTATGACTATGTGTGTCAGCATGGTCTTCACGTCAAATCATGTAATGGTGATTTTCATATTGACGATGTAAAAGCCTATAATAGTACACTTGAGATGCCGAAGGTTGATGTTGTGATTGTGGGTTTGAAGACGACCAACAATGCGTTATTGCCGTCGCTTTTGCCGTCCTTGTTGAAGGAAGATACCATTGTTTTGCTGATTCAGAATGGCATTGGCGTTGAAGATGATGTGCAAGCAATGTTTCCAGGCGTGCAACTTGCAGCAGGTTTGGCGTTTATCTGTTCGGCAAAGACGGAGCCTGGCGTTGTCAATCATCAGTTTTATGGAAGCATCAATATTGGTAATTATTCTTGTCGCGACATTAAACGCTATGAGATGATGCTTGCTGATTTTGAGGATTCCGGAGTGAGTGTGCGCAATGTTGAATATAATGAAGCGCGATGGAGAAAGGCCGTATGGAACATGCCTTTCAATGGTATGACGGTCGTCATGAATACTCAGACAAGCAATCTTTTATCTGTTCCGGAAATGCGTCGGATTGTGCATAATCAGATGCTTGAGGTTATTCATGCAGCCTGGGCTTGCGGTGTTGAGAATATTAGCGAGAATTTTGCAGATGCAATGATAAAAAGTACTCTTGACATGGTTCCATATTCGCCTTCAATGAAACTGGACTTTGATTTTCATAGGCCGATGGAAATCAACTATCTTTATACTCGTCCAGTTCAAATAGCACATAATCACGGATTTATCATGCATCAAATGCAGATGCTTGAGGTTCAGTTGAAGTTCTTGGCAAGGTGATATATTCATATATTATTGCTAACTTTGCCGCAGTTTTTGTCAACATATTTTGATTATGATTAAAGACTTTAACAAGATAGCCATTACGGCTGGTGATCACCATATAAGCTATTCAGAACTGCTTGTTCGAATAGGCATGTTTGCTCGAATTACTCCTAAGGATAAGGGTGCAAAAACAGTTATTTTTTCAGAAAACCGTGAAGGCTGGGCTTATGCCTTTTTCTCTATTTGGAACAACAAAGGCATAGCCGTACCTGTTGATGCAACTTCTACTGTTCACGATGTCGCATATATCATAAATGATTGTCAACCAGAATGTATATGGGTTTCTAGCAGCAAAAAGCAAGAGGCAGAAGATGCAATTGCTGAAGCTATGAGTGTCTATGGCAGTTGTTCTATCAAGAGTGTCAATGTAATTGATGACTATGAGCGAATTGCCCTCGAAGGTGACAAGGTTAACATTGAATATGACGAGAAAGACACTGCTGTCATAATTTATACTTCAGGTACGACAGGTTCGCCAAAAGGCGTTATGCTTTCGTTTGAGAATATAAACTCAAACATCAAATCGGTATCGGTAGATGTTCCTATATTCAATGAGGAACGCAAGACGATGATCCTTTTGCCACTTCATCATGTTCTGCCGCTTGTCGGTTCGCTTCTTGCACCAATTTTTGCTGGTGGTGGTGTTGCTTTTGCGCCTTCAATGGCTGCAGGCGACATAATGGCCACACTCCAGAATAACAAAATTGCCATAATCATTGGCGTTCCACGTCTTTGGTCAACACTTTATAAAGGCATAAAGAGTAAGATTGATGCGAATTTCATTACGCGAATGCTCTTCAAACTGTGTAAGACTGTTGGCAGTCGAACTCTTTCACGTACAATTTTCAAGAGTGTACGTACGAAGATGGGTGGCAAAATTACATATTGCGTATGTGGTGGTGCTGCTCTCGACAAGGAGATTGCTATCGGACTTAAGACAATAGGTCTCGACGTGCTTGAAGGCTACGGCATGACAGAGGCCGCACCAATGATTTCGTTCACGCGTCCAGACGACATTTGTCCGGGTGCTTCGGGACAGCCTATGCCTGCTGTAACTGTTGAAATACGTAATGGCGAGGTGTGCGCAAAGGGTCGCAACATCATGCAGGGCTACTACAATCGCCCAGAAGAGACAGAACAGGTGCTCAAAGATGGTTGGCTCTATACTGGCGATCTTGGCTATCTCGATGAAAAAGGCCGTCTTATCATAACAGGTCGTCGTAAAGAGATTATAGTCCTCTCAAATGGCAAGAATGTCAATCCTAACGAGATTGAATTCAAGATAGAGGAATATTCATCTTATGTAAAAGAGGTTGGTGTCATTCAGGACGGCGATATGCTTCGCGCCATAATCGTTCCTCAGAAAGATTTTGCGGATGGCAAGACAGATGAACAGATTGAACAGGAGTTGAAACGCGAAGTGCTTGAACCATACAATCTTAGCGTTGCGCCATACAAGAAGCTTATGAGTCTTTTTGTGTATCATGGCGATTTGCCACGAACAAAACTCGATAAACTTCAGCGCTTCAAGTTGCCTTCTCTTCTTGCAAGTGATGTTCATAATGCAAATGATGACGACAAAATTGTTGATCCTGATCTTGAGGAATACCGTATCATCAAACGTTATATCACTGACGAGAAACGATGCAAAGTGCGACCAACAGACCATATCGAACTCGATCTTGCATTCGACTCGCTCGATAAAGTAGGTTTGCAGGTCTTTATTTCGAGCACGTTCGGAATGGACATTACAACAGACCAGATTACATCGTTCAAGTCTGTTTCGGATATGGCCGAATATGTTGCCGACTACAAAACACGAATTGAAGTAGAGAAAATTGATTGGAAGAAGATTCTTCGCGAACATACAAATCTCAAACTTCCTCAGACTTGGTTCACGGGTGGAATTTTTGTGAAGATTTCCAAACTCTTTTTCAAGCTCTTCTTCAAGCTTACAGGCAAAGGTGTTGAAAACATTCCGGACAATGGTCCTGTCATCATCGCGCCAAATCACCAAAGTTTTCTCGATGGCATGTTCGTCATGTCGTTCTTGAAACTGCGTACAATCAAAAACACATATTTCTACGCAAAAGAACAGCACGTCAAACGTCCTATTCTGAAGTTTATTGCGAATCGTCATAATGTCATAATCATGGATATGAGCAACCTCAAAGACTCGATCCAGAAACTTGGTGAAGCCCTCAAGAAAAAGAAAAACATCATCATTTTCCCAGAAGGCACTCGCACCACTGACGGAAAACTTGGTGAATTCAAGAAGACATTTGCAATTCTCAGCCGTGAACTCAATGTGCCGGTCATTCCTGTTTCAATAAAAGGCGCTTTCGATGCAATGCCAAAAGGCTCGATTCTGCCACGTCCGCATAAGGTGCAGGTGGAATTCCTTGAGCCAATTTATCCGCAAAAGCAGACTTATGAGAAGTTGACGGATGATGTTTACAAAACAATTGAGGAAAATCAAAAATTGGCTGATATTGCGTAAATCTCAATAGATTAGATATTTATATAAATATGAGGCTGTCAGATGCAAATCTGTCAGTCTCTTTTTGTTTTTTGGCACAATGTTTGAGATGAATAGGGTAGAAGTATAACTCTTAAAAACGCAAAGCCATGAAACTCAGAATTACAATAGCAATCGCTGCCATTTCGGTTTTTGGCATCGCTGCTCAGGCACAGAGACTTTACACAGCCGATACAAATACAGGACATATCGCTTATCAAAATGGCGAGTCGCTCGAATATACCGTCAAGTATGGTTTCATCACAGGTGGTAAGGGCTATTTTACAGTTCGCGACACTACGATAAATGGTATTAACACAAACCATGTTGTTGTCAGAGGTGAAACGACAGGATTGGCTGACGTTGTCTATAAGGTTCGTGATGCATACGAAAGCTATATCGACAAGGATACTCAATTGCCTGTTCTTGCCGTACGCAATATTAGCGAAGGTCGATACAAGAGATATGAGGAAGTTACTTATGATCGTGATGCTCAGAAAGTTACATCGTCACGCATTGGTACATCTGATGTACCAATGAATACACTCGACATGGTTTCTGCATTCTATCATGCACGCAATAATACTTTCAACGACAATCTCGAAGTAGGCGATACAATCAAATACGATACTTTCTTTTCGGGCAAGCTCTATCCTCTTGTTATCCGTTACATGGGCAAGGAGGTTATCAACACAAAACTTGGCAAGATTCTTTGCTATAAGTTTTCGCCTGTTACTGAAAAAGGCCGTTCGTTCAAAAGCAATGATGATATGCACGTATGGATTTCATGCGACGACAATCATGTCCCAATGCGAATCAAATTCGATCTTGCCGTTGGTTCATTCGTTTGCGAGCTCACTTCATACTCAGGCATGAAATATCCGCTCAAGCGTGTTTGATTGTACCATTTTGTGTATATTTGCACACGTAAATAAAAAAAATGGTAAAAATAAACATGAAAATCAGATTATTAGCTGTAATTACAGCTTTGATGGCAATGATGTCATCATGTATTGACGAAGAGGAGAAGACGCCTGACTTTGGAGTAACAACAAGAGGCTATGTGCTTCAGGAGAGTTCTGACAAATTCACGCCATACATCTTCTTTACGTCTAACTATACTGATTTTGCTCTCGATACAATTGAGTTGAGTGGTGATATTAAGTTGAATTTGAAACGAATAAGCGACTATGGTTTTGTAACTGACTATTCGCAGAGTTTCAAGTCGCTCAACGAATTGTCTGGAAAAATTACGATAGATGCACGTGCAAAGAAGGGACAGAGAACTCTTGATGCTATTACGTTGAAGTGTGAAACGAAAGATACTTTGCCAGAGATAGAATTGTTGTCGTTCACTTATGATGGCGATTACATTCGTGCCGTCATTAAGGAGAAAAAATCTTCTATCAATAGCGTTGGTTTCATCTTTAATGCTTTTAACAAGGATAAAAGTCCATTGCGAATCTACAACACATATCAGGTGTTTACGATGAGACCTGCATATGAAAACGGGAAGTTGTCGATGTCTGTTCCTTTCTCGTCGGTATTAAATCTTACATCTGATTCGGTTCGAGTTCAAGTGTATACATCTAATGAAGTGGCAGTATATCGCGAAAGTGAATTTAAGACGATTGCAAGAAAGTCCCAGACGTTTGAGGAGGATAAGGAGTAGAAATTACGAATATAGTATTAACAAAAGGCGCATAGACTCTCATATCTATGCGCCTTTTGATATTTCATGATTTATCATTTAGTCGTCTAACAGCATATCAACAGGTTCTTCCTCCATCACATCCTGCTGTGCATCGCTATTGGTTACATCAGCAATCATCTGATTATTGATTTTGCATCCAATGACGCTGTCTTGCGAATTGAGAATATCAACAAGCTCGGGTGTGATTTTGGCTTGGTTTGTTCGTGAATGCAGTCGTACAGACATGTTTCTTGTATTATCGATGAGCTCGAAATATACGTCGGAGAGTTTGTCGTCGACATCGCTGACGTGGTTTTTCTCTTTGCTTAGAACATCTTGAATCATGTTGATGTTTGCCGACGATAGTTTTTTGTGGTCGATCATGATTGTGATGTCTTCAAGCAAACGGTTCGCAACCTGATTGAGCTGGTCGATTTTTTGGATTTGGAACTCCAAGTCGAGAAAGCTGTTTGGTGTACGGACAAATCTTTTTGGAACATATTTTGCCTGAATGTAGAGATACATTCCGACAACTCCATAGCCACGCCACTGAGGATATGAAGCTCCGAAGAGGAAGAATTTATGTGGTCCGGAGTAATCTTCAACTGTCAGAATACCATATTGGTTACCGGCTTTTGATGTTGCATCCACCCAGTCTGTGACTATTCCACCGCATACGATATCCTTACTTGTCACTTGGTTGATGAAAGCAAGTTCGCTTGGTTTGTTTTCTTGAAGATCTTTGAGCAGTGCAACGCTTTCTTCCTTTGTGCGTGGATTAGGAATGCGCTCAAGTTCGGCCATTTGTGTGTTGCATGCATAGAGCAACTGCAGTTTATAGTCGTCGAGTGGATGTGCAGACAGGAAGAGTCCGACGCGCTCTTTTTCCTGATTGAGTCGTTCGATGGTGCTCCATGAAATGCTGTTGCTTGGAATCTGTGGTCGTGCAATCTGCACATCCATATTGATAGATTCGCCAAACAGGTTACATTCATTGTTCTCCTTATCGGCCTTGTATCGCTGTCCATATCGTATCAGAAGATCGAGAAAGGCTTCACCTTTTTCGTTTTCGTCCATATACTGTTCGCGGCGGATATTGCCGAACGAGTCGAGTGCTCCGGCAAGTATGAGTGATTCAAGTGCTTTGCGGTTGATAAATCCGGAATCGATACGTTCGACGATGTCGTATATGTCTTTGAATGGGCCATTGGCATTGCGTTCGCGAACGATGGCATCGGCAGCACCTTCGCCAAAACCTTTTATGCCGGCAAGACCGAAACGCACAGCACCTTCTTTGTCAACCGAATAGCGTTGGCGCGAAAGATTGATGTCCGGACCTTTAACCGAAAGACCCATTGCTTTGCATTCATCCATCTGCTTGGCAAGTTCCTTGACGTCGTTGAGCGAACGTGAGAGAACGGCACTCATATATTCGGCAGGGTAGTGGGCCTTGAGATACGCTGTCTGATATGCTACCCATGCATAGCAAACGGCATGAGACTTATTGAATGCGTATGATGCAAATTTCTCCCAGTCTGCCCATATTTTTTCGAGAACCTTCGGATCATGTCCGTTCTTTTTGCCGCCATCTATGAATTTTGGCTTCATCGCATCAACAATGTCCTTCTTTTTCTTACCCATTGCCTTACGCAAGGCATCGGATTCGCCACGAGTGAAATCGGCCAAAAGACGCGACAAGAGCATCACCTGTTCCTGATAAACAGTGATGCCATACGTATCCTTCAGGTATTTTTCCATGATAGGAATATCGTAGGTGATAGGTTCACGTCCGTTCTTTCGGGCAATGAAGGCCGGAATATAATCCATTGGACCTGGACGGTAGAGTGCGTTCATCGCAACAATATCTCCAATGCAGTCTGGCTTAAGTTCACGTAGGTATTTCTGCATGCCAGGCGATTCAAACTGGAATGTTCCAACTGTACGTCCAGAAGCAAAAAGTTTGTATGTCAGTTCATCATCAATCGGGATTTTATCGATGTTGATGGTTTCACCTCGTGTCTCCTTGATATTATCGAGAGCCTCGTTGATGATGCCAAGTGTCTTCAGACCAAGGAAGTCCATCTTGATGAGTCCGGTACTTTCGATTACGTGACCATCATATTGTGTCACGAGCAGCTTTGTTCCATGGTCATCAACAATCGAAACAGGCACGACGGTATCAATCGGGTCGCGTCCGATGATCATACCGCAGGCATGGACACCTGTTCCGCGCACGTTGCCTTCGAGCATCTGTCCAAGTTTCATCACATTTCGAACGTGAGGATCTAGACTATCGCATGCGGCTTTCAGTTCGGGAACTACCTTGATGCAGTTTTTCAAATTGCATTTCAGCGCCTTGCCATTCTCCTCCGGCATACGGTCTGGGACCAAACCAGCCAATCGGTTTGCCTCAGGAATAGGCACTTTTTCAACACGCGCCATATCTTTGATGACCATTTTCGTGGCCATTGTACCATAAGTGATGATGTGGCTTACGCGGTCTGCACCATATTTCTGTTGAACCCATTCAATCACTCGTGCTCGGCCATCATCGTCAAAGTCAGTATCGATATCGGGAAGTGAGATACGGTCTGGATTCAAGAAACGTTCGAAAAGCAAATCGTATTTGATAGGGTCAATTTTCGTGATGCCGAGGCAATATGCAACTGCTGAACCAGCTGCCGAACCACGGCCAGGACCTACCGAGACGTTGAGCTCTTCACTGCATGCACGGATAAAGTCGCTCACAATGAGGAAGTAACCCGGGAAGCCCATGGTCTTCATGATGTGAAGTTCAAACTTGATTCGTTCCCATACGTCACTTCGAAGTGAAGCGGCAATCTCATCGTCCGTCAGATTATTGTCGGCATCAGATTCCTCATGTCCATATTCCTTAATCAAGTATAGCTTACGCGCTCCTTGCAAGGCCAGATGGCGCAGGTAATCTGCTTCGAATTTGATGCGATACAGTTTGTCGTATCCGCCAAGCTTCTTTATCTTCTTGTCGGCATCCTCTTTTTCCATCACGACGTTGCCATTCTCGTCCTGCGTGAATTCGTTGAAAAGGTCCTCTTCAGTCAGGGTTTTGCGATAGTTCTCCTCGCATCCGAATTCAGCAGGAATTTCAAAATTCGGCATGATAGGACCATTCTCGATATTATATTCGACGCATTTATTGACGATTTCAACTGTGTTTTCGAGCGCTTCGGGAATATCAGCAAAGAGCTCACTCATTTCGGCTGTCGTCTTAAACCACTCTTGCTTCGTGTAGCGCATACGCTTCGGATCGTCAAGATCTTTGCCTGTATTGAGGCATATAAGATGGTCATGTGCCTCGCCATTCTCCTCATCAACAAAGTGGACATCGTTCGTACATATCAGTTTGATGCCATGCTTTTTCGACATTTCAACCAGAAACTCATTGTATGGCTTCTGCTTTTCATAACATTCCGGATTGAAAAGCGGATCTTGCGATATATGTCTCTGAAG
Organism: Bacteroidales bacterium; assembly: GCA_024401295.1. Classification (GTDB taxonomy): domain Bacteria; phylum Bacteroidota; class Bacteroidia; order Bacteroidales; family Marinilabiliaceae; genus W3P20-009. The sequence goes on along the minus strand of JAKSLG010000004.1, from coordinate 86,451 downwards.
TTCAAGATAATAGTCATCTCCAAAGAGTGACTTGTGCCACAGAATAGCCTTTTCGGCCTCTTCTATATTTCCGCTCTCAAATTTCTTTGCAACCTCGCCACCAATACATGCCGAGCAGCAGATAATGTCTTCATGATATTTTTCAAGAACACTGTGGTCGATACGCGGACGCATATATAAACCATCAACCCATCCAATTGAAACGAGTTTGATAAGGTTCTGATAGCCGTTCTTGTTTTTTGCCAGCAGGATGAGGTGCCAGCCGCCCAGATCTTCTTTGGTATCCTTGCGCTCAAGTCCACGACGTGCAACGTACACTTCGCATCCGAAAATAGGCTTGACACGAGGCAAACCTTCCTTCTCGCGGTCTTTGTTTTTCTTGTTCGACAAATCGAAAAAGTCCTTGATGCCATACATATTGCCATGGTCAGTGATGGCAAGTCCAGGCATTCCGTCGGCAGCAGCTTTGTCGAATAAATTGGCGATTTTACACTGTCCGTCAAGAAGTGAAAATTCAGTATGAACGTGAAGATGAGCAAACATATTGTTCGGGAATTGTTGTTGGCAAAAGTAAGCAAAAAAATGGTTGTCCGCAAAAATAAAAATTGCGGAACGCATCAACGCATCCGCAATGTATTTCTAATAAGGTATATATGGATTTATGGAAAGGTTTGTCTCTTTTAGCAATGCAAAGATATAAAAAGTTTTACATAGTGCAAACTTTTGTTAATAAAACTCGTAAAGAGACTGCTTGTTTTGCTCAAAGGAATATCTGCCTTATCCGACTTCAAAACTCAATAAATTGTATTTTAGTGCAGATTATCAGTATCTATGTCTAAAGTCAATTGCGTGTCCGGCACTTTTTCGGCGAGCATCTCTTTTTCGCATGATGTTTTTCACGTATTGGACCGACGTTAATTATTCATTTCATCAGCTATGAGCATTGTTTTTTCGTAACTTTGCGCCCAGAATATATCAATATAAAGCATTCTAATGGCAAAGATTACACTTCGTGATGCTGTTCCTGGACATCCCGATTATCGTTTCAGCGAACCAATCAACCTCGATATACCAAAAGATAATAATGTGGCCATCATAGGCCCTAATGGTGCGGGCAAGTCCGTTCTTGTCGATATAATCATAGGAAGCAAATTATGCCGTAAAGGTTCGCTCGTCAGCATTACCGACGGTGATGTCGAATTGCCTTCTGACCAGATAAAATACATGTCGTTTCGCGACATCTATTCGATGGCTGACAATAAGCCGACTTATTACCAACAGCGTTGGAACGCAACTGAAAACGAAGAGACGCCGATGGTTATCGACATTCTTGGCAGCGAAAACTGCAAACGTCATGCTGATCTCATCGAAAGCCTCGCCATAGGTGGAATTCTCGAAAAACGACTCATTCTCCTTTCGTCTGGCGAAACTCGAAAGATGCAGATTTTCAGAGCTTTGCTTGGAATGCCAAAGTTGATAGTCATCGACAATCCTTACATCGGTCTCGATGCAGAGAGTCGCGATGTCGTCAATGAACTCCTGAAAAAAATCTCTGCTGAAGGCATTCAGGTCATTCTCGTACTTTGTAATCCAGCCGACATTCCTCCAATGGTTCAGACTGTGGTGCCTGTTGAGAAAATGTGTTGTCTGGGTGCTGTTCCTACTGATAAGTTTATGGTTGACAAGCAGTTGCATGAACGACTTTTTGGCGCTGCTGATCCGCAGTTTACGCTCCCGACAACGACTGCAAGACAACTCGAAAGGCCATACGAAAATGCCGTTATCATGAACAAGGTCAATGTACGCTATTTTACAAAGCAGATTCTTAAAGATCTTGACTGGACGGTGCGTCGAGGCGAAAAATGGGCGCTTCTCGGTCGCAACGGTTGCGGAAAATCTACGCTTCTTTCGCTCGTGTGTGGCGATAATCCACAAGCCTACGCAAACGATATCACGCTCTTCGATTGTAAACGAGGAACAGGCGAGTCAATATGGGAAATCAAAAGCCATATCGGCTATCTGTCGCCGGATATGCACACATATTATCAGGCAGACATACCATGTATAGATGTTGTCGCATCTGGATTTTTCGACACAGTCGGTCTCTATAGAAAGCCTAACGACGAACAGAGAAAGCTTGCGATGGAATGGATGAAATCGTTTGGTGCAGAGCATCTTGCAAATCGCTCTTTCCTGACAGTTTCATACGGCGAACAGCGTCTTGTGATGTTGACACGAGTTTTTGTCAAAACGCCTTCGCTTCTCATTCTCGATGAGCCGCTTCATGGTCTTGATATCGGTAAGAAAAGACTCGCAAAAGCCATTATTGAACAATATTGTTCGTCGCCCGAAGTAACACTCATTTATGTGACTCATTATCGTCACGAGATTCCTTCGTGTGTCACACAGGAGAAGACTCTCGTGAAAATTGGTGAATAGTTTTTTGAAACTTATCGGCCTCTTTGCGTATATGACGATACATGTTTAGATTATGTCGTTGATAACAATTTTAAATATCATCATAGTCAATGTCATTGTTATTCTGGCATTGAGCTATTTTTGGAGCGGTTGGAATTTCAAGGTTTTCAAGCCTTGGTTATGGCTCGAGATGCGCAAACGCAAACAGTTGCCAAGTGAAATTGAACGTGCCGAAAGCCATACACAAGATAAAATACGTTTCTATTCGCTCTGGTTTGCTCTTGAGCAAATCGACACGAATAATGTCGAAGGCAGTGTGGTTTTTGCTTCGCTCGAAGATGCTGAAATGCCAGTCGTCGTGCGAATGCATAGTCCCGAACGAAAAATCGCCATATTCGATAGTTTCGCAAATCGTGATGTCGAAATCGTGCGTGAAAACTGTCAGGGTGAAATCTCACGACAGGTCATACACATCGAAGGCGTTGACCTTGAGAAACTTAAACAGCGAATTGGCGAATCCGAGGTAACATATCACGTTGGAAAACCTGCCGAGACAATCGCCGATGATTCAAAAAAAATAGCTCTCGCAGTAATCGATACCGTTGATTCTGAAGAACTTTCGTCTGTGATGAAAAATAGTTATGCCCGCATGTCTGAAGGTGGCATGATGATTGTACATGACTATAACCACAATTGGGATTCTGTTCGTCGCAGTGTCGATGCATTTGAAGCTTCAATTGCTGAAAATTTCTTGTGGCTGCCAGACATGTATGGTTCAGTCATAATGATTAAAAACAAGAAAAATTCGCAGTTATAGATGAAAATGCTTTTGCTCATATTCCTTTGTTCTATGGCAAGTTATGTCCTTGCTCAAGACAGGTCGGGCTCTTGTGGTGATGGTCTGACATGGCGTATGCAAGGCTCCACGGTTATCATTAGTGGCAATGGTCCAATGAGTAATTTTACGACGCGCTACGTCGGTTCAGACGACATGGGTGATGTCGATGAATTTGGCGAGCAAATCGAACTCAGCGAAAAGGAGAAAGCCAAACTGCGAAAGAAAGAACTCAAGAAAAAAGCCAAGGCCAGAAAAAAAGGCTTTGTCGAGGACAATTTTGACCATGTCATTCCTTGGTTCGACTATCGTTCATACATTACGCAAGTTGTTGTGGAAGAGGGCGTTACTTCGATAGGCGATAATGCTTTCAAAGGATTCAAGGAACTGAAGACAGTGATTCTTCCCGAGTCGCTCGAAACAATAGGACGTGAGTCGTTTTACTGGTGCGTAAAACTCGATTCAATCGAAATGCCCAATGCCTCGACAATTTCGCTTGGAGCATTCAGCGGATGTAATGGACTAAAAAAAGTTTCATTCGGACGCAAAATGGCAACAATCGAAAAAAGTGCCTTCTATCAATGTCTTGGACTACGCAAAGTGCTGTTCAACGGCACAACTGACGATTGGTTTGTCATTGATTTCCAGAGTGATAACTCCAATCCTCTCAAATATGCAGGCCATCTTTACATTGGCGATAGCGAAGTTACCGAAATATCGACACCCGATACGATAACGGTCATTCCACCTTACGTATGTGTCGGAATGGTTTCCCTCAATTCGCTCACTTTGGGCGAAGCTGTCGTCAAGATAAGTTCTCATGCCTTCGACGGATGCAGAAGTCTTCAGACGATTGATGCAAAGCCCGTCGTAGCACCACAACTCGAACGCTATGCGTTTCTGAACACGACTATTCGTTCAATTCAGGTAAAAGACGAAGAATCAAAAGATTCGTATCGTTCAACGTGGGGCAAGCGATACAGCTATGACGTCATGACAATGGCTGTCATCGATGAGAATAATGCTGAAAATGTCGAGATTTCGCCTGAGAACCAATAACTTTGCCGTCTAAACATTATTAAAAAGAGAGCCAAATTGCAAATTTACAGACAGATAGATAACATTAAGTTTGGCGAATGTGCCGTGACTGTCGGAATGTTTGATGGCGTTCATAAAGGACATCAAAAACTCATTTCAGAACTGGTCGCAATTGCAAAAACCAAACATCTTCAGTCTGTTGTTGTCACTCTTTGGCCGCATCCGAAATTGGTCCTTGGCAAAGGAGATGTTTCACTTCTAAGCACTCTTGACGAGAAGGCTCGCGAGATTGAAAAACTTGGTGTAGATGCATTTGTAATTCTTGATTTTACAAAGCAATTTGCAATGCTGACTCCGACGCGTTTCGTGCGCGAAGTCCTTGTAGGACAGCTGAATGCAAGGCATTTCCACATGGGGTTCAATCATCATTTTGGCTCTGGAAACTGCACTCTCGATGAGTTGCAGGCAATATGCGAAAGCGAGCATCTTTCTTCGTCGCGGGGCGAGCAATTTGAATCTGCAGAAAGTGGTGCGTGCAGCTCTTCAGAAATACGCCGTCATCTCGAATCGGGAGCAATCGACGCTGTTTGCAATCTCCTTGGACGACCATACGAACTCGAGGGAGAAATTGTACATGGCGATGGCATTGGGCGCACAATCGGATTTCCAACGGCCAATTTGTCCGTTGCTGAAAAGAGCAAGCTTTTGCCAGCAAATGGTGTCTATGCCGCGATGGCGATAGTTGCCGAAAAACAGATCAAGGCAGTCGTAAACATTGGCATGAGACCAACCATTGATGGTCGCGAACAACGCATTGAAGCGCATTTACTCGACTTTTCTGAAAAAATTTATGGTAGAAAAATGACCATTTTATTTTTTTCACGTATAAGAGACGAGAAGCGTTTCGCAACGTTAAAAGAGTTGGAGAATCAAATAGTTAAAGACGTGGAAGAATCAGAAAGCTATTTCGTGTCTTTGGCTATGAGAACAAAAACACTCTAAAATGTTTGCGTATTATTGTTAAAATCTGTAACTTTGAACTCTGGTGAAAACGCGTGTATAAACGTGTTGTAGAATTGAAAAACAAAACTTTACGAATATGAGAAAGTTGTTAGTCATAATGGCAGTAATGCTTCTGCCAGTTGTAGCTCAGGCTCAGGTTACAAAAGCGAAGGCAATGCTTACGCTTAATTTCATACGCTATATTGGTTGGTCAGACGAGGCTAAGCAGGGTGATTTCGTTATCGGAGTTATTCGCGACAAGGATTTGGCAAACCAGTTGCGTACTCAGTCTGCGGGTAAGAAATTCGGATTCCAGGATGTTGTCATCAAGGAGTTCAAGAGCGCAGAAGAGGTTGAGAAGTGTCAGGTTATCTACTGCTCAAGTTCGGTTAGTTTCGGCCGCGTTTCAGAGAAGATCATTTCTACTGTTGGCAAAGGAACGCTGATTATCACCGAGCAGGAAGGAGCGGCGAATAATGGTTCGATGATCAACTTCGTTGTTCGCGACGAAAAGTTGAAATTCGAATTGTCGAAAAAGAATGCTTCATATGCAGGCATACAATTCGGTGCGAAGCTCGAAACGATGACTGCAGCGATAGTTTTGTAAAAATTAATAATACAATATACGATGGCAAATAGCGGAAATAAACCCGCAATGAAGGGGTTTGCTTTTATCAACAAGTTTATGTCAAGCGACATGTCGATAGCAAGAAAATTGCTGACGGGCTTCGGCATCATTTGTGCTTTCATTTTACTTAATGCAGTTTTCACTGTTGCAATTCACGTTTATACGCGAGTTCAGCAGAGTGTTGAGGCAGAAGAGTACATACCAATGAGAGAAGATCTCAACCAGATGCAGATGCTTGTCACTGAGTCGAGCCGTTTGTCATTCAACTGGGCATATGGTGAACCAAATCCAGATCTTGAATATAAGGTCAGATTGCGTGCCATTGTTGACACAGAGTTCTATGCTGTCTATGAGGAGGTTCAGAAGAAGACAGGCGGTTGGGACTCTACTTTCATCTGCACTCTTGACACTGTCAATACAAAAGTTCTTGAACTTTTCGACTATGAAAGAACCATCATGGAAAACCTTTCAAGTTTCGACAGCTATAACGACGTCATGGCAACATTCGGAAGCCAGGAACTTGTTGGTGTCGATGGTGAAGTGAACGTCATTACAGCCGACATCAATGTCTTGATGGACAGACTTATCGAAATCTGCAATGTTAAGTGTGAGGAAATTGCATCGAGCATCAGCCTTTGGTCAGCTGTTCAGCTCATGTTCGTAATATTGTTCAGCCTTATCGTGATGGCAATGTCAGTATTCGTTGGATGGATGCTCTATCAGACAATCGTCGCTCCATTGAAGAAGGGCGTTGCATTTGCAAAGGCTATCGGTGACGGTGACCTTACAGTTTCAGTAGAAGTTGACAGCAAGGACGAGTTGGGTCAGTTGTCAGAGGCTTTGACTGAGATGGTTACAAACGTACGTAACATCGTGTTGAGCATCGAGAGAAATGCCAACGACCTTGTTGACAGTGGCGATGGACTTAAGTCAAACTCACTTAAACTTAATAAGGGTGCTTCTGAACAGGCTGCTAGTGCTGAAGAGGTTTCTACAGCCATCGAAGAGATGGTTGCCAACATCGATCAGAATACGGAGAATGCAATTGCAACCGAGAAGATTACGGCAGCAACAGTGGAGAACGTAACACTCTCAAGCCAGTATTCAAACGAGGCTGCAGAAGCAATGAGCCAGATATCACAGAAGATCACAATCATCAGCGATATCGCATTCCAGACAAATATTCTTGCGCTCAATGCTGCCGTAGAGGCTGTGAGAGCAGGCGAGCACGGACGAGGTTTCGCAGTTGTTGCTGCTGAGGTCCGCAAACTTGCAGAACGAAGCAAGCAGGCTGCTAACGAAATTGTAAGCCTCGTGGCTCGTGGTATGAAGGTTTCGCAGTTGGCTGGTGATAAGGCTAAAGACCTTGTTCCTGAAATGGAGAAGACAACAGTCCTCATTAAGGAAATCTCTGCTGCTTCTATTGAGCAGAAAACTGGTGCCGAACAGATTAACATGGCAATGCAGAACCTCAATGTTATTACACAGGAAAATGCATCGGCAGCAGACGAGCTTACAAACAGCTCTGTTCAGTTGAGCGAACTTGCGTCTAATTTGAAGGCGGCTGTAAGCTTCTTCAAACTCGACGAAAGCGCAGAGCGCAACGTAGAGAGCCAGAGCCCTGTTAAGTCAAGCACAAAGAACGAGTCAAACAAGAAAACTGCCAAGGTAGAAAATCATGAAGAACCAGCTCAGGAGCAGCCGTCAAATGATCATCACAAGGGTGCTACTATCAATCTGGGTTCAACCAAGGAGTATGACATTGACAACTACGAGAAGTTCTGATTATTGAATGATAATTGTATGCAGGCAAAACTATGAGTAATCCTTATACAATAGCAGCCATCGACAAGAATGGCACAATGGAAGTGAGTTTCAGTGGCAATCTCATAATAAATCACATCGAAAAGATTTATGAAGAGATGCAGGAACTTATCACTCCGGAACAGCCTGTTACATTTATTATAAACAATCCGGAAAATCTTGATATTGCTTTTGTGCAGATGGTTATTTCTGTCAAGCACAAGTGGAAAGCAAAAGGAAGCGAGTTTCATGTAAAGTCTGAATTGAAAGAAGATTTGAAACAGCTCATGATCAAGACAGGTCTCGAAAAAGAATTGAATTACTAAAAACAGAATATAATAAAATATTGAAATATGGCAAAGACAGTCCTTATTGTAGATGACTCTGAGAGTATCCGCGAAGTAGTCAACTTTACCTTGCAGAACGAAGGTTACGAGGTATTGGTTGGTGTTGACGGTATGGATGCACTCAAGTATCTTGATGGTCGTACAATTGACATTGTGATTACTGACCTTCATATGCCAAATCTTGATGGTTTGGGCCTTATTCGCAAGGTTCGCGAGATCGATGCATACAAGCATATTCCAATTCTCTTCCTTACAACAGAGTCTCAGACTGAGAAGAAGATGGAAGCAAAGGAAGCTGGTGCAACTGGCTGGATTATCAAGCCATTCGTTCCTGCTAAATTGCTGAGTGCGATTGCAAAGGTCGTGCGTTAACAGGTATATAAATATAGTACGGCGATATTAAATCGCAAGATGATGTCCTTTCCGTGATGAGAAAGGAAAAGTAGAGTTATGAAGTAAACAAAGCCATGGATCAGTTTCAACAGAAATTCGTTGAGGAAGCGCTAGACAACGTCGAGCAGCTCGAAGAGAATCTCTTTGAGCTTGAGGGCAATATGGATAGCTATGACCCTGAACTAATTCAGCGCATCTTCCGCAGCATGCATACCATCAAAGGTAGTGGCATGATGTTCGGCTTTGATGACCTAAGTAGGTTTACTCATAATTTCGAGACAATCTACGACCTTGTCCGCAACGATAAGTTGAAGGTGACAAAGGAGATTGTGGATTTGTCTTTTGAATCGCTCGACTATATCAAGAAACTCCTCGATATCGGTGAAGGCAAGCTGACTAATCCTGACGATATTGCTCAGCTCAACGAATTCATTGCTCGCATAACAAAGCATTTCCCAGAGGGTACAACGCTCACAAAAGGAAAGGCAGAGCGTGAAGCAGAGGAAAAGGCAAAGCGTGAGGCTGAGGCTGCAGCTGGCGGTCCTAAGAACTATCTTGTGACCATCGAGCCAATGGAATCGCTTTTGGAGAACGGAACGAATCCGCTCTACACAGTCGATGACCTTACGACGCTTGGCGAATGGAAGACGATTGCATTCACTGACAAGGTTGAGCCTTTCGGTGAGTTCAAGCCGCTTGCCATGCGTGTGAATTGGCAGGTGCTTCTCCACACGGAGCAGGATGCTGTAAATGATATCAAGGATAATTTCATCTTCATCGAAGATGAGTGCAAGGTTGATATTGTCAATTTGCCAGCGGGCGATTATATCAAAAACAATGATTCGGCTCTCGATGCTCTTGTAAAGAGTGCGTCGGAAAACAATAAGCCACTGACAGAGGCTGATTTTGAACAGTTTAAGCAGGCAGCTAAAGCTCCTGTTGAAGAAAATAAGCCAACTGTTGATTCTTCTTCATCGAATCAGACAGAAGTCAAGAAAGCTGCTAATAACAATAATGCGGCTCCAAAGGTTCAGGAGGCAAAGATTGCTACGATGCGTGTTGCGTCGTCGAAGATTGATGAGCTTGTCAATGCAGTGAGCGAGCTTGTCACGATGCAGGCGCAGCTCAATCTTCTGTCTGAAAAACAAGGCATTCCTGCTCTTCAGGCAATTGCCGAGCAGATGGAAAAGACAACAAGAACGCTCCGTGAAAATGCATTCTCGCTGAGTTTGATTCCACTTGGTGGTGAGCTTGTTCGTTTCCAGCGTCTTGTACGTGACCTTTCGAATAATCTGCACAAACAGCTTGAATTTGTTGTTGAGGGTGGTGAAATTGAGCTCGATAAGAATATCATTGAGCATTTGACTGACCCATTGATGCACATGATTCGAAATTCTGGCGACCATGGCATTGAAATGCCAGAAGAACGTATTGCCAAGGGCAAGGACCCTAAGGGAACGATTCTTCTCAAGGCATTCTATTCCGGTTCCTCTGTTATCATTCAGCTTTCTGATGACGGAAAGGGCATGGATCCAAGCAAGATATTCAATAAGGCTGTCGAAAAAGGTCTTGTCGATCCAGGTACTAATCTGACAAAGAAGGAGACGCTCAATCTTATTTTTGCCAGTGGATTCTCTACTGCAGAAAAGGTCAGTGACGTTTCGGGACGAGGTGTCGGAATGGACGTTGTGAAGAGCAAAATAGCCGAAATACGTGGTGAGGTTTCTATTGATTCCGAAATAGATAAGGGAACAACATTCACGCTTGACTTGCCGTTGACGTTGTCGATTATCGATGGTCTGTTGACAAAAGTGAATGGTGAGCAATTTATATTCCCACTTTCAAATATTGACCGTGTCATCTCTGCTAAAGAGGTAGAATTTAGCCAGAGTGGCGTTGGCAATGTGTTTGTATATAATGGTCAGCAGGTGCCATATATTCAACTTAATTCTATGTTCTACAGTAAGGAATCGGATTTTGCTACGGCAAAAATCATCATGGTTCATACTGGCGAAAAGAGCGTAGGTATTGTGGTTGATCAGATTATCGGTGAATATCAGATAGTTGTGAAGCCGCTCGGCCGTTTTATGAGAAGGATAGATATGATTTCAGGTGCATCAGTCATGGGTGATGGTTCGTTGTCGCTCATAGTTGATACGACACGTCTGATCAATTACTATAATCAGTTGCGATATCGCAAAGACACAAAGGAGAAGGAGGCGTAGCGATGGAAGAGAAGGAAATGACATCAGTCACCTCATTCAAGGTGGGAGGCGAATATTTTTGTTTCGAGACGTTTAAGATACGCCATATTCTTGAAATGACGGATCCGACACACGTGCCGCTGTCAAAAGATTTTGTGCTTGGTGTTATCAACAACCATGGTAATATGATTCCTGTTGTTGATTTTCGCAAGATGTTGGGTTTGCCAACTGAGGAAAATCTACCTGAAGCTTCGATTATTGTTGTGTCTGTCGATGGAACAAACGAAGGTTATCTTGGTGTAAAGGTTGACGAAGTTGATGAAGTGTTTGACTATAGCGAGGACCAATATACTTCTGGTGTGGTAATTCAGGTCAGCCGTTTGTTGCAGAAGGCGTTGAGTGCCACATTGCACATTGGCGATAAATTCATCTATATGGTCAGTCTTGACGAATTGGCAAAAGTTGTGGAGGAGTGATAATGGACGAGATAAAGAACACATATTTGACTTTCAAGGTGGGAGAAAACACTTTTGGCATCCATGTAGAGCATGTGGTCGAAATTGTTGAATATGAGGAACCTAAGTCACAGTCGTCACTTTTGCCTTTCATGAAGGGTCTTGTTGACCATCGTGGAGGTATTGTTCCGCTTATTGATGCCGGATTGAAGTTTGGACTTGATCCGATAAAGGTAGGCGATCAGACTTGCTGCATTGTGATGTCAATCAATGGTGCAGACAAGGCATTTGACATTGCTCTCATGGTTGACCAGGTGAGTGATGTTGTTGAAGTCAGCGAGGAGTCGCGCCAGTTTATAGAAACAAACTATAAGCCTGGATATGTCTCTTTTGCGGCAAGTATGAATGACGAATTTGTCATGTTTATCGATGCTGATAAAGTGTTTAACGACACGGAAGTGATATCACTTCTGCAGATAATGGGCAAGTAAGTTAAAGGCAATGGCTGAGATAGAAAAAGTATCAGATCTTGATTGTTTCAAGGCTGAGTTATCGCAAAGTGATTTCAAAGCTTTCAGCGACTATATCTACAGCGAATTCGGCATAAAAATGCCAGACATCAAGAGAGTTATGCTTCAGGGCCGCCTGCTCAAGCGTATTCGTGAACTCAAGATGTCGTCATATGCTGAATATAAAAAGTACTTCTTCAGCGAAGAGGGACAACGAAACGAGATATATAATTTCTTGAGCGTTGTGACAACGAACAAGACGGACTTCTTCAGAGAATCGGCACACTTCGACTTTTTGTCGCATGAAGTCTTGCCGGAGTTTCTTGCAGAAGGACGAAGAAACATAAAAGTGTGGAGTGCAGCATGTTCCAGTGGTGAGGAACCATATACGATAAGCATCGTGCTTAACGAGTTCAAGGAACAGCATCCGGAATTTTCGTTTTCCATTTTGGGAAGTGATATTTCGAATAATGTGCTCGACAAAGCGGTCAGAGGCGTGTATCCTGAGAAATCGGTTGATGTCATTCCACTGTACCTGAAAAAGAAATATTTCCTGCGAAGCAAGGACCGCGTGAACCCGACTGTGAAGGTCACAAAGCAACTTCAGCAAAATATTTCTTTGAAATACCTTAACCTTATGGATAAGGTTTACGATATAACAGAAAAATACGATGTCATTTTCTGTCGCAATGTGTTGATCTATTTCGACCATGAAACGCAGGAAAAAGTCGTAGGCAAGTTGTGCAGGCATTTGTCGCCAGGTGGCTATCTGATGATCGGTCATTCGGAATCAATTGCAAACATGGATTTGCCGCTGAAAAATATAAAGCCCACAATGTTTAAAAGAATATAATAGAATAGAGATTATGAATAATTCATCGGACAAACAACTGTTGAAAGAGCTTAAGGCGCGTCTTGACGAACGCAAGGCACTTGAAGAGCGAATCGAGATTCTCAACAGCGAGTATCAGCAGGTGTGTAAGCGCCTAAAAGATTCAGAGGCGCTGAAGGGACACTTCATTTCGAATGTGACGAATGAAATTGTGAATCCGTTTACGTCTATCATCGGTCTCTCGAAATCAATCCTTACGGTTGAGAAGCAGGACTGGAAGAAAGTTGTTTCAATGGTTGCCCTCATTCATAACGAAGCGTTTAACCTTGATTTTCAGCTCAAGAACATCTTTACAGCAGCCAAGATTGAGGCTGGTGAAATGTCGAGCCCGAATATTTCGAAGGTTAATATCCGTACGTTGATTCAGGGTGTCATTGAGGGATTCATTGTTGTTGCCCGCAAGATGAATATTGAAATCGAACTCGATTATCAGATTGAGTTTGGTCTCGATGGTAAGAATTTCTATTATAAGACTGACTCGGAAAAACTCAAGCAGATTCTTAACAATATCCTTAACAATGCTATTAAGTATAGCTATAAGGACAGCAAAGTCATCATAAGAGTCTGGGTTGAAGACGACGAGTTGAACATCTCTATTCAAGACTTTGGAACAGGTATTTCTGAAAAGAATCAGAATATTATTTTCGAGAGATTCAAGCGTCTCGAAACAAGTATCAATTCAATCAATCAGGGTCACGGCCTTGGCTTGTCAATCACGAAAGCACTTGTCAATGTGCTCAATGGTCGAATCGACGTTAAGAGCCAGAAGGGCGAAGGCACAACGTTTGTTGTAACTATACCTGAGTCGGAAGTGATTATCGACAATGTGTTCGATGATCCATTTGGCGATGAAGGTGGCGATGATGATGTTGACTTGTTCTAATATTCAGTGACGGTGGACTATTCGCAGCATTTTCTGTATCCTTCGTCGTTCTTTGCCAGCAAGGAGCCATATGTAGTCAAGACAGTATTGGGTTCGTGTGTGGCAGTATGCTTGTGGGATAAACGTCTTCATTTTGGTGGCATAAATCATTATATGCTTCCGACATGGAACGGTAATGATTTGGCATCGCCGAAGTATGGCAATATAGCCATTGACAAGCTGATAGAGAAGATGCGTGTTATGGGAAGCCGTATAGAAGATCTCGAAGCCAAATTGTTTGGTGGTGGTGAGTTGCTCGATGTTGGTGGAGGCAAGTCTGCTACTCAGATTGGTGAGCGCAATATCCAGATTGCCAAATCAATGCTTGACAGCTACAAGATTCCTGTCGTTGCACAGAGTCTGGGAGGCAAGCGAGGAAGAAAAATTCTATATCTTACCGATACTGGTGAGGTACGACATAAATTCTTGGAGAAGCGTGAAATCTGAAAGATAACCGCTTGTTTGAGAAAATAAAAAGAGTTAACCGCAATGGGAAACAAGATAAGAGTATTGGTGGTTGATGATTCGGCTGTAGTTCGCCAGTCGCTCTCTTCGATTCTTGAGAAAGATCCGGAGATAGAGGTGATGGGCACGGCGGCCGATCCGATTATTGCCGTCAAGAAGATCATGAAGGAAGTTCCTGACGTGATTACGCTTGATGTTGAGATGCCGCGCATGGACGGTTTGACGTTCCTTAGAAAGATTATGGCGCAGCATCCGATACCTGTTGTTGTCATTTCATCGCTAACCACAGAAGGTACTGAGGTTGCAATGAAGGCTCTTGAATATGGTGCAAGCGAAATCATTGGCAAACCGTCAATGAATCCTGATGTCTTCTTTCAGGAGTCACACATCATGTTGTGCGATGTGGTTAAGGCTGCAGCCATGTCGAAACTTAAGCGTAAGAATCCAGAAGAATTCAAGCAGCAGGACGAATCAACGGCACCAAAACCTGCTGTGAAGGTTGAGCCGGTGAAAAAGCCTGTTGTTGCAGCTGGTATGCCTTCGGTTGCTCCTAAGTATACGGCAGACGTCGTGATTGAAAAGGGTAATACGAACGATGTCATTGTAAGCACAGAAAAAGTTATCGTGTTGGGTGCGTCAACTGGTGGAACAGAGGCAATCCGCGTTCTGCTCAAAACGATGCCAGCCGATATGCCGGGCATTGTGATTGTACAGCACATGCCAGAAGGGTTTACGAAATCGTTCTCAAATAGTCTCAATCAGATTTCTAAGCTTGATGTCAAAGAGGCTGAGAATGGTGACAAAGTCATCCGAGGTCGCGTTTTGATTGCTCCAGGTAATAAACACATGCTTTTGAAGCGTGTTGGAAAAGAATATATCGTTGAGGTTAAAGAGGGTCCGCTTGTCAACAGACATCGTCCATCTGTCGATGTACTTTTCCGTTCGGCAGCCCGCTATGCAGGCAGAAATGCCATTGGCGTGATATTGACAGGTATGGGCAACGATGGTGCCAAAGGTATGCAGGAGTTGCACGATACCGGTGCATACACAATTGGTCAGGACGAAGCGTCTTGCGTTGTGTATGGCATGCCAAAAGAGGCATTCAAGGCAGGAGCTATCGATAAGGTGCTTCCGCTCAACAAGATTACTGAGCATCTTGTTCAAGTGGGCCAATAAAAAAAGAAACTTAGTTCGAACAAAGAGTTTTATATAAATGAAGAATAAGAAATTGAATCACATGGTGCGAATGTACGCATTGCGTGGATTTATATTTGGTTTAGTTGTTTCGTTGCTGACATTACTGTTGGCCGCAGACTCGAATGTATATCACGATAGCGATCGCACTATTGCCGATTTCATCAGGATATTCCCTGGCGTATGGGTTATTATCCTATTCCCATTCCTATGTGGTGTGGCTGGTTTTCTCATTGCCCGCAACATGGGATCTATTATTCGCAAGCAGAATAAGCAGATGAAGGAAGAGGAACGACGGTCGTCAGATATCCTTACAGTCGTTGAAGCATTGGGTCAGGGTTGCTACGATGAGTTTGATAGTGATGCAGAACGTGCAGATGACGAACTTATCCATTCGCTTGATGATTTGCGTAAAACGCTCTTGAAGAATAAGGAAGAAGAGGAAAAACGTCGTGAGGAAGAGGAACAGCGAACATGGGTAACAAATGGTTTGGCGAAATTTGGTGAGATCCTCCGTCGCAACCAAGACAACATGGAGGAGTTGTCATACACAGTCATCCGCGAACTGGTAGATTACATGAAAATCAATCAGGGCGGTTTCTTCATTTTGAACGAGGACGAACATAACAATAAATTTTTCGAACTTACAGGTCATGTAGCATACGACAGAAAGAAATTCACCGACAAGAAAATCATGTGGGGTGAAGGTCTTATCGGCCGTTGCGGTCTCGAAAAAGAGACAATCTACATGACAGATATTCCACAAAACTATATCACTGTTACATCTGGTCTTGGCGATGGTGGTCCGCGATCGCTTCTCATTGTTCCTCTGAAGACAACCGATGGCATCTATGGTGCCCTTGAAATGGCATCGTTCAGGGAGTTCAAGGAATTTGAGATTGAGTTTGTCGAGAAAACGGCCGAGAGTATTGGTATTACAATTGCCAATGTTCAGAACAACATCAGAACGCGTAAGCTTCTTACCGAAACTCAGGAGCAGGCTCAGAAGATGCACACTCAGGAAGAGACACTCCGACAGAATATGGAAGAGATGCGTGCAACAGAAGAGGAGAACCAACGTCGTCAGGTCGAGATGAAGGGTATTCTCGAAGCCATCAACCACGCATCAATCAGTGCCGAATTCTATACAGATGGTATTATCAAGACTGTTAATGAGAACTTCCTCAAGACATTCAACTATAAGCCTGAAGAAATTGAAAACCAGAGCATGAAGGTGTTCTTCTTCAAGGAAGATCTCAATCAGCTCGACGACATTCTTTCAACACTTCAGAATGGCGAGACATTCAGTGGACGTGTTCGTCGTCGTAACAAGCGAGGTGAAGAGATATGGCTTCTTTCAACATACTCACCAGTAGTTGATGATGACGGAGAGGTTCTCTACATCAAGAGTCTCGAGACGAACATTGCAGAGCAGGTTAAGCTCGAGGAAGAGATGAAGAAGAGTAAGGATGAGGTTGATATTCTTTTGCGCGATACACGCAATGAAATGAAGGAGCAGTTCAAGGAGATTGAGGCTGTTAAGATTCGAAACGAAAAGACACTTGAAGGTTCGCTTGATGCTATCTTCACCACAAATAATGATGGCGTAATTGAATTTTTCAATGCAGCAGCAGAGCAGCTTTGGGGCTTCGAACGTTCGGCTGTCATGGGTCAGAACATTTCGATGCTCTTCTCAGCAGAAAGTGCGCAGAATAACGAATTCATAAAGATGCTTGTAACGCCGGAAGGCAAGAAGATTGTTGGCGAACGTCGAGAGGTTCCTATCAAGAACAAGTTTGGCGAAGAAGAGCCAGTATTGATGATGCTTTCTGAGGCTGAAGTTGGTGAGGAACATTCGTTTACAGCATTCATCCAGAAGGTAGAAGTTGAATTGTTCTAAACGATTGTGTGCGATGGATTTCAAGCAGTTTCTGAAAGAATTTAAGAATCGTACGCAATATGATTTCTGTGATTATTGCGATAGTTCGATTTCGCGTCGTCTTCAGCGCATTGTTGAAGATACGTCGATGTCGTTTGAGCAGATTCTTGATAAAGTTACTGTTGATGAGGGATTCAAAAACAAGATTGTTGACGATATAACGGTAAACACGACTGAGCTTTTCCGTGATCCGCAGTTGTGGATTTCGCTATATAAGACGCACTATCAGAAATTGCCGAAGAGTGGAACCATAACTTTTTGGCATATAGGATGTTCTGTAGGTCTTGAGACTTACTCGAATCTTATAATGATGCATCAGATGGGTCTGCTTGACCGATGCAGATCAATTGGCACGGATATAAATCCTCGTGTGCTCAATATTGCTCGGAATGGTGAATATGCATACAGGTTCAACATGTTTTTCCGCGACAATTTTGATGCAGTCATGAAGGGTTGCGGTTTTGATGCCAAATTTGAGGATTATTTCGACATTGATGAAAAGGCCGATACCATGCGTGCTAAACCATTTTTGCTCGAAAGGCCTAAGTTTATGGTTCAGAATCTGGTGACTGACAAGGCTCCGTTCCCATATAGGGTAGATATGGTTTTCATTCGCAATGTAATGATTTATTTCAATGACAAATTGCAGAATCAGATCATATCTATGATACATTCTAAGATGTATGACAATGCTGCTCTTGTTTTGGGAAAACAGGAAGCGTTGACGTCGCAGATGGAAACGCGTTTTTCTAGAATGGGGCAATACTATACAAAGAAACCATCAATGTGATTGATAGCAAATGTTCTTGACAATCAGTGACATACGAGAAATTTCTGCAAAGATGACAGAAAAAATAGGTGTTGAATATACAGGATTCGGCATTTCGTTTTTCCGTCGTCGTTTGGCATTGGTCATGGACAGAATGCATATGCATAGCATTCAGGATTTATACAAA
Source organism: Bacteroidales bacterium (assembly GCA_024401295.1). Classification (GTDB taxonomy): domain Bacteria; phylum Bacteroidota; class Bacteroidia; order Bacteroidales; family Marinilabiliaceae; genus W3P20-009. The sequence goes on along the minus strand of JAKSLG010000004.1, from coordinate 68,451 downwards.
GCCCTTGAAGATGAGGACAAGGTTGACGAAATAACTTTTAACATGGTTGTTCCGGCAACGGAGATGTTTCGTGATCCTGCTTTTTGGCGTGCGTTACGTAAGCGTCTAACTGGAAAGACATCATTGTCTGTCTGGTTCCCTAACTTGACAAATGGTTATGAGATTTTCAGTTTCGTTGTGCTTACGCGCATGATGGGTATTGAAAATGTGAAAATAGTTGGCAACGTCTCTTCAAAAAGAACGTTGGACGAGATAAAATCTCTTGTGATATCGGCAAAGAACGATGAGGTGAACCGTTCGAATTTCGAGCGACTGGAGTCAAATTGTTCTTATGAAGATTATTTTGAGATTATGGAAGATGGCAGAACAAAGCCAAAATCGGTTTTGCTCGATGGCGTTGAGTTCAGAAAAGGCTGGTTTATAACAAATTCAAAGGATACTTATGATCTTGTTATATTCAGAAATGCCTTGCTGGATTTTAGCTATTCTCTCCATGAGAAAGTTGTGACATACTTGGCTGATTCCTTGAATCCTGGCGGTATGTTGGCGCTTGGAATCAAAGAACCTTTGATTGCTGCTGTCGATTTGAAGGCAGTTGAGCCAGATGAAAGCATATATCTAAAGTAAGGAGGCTGACATGAGCAATTACAAGGCAGTGGTTATCGGTGGTTCGGCTGGCAGTTTTGCCCTTGTGCTGAAGATGCTTTCGAAGCTCAGACCGGATTTTGGGCTTCCTATTATTATATGTATGCATAGACTTAAGCATATTCGCTCGGGTTTGGCAGAGAACTTGGCGATGAAGTCGAGCATGAAGGTTGTCGAGCCGATGGATAAGGAGCGCATTGAGGCGGGTAAGATATACCTTGCGCCGGCAAATTATCATATGTTCATTGAGTTTGACGGAACAATATCGCTTTCTACAGAAGAGATGAGTCTTCAGTGTCGTCCGGCGATCGACTATACGTTGTCATCGGCTGCTATTGCATATAGAGAAAAGATGGTCGGCATAATTCTTACGGGTGCCAACGAGGATGGTGCCAAAGGTCTTAAGGATGTTGCCGACAAAAAGGGATTTACAATTGTTCAGGATCCTGCAACGGCTGAGGTGCCAACAATGCCAAGAGCCGCGCTAAAGCTTGTCAAGCCAGACATGGTGTTGAGTCCTGAAGGAATTTTAGACTTCTTGAATAATTTGCAATGAAGAGTGTTTTAGAGGCAATATTAAATAAGTTAAAGGGTGAATGGGCATACATAAAAGGTCTGCTTGTTCCTTTTATGGCTAAGATATGGGCTGCAATTGTCTCGGCTATGCTGGCATTCGGCCGTAAGTTGGCAGATGTTTGCAGGTCGGTATACGATTGGGTGATGTCTCTTTCGCTTGAAACAAAGGTCTTTGTTTCGATGTCATGTTTTTTGGCCTTCTTCCTCTTCTGGCAGTTCATGGCATACAATGTGATGCAGTCAACGTTCGTGATGGTCAACCTTTTGCTTGTCGTCATTTCGTCAGTGTTTACATGTATAGTGATTTTTACTTCACATAGAACCATTTCGGCGTGTCGCGAAAAATTGGAAGAGTCTGAACAGTTGCGCAAGAAGAAAGATCAGGAAATATCGAGTTTGAAGCGTGAGATTCATGATATGAATATTGCTACGCGCAGGCAGCAGTCATTTGGAAAGAATAGTCAGATTCTGATAGATACAGTCAAGAAAAACCGTGCTCAGGCATCGTCTGACGAGCCAAAGGGCCAATTCATATTGAAATCGTTGGCTCAGTGTTCGGACATTTGCTGTGGTCTGGTTTATATGAAACGTGACAACGAGCAAGTTTTCGAACTGGCAGGTGAATATGCGACAAAAGTCGGTGTGCTTGTTGATGAGTCGCAGATAAAGGAAGTCACTGCAGATGATGCAATTCTTGGTGAAGTCATTAGGACTGGCAAGATGCAGTGTTTGTCGGATGTTCCAACTGAGAGTCTTGTAATAATGTCGGGTCTTGGTGAGACAGAGACAATGAATGTATACATCTTGCCGATAAAGCATAATGGCGAGGTTGTAGCATTGGCAGAAGTCACAAGTTTTGACAAATTGGCAATAGCAGATATCTGGAAAGATATTGACAATCTGTTGCTTGACGACTAAATTTGGTGTGAAAATATTATGAAATCGAAAAAAGATAATACAGAGAAACGTAGCAGTGCAATAGACTTGCAGTACCTTTCTCCGAAAGGATTCAGCGAGTTGCAGTGGTATGCGGCATTGATCGTGATGCTCGCATTTCTGCTTATTGGCTGGACTTCGATAATGGGTCTTGTCGGACTCAATGTTTCGATGAGCAATATAGTTTATCTGCACAGATATTTCTTTGTTTGGATTTTTGATGTTGTAGTACTGTCGTTGCTTGTCCTTTCGCTCTATGTCGCGAATTTCAAGAGAATCCGTTTAAAGCTACTGAGCGATGAGGTGAGCAGTCTCAATAGCCAGATTGTCAGTTCAATAGACATGGCCAATAAGATTGGTGATGGACAATCTGTGGAAAATTCTGTTGTTATAAAAGATTCAGACCTCCACAAGACTCTTGCAAAGCTCGGAAAGAACCTAACGGAGACACGTGAAAAAGAGAACCAGTTTTCATGGGTTACGCGAGGCAAGGAAAAAGTGTCTGATATTCTGCGAATGAATAACAATGTCGAGGATTTGGCCGTTGAGACACTTCAGGGAATGGTTGAATATTATGATGCCGTTCAAGGTGCATTCTTTATCCTCGAAGGAGATGAACTCAGGACGCTTACGCAATATGCATACGATCGTCGACGCTATGAAACATCGACGATAAAGATGGGCAGAGGCCTCATTGGTGCTGCGGCATATGAGCGTCAGATTATATATAGGACAGAGGTTCCAGAAGATTATTTCACGATAACTTCGGGTATTCTTGGTGAACAAAAGCCTCGTTCCATTCTCATCATTCCATTGATGCAGGAGGATGAGGTGCAGGGTGTCATTGAATTGTCGTTCTTGCGCAAGAGATTGCCACAACACTACATTTCACTTGCCGAAGAACTTGGTAAAGTGATTGGTGCGACAATATATAACCTCAAGATTAACGAGCGTACAGCGCAACTCCTCCGAGAGTCACAGCAAATGACCTCGACACTCAAGAAGAATGAGGAACAGTTGCAGCAGAATGCTCTTGAGATGATGGAAAAGCAGGAAGAACTTGACCGCACCAACAAGGATCTCAAGCAGCAGATGCAAGAGGTTGAAAATGCTCAGAAACGTCTTCAAGCTCTTCTTACCAATGCATCGGAATTCATCTCAATATATGATGAAGACAAGCAACTCGTCTTCGAGAGCCCATCTGTCAAGCGAATCCTTGGTTACGAACCTACAGATACGGTTCATGGTATGGATGAGGATATGATGACGCCTCGTGGATGGAAAGATGTTACGGGCATGTTCGACTATCTGCTTGAAACTCCTGGTGGCGAGCAGATCGTGCAATATACGTACCTCAAGAAGAACGGCGAAAAGATATTCCTCGAGACCCAAGGAAAGAACTTGATTCATGACCCAGCCATACGCGGACTTATCTTTAATACTCGTGATATTACAGAACGTATACGTGCCGAGCGTGAGGAACGCATGAAGAGCCGTATGCAGTCATTGTCGGAGAACTCTCCAGACATGATTATTCGAACAAGTACTAACGGTAAGATCGTATATGTCAATCCTGCAGCTTCTAAGTTCCTTCAGAAAGAGGCAATTGAGCTCATGAACATGAAGACGAGTGAGCTTGACAGCAGCATGGGCATCGTTGAATTTATCATTACTTCGCTCAAGCAGCTCAAGAAAACTCATGTCAAGGCTGAATCTGAGATTGAGATAGAGCTTGAAGGTGAATCGCGCATCGTTGAGGCTCGTGCCATCCCTGAATTTGGTGAATCGGGTGAGGAACTGGAATCAATACTCTTCCAGGCACACGATGTCACTCAGATGAAGAAGCAGGAAGAGGAAATCAAGGAGAAGAACAAGAGTATCCAGGACAGTATCAACTATGCTTTGCGTATCCAGCGTGCATTGTTGCCAGATTTGAAGGACTATCAGAAGTACTTCCCGAAGACATTCATGATGTATTTCCCGAAGAACACCGTCAGCGGCGACTTCCCATGGTTCTATCATCACGAGAATGTATATTACATCGCGGCAGTCGATTGTACAGGCCATGGTGTTCCGGGTGCGTTGCTTTCACTTATCGGTACATTGTTGCTTAATAACATTGCGGAAACAGGTCATGATCTCACGGCTGCTCAGCTTCTCGACAGACTGCATGCTGCAGTGCGAAGAGCTCTCAAGCAGGACGACCCAGATCGTCCAGACAACGGCCGAGATGGTATGGACCTTGGTTTGTGCCGTATCGATACGGAAAAGCACGAACTTCAATTTGCCGGTGCTCACCGTCCGCTCTACTACATGCGAGGTGCCGAATTTACCGAGTACAAAGGTTCTCGCAAGGGTATCGGTGGTATACCGTTGCCAGGTCGTCCAGAACCTGATTTTGAAAATAATGTCATTGAATACCAACCAGGTGACAGATTTTACGTATTCTCAGATGGATTGCCTGACCAGCTTGATGGTCAGAAAAAGAAAAAATACCAGACAAAACGATTTAAGGAACTACTCGACAGAACTGTTGAAAGCGATATGAACGGCATCTACAAGGAAGTTTATGATGACTTCATCAATGTATGGATGCGTCAGAGTCCTGCGGAGACAGAAGCTGATATCAGAACAAGACAAGTTGATGATGTTTTGTTGATAGGAGTAGAATTATAAAAATATTTTAGCTAAATTTACACACTTTTTAATAGAGAGCACTATGGCAAGAATAGCAGCGAATCAGGATTTCTTGGAGTTTGCCTACCAGTTGTATCATACAATGCAGGCAAACGAGATTAACCTTGTATACGAAGGCGTAGTAACACAGGAAATCACAAAAACATTTACGGCTATGACCGAAAAGAACATGGTGAAAGCCGAAGAGTCTAATCAGGTTCAGCGAAAGGTTTTCAACGTAATGGTTGAATGTCTGCAGAATATCAGCAAGCATGCCGATCCAATGACTGACGATGATGATGAAGAGCGTCGCGGCATCGTATTGGTAAGCCATGGCGAAGAGTCGTACAATGTCATCACGGGCAACGTTGTAAAGCGTTCAAAGCGTGAGGGTCTTGAGAAGAGCCTTGAGCATATCAACAGCCTTGACAAGGAAGGCCTTTCTGCACTCTATAAGCAGCAGATCAAGGAAGGTCATATCTCTGAAAAGGGTGGTGCTGGACTTGGTTTTATCGATATCGCTAAGAAAAGTGGAAACAAGATCGACTATCAGTTCAAGGATTTGACAGATGATTTGTGTTTCTTCATCCTTATCACAACAATTTCGAGAAACTAATAACAAAGATAACAATGGAAGTAATTAGCATAAAGGGCACTGACGATACGCCTAGCGTAACTATGGACAAGGATAATGGCATTTTCCTTATTCAGGGTCGTTCATTGCCAGAAGACGTAACAGAATTCTATGGTCCAATCTTGAATTGGATTGGCGAATATGGTGAGGATCCAAATTCGGAGACTGTGATGACATTCAAGCTCGAATATTTCAACACAGCTTCGTCTAAGGTTTTGCTCGACGTATTGCTCAAGTTCGAAGAACTCAAGGATAAGACTGACGTGAACATCAAATGGTGTTATCGCGAAGATGAGGAAGACATCATGGAGGCAGGTCAGGAATATGAAGACATCGTTGAGTTGCCATTCGAATATAAGGAATGCGACGAGGATTGGAACGAGAAATAATTGATCATTAACGAATCCCAGGTAGTGCCGGAAAAGCATTACTTGGGGTTTAACTATACATTATGAGCGAAGCTATTCTTGAAGCATTGATGAAATTGTTTGGTCTTATTGCCAAGCAAGACGCCGGTGTGGGTGATGAAGAACGTGAATACGTAAGAACGTTTCTTCAGTCTCAGATTGGCGAACAGGAAGTTGACGTATACCTGAAAAAGTTTGACGAGAACGCTGAGGTGAAACTTGACGAAAACGGTCATGTTATCAAAAGCGAAAATGCGGGTGATGTAAAGGCGTCAGAATCTGTTAAGATTATCGGTGCATGTCGCAAGATTAGCAAAGAGCTCGAAAAGGACGAAGAGAGACCTGACGGCACAAAGATTGCAAAGGATCCAGAAGTTGTCAGAAAGCAGAAAGCCGTTATCTTCGTTCGAATCTATGAAATGCTTCGCGTCTCGTCTTCAAAAGACATGGATGTCAACATCCAAGGTCGAATGGAGGTCATCGAGGGCGTGGTATTGGCCTTCAAACTCGACAAGGAAGAGGTAAAGGCTATCAAGGCTTTCAGTATGGAGAGCGACGTCGACAAGATGGACCACAACGGAATCCTCATTGCCGACGATCGTGATAATGTCAGCTATCAGAATGCTCTTCACATCCAAACAGGAAAGTTGAAGGGAGCTGTCATGTTCCTCTACATGGCAAGCGTTGATCTCTACTTCGTTAGATATAGCGGAGGAGAATCATACGTGAATGGTAACCTACTTGCACAAGATTGCGTTTCGCCATTCCCAACGCGAAGCATCATCAAGGCGACATCGGCAACGGTATGTTTCTTCGATGTTGAAGCGAAGTTCCATCCTAATCGTAACTTCGATAAGATATCGTATGAAGTCAATGATATGTGGTTCAAGTTCAAGAACGGCAACATTGGCTTGAGAAATATCAACATGGCTGAAAGAGAAGGTCAGTTGATTGGTATTATGGGTGCGAGTGGTGCCGGAAAAACTACTCTCTTGAATGTTCTCTGCGGCAATGAGAAACCATCGGAAGGATGTGTGCTCATTAATGGCCGCAACCTTCATACAGAGCCAGAGAAGCTCGAAGGTGTTATCGGCCTTATTCCTCAGGATGACCTTCTGATTGAGGAACTTACGGTTTATGAGAACCTCTATTACAGTGCAAAATTGTGCTTCCGCAACAAGTCGGAAGAAGAGATAAAAGAACTTGTTTGTCGTACACTCGATAATCTTGGCCTCTACGAACGAAAGGACCTCGTTGTAGGTTCTCCTCTTAACAAGTCAATTTCTGGTGGTCAGCGTAAGCGTTTGAACATTGCGTTGGAGCTCATTCGTGAGCCAGCCGTTCTTTTTGTCGATGAGCCGACATCTGGTTTGTCGTCAGGAGACTCGGAAAACGTAGTGAATTTGCTCCGTGAGCTTGCTGTCAAGAATGGTAAGCTCGTCTTCGTTGTAATTCACCAGCCATCATCGGATATCTACAAGATGTTCGACAAGATGTTCATTCTCGATACGGGTGGTTACCCTGTTTATTATGGTGATCCTGTTGGAGCAATCACATATACCAAGACTCAGATTGGTCAGGCTGCCGATCAAGGTGCATGTGGTGAGTGTGGCAACGTCAATACAGAGCTCGTTTTCAATGTCCTTGAAGCAAAGGTCATTGACGAATGGGGTGGTACTTCAAACAAGCGTAAGGTTCAGCCACAGTCGTGGAATCAGAAATATAACTCAAATATAGAACTTCCAAAGGTTGAGACAGTGAATGAGGAACCTCCACGTTCGCTTGATCTTCCATCGTGGTTTGGTCAGTTCTGCATCTATACGCGTCGAGATTTCTGGGCAAAAATCAGTAATACTCAGTATATTCTCATGAATATACTTGAGGCTCCATTCCTCGGTTTCGTATTGGCATATCTGGTGCGTTATATTGTCGATCCGGATAGCGATATTTATATTTTCCGTGAGAATGAAAATATACCTATATATGTATTTATGGGTATCATCGTTTCAATCTTCTTTGGTTTGATTGTCAGTGCCGAAGAGATTTTCAAGGACGCAAAGATTATGAAGCGCGAGCGATTCCTTAATTTGAGCCGTTCAGCTTACTTGATGTCTAAGATATTGATACTCATGGGATTGTCAGCAATTCAGATGATACTTTTCATCCTTGTTGGTAATGCTGTGATTGGATTTGAAGGGATGAATTTTGAATTCTTCCTGATGTTGTTCTCAGTGTCTGTTTCGTCAAATATTCTCGGTCTTATCATATCATCGGCATTCAATACGATCGTGACAATCTACATCATGATTCCATTGCTGATGATTCCTCAGATGGTGCTTGGTGGTGCGATGTTTACGTTCGACAAGCTCAACAAGACAGTTGCGTCAGTCGATAAAGTTCCATTTGTTGCCGAGTTTATTCCTGCACGTTATGCATACGAAGGTCTGATAGTTCATCAGTATAAGCATAACAAGTTCAAGAGCGTAATGTTTGAGACAGAGCGCATCAAGAGTATGGCTGACTTCAAACAGACGTATTATCTGCCAAAGCTTGAGGAGATTCTTGACAATGCAAATAATTCGTATGCAAGAGACAATCGCAATAGTGAGCAATATATTTCGGATCTTGCATTGCTTCACAATGAATTGGGCAAGGAGACTGTTCGTCAGCCTAATATCGAATTCCCTGGTCTTGAGAATCTTACTCCTGAAAAATATTCAGAAAATGCATATTATCAGGCAGTTGAATATATTGGTCAGCTCAAAGATCTCTATAGAGATATCTTGAACAACGCAATTCTTGAGCTTGATAATCGTGAGAATTATCTTGCTACAACGCAGCCAGAAAAGTACAAAGCATTATATGATGCTTATTTTAATGAAACGGTTTCTGATATTGTACGTAAAACATTTGACAAGAACAAGATTCTTCGCGATGGTAATAAGCTGATTCAGATTATCGATCCGATCTATCAGATGCCAGAGCCAGATGGAATCCTTCCATTCCGTTCGCAGTTCTTTGCTCCAGCAAAATATTGCTTCGGAAGATATTGGGACACACTTTGGTTCAATATGATTTCGGTTTGGATTCTGACGATAGTTCTCTATATCGTGCTCTATTATGACCTTGCGCATCGTGGATTTGAGTTCTTGGGCGAAAATGTGGTGCGTCCGCTTTCTGCAAAATTCGAGGATATGAGCAGAAAACGTATGGAGCGTAAGAAGGCAAAAGCCGAAGCCAAGGCAAAAGCTGAGGCTGAAAAGGCTGAGGCCGAGAAGAAAGCAGCAGAAGAAGCTGAAAAGAAGGCAAAAGCCGAAGCTAAAGCAAAGGCAGATGCTGAAAAGAAGGCTAAGGAAGAGGCTGAAGCAAAAGCAAAAGCCGAAGCAGAGGCAACAGCAGCTGCTGTTGAAACAGAGAAAAAAGAAGAAAGTAATAATAACACACAAAGCTAAAAAACTATGATTAAGAAAATCGCCTTAGGTTTGGCACTTGTTGCAAGCGTTGGCTTTATGACAAGTTGCTCATGCAGCGGAAATTCATCGACTTCTGATTTTGATATGTCTGGTGACTCGATTTCGGGTGCTCCGCTTCAGTTCTCGGAAAATGTTGTCAACAACATGATCCAAAATATATCTTCACCTGTTGAGATGGCAAACCAGATTAAGAACAGTGGTGCTGGTTTCTCTCAGGCTGTATTGAATTCAACTGATAACATCAGCAATTACAATACTAGCTTCAAGCGTGCACTTAACCTTGGTGCTTATTCTGCTGACCTTGGCTACATCAACACATTCAATAAGAATACAGTTGTTGTGTCATACCTTGTTGCAGTGAAGGATCTTGCAGATGGTCTTAATGTTGGTCAGTTCCTTGACTTCCAGACATTGAAGCGTCTTGCAACAAACTCTTCAAACCTTGACTCGCTCAAGCAGCTTTCTGTTTCAAGCTTCAACAGAATGGATAACTACTTGCGTGACCAGCGTCGTTCAAATGTCAGCACAGCAATCGTTGCAGGTGCATGGCTCGAAGGCATCTACATCACAGCTAGCGTTATTGAGCAGACTAAGGACGAAAAGCTTGTTTCTCGTTTGGGTGAGCAAAAGGAAATCGTGAACATCCTTTCACTTGTTCTCGATAATTATTCGAAGTCAGACAAGAACTTCCAGGATTTCACAGCTAAGATTGAAAAGATCAAGAATCTTTATTCAAACGTATCTGTAAAGACAGAGATCCTCAGCCCAGAGACAGTAGAAATCGACGGTATGCTTACTATCGTTCAGAAAGATATTGTTCATGTAGAGATCACTCCTGAGCAGGTTGCAGAAATTATTGCTGCTATTAAGGAAGCACGTGATTTCATGATTAACTAATTTGTTAACCATTTTATTTGAGAAATGATTATGAAAAGATTGTTTTTTGTATTGGTAGCGATGGTCGGTTTCGCTTTCTCAGCTCAGGCTCAGTGTGGCGACGACCTCATGAAAACTGCTTTGAAGGCTATGGGCGACAAGCAGTATATCAAAGACTTTGAAATCAACTTGGCTTCTGGCTCAGCTGATGGTAAAACTTTCCAGGTTGTGTTGAACAGTAACACAATGTATCAGTTCAATGTAGCTAATGGTCCAAAGAATGCTGAAAACCTGACTTTCGAGGTTACTGAGACAGGTGGCAATGTAATTGGTACAAATTCGATGGGTGGTAAGGTTTATCCTAACTTCCAGTTCAAGTGTACAAAGACTGCTGCTTATAAGCTTCGCGTTTATAGCACAAGCGCAAGTGAATCTTGTGCAAGAGCAGTATTGTCTCTCGTAGAGCAGTTCTAAGAATTTATATCCATAAATTTGAAGAGGCGAGCAACGAAAGTTGCCCGCCTTTTTTGTTTTTCGTAAAAAGATTGTAATCGATTGATTTATTGGTAGTTCTATTTCTTATTGACGATTTGATGACATTTATACATTTTTGCGCAGTCTTAAAATATGTTAAATGCATTAATATTTTTAGTACTATGTAATACAAGGTATATTTTTTTGCATACCTTTGCATTAAAGAATAAAAGCAACTAAAAAATTGAATGATTATGGAACAGAAAAAATTAACACGTTCAATGTCAGACAAGACATTATGTGGTGTATGCTCGGGATTTGCAAAATATTTCAATGTCGATGTTACGCTTGTACGAGTTCTTTATGCAGCACTGACATTGTTTTCAGCAGCCTTTCCTGGAATTATTCTTTACATCATTTGTATGTTGATTATTCCTCAGGATCACGAATGATTGACAATGACATGGGAATAGTTTGAAAATAAGTGTAATCAAACATACAGCAAATGAATGTAGATAATGCAAAATCTCAGATGAGAAAGGGAATGCTTGAATATTGCATTATGCTATTGCTAAAAGACAATCCATGTTACTCATCTGACATTATCAAGAGACTGAAGGAAGCAAACCTGCTTGTTGTTGAAGGGACGTTATATCCGCTTCTTACAAGATTGAAGAATGATGGTGTCCTTTCGTATGAATGGCAGGAAAGCACGCAAGGTCCGCCGAGAAAGTATTACGTGCTTTCGGACGAGGGCAGAGAGATGCTTTCGGCATTGGAGGAAGCATGGAATGAGATTGAGAATGCAGTAAACAAGCTACGTTGATAAAACCTGATAACGATGATTAAGAAGAACATAACCATAAATTTTTGTGGACGTCTGTATAATATAGACGAGGATGCATACGAGATGCTTATGCATTACACAGAGACTCTTCGTCGCTTTTACAAGAAGGAAGGAACAGAAGAGGTTGCCGATGATATCGAGATGCGCATTGCTGAACTTTTAGATGAACAGATTGCATCGGGTCAGAATGCGGTTACGATTGAAATGACAAAATTGGTAATTGACCAATTGGGAAATCTTGATGAACTTGCTCCTGGCGAGGAGCAGGATAGAAGTGGTTCGCAGCACGAAGGAACCAGTTCGACCGATAGCAAGCATCCACGCAAGGGACTTTATCGTGACATTGAGAATAGTGTGATTTGTGGTGTGCTTTCGGGTTTCTCAAGATATTTTGGAGGCAGTCTTCATGTTTGGAGAGTAGTAATGACTGCTATTTTGTTTGCGCCACTATTGATATCTATATGTGGAGGAGTGGTAAATTATCATTTATTCATTCCTATGTTATTCTCTGTTGGTTTCTTCAATTTTACACCTATAGCAATCTACATATTATGTGCGCTTATCATGCCAAAGGCTATCGAACCTGAAGATCGTCTGAAAATGCGAGGAGAAGAAGTTAATCCTCAGAACATTGCTTCAGAAATAAACAGGTTGCCTGAGATTAAGACAGAGGGATTTTTTCACAGGTTGTTCAGTGCGCTCTTCCGTTTGTTCTCTGGAGTTATGGGTATTGTTTATGTAGTAGCCCTTTTCTTTGCAATCGGTTTGTTCGTTGTCTTTGTCAAAAACTATGATAGTGAAACAGTTATGCGGATTTTTGGAGTAATAGTAAATGAAGATTTTGGTGACTATTCTCGTGTAGCGTTCGTAGAATCTAAATGGTATTTTGTAATATTCTGGATATCTGTTTTTGCGCTACTGATTTCTCTTATTTACTGCTGTTTGCATGTTGTCACACGTGGTTTTAGAAAGCATCAGTCGATGAGCGGTCTTCAGGTGATGTCATGGTTTGTATGCATTCCTATGTTAATTGGTCTTATTATTTTCTCAGTAATAAGTGTAAGAGATATATATTTGAGTCATTATAAAGAATACGAGACAAAGTATCGTATAGACCACACTCACGAAGGTTATGTCTTCAGTGATGAGGAGTGGGATTTCTATCAGAAGAACGGCTGGAAGCTCCTGAAGGCAGAGAATCTCACAGATGAGCGCTATACATATAGTGGTGAATATTATGATGGCGATCCAAGTGTGCGTTATGTTGATGCGTATTCATATAACAGAAATCTCATTTTCCAGGCAGAGCAAACGGAGAATGTCGAGCCTGGCACATACACTCTTTCGTTCTATGGACGTGCTTCAGAAGGTGGAGAAGGTGCCTTTGGATATGTTCAGGTTGTAGCAGAAGGAAGCGAACCGGTGCTTTATCTTCAGGAGATTCCGGGATATGGAAATATGCTCGAAATCAATAATCTTCCTCATGGTTGGGTGAAGCTCACAATTGATGATATCATTGTCCCAAAAGGCGCTACGGTGCGCTATGGTGTTTCGACCGATAAGGCATTCACGGGCAAATATTGCAATGTTGAATATTTTTCAGTGACAGATTACATGTTAGAGAAGAAATAGTTATTAATTGATTTACTGAAAAGGCTGCATCAATTGAGAATTTGGTGCAGCCTTATTTTTTTATAGGGGAAATAATTAGTCTATTGAATGACTTTGTTTTTTGGCACGGTTGCGACGAATTCCTTGAGATAGAATGGTTCGAAATAGGCAACGCTTTCGAATTGTTGTGAGTTGAATTTGTCCTGTGCCAGTTGCGCCATGTTTTTAGCGAGTGGTTTGATGTCGCTGATGAATCTGGCGTTTGCAGAATTGATAACTCCGTTGCATTTCTCGGAGCCGTTTCCACCGAAAAAGACGTTGTTTTGTTTGAGAATATCAGCAAAAGAATTTTCATCGATGATGACGGCTTCGGTGTCGCTTATGATTTCTCCGTTACGCTTTATTGTTTCGGCATACACTTCCATGCGTCGAGCATCGATCATCGGTATTGCGATTTGTGCGTTTGGTTCAGCGTCGAATATGGCTTGTGCGATGATGTGCAGGCTGTTGATGGAGATGAGCGGTATGTTGAGCGCGTAGCAGATGCCCTTGGCTGTGCTGACTCCGATGCGAAGTCCGGTGTATGATCCTGGTCCGCTGCTGACGGCGACAGCCTTGAGTTGTCTGGTTGTTATGTTTTGTTCTTTGAGCAGTTGCTCGATGAGTGGTGTGAGCGTTGCTGCGTGCTGGTTGTTTGTGTTATGTTGCAGGCTTGCGATGCATTGTCCATCGTTGATGAGCGCGACAGAACATATATCGGTTGATGTTTCGATGCAGAGTATCATTGTGGTCGTGTGTTTTCTTAGTTTTCGCGTGACAAAGTTAGTACAAATGCGCGTTTATTGTTTTGTTTTGATGATGTGTTTGAGTGTGACCTTTCCTATATTTTCAATTGTTGCATTACAACAATCGATTTGTGGTGCACGGACTCCATCATACAGATTTTCAGCACTTTGATATATGAATGCTTCATCGTAGAGGTTGCTGTCGATGAATGTTTGGAGCGTCTGTGTTCCTCCCTCAACGATTACGGATTGCAGTTGCAGTTGTCCGAGTATGTTGAGAATGTTTTCAGCGGTTATGCTTTCAGTCTTGATGTAGCGGATGTTTCCGTTTTCTTGATTCCTGACTGTGTTGATCACGATTGTCGGCTGTCCGTCGGTCAACATTTTTGCATTTTCATCAAGATTGTTTGAATTCGTGATGACGATGCGAACAGGGTTGTTGCCATCCCATTTGCGAGCAGTAAGTTGTGGATTGTCCATTCTCATAGTGTTGGCTCCGATGAGGATGGCTTGTTCTTCCGTGCGTTGCTTGTGAACCATGAGTGCGCACGTGAGATTGCTGCTTGTGATGCTTGCGGCTTTTTGCTCTTTTGTTCGCTTTATGTCGATATATCCATCGGCCGACTGTGCCCATTTTAGTATCACGTAAGGTCTGTTTTTCTCATGCAATGTGAAGAACCGTCTGTTGAGTTCGCGACATTCCTTTTCGAGAACTCCGACGATGACTTCGCGACCGGCATTGCGAAGCATTTCGATACCTTTGCCGCTAACTTTTGAGAATGAATCGACGCATCCGACGACGATGCGAGGTATCTGCATGTCAATTATGAGTTTTGCGCATGGAGGTGTTTTGCCGTAGTGTGCGCAAGGTTCGAGACTGACGTATATGGTTGATTTCTTGAGCAGTTCCTTGTTCTTGACGCTGTTGACAGCGTTGACTTCGGCATGCCCCATGCCTGCTTTGAAGTGGAATCCTTCGCCTATTATTTTGCCATCGCAGACTATTACTGCTCCAACCATTGGGTTAGGGTAGGTGAGTCCGGCTGCAGACTTGGCGAGTTGGATGGCGCGTTGCATGTATATTTCGTCGATTGTCATGACAATTATTTTTTTGCAAAGATAGTCAGAAAAACAAAATGCGCGTCAGTCGTAGATATACGAACGTGACGCGCGCGCTATGAAGATGTTGGGTGTGCTTTTTATCTTTTCAGTTCTTCCGTGTGAATGGTGCAAGCTCCGGAGCTGTTGATGCTCGATTCCGTGCATTGTCCGCGCAATGTCATGGTGCAGGCGCCATTACTGTTTGATGTCAGTCTGTTGGCGTTGACCGTTGCGTTGCAGGTCACAGCACCGCTGCATCTGAGCGTGATGTCATCCGCATTGACCTCCATGTTGGCTTTTGATGCGCCGCTGAATATGAAATCGGCATTTGTCCTGGAGTTGAATGTTCCTCTGATATCAGTTGCGCCATTGCCTACAATTTCGAGACTGTTGCAAGTGATTGAAGCTAAGATAGTTGATGCTCCGCTGAGCGATATTTTTACATTCTTGTCGTTTTCGATATAACATTCTGTCAGCTTATTTGCACCAGAGAGCGAAATAGCCGAAAGCGTATGAGCGCCGATTGTTACGACAATATCTTCGTCGTTGCCTCTATAGTCCTTTTTAGGATGGATATTGAGCGTATTTTGTTCGACGCCGACATACAGAATATCGGTCAGGTCAACATCGGAGACAATATTGACATAGTTTGAATCTGATTCAACAAATCTGATTTCAAAAGCGCCGCCAATGTTGATGGCCTCGAAAGAATTTACATCATAATGGGCTGAATAGTCCATTTTTGGAAGTGTCTGTGACATTATGCAGCCTTGCAATGTCAATGTCAGAATCGCAATGAATGCGGAAACTGCGGTTGTGATTATTCTTTTCATGTTCTTAATTTTTATGATGCAAAAGTATTCACAAATGCACATTATGCGTTCAGCAATTCTGGCCAGAAGATGCGTTTGTCAAAAAACTTGACATAACTCTGTCAAAAAATTTGACACGTCAGATTTTTACTTCGAATGTGGTTGTGAAATTGTGTTCGGATTTGTCGAGAAGTCGGATTGTGCCGCCGCTGTTGACAATTATCTGTCGGCATAGTGAAAGTCCGATGCCGGTACCTGTTTGCTTTGTGGTGAAGAATGGCGTAAAGATGTCGGCAGCAATAGTTGCAGGAATCTGTTCGCCGTTATTGCTGATTTTCAGCGTAATATGATTATTGTTTTCGAGAGCGGATATTTTTATTATCGTGGCTTTTGCTTCAGCGGCATTCTTTATGATGTTGACGATTACGTGTCGGAGCAGGTCTGCATCGATGTTCATGTTTATGTTTTCCGGTTCCAGGAAAGTGTTGATGCTGACTTGCGGAAACAACGGTGCGATGGCATTCACGAGTGGCGCGATGGCCGTTGTAGCTTTCGGTTGTCCGACTGTCTGTATCTTGTTTTCCTTGAGAATCTCGCGATACTTCTGAACGAATCGGATAAGTTCGGCAGCTGTATCGTTGATTGTCACGATGGCATCGTATGATGTCTGATTGTTGAAGTCGTCGCGTCGTTTGGTCAGGCTTTGGCTTATGCTGGCGATAGGTGCGGCGGCATTCATGATTTCATGAGTGAGAATGCGCGTCATTCGATGCCACGACTCGACTTCGGCTCTGTCTGCTTGTTGCTTGATGAGTTCGCCCAGTTCGTTGAGTGTTTGTTGCAATGCCCGCTCTCCGCTGAACAGTCCGTTGGTTGGGAGGTGAAACGAGAAGTCGCGGTTCTGCAAGGCTTCGCGCATCAGATATGCTCTTTGTTTCAGAAGTCGCTGATGGCGCAGATGGAAGATGAGCAGAGCGACTATGACAACAGCGATGAGAATGGCAATGTGAAGCAGCATGGCTTATTTTGTTTTCATCTTATTATATAGTGTCTGTCGCGATACTCCGAGCATGTCGGCCGCTTTCGAAAGATTGCCGTGGCAGCTGTCAATGGCACGTTGCACGTGGTCGGCCTCAACTTCGCTGAGTGGCGCCAGGCTGCGACTTTTGTCGATGGCATCCTTGATTTTGCGAAGCAATTCGTCGTTGTCCCAAGGTTTTGTGACAAAATCTGCGGCTCCATTTTTGAGTCCTTTGACGGCCAGTTGCACATCGGCATAGGCAGTGAGGAGAATGACCGGCACGTTTGGATGGTGTTTTTTGATGGCCTGAAGCCAGAAAATACCGTCATGACCGGTGTTGATGCCAAGCGAGAAATTCATGTCGAGAATGACCGCTTCAATCTCTTCCTGTGCCATTATTGTCAGGATGTCATCTGGTTGCGACAGGGTTATGATGTCTTGAAAAGTATCGCCCAAACACAGTTTGAGGGCAGTCAATATGGCGTTATTGTCGTCGATAGCCAAAATGTTACCGTATTTCATATTCGTTTGTTTTGTTTAGATGATGCGAATATAAGCCATTTCAGCGATGATTGAAAGCCATTGACTCCTAATGTCAAAAAATTGGACACTTTGTTGTCAAATAATTAGACAAGCATCTGTTTGTGACGTTTTTAGTGATATGTCGAGCAGAAAATGCACATACTTTTGCTCACAGAAATCAATTGCACGAGAAACATGAAAATTCATTCAGTAATATTTTCAGTCGCATTTTCGACCATTGCTGCGTCGGCTCAGATGTCGCTCGATGATTGCATGCAATATGCAGCAACGCATAATAGCAAAGTCGAGCAAAGTCGCATTGAATTAAATAGTTATGAAAACAATAAGATGTATGCAATTGGGCAGATGCTGCCTTCGATAGATGGATATGTCGGTGCGCAATGCAATTTTGGCCGCGCCATTGACCCGGAGACAAACACATACACCAACGTCAACACATTCAATAGCGGTTATCAGCTGTCAGCAGCACTCACGGTTTTTGACGGCATGCGTCGCATCCACGAAATTTCGGCAGCCAAGGCCGCCGTTCTCATGGGCCGAAATGCCATGCACAAGGCACAGGATAATGCCGCACTCAACGCGATGCAGTCATTTGCCGATGTCCTTTTCTATCGCGAGATGGTTGCAATGGCCGATGCACGACGTGCCGAGAGTGAGACTCTGCTCAAGAAGACTCAGACCTTGCACGAAATCGGCCAGAAAAGCTATGCCGATGTCATTCAGATGCAGGCACAGCTGGCAAGCAACGAATATGAGCTTATGCTCAACAGAAACAAACTTGAAACGGCAATGATGGAACTCAAGCTGGAGATGAACTTTCCACTTGATGACAGCCTTGATATTGCTGATTATAACATTGATGTTCAAGATATTATGCTTTCGAGTGGCGATTTTGACATTGCCAATGTGAACCTCGAAGAGTCGCGCTATGCACGCGAACAGGCACGGCAAAACATGAAGGCTGCACGTTCGGCTTTCTGCCCAAGGATATCGGTCGAAGCAGGCATCAACACCATGTATTTCCGCTCGATGGATGGAGCAGACAATATCGGTTTTGCCCGGCAGATGCGCAATAATGTCGGCGAATACATCGGCGCGTCTGTCAGCATTCCTATCTTCAATAGGCTTGGAAATATTGCCAGCATCCGTCGTACTCGCAACGACTATCGTATTGCAGATGAGCAATATAGGCAGCGTTGCAACGAACTTAGGAAGATGTCGATTCAGGCCGATGCCGATTGCAATGCCTTTCGTCAGCAGGTTGAGCAAATGCAGAAAACGGTCGATGCAGACAGCCTTGCCCACGTGCTCATCAAACGCAAATATGAAGAGGGTTTATGCAACCCGATTGATCTTCAGGCAAGTGCCGCAAAACTTGCTTCGAGCCGTGCAACTTTGCTTCAGAGTAAATTAATGTTTATGATAAAAAACAGATTATCAGCTTATTATAAAGGAGAAAAACTATGGATAGAGTAATTGAAAAAAAGTCGGGCAAAACAAAGAAATATTTGCCATACATCATAGCATCGGCAATCGTTGTCGTTTTCGTTTTGTGGCTTGTTTTTGGCGATCATAGTCAGAGCCAGCGCGTTGACCGCCAGACAGTTACCATCAATCAGGTCTGCATCAAGGAGTTCAAGGACTACATCCGTCTGAATGCGCAGGTCATTCCGATTCAGGTTGTTCAGATTTCGCCGGAAGAGGGTGGCATCGTTGTTGAGCGATGCATCGAAGAGGGTTCGCAGGTCAAGAAAGGCGACGTCATTGTACGATTGTCAAATTCGAATCTCGACCTTCAGATTCTGCAGGCTGAGGCTGAACTTGCCGAGAAGCAAAACCTTCTGCGCAACACTCAGGTTGCCATGCAGCAGGACAAACTCAACAACGAGACCGAGCAGGCTTCGCTTGACGTCGACACGCAGCGTAAAAAGCGTTTTTATCAGCAAAACAGCCGGCTCTTTGAAGAGGGACTCATCAGTCGCGAGGATTATCTTCAGAGCCGCGAAGATTATCTGCTTGCAAGCCGCAAGTATTCACTTGTCGGACAACGACTTACACAGGATAGTATCTATCGTTCTGTCCAGATGGAACAGATGGAAGACAACCTCATCAACATGCAGCGCAATGTTATCATGGTGCGCGGCAGAAAGGACAAATTAGAGGTTCGTAGCGCCATTGATGGAGAGCTTGGTCTCCTCGATGTCACGCTCGGACAGAGCATCAGCGCTGGACAGATGATCGGACAGATCAATGATCTCAGCAGCTACATGGTCGAAGCGCTTATTGATGAACACTACATCGACCGCGTTCGTCAGGGACTGACAGCGTCATTTGAGCGCAACGGACGTGTCTTTGAACTAGCCATTCGCAAGGTCTATCCTGAGGTGCGCAACGGCAAATTCCGCACAGATTTCATCTTCGTTGGAGAAAGGCCGGAAAACATCCGAAGCGGACAGACTTACTACGTCAACCTCGAACTCGGAAGCCCGACGCAATCCGTTGTCATCCCTCGCGGAGCCTTCTTCCAGACAACTGGCGGCAACTGGATTTTCGTCCTCAATCATGATGGCTCGCAAGCCTACAAACGCAACATTCGCATCAGCCGCCAGAATCCACTCTACTATGAAGTCACGGAAGGACTCGAAGAGGGCGAGAATGTCATAACTAGCGGATATGAGGCATTCAAGGAGACGGACATCCTCATATTGAAATAGTAGCTTTTATGTCATATTTGATAATCATTAATGACATCTCAATGAAATATCTCCGACTTACCGAATAAGGTTACGTATAAATACCTATTTTTGTGATATAAAAGTGAGCAGAAATGATGACATACGCCATAGTAACAATCGTAGCCATAATTATCCTTTTGCCTTTGATTCTTGGATTATGGTATTTGAAAACATCCGTTTTTCATAAGCCTCTGGGCAAAGACGAATGGGCTTTCCTCAGTCAGGTCACGGAAAAGATGCATCCCGGCATCAAGCAATGGGTTGAACAGAAACGTGCCGATGGAACGTTCAAAGGCATATTTATCATCTCCGAGCAGAGACTGCGCATTCATGCCTATTATGCCGAATGTCCGGACGCAACGGCAACGGTTATCCTCACGCATGGCTATTCTAGTTGCGCAATGCAGATGATGCCATACGCAAAAATGTGGCTCGAGAAATTCCATTGCAATGTCATTGTCCACGACCTGCCAAACCACGGACAGAGTGAAGGCAAATGCACAAGCATGGGATATGTCGAACAGAAAATACTGGCACAGTGGATTGAAACGGCTCGCCAGATGTTCCCAAAAACAAAAATATATCTCCACGGCATCTCGATGGGCGGAGCAACAACGCTCCTCGTTGCCGGAAACAGCGACTATCAGCAGCACATTGCAGGAGCCATCTCCGACAGTGCTTATCATTCCGTCTGGGAAGTCTTCGGATGGGAACTTCACAAGCGCCACGTGCCTCACTTCCCTTTCCTCTATGTTGCCAGCTTCTTGAATAAGCTGATACTCGGATGGTCCTACAAGCAGGTCTCACCTCTGAAAGCCATCGGCAAGAGCACTATGCCTGTCCTCATCGTGCATGGCGACATCGACAACCGCGTCAGAGTTTGCAATGCGCAATGGCTTTTCGATGCGAAAACACAGGGACGCAAGCAACTTTGGATTACGAAAGGCGCGGAACACGTACAGTCTTATTCTGTCTATCCCGACGAATACGCCAAGCAGATCGAGTCGTTTTTCAATCTTTGATTCCCTCTTGGCGCAACATCTTTCCCGTTTAACACTGTCTCTACGGATGCACGTGGGGCAATGAAAAAGAGACGATGCCGATTGGCAACGTCTCTTTATGTTTCTGTTAGAGACGCGGCATGCCACGTCTCTACGAGTGTATTACAATTCGCGACCTGAGAGGTCGAATTTCTTGCCGTTCTTGATGATGACAACCTTGCCGTTTTCGATGGTCTTGATTGTCTTTGCACCATTCTCTGCGTTGATGCTTTCAACTGCTGTAGGGGTCTTTTCAACAATGCAGACAGGGCGAACCGAGAACCCGTACTTACGGCTGAAGCCGTTCCAAGGGCTGACGCTGCCCGAGTAGAAGAAGAGATTCCACGCGCTGTACGGGAAGCTCTCGTAGAGTGAACTCGACCAGTAGTAGCCGCTGTAGCCCACGTCGTCGAGATCTGTATCCCAGCGGTAGCCCGCGGCAGGGAGGAAAATATGGACGTCAGATAAAGAGTAAGACGATGATGGAGTATTGCCATCATAGATAATAGTACCCTTATCATTAGCGTCTTTTGCCTTATAGACGATGTAGCCATGAACGTTTGTGCCATTATAGCCGTTGGTCCATACCCAGTAGCATTCGTTGTAGAGTTCCTCCTGCTGGGCATGTGTAGGTACGACCCAATTGCCACCCCATGTCTGTGAAGCCACATCGTCGGCCTTTTCGAGAGTCACCTTGTCGTCATAGAAACCTTCATAGCCATAGTCGGATGCCTTTGACTGAGGAACGTATTTGGTCAGCGTTTTATACGAACCATTGCACCACTTGTATGTGCTCCAGTTGTAGCCAGCCGAATAGCCATCTTTCCATGTTGGGTTGTCGGTGTTGCCGCCTGCTGAATAGTGGGTAGTCACTTCGCCCCACTGATAATAGTCGCCGTAGCTTTCTGGAGCATCTGCGCCGATGTTGCAAGTTGCCCAAAGCGTGCCGCTTGTGAGTCCAAGGTCAACATATTCGTGACCATTCTCAAGGTTCTGCGCCAATGCGCCTGTGGCAAGGAGTGCAGAAGATAAAAGAGTAAATAATTTATTCATATACAAATATTTAAATTAATAATTTCTGAAACGAGAAAAGCCTTCCGAAGATGCTATACACATCCTCAGAAGGCTATGATTATATGATATACATACACTCAGCGGAGCGGAATACCCCCCCCTAAAATATTGTATATCAATGTTTTATACATATTATTGACTTATTCGATATTGTTGGTGTTCATGAATATGTACAGATGTACTTTGCAAATATATCAAAATTGGTTTGTAAGGAATGCAGAAAATGATGAGTTTTTTGACGAAAGTGCCATTTGAAATGACGAACGGAAGCCTCAATTTTTTGCAAAACATCATATGAAAGAAATGGCGCCAGGCAAAACGCCCGACGCCACCTCTGTTATCAGCTCACTACTCACTCTTTATGCTGTTTATCGGATTTTCAATGGCTGCCTTGTAGCTCTGCGACACTACGGTTGCCATCACTATCACGGCTACAATCGTCAGCGACAATGGAAACAGCCACCAGTGTATCTTCGTGTGTTCCGAGAAGTTCTGAAGCCAATTGTTGCCCATGTAGTAGGCCATTGGCGCCGCTATGGCAAAGCTTGTCAGAACGAGTGGCACATACTGTCTGCATATCAGCATGAGCACTTCCTTCACGCTGCTGCCCATCACCTTGCGTATGCCTATCTCCTTGCGTCTGTATTCCGTCTCGAACATCGTGAGGCAGAAGATGCCGACGATGGTGATGATGAGGCATATCAGCGAGAATATCTCCACCTGCCTGATGAATCGGATCTCGTCCTGATACGTTATCTGCAACCTCTGGTCTATGAACTGTATCTCGTGTGTGTGCACTTCGCCTGTCACTTCTGTTATCTTGTCCTTGATGCGTTTCATCATCTCTATCTTGTCAACGTTGGCTCCCACACGTATGTTCGCTACGTTATATGGCGACACCCAGTCTTTGAATCTATCGCCGAAAAGCATGAATGCACACATTCTGTTATCATTGTCCACACGTGTCGATCCAAATCTTATGTTTTCACACACACCGACCACTTCAAGGTCATTCTCTACCAGCGGCTTGCCTATCTCAACCCAGTCACATGCCTGTCTGGTCGCTTTGTTTATGATATAGACATCGCCGTCATATTCGTTGAAGTCGCGTCCTTCTATTATCTTTATGCCGTATGTGTTTATGAAATGACAGTCCACAGGCATGGCGTTGATATATACCGAATGTTCGCTATCTCCACGTCCGAATATCATATATTCGTCGTTCACTCCGACTGCATCCATCGTGTATGACACGTCCACGATTCCCGACATGTTACACAGCTCGCTGCGCAATGCCTCTCTCTGTTCGCTGTTCATCTCGTTGATGCGCGTAAACACTATCTCGTCTTTTGCATATCCATAGTCCGAATTGAATATGTAGTCACTCTGCATAAACAATATCGCGATATATACCACCATCGTGAATGCTGCCACCATCTGAACTCCTATCAATATCTTTCTGAGCATTCTGCCCTCCGACGACAGTCCGAATGTTCCCTTCAGTGCCAATGCAGGTGGAAAGCTAGTTACGTAATATGCTGGATATAATCCAGATGCGATGCCTACGACAATCGCAATTGCCAGTGTCATGAGCCATATCGTCATGTTGTCACCGATGCCTATCGAGCCCACTACGAGCTGCATGAAGGTTGGCCACTGTGAAAGTGGATATATTATCATCGATGCTATTGCAAATGCAATCAAAGCTATCATTATGCTCTCTGCTATAAGCGACATTCTGAGCGAGGCGGTCGACGAACCCAGCACTTTGCGTGTGTTGATGCTCTTGATCCTCATCGGCGTCTCGGCAAGGGTGAAGTTGACAAAATTGATTCCTGCCACGATTATCACCAGTATGCAAGCCAGTTCCATGATCGTGTGCAAGCCTTTGTTGCCTCTGTCAAGTCTGACATCTACTCCCGAGAAGTAAGTCTCGCTCACCGGTGTCATCCTGTATTTCAGCATGTCGATGGTCTCAGTTTCGGCTTTCGACACCTCCATTTCGGTATCTGCATACTTAGCCATGACGGTGCTCACCAGGTTCTGCTTGATGAGGCCACAAATCTCTTCAGTATCTGCGTTGCCGCTCAGATGGCAATAATAGTTGAAGTTCCAGTTCGTCACGTCGTCGCTTCCCTCGTGGCTAATCATTCTGTAGCATCTGTTTTCCATCACGCAGTTTTCCGCAAAGTCCTCATATACGCCAACAACTTCCATCTTTCCGCCGTCGCTCAGCATTATGCTCATGCCAGCGGCGTCAACAGTCCCGAAATATGTCTCGGCCATCGATGCCGGTATCACGCACTGGTCTGTGGTCTCCATCTCCAGCGTCCCCGATACTACCTTGTCGTTCAGGTCTTTGATGCCGTTGCCGTTGATGAATACAGCCTCTATCGTTATCTCGCTTTCTCCTTTTTTCGTTTTCAGTATCGACCTGTTTTCGCCTATCACGATCACGTCTTCTACATGTGCGATATCTTTAAGCAGACCTTCGATTATTCGTGGCGTGTGTGCACCCCAGTTGTTGCCAAACATACTTCCGTATGTCTCCAGGCGGTACAGGTGCTCATGGTCATGCAGGTTCTTGTTGTAGTTCGAGTTGAATGATACCTGAGTCGCAAAGACATAGTATGCCACGAATGCTGTCGTCAGACCTAGCAGGTTCAGGATGCTCGCTAATCTGAAGCGTCGGAATATAAACATGAATGCTCTCATTTTCTTACTCTGTTTTAATGTTATTGATCGGATTTTCGCTTGCTGCGCGCAACGACTGCACCAATACTGTTATTATTATTACTGTGGCTATTGATATTGTGGCAATGCCGAATGAACCCCATTCCATTCCTATTGTCAGGCCCGACATCGACGCCACCATTGGCGAAAGCCACATCGACAACGGGATGCTCAATGCCACTGCAACGGCAAACTGTATCATCACTATGCGCATCAGCATCACGATAACTTCCATCGTAGATGATCCAAGAACCTTGCGCACAGCAATCTCGCGCTTGCGGTTCGAGATGAAGTAGCTGTTCATTGCCAGCAAGCCAAGTATGCTTATGATGAATGCCAGAATGGTGAAGACCTTGAGCACCTTCAGGAAACGGTCGTACTCTGCATACCAGTTATAGTGTTGATCGGACAGAGACGAGGATTCGAATCCTTCATGACCGGTGACACTGCTGATAATCTTTTTCATCTTTTCGTTGAGCTGAGCTATGGTTGTCGCATTCGGATTGTACTTAACCAGATAGTTTCGTGGCATACCGTACACGTTAAATAACCTGTCACCATCTTCATATTCATCAACCTTGTAGTATATGAATGGCGATTTTGCATCTCCCGATATCACGCTCTGGTACACTATGTCCGGGTATATCGCTCCTACCGTGTAGGTCCTTTCATAATCCCCGCTGTGGAGGGTGAAGCTGCGGGCATCATCGGGCAGGTGCATCAGCTGGTAAAGGTACTTGTTGACGCAAACCACACCGTTGCCCGGGTCGTCTTTCTCAAACTCTTCACATGGATGGATATTCAGAATGTTAAACATGGCCGAGTCACCCATCATTATGCGCAGAGAAACCACCGTCCCGTCATCAGCATTCATCGTCTGGTTTTCCAGCCACGACATCGGTGTGCTGTAGCCCATGCCAACGCTTTCAACCTCGGGCAGAGCCAATATCTGATCGCGTGCGGTCTTCATCTGAGCCAGAGAATCGAACTGTCCCTGGACTTCGGCAATATTCTCATATTCATAACCGAGCGGCGTATTCATTTTCTCCTCAATGCTGCCGGAGAGAATCAGCACTGTGGCAAGCATGACGAGCGTGAAGGTGGTCTGAATAATCATCAGCACATGGCTCCAACGCTGACGTACGATGCGGCGAAAGGTTCCGCGGACGATGTCGATGGGCTTGTATTGGGAGAGAATAGACGAAGGAGCCATGCCGGCAAGAAAGCCGACAAAACAGATTGCCAATGCAGCAATGGCGGTATGCCACCAGACGAGATCCTTGAAAAGGTCGATTTTGCAATTGACAAGCATCGATGCCTTGTCCTGAAGAGCGAGAGCGGCAATCATGCCAATGAAGAATGAGATAGCCGTGAAGATGATGCTCTCGGACATGAGACGCAGGAAAATCTCATTCTTTTGTGAACCCAGAAGACGGCGTGTGGCCATTTCCTTGGAACGCTCGCTGGTCAGCGTCACGCTCAGGTTGACATAGTTGAAAATGGCAAACACAAGCACAAGGATTCCGATGATGATGTAGAGAAATGTTATCGAGCGGTTGCCATGGTTGAGTTCGCCACTATTGAGTTCGCACATATAGTTGTTATAGTAGAAATCGCTCAATGGCGTGAGCAAGACCTCTTTGGCAACTCCATTCTTGTAGAGCCAGAAATAGGTGCGGAAATAGTCGGCCATATCGTTGCAGCGAGCCTTGAGGTCGGAACCTTCTCGCTCCATCAGATATGTGATGACCGCACCCGCATTGCCCATGTCCTCATTGTAGGCCGATGAATGGATGTACTTGAGATTCTCGAGAGGAATGACACATTCGTATTCGCTTGGAATGACCGAACGGTCGAAGTCGTCCATTATGCCGCTGATGGTGAAGACATGCTTCTCGCCATAGACGTCCAGCTCCAGCTGCTTGCCAATCACTTCCTCATCCTCATAATATTTATCTGCAAAACTGCGTGACACGACGATGTTGCTGATGTCACTCAGCACCGTCGATTTATCGCCCGTCTGCAGTCCATAGTCAAAGAAGCTGAAGTAATTGTCGCGCACAACGAGTGTCTTGGTCTCTATTTCAACTCCGTCTTTCAGCAATGGCATTCCATATCCGCCTATCGCACACCAGTCTTCTATCTCGGGAAATTTTGCTGCCAGTTGCTCGCCCTGTCTGAAGTTCGACATCTGGAAGTGTTCGTTGCCGACGATGTAAGTCCGGTCACCTCGTGTCTGGAAACTCTCGACCGTCGACTGTCGATAGACAAGGTCGCCCAGCAACAGGAGGAAGGCCAGCGACAATGCGAAGCCCAATATGTTTATCATCGTGAAGAGACGATGATTGGCGAGAAATCTGAAAAACGTAACCATAACAACTCTAATGTTTAATGATAAGATGAATTAGAGAACTCCGTTGTTGACAATTTCACCATCGAGAAGATTCACAATTCGGGTAGCATAACCAGCATCTCTCTGCGAGTGGGTCACCATGATGATTGTCGTGCCCTCCTGATTGAGCTGTGTGAGCAGTTCCATAACTTCGAGGCCATTCTTCGAGTCGAGGTTACCTGTTGGCTCGTCGGCAAGAATCAGTTTCGGTTTGCTCACCAATGCTCGTGCAATGGCAACACGCTGCTGCTGACCGCCTGAGAGCTGCTGAGGGAAATGCTTTGCTCTGTGCGAGATATTCATCTTTCTCAGGATGTCCTCCACGCGTGTCTTGCGCTCGCCAGATGGCACACCAAGATATTTCAATGGCAATTCCACATTCTCCTCAACGTTCAGTTCGTCGATGAGGTTGAAGCTCTGGAACACAAAGCCAATATTGCCCTTGCGCACCGCCGTACGCTCTCTCTCCTTGAGGTTGCCTACCTCTTTGCCGTCGAGCTGGTAGCTGCCCTGCGTCGGATTGTCGAGCAGACCAAGTATGTTGAGCAATGTTGACTTGCCACAGCCCGATGGTCCCATGATGGCTACGAATTCACCCTGTTCCACATTGAAGCAAATGCCGTTCAATGCTGTCGTTTCCACCTCTTCCGTGCGGAAAACCTTGATGATATTTTCAATCTTTATCATAACTGATATGTTTTTGTTCTGTTTTGACAATTCAAAATTATTTCTTCATCAATTTCTTTCCAACACTTTTATAGGTCTCAGGCGCCGATTGTATAATTTTTTGACACCACTTTGTCCAAATTTTTGACATATACCACATTCATGCTATGCAATATGACTCATATATGCGATTTCCCAGCACTGCCAGGCACCGTAACTTTGCATTGTCAAAACAAAGGAAGTATAACTTAAAATTTAATAGACAATGAGAAACAGTAACAGAAATAACATTTGGCTTTTTGCAGCCCTTGCAGCAATGACTTCTTTCGCATTCACTTCTTGCGACGATGATGATAACAAGACACCTGCTGGCGTAATTTCAGAAATAGTAACAGACGATGCAACGGCTCTTGCAAATGTCAATGGCGCATTCTCACATTGGCAGCCACTGAGCTCTTCATTCTCGTTTGTGATTGAGCTCAACTCAAACAAACTGATTTCATTCGAGGGTGAAGAAGACGCACCGGGACCTCTCAACAGCCGCTTTGAACAGCAGGCCGACACGTGGTATCAGATTAAGATCTTCAATCATCTGCTCCTCGGCATCACAGAAAACAACAACTCTATCGCCGAAATCGAAAAGGCTTATGCGGCTAAGCAGCTTACCGAACAGGGCTATCGCGCTGCCGTGGGCAAGGCTAAGTTCCTTCGCGGTCTCGCTTATCTCTATCTCGTACAGCTTTGGGGCGAGGTTCCTGTCTACACCGAGGCTGGTGGTAGCACTACCGAACGTAAACCTATCGATGAGGTATATGCTCAGATTATCAGTGACTTCACCGAGGCTGAGAATCTCCTCAACGACTACAATGGCGACCCTGTGACTCCATCACGTCAGGCAGCTCAGGCTCTCCTCGCCAGAGCATATCTCATCTGGGGCGACAATCCGCTGAGCGCATCTGAGGTCGCTGCCATCGCTTCGTCACAGAAAGACCCTGCCTTTACCAAGACAGACTCACGTCTCGAAAAGGCTGTCGAATATGCCGATAAGGTTATCTCTAGTGGCAAACTCGCTCTCGATCCTGATTTTGCAAAACTTTTCGGTCGTGAATACGAAAGCAACCGCCGTGGTACTAACGAGCATATCTTCACCATTCATCACGATGGTGACAAGTCAGATGCTCAGGGTAACCATCAGACCCATTGCTCATGGACTTTCCCATTCCTCAATGGCGAAAACGGACGCAATTTCAATGAGAACCATACTGAGGTGGCTGACGATGACCTTTATGACGACTGGTTTGCAGAATATCCTACCGACAAACGCCTTGCAAAGACATATTTCACTTCATTGGTTAATCCTGAAGACAACAAGGAATATACATACTATTCACCTGTCTATACTCCAGTGAACGGCAAAGGTGTTGACCAGAGCTATGACAATGCTGAGAATCTCGAAATCACCTTCAATTCTGTTGACCGTATCGAAATTCGCTATGCAGAAGTTCTCCTCATCAAAGCCGAGGCTCTCGTACAGTTGGGCCGCAATTCTGAGGCTGCCGAACCTTTCAACCAGCTTCGCAAGCGTGCCGGCATCGAAACTGTAGCTGCTCCTACTTTCGAACAGATCAAGCGCGAATGGGACTATGAGTTCACATACGAACAGAAGTCACTCCTCAATAGCCTCAGATGGAAAGACCTCATCGCATCAGTTCAACAGGTTAAGAACTACAAGCATTTCGACGACAGCTATGCAACATCTGGAGCAACAGGCAAGGATGGCAATGAAGTATCATCATTCTTTGCAAAGATTCACAAGCATCTTGTTGCAAAATACAACAACGTGAAGGGACGCCACTATCGTCAGCCTATTCCAACTGGCTTGACTGGTGAGGATCTTCACCTCGAACAGAACCCTGGTTACTAGGTGTATATAAGTTTTAAGTGTGAGGCGAACCGACGTGAATGCTACGTAATATGTCGGTTCCCTCTTTTTTCTTAATTCATATTTCATTCGGTCAACCTTTCTAACTCAAAACTTATATCACTAATGAGAACCATTCTTTCTCTTATAGGCGCCGTGATTATCGGCATCATCATTGGCTATGTCATTCCCGAAAGCCTTGTAAATGTAGTGCTGGCTGTCAGACAAATAAGCGGACAGCTCATATTCTTCCTTATTCCGCTCATAATCGTCGGTTTTGTCGCACCTAGCATCTCCGCACAAAAAGGCAACGTGAGCCGCACTCTTCTTATAGCTTTCGCCTTGGCATATTTTTCAAGTGTCGGAGCAGCATTTTTCTCTGCTGTTACGGCTCAATACACTATTCCTTTGCTCAATATCACAACCGACAATAGTGTTGTCAGAGAGCTTCCAGAACAGCTTTTCAAGGTGGAAATTCCACCTGTCATGAATGTTATGACGGCTCTCACAATTGCCGTTCTCCTTGGTCTTGGCACTCTCTGGACGTCTTCCGATGTCTTCGAGAAGGCACTTGTCCAGTTCCGCGCTATCGTGCTCAATCTTGTCAGCAAGATTCTTGTGCCTATTCTTCCTTTTTATATCGCAGCTAATTTTGCGGCTCTTTCATTTGAAGGCACTATCTCACGCCTGTGGGTTTTTCTGCCTGTAATTCTGATTGTTATCGTAATGCACTATATATGGCTCGCCTTGCTCTATAGCGGAGCCTCACTCTATACTGGCAAGAATGGCTGGCAGGTTCTTCGTCATTACTTCCCGGCCTATCTGACCGCCCTTGGCACTATGTCAAGTGCCGCTACTTTGGGTGTAGCTCTTCAATGCGCACACAAATCAGACGTCCTCAAAAAGGATACTGTCGATTTCGGTATTCCTCTTTTCTCCAACATACATCTATGCGGATCGGTTCTTACTGAGGTTTTCTTCGTCTGCGTCGTGTCACAATTGCTTTATGGATCCATTCCATCATTCTCCACTCTTGCACTCTTCATCATCCTTCTCGGCATCTTTGCTGTTGGTGCTCCAGGTGTCCCTGGCGGAACGGTACTTGCTTCTCTTGGCATTGTCATCAGCGTACTCCAATTCGATGATGCCGGCACAGCAATGCTCATTGCCATATTTGCCCTTCAGGATTCATTTGGCACGGCTTGCAACGTGACTGGCGATGGCGCTCTGACGCTTATTATTGACAAGGTGAGAAGCATAAACGATTAAACTCGAAACGTATATTCTCGTGCTGCTCTCAAGCAAGGGATAAGTAACCGATAGGAGATTTTTTATATGTATAATTTTGACGAAATAATCGATCGCCGCAAGAGCGATTGCCTCAAATATGGTGTTCTCCAAGAGCGCTGGCATCGTACCGACCTCCTTCCGCTTTGGGTGGCCGACATGGATTTCCGCACGCCCGATTTCATCCTCAACGACTTGCGCTCACGCCTCAGTCATGAGATTCTAGGCTATACTGCTTCTCATCCGCAATGGCGCCAGTCAATTGTCAATTGGCTAAAACAACAACACAATTATGCTGTCTCTGCCAACGAGATAACATTCATTCCAGGCATTGTGCGAGGTATTGCCTTTGCCATTCAGGCGTTCACTCAGATAGACGACAAGGTGATGATGCTGACTCCTGTCTATCATCCTTTCTTTCTCGTCACAGGCAATAACAAGCGGACTGTCGTGCGTCATGCGCTTGTCTTGGGCGACGACAATCGTTATCATATTGATTTCGACCAGTTTGAAAAGGACATCAAAGACGTTAAGATTCTTATCCTTTCCAATCCGCACAATCCAGGCGGACGAGTATGGACTCACGACGAACTGGCTCGCATTGCCCACATTTGTAAGCTGAACGGCACCATCGTCCTATCCGACGAGATTCATGCCGACCTGACCTTCGCTCCTCATCGCCATCTGCCTTTTGCTACCGTGAGTGATGAGGCTCGCGACATTAGCATCACTTTCGGCTCGCCAAGCAAGGCTTTCAACTGCCCCGGCATCGTGACTTCCTATTCTATAATCCACAATGCCAGTTTGCGAAGCGAGTTCAACGACTATCTCGCGGCAAGCGAACTCGACGAAGGCAATATGTTCGCCCAGCTCGCTACAATTAGCGCCTATTCTCATGGCACTCAATGGCTCGACGAGGTCAAGCATTATATAGCCGACAACATTTCGTTCGTCGCCGACTATCTCGACAGCAATATACCTCAGATAAAGCCGATGATTCCTGAGGCGTCTTATCTGGTCTACCTCAATTGCCGGGCACTTGCCCTGTCGCATGAGCAACTGCTCGATCTCTTCATCGACAAGGCACATCTGGCGCTCGATGACGGCCGTAAGTTTGGTCCAGAAGGCACAGGCTTCATGCGACTCAATGTAGCGACACCACGCGCTATTCTTCAACAGGCGCTCGACCAACTGAAAAAAGCCATCGAAAACTTATAACCTTAAACACTTAAAACTTATAACAACCATGGACAATAAAACTAAAGCAATAGATACTCCTTTCCGACATGCAGATGCCTACGGGTCTCTCAGCATGCCAGTATACCATACATGCGCTTTCGAATTTGATACAGCCCAGCAGATGAGCGAGGTCTTCAGCGGCCGTGTCCTCGAACCCGACTATTCGCGAACAATGAACCCTACAGTCACCTATTTCGAGGATAAGGTGACAGCCATCACAGGAGCTCAAACCACCATCGCCTTCAATTCTGGCATGGCTGCCATAAGCAACACGCTTCTTGCTACTGCCTCAAGCGGACAGAACATCATCACTTCGCGTCATCTCTTTGGAAACACGTATGCTTTACTCTCCAAGTCCTTTGCCCGCCTGGGCATAGAAGCGCGTTTTGTAGACCTTACAGACATTGAGGCAACGGCGAAAAGCATTGATGACAACACAGCCTGCATCTATCTTGAGATAGTGACTAATCCGCAGCTCGAGGTAGCCGACCTGAAAGCTCTCTCCACTCTTGCCCACAGCCACAACATTCCGCTCATTGCCGACTCAACTATCTTGCCATTCACCGAGTTTAGTGGCAAGGCTTTGGGCATCGATATTGAGGTGGTGTCGAGCACAAAATATCTGTCGGGTGGTGCCACATCTCTCGGAGGTCTTTCTATTCACTACGGCTCTTTCCCTGATATTACAAAGACTATGATGACCGAGATGCTATTCAACTTCGGCGCCTACATGACTCCACATGCTGCTTACATGCAGTCGATAGGCCTTGAGACTCTTCATGCTCGCTACAAGGTGCAGTCATCCAACGCTCTCACCATTGCTACTTCTCTCGCACAGAACACCCACGTTCTTAAGGTTGGGTATCTTGGCTTGTCATCCAACCAATACCACACTCTCGCACGCGAGCAGTTCGGTCCGACGGCTGGTGCTATGGTCACTTTCGACCTCGATAGTCAAGAGCAATGCTTCCGCTTTATAGACAACTTGCGTCTTATCCGCAGAGCCACTAACCTCTTCGACAATCGCTCGCTGGCCATCCATCCTTATAGCACTATCTTCGTCAATTTCTCACCAGAAGAAAAGGCTAAGATGGACGTCCTCCCAACTACTATCCGTCTCTCTATCGGTCTCGAAGACCCAACCGACATCCTCGCCGACATCGAGCAGGCGCTTGAGAAGATTTAATGCTATCTAACTGAAAGAATAAATCATGAGACGTTGCCCACCGGCAGCGTCTCTTTTTTCTTGCATACTTTTGCCTCTCTTGCGTTTTTCCTACCGAATAATGCCGGAATACGCATGCTTCTCGTGTTCGACAAGGTAAACGCTCTGCTGAATTATGCATCGTAATACATAAAATGCTCTTATTTTTATGTATTGTAATACACAAAATTGTTATATATCCTGTGACAGTATAAAGAAAAACAGAGAAGCCCGTATAGGTTTGTAAATCGAATTAGTTAATTGCCTCCAAATCTGTCAAGATACTTTAGAGATAGTTAGTCGTTCGAGATATTTCTTTCGGTTAAAGTACATAATACTCCAAATATTTGTGGCATGCCACATATTTTCGGTTCAAGAATAGCTTTTTTTACAAAAATTGCAAAATCTATTCATATAAAAGATATGTTTTTCCCCCCCCCCTCTTCCTTCCCCCCTCACCTCAAAAAACTCATCGGTTTTGTGTTTTTGACAATTCTAATTTGCAATAGATAATTTACAAAAAGTTGCATAACATATAGGATATGCTTATTTTTGTAGCGTTCTTCAACGCTTAAACAGAATAAAACAGGGTTGATTAATTGGATTCGTGTATCCCATCATTTCACTAAAAAAATACTCTATGAAAAAGTTTGTTTGTGAAACTTGTGGAAGTTCAAGCTTAATAAAACAAGATGGATTGTATATGTGCAAGTATTGTCGCACTAAATATTCTGTTGAAGAGGCAAAGAAATTGTTCGTTGAGGTAACCGTCAATCACGACGAAGAGGTGAAAGAATTGTTCTATGCAGCCCAAAGGAAATTGGAAACGAAAAATTGGGATGAGGCTCACGACATTTTCAAGAGGATTTTATCTTTCTGCCCTAATGACTGGCAGGCTGTGTTTTACACAGAAGTGACAAAAACTTTGATGGGTGGCAGGTCTTCTTTGCCCCAAAATGCTAGTTCATTAAGTAAAGCAATTAAGGAAGCTCTACACATACTGCAGAGTGAAACAGCGGACAAAGAACTTGATGATAAGGTGGCTACTATAAATGAGTTGATTGTTAATCTTTGCTCTCTTTACTACACCGATACCAAGAAAACCGAAAAGCATTTTACATTTGACAGTGTAGATGCACAAAAAGCTCGAACCCAAATCTATACTGCATGTATTGATTTATGCTATTATTATGGAGATGTCCTACATAGCTTTTTTGGCGATAGGTATAGAGATATGGTTGTCAATGCGTGGAAACAGGGCGTGACTTTCCAAAGTAACAGCATGATAAAGGAGTGCCAACTAGGAACCGCTTCTGATTACGAGGCAAAAATTCAGAAGTATGAACCCACCTGGTCATTTAAGAATAATGGCAAAAAAGAGGTTAGAAAAAGTGATAGCATAACAGGTGTGTTCTCTATCATCGCTATAATAGCCATTATATATTCATTCTTTAAATTACCTGTATCATCGGCTCTTGTAGCTACGGTGTTCATTATCATAGCATTGCTCGCTCTGCTCAGCCATCTGTCAGCATTTGTTAATATAGTTGCAGTATTGGCTATACTTGTATCACTAACCAAACTCCCCACTGGTGGTGGATTTATAGTCGCTATACTCATTGCTGTCGTATGGTACTTCATAAGCAAGTATCTGAAGAAGAAGGAAAGTGAAAGTGCTATTGATATCTAATGGCACAATAAGTATTTCATAATCACAATTCCAACACTACAGTGACATTCCTTTTTTTTATATCCTTTGCCCAAAATCTCACTTTTTGCCAAGATATAGCAAAAATCTTTCATCGCTTAGTGGTCAAACTCGATTCACACTATCTCCCCATCCCAAAGCATTTTCAGAAATTTGTGGATGTTTGTTATCTCTATTCCCGTTTCTGTCCTCCTGTCGAATGGGTCTAACGATACAACCATCAATCTGCTTTCAGGAAAATCCTCTCTGAATGCTTTTAATCCCTTTAAGTGTCGTGTTTCTATATTGTCGGTTGACTTAATCTCGATTGCCACGTCAGCGTCTCCAAGTATCACATCTACTTCTTGCCCTGTGTACGTGCGCCAGTAACTTAGCGCTTTGTTGCTATGTGTATAGCCTATATATGCTATTATTTCCTGTATGACAAAGTGCTCAAATGCGTGACCATATTCAGGCGTTCCCTGCTCCAGCTTTGTCCTGTTTAGCAGATAATTGGCTACTCCGATATCAAAAAAGTAAAAACGTGGTGCCTGAACCATTTTGCGTTTCTGCGTTTTTGTATATGCAGGTATCATATAACCAATGAGCGTGTCACTTAGTATCGCAAAATATTCCTTTACTGTTGTCGAACTTACTCCACAATCAGATGCTATATTTTGGTAGTTGACTATCTCGCCATCTGTCATTGCTGAGATTTCAAGAAACTTGGTAAAATTTGCAAGGTTTCTTACCAGGGCTTCTGCCTTAATCTCTTCTTTCAAGTATACATCTACGTATGCTTGGAGTAATCTTTCTGGCGCTTTTGACGTGTATATTTTCGGTATCATGCCATATCGCAATGCCCTGTTTAGGTCAAAATCCTCTATCTCAGCACTCACAAGTGGGAACATATTGCATGGCAACGCTCGGCCACCTAAGGTGTTAGTGCCGTTTCTTTTAAGTTTTCGCGCACTCGATCCGCTTAGTATAAATCTAAGACCTTTGTTTGTTATAAGCCAATGTACTTCGTTCAGCAATATAGGCAGTTGCTGTATTTCATCTATTACTACAATCGTATCCTGTTTTTCGTGTTCCAATGTCTGTCGCAGACGTTCTGGGTTGTTTTGAAGACGTTTCAAAATATCTGTATTGAGCAAGTCGATGTAGATTGCTTTGGGAAATCTTTCTTTCAAAAGAGTAGTTTTCCCTGTCTGACGTGCTCCGAACAGAAACAAACTCTCTTCCGGTTCATCCTCTATTTTATAAATACGCTTATACATACTGCTTTATCTGATGGTTTATACTTCGCAAATATATATGCAAATCCTTGAAAATCCAAACCGCTACTTGAGATTTTCAATGAAAATCCAAACCGCTACTTGAGATTTTCAACATTTCATCCCCCTCCATCTACCACATCTATGGTATACGATATACCCCATATAAGTGATTGCCTACCATCCGTTGTCTCCCTAACTTTGCACTTGTAATTAGGAAGTATAACAACAGATAAAACTTGTAGACATGAATAGTATTAAGGGTATATTAAAAAGAGCGTTGATACTTATAATTAGTATTATAGCAACGCAGAGCATCTTTGCTCAGACTGTTATTTCCGGAACGGTATTCGACCAGAATGGCGAAGCTGTCATTGGCGCTACTGTTTATAATAGGGCACGTGGCGAAGGCGCCGCTACCGATGTCAATGGCGTGTTCCGTTTCGAGACGAAGGATAAGCTTCCTATCGAACTCGAGGTTTCAAGTCTTGGCTATAACAAGAAACTCATTACTATATCTTCCACACAGGAACAGAGCATTATCCTCGAGGAGGAAAGCCAGCAGATTAGCGATGTCGTTGTCGTAGGCTACGGCACTCAGAAGCGCACTCAGCTTACTGGTGCTGTGACTACTATCAAGGCCGATATTTTCGAAAATAGCACGTCGCCTACTCTCGATGGAGCTCTTAGTGGTGCTGTCGCTGGTCTTAATGTCACTTCTGCTAGCGGACAGCCTGGCGCTTCAAGTAATATCCGCATCCGTGGTGGCAATTCGGTGAATGCCAGCAACGAACCTCTCTATGTTGTCGACGGTTTCATCTATTTCCGCAATCCCGACGATAACGGTACCGGTCTCGGAGCTATCGAGGGATCTCTCAATCCTCTCGCTACTATCAACCCTTCCGACATCGAAAGCATCGAGGTCCTCAAGGATGTGAGTGCTACTGCCATCTACGGCTCGCGTGGCGCCAATGGTGTGATTTTGGTTACAACCAAGAAGGGCGTGCGTGGCAAGACAGCAGTCATATATGGCTATAGCGCTGGCGTTGATGTCATAAGCAAGAAACTCAATCTGCTCAATGCAAGTGAATGGGCTGGCTTCCAGAAACAGTATTATTTCAATAAGGGAGGCTATACTGACGAACAAATAAAGAACCTGGGCAAAGGCACCGACTGGCAAGACGCAATGCTTCGTTCGGCTTTCCATCAGACTCACGAATTGTCGGTCAGCGGTGGCAATGACAAGACACGCTACGCCTTCTCGGCCAACTACACTGATCAGGATGGCATTATCCTCAATTCCGGTCTCAAACGTTATAACTTCCATGTTAATGTCGACTGGGATCTTAACAAGGGCCTCCGACTTGGCGTCAATGGCACCGAGGGTAAGGCTATACAGAAGGGACTTACTACTACCGAAGAGGTGGTCTACAATTCGTCTCCTTATTCTGATGGCATTACCAACAGTTTCGTCTATGGTCTTCTTGTCCCTCCAGTTGTCGATGTATATAATGCTGATGGCTCTTACAATTTCCATAATCCTTACGAATACGCCTATTTCGCTATTGGCAACAAGACGTCCAATCCTGTAGCCGATCTCGAAGAAAGTGTTGCCGAAAATATCAACAGCTATTTCCTTGGCAATTTCTGGGCAAGCTACCAGATTGGCGAACTGACTATCAAGGCTGCTCTTGGTCTCAACAAAGAACATCTAACTCAGAATTACTTCAGTCCATCTTTCACATCTCTCGGTCTTGCGAACACTGGTCTTGGCGGTATTGGTAACCGTCAGACTGAGATTTGGCAGCAGGAATATACTGCTACTTGGGCTCACGAGTTTGGCAATAAGCATTCGTTCGATGCTCTTGCGGGTTTCACTCGTCAGTCGTCTTCTAGCTCTTTCAATTCGATAATGGCGACTCACTTCACCAATGAGGAGTTGAAGCATAATAATCTTGCCGATGGCTCCGAGGTATATCCTCCACAAAGTGGCATTTCCGAATCGCATCTCAACTCGATCATCGCACGTGTCAACTATACGCTACTCTCACGTTACAACGTGACAGCCACCTTCCGCGCCGACAACTCTTCACGTTTTGCAGCTTCACACCGATGGGGTTACTTCCCTTCTATAGGTCTCTCGTGGAACATCGACAAGGAACGTTTCCTGATTGGCAATCAGACACTTAACGGACTTAAATTACGCTTGTCATTCGGCACAGTAGGCAATCAGGAGATATCAGACCATGCTTTCTCCACATCATATAAGACATCGCAGTATGCTGGCGGTTCAAGCTATTCAACAAGCAATACTCGCAACGATGATCTCAAGTGGGAGACAACAGCAAGCTACAATGTCGGTGTTGATGCCGATTTCTTCTCACGTCGCCTTTCTGCCGTTCTCGACGTATATTTCAAAAAGACACGCGACTTGCTCCTTGACGTGCCAATGGGCTTCTCATCGGGTGTGACTAGCCAGATACAGAATGTGGGCAATGTCGAAAACAAGGGTGTAGAACTGCAGCTCACAGGTGTAGTTGCAAAGACTGCCGACCTGACCGTCAATGTCTCTGCCAACATAGCGCATAACAGTAACGCCATCACCGACATGGGATCAACCAACAACGTCATCCTCGGCTCATCAAAAGAGACCATTCTTCGCAAGGGGGAATCGCTCGGCAGCTTCTACGGATTGAAGTTTGCTGGCATAGTGAAGAGCACCGATGATATAAATAAGTTGCCTACTGTAAATGGCGACAAGCCTAAAATAGGTAGCGCTATGTTTGAAGACCATAATCACGACGGACGTATCGACGGCAACGACCGTCAGATATTGGGAAGCATTCAGCCCGACTTCACATACGGATTCTCTGCATCACTCTTCTACAAAGGATTCGACGCTTCGCTGTCATTCCAGGGCACACATGGCAATAAGGTCTTCAACGCCCTTGGTCGCCGACTTGAGCAGACTGGTGACTCATACAATGTGCTTCATTCTGTGCTCAACAGCTGGACAAAGGAACATGAAAATGCGACACTGCCATACGCTGGCTACGACCGACCATTCTCATATATCGACAGTCGCTATGTAGAGGATGCCTCATATCTCAAGTTGCGCAACCTGACAGTAGGCTATCGTCTGCCAATCAACAGCACCAGCTGGGGCGTGAGAATATATGCTACTGCATCCAACCTCTTCACCATCAGCGACTATAAGGGTTATGACCCAGAGGTTGCAAGTGGCACAGACTCTGGCGTATATCCTTCGTCACGCAGCTTCACTTTCGGAGCAAGCATCAACCTTTAGTATTGAACACATAAAAACTCATTACACATGAATGCAATCAGAACAACATTACTTTTGATAAGCCTGACATTTGTTCTCGCTTCTTGCAATGACAACGACGATGTCATCGACGACTTTGGCCAAGAGATACTTATCACCGACGATGTTGATTGCTGCTCGGTTGACGAGGCACGTCAGGTGTATGAATTCATCAGAAAGCAGAAGGAGATCACATCGCTCACACAGGATATCGACGACAAGTATCGTTTGCGAGTATTCTCTCCAACCGGATCATTGCACACTGGCTATAACGACCTATATTTCGTAGTGACTAAGATTGTCAGCGCCAATTATGTCAAAGACATTGAGATCAAGTCGTTTACTCCGATAATGTCTATGTCGTCTGGAATGGAACACAGCACACCATTCAGCGGATCGATAGACAACTTCGACAACGGACTGTTGGCAATTCGTCACGGATGGGTATCGTTTGTGATGAACACATCAGACAATGGATCGTGGAATCTCGATTTCGACATACGCATCCTCAAGGCAGAAGAGCATTTCTCGCTGCCTATCCAGGTCGATGCTTTGGCTGATGGTCAGAAATGGATATCACAATTCAAGGTGGGAGAAGAGGCGTATCATATCTCGCTTGTCAACCCTACGGATTGGAAGGTTGGCACCAACGACATATCGGCTCAGGTGACTGCTGTTGCTGCCGACAAGAAAACGCCATATTTGCCAGCCGACAAGAAGTTTACTATCGACATCACTCCATCGATGCCAGACATGGGCTATCACTCAGCTCCTGAAGGCACACCGTTGACTCCAGATGCTGACGGACTCTACAATGGAGTAGTCAACTTCACAATGACTGGGCTCTGGAGACTTCATCTGACTGTCAGAGACGAGAATGGCATCGTCGTTGCAGGTGGCGACGACACAGACCACGGATTTAGCAGCCTCTCTCTTGAGGTGACCCTTTAACAACACTCTATGCTATCATTGCTCATCCCCATATTACTCATAAGCGAGCCCGACACAGCAGAGACGCATATCGACATCAACGAAGTCGTTGTCGCAAGTTCTGCCCGTGGAGGAGGACAGAAGCGTTCTGCCAAGGGTGTTGCCGCATCGATAGATGAACATTTGGCCGAACTCAATCATGTCAACCTCATCAGACGTGGCACATACGCTATGGAACCTGTTGTCAACAACATGCAAGACGAACGAGTGTCGACCACCATCGATGGCATGAAGATATTCTATGCTTGCACCGACAAGATGGATCCTGTGACATCGTATGTGGAGAGCAGTAATCTGCAGTCGATCACACTGTCCTCAGGTCTTGACGGCAATCCGCAAGCAACAGGCAACATCGGTGGCAGCATCGACTTACGTCTTCGCAAGGTGGGGTTCAATGCCATCAAGCCTATCGAGACACAAGCCCTCGCTAGTTACGAGACCAATGGCTCCGTGCGCATGGCCGAGGCTGACGTGGCTATCTCACGAGACAGACTCTATACCAATTTGGGACTTTCATTCCGTAAGGCCGACAACTATAAGGCAGGAGGCAATGATGAGGTCGCTTTTTCGCAATTCCAGAAGTACAATATCTTCGTCAATGTCGGCAGTCGTATAGCCAGCAGTGACAGAGTGGAGGCTTCTCTCATCTATGACAAGGCGACTGATGTAGGTTACCCTGCACTCAACATGGATGTGGCCAAGGCTGAGGCTGTCATCACCTCGCTGTCATACAAGCACAACTTCGCAGATGGCTTCTTTCTGACCAACGAGACAAAGACCTATTACAACAAGATTGTTCACATAATGGACGATTCTCACCGACCAGATGTTCCCATTCGTATGGACATGCCGGGCAAGAGTTGGACAGCGGGACTATACAACCTCCTCAATGGACAAGGCGAAAGAAGTCAGTTACAGATAAACTACGACATATACTACAATTATCGCCATGCAGACATGACCATGTATGCTGCCGATTCTGACTGGAAGATGTATATGCTCACATGGCCCGATGTAAGCACGATATGCACAGGTGTGGCTGCCTCTGACGACATCACTCTTGGCAACAATCACTCGTTGCGCGTATCGACCAAGGTGGCATGGCAACAGCAACATATCGGTTCAGACGACGGCTATCAGTTGCTCAACGTCTTCTTCCCACACATGAAGCAGACATATCACCAGACGGAACTTCGTCTGGCAGCACGTTATACTCTGCAATACAACAAATGGAAGTTCGGCATTGGTGGCGGTTGGGGCAGTCGAGCTCCGAGCATAACAGAAGGCTATGGCTATTATCTCAACAACACATTCGATAATTACGATTATATTGGCAATCCCCGATTGAGCAACGAAGAGGCTTTTGAAGGCAATCTGGCGGTCTCGTTCACCTCCAATCGTTTCACACTTTCTGCCGATGCCAACATATTCCGCTTCCGTCACTACATCATCGGACATGTAGAGAATCGACTCAGCGCCATGACTATTGGTGCCAACGGAGTGAAAGTATATGGGAATATCGACCATGCAACCATTGCCAACGCACAGGTGTCATTATCCGCCAGGTTCACCGACAACATTTCATGGGATGGAAATGTCAGCTATGGCTATGGAGCCGACGATGATGCCGATGCACTTCCAATCATAGCCCCTGTTCAATACAAGACATCGGTAAAATATCTCAGAGGCGGCTTTTCAGCATCTGTCGAAATTAGTGGCGCTTCAAAGCAGACGCGTGTTGCAACAAAATATGCCGAGACAGGATCTGAGGCCTATCTCATTGCTGGTGCCAATGCCTCTTATTCACATCAGTTTGGCAATGTCGGCACAATCTTACGCCTTGGCATTGAGAATGCCTTCGACCGCAACTACTCGACATATTCAGACTGGAACCATCTGCCACAGAAAGGACGCAATGTCTATGTCTCTTGCAGCATCAATATCTGAGATTAGTGTCGTAAGCTGTAAGACTTGTCCACAAAAAAATCACCGCTCCAACGAATCGGAACGGTGATTTAAAATGTTATCAAAAAAAAGACTAACCACTTAGTTTATCTTATCTCGGCTCTCATGAAACGCCCGATGCGTTTGGCCAATTCATCCATGTCGTCACCCTGAATATCACTGATCTTGCAAAGCACGTTGCCCTCGACATTTGTCAGAATCACATCTGCAAGAAGGTCATCGAGATCATCCGTACCCTTGAATATCTTTATTGTGAGTGTCAATGTTGCCTCCTTTATGTCGCCAAACATCTTCTTGCCGCCTGTAGCACGATCAAGCGTCTTGACAGCATCAGAATATGCTTCGCTAGTATCTTCCTGCCAGTTTTTCAGCTCAGCCTTTGCTTTTTCCTCGCTGAATCCGTTGAAATAACCTTCAGAATAATCTATCACAAGTTTTATTTTCTTCTCGCTTTTCAGTGCTTTCATATCACCTTCAACGCCGGCTCTGCCCATGATGGAATAGTTGTAAACTCTTTGTCCATAGCTGATTACGCAGATGAGCGCCATCATCATTGTGAAAATAATTCTCTTCATAACTTCCTTTTTGTCACGCAATTTACTAAATGTAAATGACAAAATATATTTATATGCGACTTTATTTATCAACAATAACAATTACCTTTGCCTGTAATCGGAGTAACACAAAAAAATGAAGCGGATTTTATTGTTCGTGGCATAAGTTTTGCATGTTGCATGAGGCGTAAATCAAAATTAATTTAAAAGATCGACATGAAAAGATTGATTTCATTAATGTGTGTTGCAGCAATGGC
Source organism: Bacteroidales bacterium (assembly GCA_024401295.1). Classification (GTDB taxonomy): domain Bacteria; phylum Bacteroidota; class Bacteroidia; order Bacteroidales; family Marinilabiliaceae; genus W3P20-009. The sequence goes on along the minus strand of JAKSLG010000004.1, from coordinate 24,688 downwards.
TTGTGTAGCCGCCAACGCACAGAAGATTACTGAGGGTTCTTTGGCAGTTTTGAAGAATCAGGACAGAGTAAATCTCGTAGTTGACTATTCTTCAGCTACTATTCACGGCATGAACGAGGCAGCATTTTCTGAGTATGAAAAAGACTGGTACAAGGATAAACCAGAAATCATCAGCGACGTTCGTCAGGGATTTTCGGAAAAATGCAAGAATTTTGTTCTCGCATCTGACGTCAAGGATATTCCTACAATCAGAATCGTTGTTTTGTCAATTGAGCGTAAGGGCGATACTGCATGCTCAGCAGAAATTCTTGACAAAAATGGAAATGTAGTTTGCAAGATCAGCAAGATCTTTGGAGAGGGTGGTACATTTGGTACAAAACTTAACCTCATCAAAGATGGCGCATCGGAAGTTGGCGAGAATTTTGGAAAGTTTATGAGCAAGCAGCTTAAGAAACTGAGATAATTCTTTGTTAATCAATACGATATCGTTTGATGGTCAGTAAAATAGGAAACCTTGCCTGCGGAGTTGTTCTCAGCAGACAAGGTTTTTTACATTGTGTGTTGACTGGTGCAATGATGGCGAACGAAAAGAAAATTGCATGCAAAATAGCAAAATGTTGCTGAATTAGTATTAACTTTAAAAAGTTGTTTTTTGGGGCATCATGAAGCGTGTTGTCATAACAGGTCTGGGAATATTCTCGAGCATCGGCAATGGAGTCGATGAGGTGCGTCAGTCGCTCCGCGAAGGTCGCAGTGGTATTGGCATGTCGCAGGCGCGCGTCGATCTTGGCTATCGTTCGCCTCTGACGGGCATTTTGCCGGAGATTAATCTCAAGGACATTCTCGACCGCAAAAGCCGTCTGCGCTATGCCGAGCATGGCGTATATGCATATATGGCAGTCCGCGAAGCTCTTCAGATGGCAGGCATCGATGATGCATATCTGAAAGCCAACGAGATTGGCATCATCATGGGCAACGACAGTTCGGCAAAGGCTGTCATCGAAGGCATTGACGTAATACGCGAAAAGAACAATACGCAGTTCGTCGGATCGGGCAATGTCTTCCAGGTGATGAACTCCACGCTCTCGATGAATCTGGCTGTTTCGCTGGGTCTGAAGGGTGTCAGCTTCAGCGTTTCGGCGGCATGCTCAAGCAGTTCGCATGCCATCGGATTGGCCGCAACGCTTATTCGCAGCGGCATCCAGGAGAGGATAATCTGCGGCGGCGCACAAGAGGTCAACGAATACAGCGTGAGCAGTTTCGACGGCATAGCAGCCTTCTCGATGCGCAAGGACGAGCCTCAGAAAGCATCTCGTCCGTTCGATGTCGGCCGCGACGGACTTGTGCCGAGTGGCGGTGGCGCAGCGGTGATGGTCGAGAGCCTTGAATCGGCGCTCGAACGCAAGGCAACGATATTGGCCGAAATTGTCGGCTATGGCGTTTCGACAAGTGGCGAACACCTGACAATTCCTACGTCTGAAGGACCATATACGGCTATGAAACGAGCATTGAATGATGCTGGCATAGAACCTGAAGCCGTCGATTACGTAAACGCACATGCGACATCGACTCCGCTGGGCGATGCAAACGAGGCTGAAGCCTTGTCGAAACTCTTTGCAGGGACCCGGCCTTACGTCTCGTCGACAAAATCGATGACAGGTCATGAATTGTGGATGGCCGGAGCCAGCGAGATTGTCTATTCGACACTGATGATGATGGACGGATTCATCGCTCCAAACATCAACCTCGAAGAGAAGGATCCGAAAGCGGCAACGCTAAACATACCAACGGAGGCTGTCGAAAAACAGATTGACATCGTATTGTCGAATTCGTTTGGCTTTGGCGGAACAAATGCTGCGCTTGTCATCAAGAAAATTTGAATATACATTAAACAGAAACAATTATACATGGAACAAACGGAACTCCGAACAAAGCTCATTGAGACACTTGCCGAAGAATTTGAAGTAGATTCAACCGACATCAAAGGCAGCGACCCGCTCATGGAGACGCTCGGACTTGACAGTCTCGACATGGTTGACGTTGTCGTGATTATCGAGAAGAATTTTGGTGTTGTGCTCTCGCAGGACAGTTTTAAGGGAGTCGTGACATTCGACGATTTTATAGCATTACTTGAATCACGCATGAAATAAGGGTGCATTTTTTGTATCTTTGCGTCATCATTCAACGGAAACAGAGTAAAAAAAATAAAAACAACAACATACGTATGAAATATGCATTAGTAACGGGTGGAAGCCGTGGTATCGGTCGCGCTGTATGCGTGAAACTCGCAAGTCAGGGTTATCATGTTTTGATTAACTACGTATCTAATCAAGCCAAGGCCGAAGAGACGCTTGCACTCACTAAGGAAGCAGGAACAGAGGGCGAAATCATCAAATTTGACGTAGCAAACCTCGAAGAGACAACTGAAGCACTCGAAAAATGGCAAGCTGAAAACAAGGATGCATACATTGACGTACTTGTCAACAATGCCGGTGTGACTGCCGACTCGCTTTTGCCACTCATGGATGCCGAGTCATGGCACAAGGTGCTCAGCACTTCGCTCGACGGTTTCTTCAACGTGACAAGAACAGTCATCAAGAAGATGGTTCGCAAAAAGCATGGCCGCATCATCAACATGGCATCTGTATCTGGTCTCATCGGATTGCCAGGTCAGTGCAACTATTCTGCTGCCAAGGGCGCTATCATTTCGGCAACGAAGGCTCTCTCCAAGGAAGTAGGCATCAAGAACATCACTGTCAATGCCGTTGCACCTGGATTCATCAAGACCGACATGACAAGCTCGCTCGACGAGGAAGAGCTCAAGAAAGGCATCTCGCTCGGACGTTTCGGCGAGGCTGAAGAGGTTGCTGCTCTCGTTGCATTCCTCGCATCTGAAGATGCTGCATACATCACTGGTGAGACAATCGCAATCACTGGTGGTCTTAAGGGCTAATAATATGCAATAAATTGAATATCACAAAATTAGAGGTAGGATTTTATGCCTGTCTCTAATTTTTGTATTTCATACACGACTTTGTAAGCATAAGAAAAAAAGTGGAAAGAAAGTGGGACGGAAAGTCGCGCGGAGGATCGTTGGGAACATGGTTTTTCGTTGTGACGCTCAAATATCTTGGAGTAAAGGCGGCATACGTCCTTTTGGCATTTGTGGCGCCATATTTCGTTCTTTTTGCACCTAAAGCCACACGCTCAATATATCGCTATTATCGTCATATCATCGGTTTTGGACGCGTAAAATCCGCAATCAGGATTTTTGTCCATTTCTATGTCTTCGGGCAGACCATTGTTGACAAGATTGCACTTAAGCATGGCATCAGCAAGCCATATACGTTCAGCTATGGCAACTACGAAGAGTTCCTCAAGGTTCTCGATTCGGGCAGTGGAGCGATTATCATTGGTGCGCACGTCGGATCGTGGGAAGTAGGCGCTCCTTTTTTCAACAAATATGGCAAGAACATGAACATCGTCATGCTCGATGCCGAATATGAGAAGATCAAGAGTGTTATTGAAGACGGAAGCCAGAAGCAGGATTTCAAGATTATCCCGATAGGCAATGACGGGCTCGATACGGTGCTCAAGATCAAAGCTGCGCTTGATGCGAAGGAATATGTCTGCTTTCAGGGCGACAGATATATGGACGATGGCAATTCGATGACGAAGATGTTCATGGGTCATGAGGCAAACTTCCCGAAAGGGTTGTTCCAGATTGCTGCAAAGCTGAATGTGCCGGTCGTCTTCTATTATGCCATGCGTGATCTGATGGTGTTCCACTACACCTTCTCGTTCCAGATTGCCGATATGTCGGCAAGCAATTCGAAAGAGCGTTTCAACAATCTTGTTGACCAATATATAGCATCGCTTGAACAGATTGTCAGGAAATATCCACAGCAGTGGTTTAACTTCTATGACTTCTGGAAATTTTAGTTGAAAACAATAAAATGCAGAGAAATGAAATTGTTTCCTGACCTCGAAAAGAAATATACAAAAGAGACACGCTCGGCTCTCGATGCGCAACGTCTTGCACACGAGATAGCTTTTGCACCAATGGTTTTCCAGGTGTCGCGTCTGATGATCAAATTTGGCATCTTGAAAGCTTTGCAAGACAATCGCAATGGCTTGACTCAGAGTGAGATTGCTGAGAAATGCAAGTTGAGCGACTATGCTGCTCAGGTGCTTCTCGAAGCATCGCTTTCGATAGGCACGGTCTTGTTTCAGAACGAGAAATATGTTCTTTCTAAAGCGGGATGGTTTCTGCTCAACGACGAGTTGGTTCAGGCAAATCTGAATTTCAATCATGATGTGAATTATCTGGGCCTTTTCAATCTTGAGGAGTCGCTTTTGAACGGCAAACCTGAGGGTTTGAAGGTATTCGGCAGCTGGCCAACCATTTATGAAGGTTTGTCGCAGCTCCCATCTCAGGTTCAGAAGAGCTGGTTCGGATTTGATCATTTCTATTCGGACAATTCATTTGCAGAGGCTTTGAAGATCGTCTTCGATGGTGGCCGGACAAAGACGTTGCTCGACGTCGGCGGCAATACAGGCCGTTGGGCAACCCAGTGTGTCGGCTATGACAAGAATGTCAACGTGACGATCATGGACTTGCCACAGCAGATTGCGATGATGAAGGAGGCGACAAAGAATATCGATGGTGCGGATCGCATCCACGGACATGGAGCAAATCTGCTCGATCCTTCGGTCCCATTCCCAGAGCGTTTCGATGCTATCTGGATGAGCCAGTTCCTCGATTGTTTTTCTGAGGATGAGGTGACGAGCATTTTGAGTCGTGCAGCGAAGTCGATGGATGATGATTCGACGCTCTTCATCATGGAGACATTCTGGGATCGTCAGAGATTCGAGACGGCGGCATATTGCCTGACGCTGACGAGCATCTATTTCACAGCGTTGGCCAATGGCAACAGCAAGATGTATCATTCAGACGACATGGCTCGATGCGTTGAGGCTGCAGGTCTTGAAGTCAAGACAATTCACGATAATATTGGTTTGGGACACAGCATCATGGAGTGCAAGCGAAAAAAGTAGCTTCTGCGTGATATTCTGTTTCAAAAGACATTAAATTTGCGATACGTTCATAAATAGGGATTGCAATGAGAAAGAAATATGATTTTCTCGTCATTGGCTCTGGTGCAGCTGGTTTGAGCTATGCGCTGAAAGTGGCCGAAAAAGGCAAGGTGGCACTCGTTTCGAAGACAACGCTCGAAGTGACGAATACGAGCAAGGCTCAGGGTGGCATTGCTGCCGTAACTGACTATAGCAAAGATAATTACGAAAAGCATATCGTCGATACGCACATTGCCGGAGCAGGCATTTGCGATCCCGATACGGTACGCATGGTCATCACCAAGGCACCGGAACAGATACGCCAGCTTCTCGAATGGGGCACCGATTTCGACAAGAAAGAGGACGGCCAGTTCGACCTTCATCGTGAAGGTGGTCACTCTGAATTCCGCATTTTGCACCACCTCGACAACACTGGTGAGGAGATTCAGCGTGCTCTCATCAGCCAGATAAAGAATCATCCAAATATTGATGTCTATGAGAATCATTTTGCCATCGACATCATCACACAGCATCATCTGGGCCGTTCTAACGAGCCTTGGATGAAGGACATACGTTGCTATGGAGCGTATGTGCTTAACGAGAAGACTCATGAGGTCATCACCTTCCTTTCGAAAGTGACGATGATGGCAACAGGTGGCGTCGGTAACGTATATCAGGTGACAACAAATCCAACAATCTCGACTGGCGACGGCATTGCCATGGTTTTCCGTGCAAAAGGCATCATCCAGAATATGGAGTTTGTCCAGTTCCATCCAACATCGCTCTATAATCCACAGGAACAGCCTAACTTCCTCATCACTGAGGCAATGCGCGGCTATGGTGGAATCTTGCGCCTCAAGGATGGCAGCACATTCATGGAGAAATATGATGAGCGCGGCTGTCTCGCGCCTCGCGACATTGTTGCACGTGCCATCGACAACGAAATGAAGATTTCTGGTGATGAATATGTCTATCTCGACGTCACTCACAAGGATCCGAAGGAGACAAAGCATCACTTCCCGATGATATACGAAAAGTGCCTTTCTATCGGCATCGACATCACAAAGCAATATATCCCTGTTACGCCTGCAGCGCATTATTTGTGTGGCGGCATCAAGGTTGACCTCAACGGTCGTTCGTCAATCAACAATCTCTATGCAGCTGGCGAATGTTCGTGCACAGGCTTGCACGGAGCAAACCGTTTGGCATCGAATTCACTTCTTGAGGCTATCGTTTATGCCGATGTGGCAGCAAAGGATTCGGCAGAAGTGATGCAACGCACCGAATGGCGTGAGGATGTTCCGGATTGGGACGATGAGGGAACTGTTCACAACGAGGAGATGATTCTCATCACTCAGGCGAACAAAGAGGTTGAAACAATCATGAGCAACTATGTCGGCATCGTTCGTTCGAATCTGCGCCTTCAGCGTGCGCTCGATCGTCTCGAGATCATCTATCGCGAAACGGAAGACCTCTACAACACGTCGAAGGTCTCAATGAAATTGTGCGAGCTCCGCAATAAGATTAACATCGGTTACCTCATTATCAAGATGGCGCAGAAGCGTCACGAGAGCCGCGGACTTCACTATACGCTTGATTATAAGGAGCGTAACAAGAAACTCGACACGTATCCTATCGACTAAAGACAAAGCATCATAATGCTCCAAGGCCTTGACCATAGCGGTCGGGGCCTTTTTTGTTGTATCATTTCACGGCTGGCATCGTATGACTCAATAAAGCCTATTCGTATGAAAAAAATAGTCTCATCAATTATCCTTTTGCTGTCGTTCATATCTGCACCGGCACAGACATACATCTGGAAAAATGGTGAAGTCATCTTTGAATTGCGAAACGAGATGATTGACAGCATAACATTCAGAGATCCGCTGGAAAATTTCAGATTCAGCGTGGCAGAAAACAAGCAGGTCTATTTCTCGCCGGGCAATCTGCAATATTATGATGTTGATTATGAATGGCGTTTCGCATCAAAGCAATACGAAGTGCTTGGCTATCAGAACATCAACCGTTTGTACGATGAAAATGATTATGTCATAAGAGGAATAGACCTCTTTGGTTGGGGCACAAGCGGTTGGGGCACGGATTGGGAATTGGGCCTCGAACCGACGATGACAAGTACAGATTCTCGCGATTATTATGTTTGCGATGATTGGCGCAATGGTCTCGTCGGCAAATATAGTTGTTACGATTGGGGCGTTGAAAATGAGATTGTCGGCTATGGAAAAGGGTGGCGCACTCTTTCGAGCGATGAATGGAACTATCTGATTTCCGTCCGTCCGTCGGCAACATCGCTTTTTGCGCTTGCAACGGTTGTCGGTCAGAAAGGGCTGATCATCTTGCCAGACAATTGGAAACAGCCTTCAGGTATTTCATTCACGCCTTCGGTAAATAGTGGAATGACTTATCAGACAGGCTTTTATATAGATGAAAGTTTTTCAAAAAATCATTTTGAAGATAACATATATGATGCGGCTCAATGGAAAGCCATGGAGCGCAAAGGAGCTGTTTTTTTACCTGCGGCGGGTCGTCGTTATGGCGATAGAAGCATTGAAAATTATGGAACATCTTCAAATGATTGGGGGATTTATTGGTCAACGACGGCAGGTGCAGAAGAGCGCGAAGGCAATGTTTGCGGGTTGGCGTTTCATCCGTCGCAGGTTGTGCCGATGCAAGAGACAAAACGCGCTTATGGATGCTCTGTTCGTTTGGTGAAAGATTTTTGACAGAACTTTTCATTACATTTGCAGAGAGAAAAAGAAGAAACGGATGAGTCATTATGCCGACATAATTCTGCCAGTTCCTCTGCAGCAGCTGTTTACATACGGAATACCAGACGAGATGATGGATTCTATCCGCATCGGCAGTCGTGTTGTCGTGCCTTTTGGCCGTTCGAAATCATATTCAGGCATTGTCAGGCATATCCATCAGGATAAACCGGATTACGAGCTGAAAGAAATTCAGCAAGTTGTTGATTACGAGCCTATTGTGACCGAAGACCAGCTGAAAGTCTGGGATTGGATGTCGCAATATTATGTCTGTTCGCTTGGCGAAATATATCGTGCGGCATTGCCATCGGGACTGAAGCTCGAAAGCGAAAGCAAACTTATCTATAATGCTCAGTTTGAGGCAGAATCGCCGCTCAGCGACAAGCAGGAGCAGATTCTCAATTTCGTGGAAACAAAGAAAATATGCACGATTGGTGAACTGCAGCAATTCTGCAAGGAGTTCAATGTGCTTCCGCAATTGAAAAAGCTCCTTGCCGTCGATGCGCTCTTCATCAGCGAGCAGCTTCGCGACAGCTATAAGCCGAAGACGGAGTCGTTTTTCGGCCTTTCCGATGAGGTCATTGCCGACGAGAAACTCTTTGTCGAGCATATGGATAAACTCGAAAAACGAGCACCGAAGCAGTTGGAGGCGCTGATGATGTTCCTCCAGCTTGTTGGCGGACTTGGCAAGGCGCGCAAAGGTGCAAAAGTGTGTCGTACGGAACTGGCCGCAGGCAATGTCAATGCACAACATATAAGCGAACTCTGCAAGAAAGGCATACTGGCTCTTACAAAAGAAGTTGTTTCGCGCATAGATAATGATGATGCCGAACTTTGTCCTCCGCATGATCTCTCGGAAACTCAGCAAAATGCTCATAATGAGATCGTTGATGCATTTGGGGAGAAAGAGGTCTGCCTGCTCCACGGAGTTACGTCGAGCGGTAAGACGGAGATATATATTCACCTCATTGCCGAGCAGATTGCAAAAGGCAAGCAGGTGCTCTACCTTTTGCCGGAAATTGCACTGACAACGCAGATAACGCAGCGTTTGCGACGCCATTTTGGCTCAAAAATGTGTATTTACCATTCAAAGTTCAGCGATGCTGAACGTGTTGAAGTGTGGAATAAACTTTTGCAAAGTACTGATTGTCAGCTAATTTTAGGTGTTCGTTCATCGGTGATGTTGCCAATGCGCAATTTGGGTCTTATCATTGTCGATGAAGAGCATGAGACGTCATATAAGCAGTTTGATCCGGCTCCACGCTATAATGCACGCGATATGGCGCTTGTTCTTGGGCGAATGATGGGTGCGAAGGTGTTGCTTGGAAGTGCCACTCCTTCTTATGAAAGCTATGTCAATGCAAAGAGTGGCAAATATGCCTATGTGGCTATGACTCAGCGCTATGCCGGCATTGAGATGCCTGAGATTATCCCTGTCGATATGCTCGAAGCCCGCAAAAAAAAGCAGACGGCAGGTATATTTTCACATCGTTTGCGCGATGCTATTGGAACTGCCATCAACGCTGGTGAGCAGGTCATTCTCTTTCAGAATAGGCGCGGTTTTTCGCCTTATGTCGAGTGTAACCAATGTGCATGGGTTCCAAAATGCCAGAACTGCGATGTGAGTCTGACATATCATAAGACGACACGACAACTTGTCTGTCACTATTGTTCATATACGATTGATATTCCGAAGCAGTGTCCTTGCTGTGGATCGCCATATATTGAGCCGCAAGGCTTTGGCACAGAGAAGATTGAGGAAGAGGTACAGACAGCATTTCCCGATGCGCGGATTGTCAGAATGGACCTTGACACGGCTCGTACGCGAACGGCTTACGAGAAAATCATCGGAGAATTCGAGGAGCACAAATACGACATACTTGTCGGGACGCAGATGATATCTAAAGGTCTTGATTTTGAGAGAGTTTCCGTCGTTGGCGTCATGAATGCCGACAATATGCTCAACATGCCGGATTTTCGTGCGCATGAGCGTTGCTATCAGATGATCGCGCAGGTCAGCGGACGCGCAGGACGTCATGGCAAACGCGGACAGGTTTTCATACAGACGCGCCAGGCTGATAATCCGATTATTGACAGCATCGTCAATAACGATTATGAGGGCAATGCCGAAAGGCAGATCGAGGAGCGCGAGAACTATAACTATCCGCCTTTTGTGCGCCTGATGAACATAACCATAAAGCACAAAGACGAATACGTAGCGCAACTTGCGGCGCAACTTGCGGCGCAACGGCTTGTCGGGATCTTCGGCAATCGTGTACTCGGACCACAAGCACCTGAAATTAAGCGAATTGCAACATATTTCATGCAACGCATCATAATCAAGATCGACAAACGCAGTTCGCCACAGAAGATGAAGGATATCATGATGAACGTCATGAACACGCTTATCGCTGAAGAGCAGTTTCGTCGTGTCATTTTCAGCATCGACGTTGATCCGTATTAGCCAATGGAAACACAGGTCAAGACAGAAGGCATCGTATTGACGTGCGTCAAATATGGCGATAACTCGGTGATTGTCAATATTCTGACGGAGAAAATCGGTCGCCAGGCATATCTGATTGGCATTCAGGGGAAAAGACGTCGAACAATGTTGCCATTGCTTCAGCCATTGACCGTTGTCAATCTCGAAGTGAGTAATAGCAACCGCAGCCAGCTTCAGAAGATTCGCGAGGCGCACATCGCACTTCCGCTCACGAAACTGCCATTCGATCCTGTCCGTCGAAGCATTGCCATGTTCATGACAGAGCTGCTTGTCCGTTCGCTCCACGACGAAATGCCCGAAGGTAATTTCTACGAATTTGTGCGCAATTCAGTTCTTGCACTCGATGAAGGAATGCCTGGGATATACAATTTCCACATCTATTTCATGCTTCGCCTGGCTCGTATGCTCGGATTTGAGCCGGATCTCACGCCGACTCTTGGCAACATCTTCGACCTCGTTGGTGGAACATTCACCAGTCAGATGCCGCTTCACAAGCATGTCCTGACGGGCGACGATGCCTTATTGTGGTCACGCCTTGCGGAACTCAACATCAGCGACCTTTCGGCACCATGTTTCACGCGTACCGAGCGCCAGCGCATGCTCTCGCTGCTCGAAAGCTACTATACGGCGCATATCCCGTCATTCCAAGGTCTCAACAGCACAGCAATTCTCTCGGCGCTCAACGATGTCAGAGAATAGCGAAATATTTGTCCTCGCCTATAGTTTCAGCAGATGTTTTTATAGGTGATTTTGAGGAACTCCCTTGTATTTATTATTATCTTTGGGAATCAAATAATAGACTCTATGAAAAAAACTTTCCTCTCGCTGATGATGCTCGCTGGAGTGTCGTTATGCAATGCTCAAGAGCAGTTCACACTACCTTCAACCAACATCGGCGGCAACTATCCGCGCATCATGAATGACAATAGTGTTGTCTTTCGCGTTCGTGCTACCGATGCCAGCCAATGGAAGATTTCTCTCGATGCCGATTGTCGTTTTCAGAAGCAGGACGATGGCTCATGGCTCGCCCATACAAAACCTCTCGTCGAGGGTTTCCACTACTATTGGTTCTCTGTCAACGGCGTTGACTTCTCTGATCCTTCAAGCCGCAGTTTTTTCGGTTGTGGACGTATGACAAGCGCCATTGACATTCCTGAAAAAGACTGTCATTTCTATGATTGCAAAGAGGTTGACCATGGTCAGGTGCGCCAACTTGAATATTTTTCTCCTGTGCGTAAGAAAAACATTAACGTCTGGGTCTATACTCCTGCCGGATACGACTTTAGCGGCAAGACATATCCTGTGCTCTACCTTCAGCATGGCGGTGGCGAGGACGAGACAGGATGGATCAACCAGGGAAAAGCCAACTACATTCTTGACAACCTGATTAGCGATGGAGCTTCGCGCGAGATGATTATCGTGATGACAAATGGCACTTTCAACATTCCTGGAGCCCCTTTCGGCTATTCCATCGACGGCATGAAGCCGTATGAAAAGGAGCTGACAGAAACGCTCATTCCATTCATAGAGAATAATTTCCGTGTAAAGACCGATCGCGAAAGCCGTGCATTGGCGGGCCTTTCGATGGGTGGCGGACAGACTTTTTTCGCAGGACTTCAGCATACTGAGCTCTTCGCCTATCTTGGCATTTTCAGCACTGGCGTTTTCGGTGGCATCCGCGAATCATCATCGTTTGATGCCGAGAAGGCCATGCCAGGCCTCATCAGCAAAGCCGATACATACAACAAGTCACTTCGCCTGCTCTACATCTCCGTAGGCACTGATGACCCTCGCATCACGTCAACGACAAAGGCTGTTGAAACAATGCGTTCACAGGGGCTCAACATAACATTCAACTCATTCCCTGGCGACCACGAATGGCAAGTCTGGCGTAAGTCGCTACACGATTTCGTTCAGAAGATATTCTGATTATTCACAGACATATTAGAAAACAACAAGGCACACCTTTTAGGCGTGCCTTGTTTGCTATTATTGTGTTCGAAATTTTATTCGCTTATCTCATCATCATTGGAAATCTTGAAAACGCTGAGCGATTTTTGCAATTTGTCAGCCTCAGCATCAAGATTTTCGGCCATTTTGTTAAGTTCGTCAGATGAAATGGCATTGCTTTGAGTGACCTGATCCATCTGTTGCATTGCCTGAGATACGTGTTCCGCGCCGGTTTCCTGTTCCTCGCTTGCTCCAACAATCTCTTTTACAAGCGAACATGTGCTTTGAATGTCTGGAAGAAGTCCTTCAACGGCTTGGCCTGAGTTCTCCGCAAGCTGTATGCCCAATGCACTCAACTTTGTGATTTCCTGTGCCGCATCATTTGTCGTTTCGGCAAGTTGTATCACTTCCTGGGCAACAATCGCAAATCCCTTACCGGCATTGCCTGCACGGGCAGCTTCTATGGATGCATTGATAGCCAGCATGTTAGTCTGCTGAGAAATGCTCTCTATCACATTGATTTTCTCACCTATCTGTCTCATGATTTCGACAGCTTCAAGAACGATCTTGGCTCCGTCTTCGCCTTTTTTGACAGCGGCATTTGAGGCATTTTCAGTCTCCTTGGCATTCATCGCATTTTGCTTGATCATGGATGTCATCTCTTCCATGGTGCTCGTTATCTCCTGCGTTGCCGAGGCTTGCTGAGAAGCACCATCTGCCACACTGCTGGCTGTCTTGTTTATGAGTGTTGCGTTGTGTGCAACCTTGTCAACAGCAATCTTGATGTTCGACAGGGTTTCAATCAGGTTATGGTTCAAAGTGTTTACGCTTCGTCCTAACTCACCGAGTTCATCGACTCTTTTCAACAACGCCTGTGTCTCCTCCTCTGTCGCTGCGTCGGAAATCATCAGATTTCCTTTCGACATTGAGTCTGTGATTTTCTTGAGAATGACTATAGGACCCGAAACACGTCGTGCAATGCGATATGCCAGTATCAATGCCAGGATTATGGCTGCAAGCATCAGCAGTGAGAGTCTGCTTCTCATATAGACTATGCCTTCAAATGCTTCGCTCTCTTTCATCGGAGTGACAACAATCCAGTGTGTACCTTTGATAGGAGCATATCCGGCAATCAGTTTCTCTTCCTCGCGTGTATATTTTCCTACGCCCGTTTCAGTCGATGCTACGGCACTTTCAATAAACGATTTTGCCTGTTCATCTTCAAGCATGTTATATCCGGTCATCACCAGCTCATTGATGTCATGCGCAATGATGCGGCCATCCAAGTCTATAATGAAAGGGTGCTCAGAACCAATGTTTACGTCGCGTACGATATCGGAGAAAACGCCAGCATCAATGCCGATTGCCAACACTCCGATAACATCGTCGTTAGCATTATTGATTGGAACGGAGTACATGACGGTCATCTTGCCCGAAGTCTTCGACACGATGAGGTCTGGTCGGCCAATATTGCCCTTGATTGTCTCACGATAGTAGGCACGCTGAGTCAAATCTACCAGATTATGTTCTGTGGTAATACCGTCTCCCTTATCATTGATAATTACGAAACGTACGATTGTCGAATCACCTTCCAGCATTCCTTTGAACATCGAAACGGTCTCGCTGACTTTCTGGCTTCTGACGTCCATTCCGTCAATATATGAGTCAAAGTGATGACCCTTGGCCACAATGCTGACTTGCCTGTTTCGCATGGCAACAATCTCCGCTATCTCATTGGCCGTAGTCTCTGCCTGTCGCATCAACGATTCATTCGTCTCCTTTGTGATGACTCGCATGCTATAGATATACGCTGCGATGATAAGCGCCAAACATACGCCTGCCGTCGCAAGCGTAATTATCGAGGTCATGAACCTGCGAATATTCTTTGATAAATTCATTTCAGATGTTCCTAAAATATTTCTTCACCCATCTGAATTTGTTAAATAGGTGAAATGTGTTGTCTTTTGTTGAAAGCAAAGGACAAAGATATAAATTTAATCGTTTAAACTATCATATTTGTACGCTTATTTGCGTTTCTATGGACAATTTGGCTTATTGACGATAAAAAAGAAAAGCCAACTCCGAAGAGCTGGCTTCCTATAAAGGTCAGATTGAAATAAACTACTTCACAACCACTTTGTGTGTTTCGTTGCCAATCTTGACAACGTAAATGCCCTTCGATCCAACATTAACTGTTGCCTCATTGCACTTCTTCACACAAGCTACAACTGCTCCGTTGATGTTGTATATAACAACGTCGTTATCGAGAGCATTCTCGATGCGGATGGCATTCTTCAAACCATACGCAACCGATGACTGCTTATCGCTCTGAATGTCGCTGATTGCATCGGCTATGCCATCGTAATAATACACGCCCTTAATCACATTCTCTGACCATGATGAAGTCTCTTCATCCCAGAAAGTGAGTGTTACATCGTCATAGTCATTTTCTCTATTCGGGGTGTAATGAAATTTCTCACCGAGATTAAAAGTATTTGCGGTGTAGTGTGATGTCTCTGTTCTGTTCCACGCGTCCTTCTCCTCATCGTAGGTCCATTCATAGAACTCTCCAAAACCTGTGCCATCTGAGTAGGTGTATTCGTAGCTTATCATATGTCCATTAATGTCATCTGTTTCAATCATGCCTGTCCATTTCCCATCTTTGGTGAAAGAACCATACATACCATAGACTTGGACTACGTAACCTTTCTCGTCGATGGCATATTTCCTCTTTTCGGAAAGCTTTAGCTCTCCATTAACTGATTTATATGTATTACTTTCAAGACGATTTCCATTGTCATCATAGCTATATTCTGACTTATCTGTCACTATCCACTCGCCATCCTTCAATTCTAACCGTGTGTACGACAATTGGTTGCCACCTTCGTCATATGTATATTCTCTTCTATAGTAACTATAGACATAACTGCCAGTTTCGCTGTCATAAGTGCCGGAAAAGCCCATATCGGTTTCGCCAATTTTATTGCCCTCGTTGTCATACGTGTAAGTATCGCCTATCCACATACCATTTGGGTATCCATTGAAGTTTTCGTCATAGATTATTATGCACTCTCCTTTCTCGTTGATGAAGTATTTTGTACGTTCATATGGCTTTAACTCGCCATCATCGTAAAGATAGCTTTGGTTCATAACCATATTGCCTTTGGCATCGAAAGCTGCTTCGCTCTTATTTATAAGCTCCCATTCGCTTCCATTGTGCTCGTATTGAAGAGCTGTGCGAATGCCCTTGTCGTCGTATGAATATTCTATCTTAATATCGCTTTCTACCCACTCAGTGCCATTCCACTCGTATTTGAGAGAAGAAGTCAAGACTCCATCGGTATATGTAGGCTCGTACTTTGTACTGCCGTATGTCAAAATCCACTCTTCTCCATAACGGCTATATATACACTCTATCAGCTCGCGGCCACCTGTGTCGTAAGAATATACGTTCTTAGAAATCGGTGTTTCTACACCATTTGTGATACTATATTTTATTTTTGATATGTTACGACCATACATATCATATTCATTCTCTTCCTTTTCAGTTGCGACCCATTTGTCACCATCGAGATTTGACGTGATACATGACATTTGTTGTTCGTTTTCGTTATAAGTGCTTTCTTCCTTTTTGAAGCAGTCTTCATAATAGTCGTAGTGTATGTACGTTCCGTTGGCCATGTGGCCCTCGTTGTCATACGTGTAAGTATAGCCTGTCCACATACCATTTTGGTATCTATAGAAGCTTTCGTTATAGATTTTTATACTCTCTCCTTTCTCGTTGATGAAGTATTCAGTGCGCCTAGATGGCTTGAGTTCGCCATTGTCGAGAGTATAGTCCTGTTCCATAAGCTTATTGCCTTTGGCATCGAAAGCTTCTTCATACTTCTCTTTTGCTACCCACGTAGTATGATCGGTAGATTCGGAAATTATCTCGATAGTGGTGTAGCTGCCATCTGCATTGCGAACATATTCTGTGATGTCTTTCGACTCGAGATGAAGTATCCATTCGCCATTGTCGTCAAGTCTATAGGTTACTGTTGAGTATTCATTTTCACCCGGAATAGTCACTCTTTTCTCAAGAACGTAACCCTTTATGTTGTTATCATAGGTTCTATTTATATATGTAAAGGTAGCATTGTCGCCATTGTCATCATATTCGCTAATAGAACCAGTCCATATTCCTTCTATGTATCCATAGCAGTAACTATAAAAAGCTTGTACACGTTTCCCGTTCTCATTGACCTTGTACTCTGAGCGAATATATGGCTTCAACTCTTCATCTACAAGTTCAAAGCTCTGAGAAACCAACAGGTTACCATTTTCGTCATAGCTATACTCCCAACGAGAATCAAACACGATCTCATCGTTGTAGTCCGTGTAGTAGTATCTTTGATCCACCAATACATTGTCTTTGTAATCGCGTGTATAATCATGTCTTTCAGAGAATTCCCATTCATCTTTAGATTTTCTATAGGTGGTCTGAGTGTAGGAATAGCTATTTTCGTCATAGCTGTAATTCTCTTTTTCGTATTTAGTGCCATCAGTCAGAGCTCCCGTCTTGTCAAATGACTCTTCGATACGGCTTGTCTCATACAGTTTTTCGTTGTAAGTGCAATCTTTGCGATACGTAACAACCCATTCGCCGTCTACCAGTTCGGAAACTTCATGTGATTTAATCAGATCATTCTGGAAATATTCGATTTTCACCTTTTTCTTCTCTACCCATTTGCCATCCTCTTTGTACAGGAATGATTCAGCAATTTGACGATGATCTTCGTCATAGGTGTAAACGAACTTACAATTGTTGTCAAAAACAAGACTGTCTGGGAGAGTCTTTGTTTTTGTGTCGGTTGCCCATGCCTGCATAATGCCAAGCATAGCTAACAGCAAAAGAGATAATTTCTTAGCCATATCGAGATTATTAATTTGATTATTTGAGGTTTTACATTTTCGCTCAGTGCCGAAAAAGTGTCCAAATATAGTAAATATTTTGAAATGCAATATTTTGAAATGCAATATTTTGAAATGCAATATTTTGAAATGCAATATTTTGAAATGTATTGATAATCAATCAGAAAAAACGCCTTCCCCAACAATCGAGATGTCGAGGAAGGCGCAGGTCGCTATGCTATTTTGTTCAGAAGAAATCTTCTGAAATTCTATGTGTTGTCTGTTATTTCAGTAAGTCTGCAATTGCCGGAGCAAGAATCGCCTTGTCTGCTGTTGGTTCAAAACGTGCAACGACATTGCCGTCGCGGTCAATAAGAAATTTCGTGAAATTCCATTTGATATCCGCTTTCTGGGTATATTCCGGATCGGCTTTGCTGAACATGTCGTCGAGAATTTTTGTGAGTGGATGCGATGGATTGAAGCCCGCAAAGCCTTTTTTCGATTTGAGGAAAGTATAGAGTGGAATCTCATTGCTGCCGTTCACGTCAATCTTCTTGAAGCGAGGGAACTGAGTATTGTAGCGCAGTGTGCAGAACTCGTGAATCTCGGCATCTGTGCCCGGAGCCTGTGCACCGAACTGGTTACATGGGAAGTCGAGAATCTCAAAGCCCTTTGCCGCATAAGTGTCATAGAGAACGTCAAGATCTTCATATTGAGGCGTGAAGCCACAAGCCGTGGCCGTGTTGACGATAAGAAGAACCTTGCCTTTGTACTCTGAAAGAGAAATTTCCTTACCCTTATTATCGGTGACTGTGAAGTCATAAATGCTATTCTGTGCCATAGTCATAACTGATATAAAAAGTGTTATAATTAAAGCTATCTTGTTCATTGCCAGTTTTTTATTGTGTTCAAAAGCTATTTTGGCATCACTTCGCTTATGTCTGAAGGTGTGTAGCCAAAGCAGAAAAGCAGAGCCACGGAGGCGAACATCAAGATGATTATTGTGCTATAGACCATGCTGATGACCTTGAGTCGCGGGAACCACACCTTGTTGTTGATGCCCATTGTCTGCATTGCACTCCAGATGCCATGATTGAGATGGAACCACAACGCTCCCATCCAAATGAGATACAACGCGGTATATACAATGCCCATAACGCGATGCCCGATACGGCCATGATCAGCTTTCTTCCTATTGATGATTTTGTCAACCACATGTCTTTTCCTGTTTTATGAGTTTATCAATTCGTTGTAAAGTGCATGCAGACGTTTCCGTATGTGAATGGCTGCATAATGTTTTCTGGAGAGTAGCGTATTTGTTCCGACGCCGGTTTTTTCCGCAGCATCTCTGGTCGAAAGGCCTTCGATTTCTGTCATGACAAATGCGAGGCGTTGCTCTTCGGGCAGTTCGCCAAGGGCATTGTCGAACTCTTGCCAAACCATGGAACGGAGCATTCTGATGTCTGGGTCATCGTTGTCGTCGGCATCGTCGCGATTGCTCACTTTCCCTCTGACAAAAGAGCGGAGGCGTGGAGTGTTTTCGCTGATTATTTTGTCAATGTCACTTTGAGCCATCTGAAACAGCGTCGGTGTTTGCGCAACAATGTTCCTTGTGCATTTCGATGATGCGTTCGCGCTCTTCTGGAGTCATGCTTTCCCAGCGCTCGCGCAGCTTGCTGTGCCTTCCGTGGCACATTCCATGTCCGTGGTGATGACCATGTCCGCCGATGCCGCCAAAGAGAATCCTGCAGAGCACGAGAAGCCCGACTGCCTGCCAGAATCCAATGGATGGCATGCCGAATATTTCGGGCATAAGCCAGTTCCACAATAGCATTACAATCCACCCGAAAAATGCCGAAAGAACGACAATGCCGAGTGGAATGAATACTAGATGTTTCTGTAAAATTGTCATGTCTATGTTGTTAAAGGTATCTTGTTACTATATAAGACAACTGTCCGCCGCAAATATTTTATTACGGCTCGATAAATTTCATAATATTTTGTCAGGACATCACTTTCTCTTCATCATTTTCATCTCATGAATGATGGAATTGAAAGACTGAAAGGTTGTTATAGATTCGCAAGGAGACAAAAAAACGGCACCGAACAATGTCCGATGCCGCATATATTATACGATAAAAACGGGGTGGTTAATCGACTTCTGTGCCGAGCGAAATGAGCTTCTGGCTCACTTGCAATCCTCTCTTGGCGATGTTTTTGTTGGAAATTTCAAACATGAGTTTTCCGCCTTGCGAGAGGAAGGATATTCCAGCGCCTTGGCTACACATGCCCTTCTTTCCACAAACGATGAGGTTTTTGTTGCCCTCCTGAGCGCTGATGAGCGAACCGATTTGTCCGGCTTTTGCTTCACCAAGGAAGACGATGTCGCTCTTCTGGATGCCGTTTGGCGTTGCCGACTCTTTGACTACGACTTTGCGATTGCCGATGGCCTTAGTGGCCGAGAGTTTGTTCAGTTCGGCTGCAAGGTCATTGTCGCCAATAACCGTGATAACCAGATCTTTGCTTGCATCCTCTGCGGGCCATCCGATGTTCTTCGCAAAGTTATAGATATACAACGCCTGGAACTGAGCCATTTGTGCCTTGCATATGCCACATGCAGCAAGCATGATTATAAGAAATAGTATTTTTTTCATCTTCATCGTTTTCAGTCGTTTCTATGTTATTTGAAATTCATACCATACAATCTATACCCGTGTGTACGTATGTTTGTCAATGAGGTTTACTAAAAAATGATAAAGATTATAGAATTAATGGTTTTTAATTGTTCGTAATGTGTTGAATATTTTTCAATTTGTATTTTTTAGGCAAACAGTTTTTGGCAATGCATGTAGCGAATTTCTCATTTTTGTTCG
Source organism: Bacteroidales bacterium (assembly GCA_024401295.1). GTDB lineage: Bacteria > Bacteroidota > Bacteroidia > Bacteroidales > Marinilabiliaceae > W3P20-009. The sequence goes on along the minus strand of JAKSLG010000004.1, from coordinate 4,610 downwards.
CCGTCATTCATTTTTCTAAAAATCTGTGCTGCAATGCTTCCCGAGAAATTGTGCCATACAGAAAAAATGGCTCCAGGCACTGTTGCCATTGGAAACATGGCAAAGTGTGTGGCAGCGAGCGATGTCGCAAGTCCCGAATTTTGCATGCCAACCTCAATGGCAATGGCCGTTCGTCTCTTGTTGTCTATGCCGAGAAGACGTCCTGCTGCATATCCGAGTGCAAGTCCGAGAATATTGTGGAGAATGACTACGACGGCCACAATAAGGCTGCACGAGAGAATATTCTGCGCATTGTGTGCGACGATAATTCCGATAATTGCAGCAATCGAGAATGTTGAAACCATTGGCAGCAGTGGAACAATACGTTCGGTCGTTTTGCTGAAAAAATGGTTGACGGCAAATCCGAGCACAATAGGAAGAATGACAACCTGAACAATGCTCATAAACATGCCGAAGATATCGACATCGACACTTTTGCCGGCCAGAAGCATGACAAGTGCCGGAGTCACGACGGGCGCAAGTAGGGTAGAGATGCCTGTCATTGCAACGCTCAGCGCGATGTCGCCTTTCGCCAGATAGCAAATGACATTGCTGGCCGTGCCTCCAGGACAACAACCGACAAGAATAACGCCAATGGCAAGGTCGGTCGGCAGGTTGAGAATCTTGCACAGAAGCCATGCAATGGATGGCATGACGACAAATTGTGCAATTTCACCCGCAACAATCTCTTTCGGGTGCATTAGGACAGGCGTGAAATCACTCGGTTTAAGTGTCAGACCCATGCCGAACATGACCAGTCCGAGCATTGGTGTGATGACGGACGTATCTATCCAGCAGAATGAGGCTGGAACAAAGAGCGACAACAGTGCAACTGCGACGACAAGCAGTGTGATATGTGCGGCAATCCACGCCGAAAAGCTATACAGACGATTCATCATATCAGTTTCTCAATGTTCTTCAACGAGGCGTCTGGAAAGAGGTCGTGGATGTGTTCAATGATGCGTTCGCGCGACTCTTCCGGCGTGCGACCAGCTATGATGCTATCGTACGGAAACAGTTCCGGATACATTGCCTCTGGAGTGCAATATCGTGCAACGCCCCAACCATATGTCTCTCCCGTTTTCGACATCTGATATTCAAAATCGGCGATGCACACATACGTGCCCATCTGGAGTTGTGCAATCAGTGCATCGAAGGTCGTGCCGTTTTTCTTGTTGACGATAGGTTCAATAGGGTTCTTCGGGTCAAATATGTTCTTCTTCCTGCTCAGCGAGAAACCGCTAGCTGTTTTCAATTGTTTCGACAGCATCGATTCATTCTCGACGAGCACTTCGAGTATGTGTCGCGCATCTGGCGTCTCCTTGTCGAGTGGATAACGGGCTCTGCGCCAGTTCATAAGGTCTGGCAACCACTCCAGACTGACATAACCGGCCATTTTCTTACCGAAGAATTTGCCATACGCAGACTCCCAATGCGAAATAATCGGACCTTTCCATTGCCATGGACCATGGTCGAAGTCGTCGCCGAAAAGCAGTTCCGGCAGTGTCAGTTCTTCAATCGAGAAACCGTCAATGCCATTCTTGAAAAAAGGCATGAATCCCCATTCTCTGATGAGTCTTTCGAGTTGCTGCTGATTCTCTATCATCGTCAAAAATCTTGTCTTTCAAAGTCGTGCCTCGAGTTTTTCTACGGCCGATGTGATGTCGGCATAAAATGTACTGTGATTGCAAAGGAAATCACTTCGCCCATCGGAAATCTGTTCGAGCAACTCCTTGTTCATGCTCTCGACGTACGAACCAATGGCATATTCGATATCGTCTTTTTGCCAGTCGAGTGTCGAATACTGATATATGCGTTGTTTCTGATGAAAGAAACTGTATGCCAGTTCAATCTCGTCTTTTGTGATCATGCATTTACCTCCTTTTCGTCAAATCCGATAGGACGCATTTGCAGTTGCTCTGCGCTCCACGTGTAGCCATGCTCTTTGAGGTATGACTTTATCTCTTCAGGATCGCGGTTGAAATTATAGCATAGCGATTCGAGCGAATCGAACTCCTCATCGCGCAGCAACATATTGATGCTCGAAACAAGAATGGCAGGGTCTTTTGGCAGATAGTCCATATCATTTCTGTTTATGCAATCTCTTTTGCAAACATTCGGTCGAGCTCGTCTTGAGTGAACGGACATGGCTCGTTTCTCAACTTTGCCATGTGAAACTGTTTGCAGGCATTGGAAACAGACTGTTCTTCAAAACATTTGAAGAGCATGTCTTTCAGTTCGTCGAGACGTGCAGAATCGCTTTCGCTGAATTTTCCACACGCCTTGTAGCTCACCTTAGCCTCTGGCAATATGTCGTGATAATAGTATGACCATACGAGAAATCGCATGCATACATCTGGTGTCATCAGTATCTCCTGCGTCATGTTTTTTTCTTTTCGATTATTCTCCTAAGATACGTTTGATGTGATGCTTGACAATGTGGAACGATGGCTGTGGCATTGCACCATGGTCATATCCTTGCATCTCATACAGTGTCACATCTATGTGTCCCGTCAGCTTCATCATTCGCCAGAAATATGCCTGTTCTTCATAGCGGCCATAAAGTTCAAGTTCACATCTCTCTTTGGCATATTCGTTATTCTCTTGCGAATACTTTATGCCGGTCTTCAGCTGATATTGTGCCGATGCAATCATGCACCATGCAACGGCTGCCATCGTAATAAATATCTTATTCATGATTTTTTGAGAATTATAATGTTCCTATTCCGGATAAATCATCTTCCTTGTCACGCCGCCATCAATCGTAATTGTCTGTCCATTGACAAAGCCATTGGCTTCGTTGCACAGAAATATCGCCGCACGGGCAATGTCTGACGGCTCGCCGACACGCCCCGAAAGATGAAACTTATGATCTTCATCACGCAGAATTTCTTCTTCATTCACATGTATCCATCCTGGAGCAATGGCATTCACTGTTATGTTGAATTCGGAGAGCGAAACAGCCAAGGCATGTGTCAGAGAATAAACGCCACCTTTCGATGCCGAATAGCCTTCAGTGCCTGCCTCGCTCATCAAATAGCGCGACGAACACAGATTGACGATTCGCCCATAGCTTGTATTGCCATTGCTTTTGCGGTGGCATGCCATCATTCTCGACGTGATGAACACCGGACGCAGATTCGTGCATATCACCTTGTCAAACTCCTCAACGCTAACTTCGGTGATAGACTTGAACGTGCTGACACCAACATTGTTCACAACAACATCAATATCGCCGCATCGGCCAATAATCTCGCTCATGCAAGACTCCAGCGCATCCTTGTCACACACATCGACGCAGAAGAAAGTCGCCCCAGTCTCTTTCGAAGTTTTTTCTCCGCGATTTTTGTCAATATCGCAGAAGAAGACAATGTCGCCTTCTGCCACAAAAGCATCAACAATCGCACGACCAATGCCATGCGCACCACCAGTTATGAAAACTCTGCGTTGCATATACTATTTATTAATAGTCTTGCCAAGTTCATATGCCTCGTCCATATACTGCGACTGCTTGACAGCTGCCTTGCGTCCCATGCCGATCGCTCTCACATAGCCACGCTCTGTTGCCGATGGCATACACCACGCAAGACCTCTGAATGCCTGAAATGCACATTCGGCTGTCGCAACATCGTTTTGTGCACATGCCGTGATGTAATAATATTCCTTGCCGCCCATGCGCTCATCGCCCCAAGCCAGATATGTCGCATCAAGGAATGTCTTCATGCGGTCATTTATACTCATATAATATACAGGAGCCGCCAGCACGACAACATCGGCTGCCAGAAACTTTTCAACAAGTTTCCACGCATCGGATGTATGGTCATCATTCTTCGGGCTGGTCGCGCCCTCCTCCGTTAGAAAGGTCAGATCGTAGTCGCCAAGAAAAATCTTCTCCACATTTCCACCAGCCTCTGACGCACCTCTCGCAAACTCGTCTGCAAGCAGATCCGTATTGCCGCCCCTGCGTGGCGAACCGCTGACCACCAACACATATTTGCCATCCTTCGGATTAACAGTCGTTTCACTGTAATTCACCACAAGAGGATTCGCCTTGTTCCAAAGTTCAGAACTTTTTCCGCCATCTGTACATCTGCACAACATCATAGTGGCTGCAACAGCCGCCAACATCAAAAAGATCTTTTTCATCATTGTTATTTTTGTTTTATATCGGCAAGTTATCTAAAAAACATCAATCTGCAAAATAATGCACGTCACTAAACCAAACAAAACGCGTCGCCATCGTTTAGTTCAGTATTTATTATAGGTATAATTTCAGGTATTCCCATTGATTGATAAAACACAATGCCAGCCTCAATATGTTTACGCATTATCATCAAAACATTTTTTAACTACGATGCAAAAATCGAAAAACCAACATATTAGAATAAAGTGAGAAGAAGTGGGCAGCAAAAAAGCCTCGAAAGATTTTGCAAAGAATGAAAAAAGGTCTAATTTTGCACTCGCTTTCCGAAGGGGAAGCGCGGTTTCAGCGAGAGTCGGAACCGGTTTCCATAAGGGGATCTGAAAAAATATCTGAAAAAGTTTTGCAGATTCGGAAAATGGATATATCT
>JAKSLG010000039.1 GCA_024401295.1 Bacteroidales bacterium | reverse complement strand
CCTCGCATGATGTGGCATCATCCTGTTGCAGCCATTAAGCATATTATTCGTGAAATCAAGTAAACTTACATCAACATACATCTAAAATAATTAAAAACATGAAAATCAAGACATTCATTACAACTGCACTTACAGCTTGTGTGATGATGGGATGTAACCAGCAGAAGAATGCTCATGTTGAAAACGAGAGGAAAGCAGACAGCATATTGCCGACCGACTATGGGGCATGTGTTATCTGTAACGGAGAAGTGGATGGCATAAACATTGACGAAGCATACGCCATGCATAGCGTGATGAAGTTCCCACAGGCACTCTTTGTTGCAGATTGTTTGAAGAGGCAAGCGACTTCGTTAGATGACTCGATACTGGTAAAGAAGGAGGATCTGATGCAAGATACTTGGTCACCTATGCTCAAAATGTGTGACGTAGAAAAGAATTTCTCCATAGCAGAACTCCTGCAGCTATCGTTGCAGCAAAGCGACAATAATGCTTGCGACCTTTTGTTTGAGCGGTTCGGAGGACCGGAACAGGTGGAAAATTACATGGGGAAGCTGGGGTTTACAAACATTCGTATGCGTTGGAAAGAAAGAGAAATGCGAGCAGATCACTCACATACCAATCTCTGCACTCCACGAGAGATTTGTCGGCTGTTCGAATGGTTTCTTGCGCATAAAACGCATGACGAATATCTTTCCTTCATCTGGCAAACGATGGTCACCTGTCAGACGGGAACCACCCGTTTGCCTGCAGCCGTCCCAGAAGGTGCTATGTGTGCCCATAAAACAGGCACAGGCTTTACCAATCCTGATGGAACCATGTATCGGAACGATGCCGGTATCATCACTCTCCCAGATGGAAGAAGCATAATCCTCGCCATTTTCGTTCCATTGTCAAAGGAAGAATCGGACATAGCAGTCATTGCAAAACCATTCATAGACAAAGTCTTGGAGCATTGAACACCACATGTTCTACGACATCTTCCGCATCGAAAATGGCAAGATCGCTGAGCATTGGGACAACATCCAAACCATCCCTGCAGACGGCGAGTGGGCAAATGCCAATGGTAATTTTAATTTCTAATGAACGAACAAGAAACAACCAAGAAAGAAATCAGAGACGCTTTATTTCCCGACTGCCCTATCCGCAACATCCTTGCCA
>JAKSLG010000038.1 GCA_024401295.1 Bacteroidales bacterium | reverse complement strand
ACAGCTGCCAGATAATCCTCCCAAGCCGAGCGAGGATTGAGCGGTGAACGAGCATTCCAGAAGTTCAAGAAGAACTGCTGCATGGTCTTCAAATCGTCAGTCTTCACCAAATTGACCGAATAATCGCGTTCGACCTCCGAGCAAATCGGGTCGAGATAACGGATATACTTGCGGATTGAGTCAATATTGTTGATTTGGCTCACAAACGAAGCCTCGATGCCGACAGCACTCAGGTCGTACATGTCGTAACTTGCTCCTGGATTGCTACGGAAGAAACGTATGCTCTTCGAGCAAATCAGCGCATTGGAGCGGTCGCGCATTTCGACCACTAAATAATAGTTGCCCGAAGGCAGCGAAGAGATGTCCATCGAGCCAAGATGCACATTGACAGGAGCCACAGGGAATCGTTTCACGAAAGCATAGTCCTGCAAGCGTGTTGATGACTCACAAGTCTCAATGTAGTAATTGACTAGATATTTGCCTTCGTCATATAATTTGTTGCTGTTATAAAGCTCAACATAGAAGTTGAGTTTGGTTTCCTTGCTGCCGTAGAATGGATAAACGCGAGGCAAGAAGTCAAGGCCACTCTTGGTGCAAGCCGATGGCTTGGAAACCTGCGTGTAGGAATCGTAAAGCAAGATGTCTGATATAGCAGGAACATTTTTCTCATAGTTGACTTCAACTGTCAGCGTGTCATTCATGGTCCTTCCTTCAACAGCATTCAAGTCGCGCACCGCAAGAATCATTTCATATTCGCCTTTGGGCAAAGGAAATCTCTGTTGGTTGATGAATGCCCCGTCAATCTTTGAAGTGTCGGTAACGACAGGACTATCCACGGCCACTTTCGAATAAGACGGATAAGATTCACCCTGCTTGAACATGGTGGTAATCTCGACAGTAGCCTTAAACATGCCCGGCTGGAACTCCTTGTAAGTTGCCGACTGGCAATCAATGGCCACTGCGTTTTCGACATACGCGATGGAATCGGGCACGTTATAGGTCGTAACCGAATAATAAGGTTTCAACATCTTCACTTGCGCCATTCCTGTAAGCGCCAGTGCGAGCAAAGCAAAAGTAAAATACAATCTCTTCATGCGATTTAGTTATTTAAGTTCGTTCAGCAAAAATACTATCTCCTATTAATATGTCAAAAGTATTTCTTCTGAAAAATTTCAATTATTATCAACAATTTTAATACAATATTCTATTAATCAATTTATTACCAATATTTTCTCAGATACATCAACACCGATTGTTCGAGGCTGTCATCCATATTCAGGACGCTAACGATTTTCTTCGTCCTACGGTTTGTTCCACTATATGAAATGCCTTCGAGCACAGCAATCTCGGCATCGTTCATACCAAGCAGTGCCAAACAGCAATGGCGCACGTCTGAAGTCGTAAGGTCGGGATAATCGTGCAGCAAGTGCGTTGAGAAATCATCAAAGCAACCGTTGGCCACACGAATCAGTTCAAGGATATCGACTTCCTTGAGTTTAAGTTTCGGATAGAG
>JAKSLG010000037.1 GCA_024401295.1 Bacteroidales bacterium | reverse complement strand
AATATTCATATAGGAGATGCTCATATCTTGAAAGACGTGACTGTATCTATACCGAAGAATAAAATCACATGTATAATAGGTCCATCAGGTTGTGGAAAGAGTACTTTGCTTCGCACATTCAACCGAATCATCGACACTACGGAAGGAGTCAAAATTGATGGCGACATATTGCTTGGCGACCGTAATATCGTCAAGTCACATGGTTCGGATCTTATCGAATTGCGTCGACATATCGGTCTTGTTCCTCAACGACCATGTCCTCTGCCGATGTCTATCTACGACAATATCGCATACGGTTGCCGTATCCATGGAATCAGTGGCAAGGATAAACTAAATGCTGTGGTGGAGCATTATCTACGCAGTATCGGTTTGTGGGATGAGGTGAAAGACAGACTGTCATCTCCAGCCGGACGATTGTCTGGTGGACAACAGCAGAGATTATGTTTGGCACGTTCGTTGGCTGTTGAACCGTCAGTGCTTCTTGCAGATGAAAGCACATCAGCACTTGATCCGATCTCGTCAAAAAAAGTGGAACAACTATTCGTGGATTTGAAGCAAGACTATACGATAGTGATGGTGACACATACTTTGCAGCAAGCACAACGTATTGCTGACCATGTGATATTCATGTATTTAGGTGAAGTCATCGAACAAGGTTCAGCACGCGACGTCTTCAATAATCCACAAAGCGAATTGACAAGAAGATATCTTGACGGAGCATTCTCATAATTTGTAATTCATAATTCACAATTCATAATGGAAAAACAAACAATAGCTACAGGCACCAATTACATGAAGAAAGACGCATACGGAGCACTCAGTATGCCAGTATATCATTGCTGTAGTTTTGAATTTGACAACGCAAAAGCCATGAGCGACGTCTTCTGCGGACGTGTGCTTGATCCAGAATACTCACGTATTATGAATCCGACGGTGACATTCTTCGAAGAGAGAGTGAAATCGTTGACCAATGCAGCCAATGTATTTGCTTTCAACTGTGGAATGGCGGCGATCAGCAACGCTATCATCGCAGTGGCAAAAGCAGGAATGAATATAGTGACGTCGAACCATTTGTTCGGCAATACGGTTTCGCTATTCCGCAACACACTCGGCAATCTTGGAGTGGAGGTGAGGGAAGTGAATCTTCTTGATGAATCGGAAGTTAGAAAAGCAGTTGACGACAAGACATGCGCATTGTTCTTCGAAATCATCACAAACCCACAGATGGAGGTAGCCGACGTGAAGATGCTTGCCGACATCGCGCATGAACACAACGTGCCAGTCATCGGTGACACCACATTGATACCATTCACTGAGTTTGATGGCAAAGCAATCGGAATGGATGTGCAGGTGGTGAGCAGCACGAAGTATGTGTCGGGAGGAGCCACAAGTTTGGGCGGATTAGTGATCGACTACGGAACATTCCCAATCTTCAACCGTCGCATCCGCTATGAGTTGTTGTTCAATCTTGGCAGTTACATGACACCACATGCCGCTTATATGCAGACTGTAGGATTGGAGACAATGGACGCACGCTATAGAGTACAGTCGGCCACTGCGTTGGAATTGGCGACACGATTGACAAAGGTTCCACAGATAAAGAGAGTCAACTATACAGGATTGCCAGATAATCCATTCTATGAAATAGCCAAGAGACAATATGGCAATACGTCAGGAGCGATGTTGACAATCGACCTTGCCGACAAAGCGTCTGCGTTAAGATTCATAGATAGGTTGAATGTCATCCACAGAGCCAGCAACCTCTTCGATAACCGATCGTTGGCAATCCATACCGCATCGACCATCTTCGGAACCTTCTCTGGTTCACAGCGTAGAGCAATGGATGTGTTGGACACAACAATTAGATTGTCCGTTGGTCTTGAGCATGTGGACGACCTTTATAATGACATCTTGCAAGC
>JAKSLG010000036.1 GCA_024401295.1 Bacteroidales bacterium | reverse complement strand
CCGCCTCGAAAAACTCGTCCGCAAGAACCTCGCGGCAATCGGCTACGGAGTGTAATGGCGCTATGGGTGAGTGGAAGAAGTATAGATTGGCAGATGTAGTTTCGTTGGTCATTGATCATCGGGGCAAGACTCCGAAGAAGCTGGGCGGCGATTGGGCTGAAACGGGTTACCGTGCGCTGTCGGCCAAGTCGGTGAAAACGCGGCAGATTGTCAACGAAGATGCAATTCGTTGCGTGGATGAAGAGATGTATCGTCGTTGGATGAAGGATGAGATTCAGCGGGGCGACATCTTAGTTACATCTGAAGCGCCTTATGGCGAGGTGTATTATTGGAATTCTGATGAGAAGATTGTTTTGAGTCAACGGTTGTTTGGCTTGCGCGTAAAGCCAGAGTTTGATTCTGCCTTTATTGCGCATTACATGACTTCGCAGGTTTTTAAATCTGAGATGGATGGTCGAGCAACAGGGACGACGGTGTTTGGTTTGCGTCAACCAGAGTTGTTGGATTGTAAGTTGCTCGTTCCCGACCTTCCCACCCAGCGGCGTATCGCGGCGGTTTTGGGGGCGCTCGATGACAAGATCGAGGTAAATCGCAAGATCTGCGAGAACCTCGAGGCGCAAGCCCAAGCGCTGTTCAAGGCGTGGTTCGTCGACTTCGAGCCCTTCGGCGGCAAGCGCCCCGAGGGGTGGAAGATGGGGGAGCTGGGGTCGTTGATTGAAGTGTGCTACGGAAAAGATCACAAGAAACGCCCTGACGGGAATATCCCTGTTTATGGATCAGGCGGATATATGCGTTCCGTGGATATTCCGTTGTATGACAAGGAATCCGTGCTTATCCCTCGCAAGGGATCGCTAAATAATATTCTGTATGTGAACGAGGCGTTTTGGACTGTTGATACGATGTTCTATTCCAAAATGCGAGTGCCGTGTGTTGCTAAGTATGTTCATCAATTCCTCAAGACAAAGGATATGGAAGAGATGAATGTCGGCTCTGCCGTACCAAGTATGACGACTGACATCTTGAATCATATGCAGGTGCTGATCCCTGATGCCTTGTCGCTGTCGAAGTTTGATGCGATTGCGGGCGCATTGTATTCCTCAATCAAACACGCAAACCGTGAGTCTCGCGCCTTGGCCGCGATGCGTGATGCGCTGTTGCCGAAGCTGATGAGGGGAGAATTATGACTAAGATCACAAAGTTCTCAAAAATTAAGAGCTACAGAATCTTTCGAGATTTCTCATGGCCGCGGGATTTGCCAGCATTTGCCCGTTATAATCTTTTCTATGGGTGGAATGGTTCTGGCAAGTCAACGCTTTCCTCGTTGTTTTCAAATATGCAGAGAAAGGAATCTGTAAGCGAAGGGGATGTGTCTGTTGAAATAGAAGGGACAACAGTAATTCGTGGCTCGAATTTCTCGACGGCTACAATTCCTCCTGTTCGTGTTTTTGACGAACAATTTATCCGTGATACTCTTGTTGCCGTTCAGAGCGCAAGAGCAAAACCGATTTTTTATTTAGGACAGCAAAGTGCAGAAGATGCGCGCATTCTTAAAAGTAAGCGAGACGAACTGAAATCTGTTCGAGATGCCTTGGCGTCCGCGATCTCAGAGACAAAAGTTAGGACGAATGCAATTGATCGCTATGCATCGGAACAAGCGAGGCTTATTAAGAACCATTTCTCTGGATCGCAAACATACGTGACGTTTACGAAGAAGCGTTTTTTAGATGGTGTTGCGAGGATAAAAGAGAGTCAACATCAATTTCAGCCGTTGTCCGAAGATGAGAAAACGGCATTGGACAGAAAGAGATTTTTGCAGCCAAAATCTGATGTTAAGTGCGTTGGTAGTATAGATGTTGGACTGAAGCAATTGGTCGAGTCCGCATCAGATATATTGGACCAGACTGTTGTTTCGACTGTCCTGAACGAGTTGGCGTCCAACCCGCCATTGGCGAGGTGGGTTCAGGACGGCCTTGCTTTGCATAGCGGAGAGCATCACACCACAAAATGTCGGTTTTGTGGAAATGAATTTTCCGAGGAGAAGAGGATTGCGTATGAGGCGCATTTCAATGACGCATATACGCGATTCCAGGATGCCGTGCGAAATGTGCGTAATGATGTTGAGCTGCGGATGAAGCAACTTGATGTAACTTTGCCGGCAGAATCCAGTTTGTATGATGATTTACAGTCCGAATACAGGACAGCGGTGGCAAATATAACGGCAGCAATATCGGATGTCAAGGCTTATCAGAAGGTGTTGCTGACTGGATTGGAGACAAAAAAGAACAGACCGTTTGAGCGGATGCAATTGGCGGACGTCCTACAAGAGAACGGATTGCAAATTTCCGATGTGAGTAAGGTTGAAGAAGCGATTACAGAAAGCTTCAAGGTGATAGGTTCAATTATTGAGAGGCACAATAAGCAAACAACGGAAATTGCAAAAGAGCGAGATTCTGCCTATACGAAATTGGTGAGGGATTGGATTGTCGCGGCAATCTCAGAATACGATACATTGGTGGCGGAAGAAAAGACAGCTTTGGACAAGCAGAACGAATTGCAGACTCGCCAGGATTCGCTTGCTCGAGAAGTTGATGAAATAGAGTCTCGACTCATCGAAAGCCGTGTTCCCGTTGATGAGCTTAATGGAGAGCCCCATTCTTATTTGGGGAGGGATGAATTGTCGTTTAAGTTCGAGGGTGCTGGATATAGACTGCTGCGATCTGGTCGTATCGCGAACAATTTAAGTGAGGGGGAGAATACTGCGATTGCTTTCTTGTACTTTCTCAAAACTCTCAATGACAGGAGCTTTGATAAGGCGAATGGTGTTGTTGTAATTGACGATCCGGTTTCAAGTCTTGATGATAATGCGTTGTTTTCCGCGTTTGCTTTTATGAAGGAGCGGGTGAAGGACTGTGGGCAGTTGTTTATATTGACGCATAATTTTCTATTTTTTAGGCAGGTTAAGAACTGGTTTTTCCATTTGCGCGGACATATGAGAAGGGAAAAGCAATTTTATTCAATAAAACCATGCAAGGTAGAACTGCTGCGTTCTGCAAAAATAGATACACTTGATCCTTTGCTGTTGCAATTTGAATCTGAATACCACTTTCTGTTTAAGATGCTTCACGACATTGAGAATTCTATGGGTGAGGAAGAATTGTCTGCATATTACAATGTCCCGAATATAGCTCGGCGGGTTCTTGAATCGTTTTTGGCTTATTATGTTCCTGATAAGCAAGGTGAACTATTCCATAAGCTGGAAGGCATACCGTATGACGAGGCCATTAAGACGAGAATTCTTAGGTTGCTAAATACTTATTCACATTCGGCAACCATTGCTGAGAATGGACATGATCCTTTGGAGATGATTAAAACTTTGGACGCAAATCATTACAATGGGATGCTTTCGTTGA
>JAKSLG010000035.1 GCA_024401295.1 Bacteroidales bacterium | reverse complement strand
GGGCTATACCACTGCCCCAAGAGAAGTCGCTAGGGTTTTCGCGGTCGACATATATCTCAACCTTGCCACCCACATACATGGAAGAAGAGTAGCCGCCAAGGAGTGCAGGACCATACGTCTTGTCACCATAGTCGTATGCGATTAGTGCATTGATACCTTGATCGGTTGCAGTTAAATCTATGACCTCTGCATCAACGATGTCCGCATGGGATTTGAAATCCTCGTAGTTTGAATGAACTACGTATGCTGCAATGAGCATGCCTATACCTATTACAAGGAATAGGCTCGAAACAATTGTTAGTATTTTTTTCATGAGTAATTAATTAGTGTTTCTCGCTGCAATATTAAATTATTTGACTTTACGTTCTTTGGCCATTTAACGAATGACCGGTTTTGGCTGACGAAAACACGTTTTGGGATGATAAGCGGTAAAAATGGATTGGGAAAAAAGGTCCGATTTTGGACACGTTTTCATGAAATGTATGTTTTTTCTGGGCCAAAATATCGGTGCGACATCGGATTTTTCTGATGTCGCATTGTCGGTTCAGTTCCGAAATCTCACTTTTTTATATTGACGTTAAATGAGATTTATATAATTTAGTACTCGGTTTTCATAGTGTACGTTGTTTTCTCGTGCGATTTTTTTCGCAAGGTGAACAGTCGCCTGCTATGTTGCTGATATATATGTAATTGGATTGAAGTAATTGTTTGCTAAAAAATGGATAGCGAAATAACATCGATGGAGCGAGGTCTGCAACGTCGTACGGAACGTTTGCTTGGAAATGCAAATTTGGAGAAGATTCATAACGCGCGAGTTCTGATTTTTGGTCTTGGAGGCGTGGGTTCATGGTGTGCGGAATGTCTTGTTCGTAGTGGCGTCCGGAATATCACAATTGTTGATTCTGACCGCGTTTGTGTAACAAACTGCAACCGCCAGCTGCTTGCAACGAGCAAGACTATTGGACAGGTGAAGGTCGAGGTCCTTCGCAATCGCCTGCTCGAGATTAATCCCGATGCAAATGTCACAGCTATTCAGAAAATATATCAGGCGGAATCTGCCGATTCGTTCCACATGGATGAGTATGATTACATTGTCGATGCCATCGATTCGCTGAGAGATAAGGCAGATCTCATCCTGCGTGCAACGGCCTTGCCTAAGCACATTACATTTTTCTCTTCTATGGGGGCCGCCTTGCGTCGCGATCCGTTTATGGTCAGGAAAGCTGAGTTTTGGGATGTAAAGGGTGATCCTTTGGCAAAAGCCATCCGTAAGAAGTTTAAGCACAACAAGACATTTCCGGCGCGACATTTCCAGTGCGTGTATAGCGAGGAACAGCCAATGGAGAATCTCGGCGAGGATAAGCTTTGTGGAACAGATGGTTGTATCTGTCAAAAGGCAAAAATGCGTGGTGGAAATTGTTGTGCGGAGACTGCTTCCGATGATTATTCAGAGTCAGAACAGCTGCCGGCAAAAGCTCAGATCAACGGCTCGCTTTGCCACATCACGGCCACATTCGGTATGGCCATTGCCGGAATGATTATCAATCATATTGTCGATAATGCATAATCTGTTCTGATCGGCCTAGGCCTTTATATTGTGGATTTTTCTGCATATTTATTCAATATTCTCGAGCATTCTTTTTAATCAGTATAAATTGCACTTTTGTGCTCAAATTGCAAAGTGGAGATTGCAAAAATGGATTAATTATTTCTATTTTTGTGGCATTAGAATTTGGATAAGAGTGCAGACACTATTCAAAATACACAGCGATTTGCTCGCAAATTTGCGACCATGGATAAAACGAGGATTGATGGATGACATCGATTGGAATGCTCGTCTTATCGGCATTAAAGGCTCGCGAGGTATTGGAAAGACTACGTTTCTGCTCAATTATGCAAAGGTCGCTGGCGACTCGAAAAAATGCCTTTACGTCGATCTTAACAATTTCTATTTCGCTACTCACACAATCGTTTCACTTGCCGACGACTTCTGTAAACTGGGAGGACACACTCTTTTGCTCGATCAAGTGTATAAATATCCAGATTGGAGTAACGAGTTGCGTCTGTGCTACGATCGTCATCCGGAGTTGCATATCGTCTTCGCCGGTTCGCCAGTGATGCGCCTCAAAGAGGCAAATCCTGAACTTCACGGACTCGTTGATGTTTATAGCCTTGAGGGATTCTCGTTCCGTGAATATCTCAACTATAAGACTGGAACGGATTTCCCGAAATATACATTGGGTGACATTGTTGCAAATCATCAGCAGATTGCCGGTGAGATTGTCTCGCAGGTCAAGCCTTTGGCATTCTTTTCGGAATATCTTCATCATGGTTTCTATCCATATTTTATGGAAGAAAATGATGTCTTCTCGAGTCTTGTCAAGGCTATCAATCTGGTGCTCGAGGTTGAGATTAGCTATCTGCAGCAGATTGAACATAAATGTCTGCCAAAGCTCCGTAAGTTGCTATATCTGATAACTCAATCTGCACCGTTTCAGCCAAATGTATCAAAGCTTTCGGCCGATATTGATACGAGCCGTGCAACCGTGATGAATTACATGCTTTATCTGAAGCATGCTCGTCTCATTCACCTGCTCTATCAGGAGGGCGACTCGAACCAGAAAAAGCCGGCGCACATCTACATGCAGAACCCTAATCTGATGTATCTGTGCAATTATGGAGGTGTTGATAGCAATGCCCTTTATAAGACCTTCTTTTTTAACCAGCTCGGTTATAAGAATGAGGTTACGCGAGGCAAGATTGGCGATTTTTGTGTCGATGGGCGTTCGTTTCGCATTGGTCAGCCGACGAAACGTATCGAGAATGGAGTTTGTCTCGTTCGCGATATGATTGAAGTGGGCGAGGGTAGTACGATTCCATTGTGGCTTTTCGGCTTTCTCTATTGAAATGGCGATGCATAACAAAACGAGTAGATATAACGTAGAAAATATCGGTCTGTAAATGACTATATTTATAATAGGAAAGAAAACAAAATTAATCTATAATTGTTAGTGTAATAAAAATGGCAAAAGAAAAGAAATTCGTCACAGTTGATGGTAACACTGCCGCTGCACATGTAGCTTACATGTTCTCAGAGGTAGCTGCTATCTATCCTATCACTCCGTCGTCACCTATGGCGGAGCACGTTGATGAGTGGGCCGTACAGGGCCGCAAGAACATGTTCGGCGACACTGTATTGGTTCAGGAAATGCAGTCAGAGGCAGGTGCTGCAGGTGCAGTACACGGTTCTCTTCAGGCTGGTGCTCTCACAACTACATTTACAGCTTCGCAGGGTCTTCTTTTGATGATCCCTAACATGTACAAGATTGCTGGTGAGTTGCTCCCATCAGTATTCCATGTATCAGCTCGTACAGTTGCTTCTCACTCACTCTGTATCTTCGGTGACCACGGCGACGTTATGGC
>JAKSLG010000034.1 GCA_024401295.1 Bacteroidales bacterium | reverse complement strand
TCCTATTACATTCTACAAGAAAAGGCCGCCCACACGGACAGCCTTTTGTGCTAGGAGTGCAAAGTCAGTTTAGAGTGCAAGGTCTTTGCCTGGCTTGAACTTTACGACCTTCTTGGCAGGGATGGTCATCTTTTCGCCTGTTGCAGGATTGCGACCTTCCTTTGCTGCACGCTCTGATACAGAGAATGAGCCGAAGCCAGTGATGACGATAGGCTCGCTCTTTGCTGCCTGCTCTGCTACTGTTGCATAGAATGCGTCGAGGACAGCCTTTGTGTCCTTCTGTGTGAGGTTAGCCTTAGCTGCTACTGCCTCTACTAATTGCGTCTTGTTCATGTCTATATAATAAAATGTATGTATTTCAAAGTTAGCACATTCTAACCGATTGCGTCTTTATTGAGTTACGACCATGCAGAAACTAGGTTTCAACTGTGCGTCAATTATGTCGCCACTGAGGTTAAATTGCGTCTCTACTGCGATGCGACTGAACACTATTGCGCATCGACTGAGGCATGATTGGAGTCCGACCTATATTCATTGGTAGATAATGAACATCATTTCAGATCCGACCTCGTTCGGCTAATCAATACCACAAATCAACCTGGTCATATCTCAGTCAATATCAGTTTCGACGGCTATTTCGTCCCAATCTTTTCAATAAGTCGCTCAATCATTTTGTCCTTCTTCTTCATTTGTTCCTGAAGGTCAACATTGAGTTTGAGCAATTGCTCGTTATGCTCGATCAATTTCTCCGTTTGCAGTTTCTGTTTGGCAAGTTCATTTTTGAGCGCATCAGCTTCAGCACTGTCCTGAGCATTTTTGTTTCTGCGACCGAAGGAAATTTTCTTCTCGCCAATTCCAGTTATAAGCCAATTGAGGTTGAACCCTTTCTCGACTGCGTGTTTTATGATTTCGTGGTAATTGACCTGTGCGACTCCTTTTCGCCATTGCGAGATGCAGGCCTCCGTGACGTTCAGATTTTGCGCCAACATCTTCTGCGTGTCGCAACCGAACATCACCATCAATCTGTCAACTATGTGTTCTGCTTTCATAATTAAAGAAGAAAATACGGCAAAAAATCTTGCCTATTATTTAGTGTCGCTTAATTATATTTTACTAACTTTGCACTCTTGTAATCGTGAGTATATAGGCTATTATGCTAGCTTAACGTGGCAAATGTACGAACAATTATTCTAATTCGCAACTTAACGCACATTTAATATGTTCGTTGCGTTTCGGATTTAGAAGCTGTTAACAGTCAGTGGCAAGTTTGTATTCATTTGCGCAACGTAACGAACACCAAACGCAACCAAACGCATAACGTGACGGCGAGGCGCATGAGGCATTTATTAAAACATGAACATAGACAACTTAGGTAGCTTCGCAACGCTTTTAGAAGGTCTCATAGAGGAGATCTCCACAAAAATTATCGAAGAGAAGCTAAAAAACAATGCAGCTCTCGAAGAGAGTCTTGACGAGATCAAGAAGATGATCAAGCTTCAACACGCCAGTCTCGGACTAGCTTCAGAAGAAGGAGGCGAAACGAAAGAGTTCTTCTCATTCTGGAACAGAGGCGATGTGATCTTCATGAGCGACGAGCGCCTGTTTAACAGAGAGAAGTACCCGAACTGCCCGTTCAAAAGCCGTTCGGCTTTGCAACGCATCCGAACCAAGAACCCAGACTTGTTCTTCTTGAACAACGAGAACCGACTTGTGGTTCCCGCAGAAGACCTGTATGACTACGTGACTAACCGCAGAGCAAGAGACATCGCAGCAGGCAAGAACATCAGAACTTACAACAAACGCAAGTACTAAACAATGCAAAGCATTAGATGGAGCACACAACAGAGAGGCAAACTGGCGATGCCCAATGTTCGCCACAACATCAGAAGCCCTATAGTGGGCAAGGAGGATGACTAGATGGACAACTTCATTAACAACAATGGCCAGAAGCTCCGCATGGGCTACGTGCTCAAACAGGAGATTTCACGTGCGTTAGGTCTCAGCCAACGCTACGTATGGGGGCGGCTTATCCACAAGAACGCTCCTGTCATGCGACGGCTGAACGAACTGGGCTACAAGAAGAAATCCCATTGCGTCAGTCGCACAGTCGCCAGGTTTCTCGCCAAGCATTTCGACATCTACGTCGAGGGCATCAACGAGGAGGACAAGATGATAGCAGACGTGCCCGACACGACTTCTGACAACAAGCAAGTTTAATCAATCAGGTTGCGGGGCGAGCATTGCGCCCGCTCCGCACCTTTAATCAAAAAAACAAATGGTAATATCTAAAGAGACATAGTATATGAAGACCGAACAACTGTGGTTTCGCATGTCTTCCACCGCCCACGAGAAATCGTGCGTTGTGGCCATGCGCATGAAGCTAGGTTGGGAAGGTTTCGGAATTTATGTTGGCATACTCAGTTTGCTTCGTAACTCGGAGGACGGTTCTCTTCCCGTCGATTTTGAACAGATCGGTTGGACATTGCGCTGCCCGAGTAACACGGTCAAGTCTGTCGTTATGGATTTCGGTTTATTTATGCTCACCGATGACGGTGGTCACTTTTTCGACCAGAATCTGATAGACGAGATGGAGCAGTACCAGAGTGCGCTTGATGAGCGGCGTGAGGCTGGACGACGCAGTGCCGAAAGGCGCTGGGGAACAAAAGCCGACCAAAACTCAAATGGGAATGCTATGCACGATTCCGAACCGCCCCCAAAAACGACCGAAAAACAGGCAAAAGACATGGGCGACCCATCGAAAAACGTAACGGGCGTTACCGATTTGGATGCTATAAACAAACAAATAAAGAAAGATACATTAAATACTTCGTATTGTATTAAACAATCGGACGCGTCCGATTCTTTTGACGGAGGAACGCCTGTCGGCGTTGGTTTGCCTAAAAACAAAATTCAAGATGATTTCTTTAACCAGCTTGATGACAGGTGGCAAGCCATTATGCAGAGATGGTATGCGCACAAGAAAAAATTGTCGCCAAAGTTTCGGAATATGAAGATACTGAAAGAGAATTTCGAGTATCTGACGGAACTGTCGGGCGGAGATATTGATTGTGCCGAGGCTATTGTGGACTACTCCATAAAGCAGTGCTATTCTGGACTGTTTAAGCCAGCCATGGGGCGCGGCGGCAAATCCGCCAAGCCGAGCAAGAAGAAGGATGTGAAATACTCAAACGATGCGTGGGGAAACTCGCAAGAGAACCTGCCGAAAGTCGAGCTCAAAATCGACGAGAACGGCAACCCATGTCCGTTCTAATACGAGAAAGCTATGGCAAAAACAGAAAGCATAGGCGACGTGCTCAGCGAGATACGCAAGCAGCATCCGCAGATTGCGTTCATCGAGCGAGTTGCGCCCGAACCGATGGAGCGCGAGCAGCTCCTGATGTGCTGGAACCGTCTGGTCCAGATTGGCAGGCTGACCACACCCGCGTTCGTCATCGACAACGACAACTCGTTTGTCTATAAGAACCTGATGCTTTGGGCGGTGGCAGACCCATCGTGCAAAGCCATTGATCCAGAGACATCGCAAGAGATACCTGCGGACTTGAACAAGGGCATCTTCATTAGCGGCAAGACTGGCACTGGAAAGAGCCTGGCACTGGAGGTGCTGCGCGAGTTCGTGCGTGGAATCAGGGGCTTCGGCTTCTACTTCAACGGCAACTATGAGAACCTGGCGTGGATAAACCATCGCGCGGATGACATTGTGGACCGATTCTGCGAGGGCGAAAGTATGCGTTGGATGAAGAAAGCCACGATGCTCGGCATTCAGGATCTAGGCAGTGAGCCGACGGAGGCCATCTACATGGGCAACCGACACGAACTGCTGCGCCTGATACTTGAAAGCAGAGCTGACTACAGTACCGTTACGTTCGTGACATCAAATTTTGCGATGCTCTCGCCTGAACTACGTAAGAAGTATGGCGACCGTGTACAGAGTCGGTGTCGCGAGATGTTCAACTATTACGTGCTGGGTGGGGAGGACAGGAGAAACGCCAAGAATGTGAAGAGCGAGGTTTTGAGAGTATAGGAATTGTATAGTCCCACGGCAATGCTGCCGTGGGACTATCACTCCTCAGAAACCAAAAAACAACCATGTAAATTAATTATATTCAACAACATAAATGTTAAGTGTAATTTTTATAAATAAGAATGGTTTGGCAAAATAATCCGACATAGGAAGCCTACGTTCGGTAAAAAATGGTTAATTTCGCCGTTATGTAATTTGGATAATTGTACACATACGTAAGCATTTAGCTTTGAATTGTTTTGTGTA
>JAKSLG010000033.1 GCA_024401295.1 Bacteroidales bacterium | reverse complement strand
CGTCGATCCCGATCCAGATCGTCCCGCCCTTCGCATTGGCAAACCCGCACACCCATCTCAGGTATTCGTCATGCCAACTGCGCTTGTATTCGACATTCTGCGATTCCGCCTTCTTCATGACAAACCTCCGTTTCAAATTATACCATCATTCCGACACGCTCCACCGTTATGCGCTCGCAGCCGTACAGTAAACCTCAACATCACATCAATGCATTAACTTCCGCAATCAGTTCCCTTGTTCGTGCAAGGCATCCTACTAATTGGTCATATTGAGCCCCATGTTGATCTTGTAGTTGGCGAATTTCGTCAAGCTGCCCAGAAACCTCATCTATCCTCGGCTTAAGATTCTCTGCAACAAAACTGTTAATCGTTTCATCAAATTTCATCTCAATGGCATCCGCCGTACCATTGAACGCATCCCGCAATTGCATCCTCATCTGTCTGCGCTCGGCCGACTTCTTCTCTTCTGCACGATCCTCACGATATTGCAAGAAAAGAGTCAATGCAATCCCAGCAACAGAAATAACCTTTCCCCCGACATTAACCCACTTCGCCCATTTCACCGCCTCCCACGGCTTAAAATTCTTTCCAAAAATATGTCCTACCTTCAGTACTATCGAATGTGCATCACTTCCAGCAAAAGAACGAAGCCCAGACAAGCCGTCATGCCCAATGGAGTGCTTTACAAGAAACTCTCCAACAGTTTTCGACCCCTGACTCAAATTCTTCAATTTGCTTTCCGTTTCTGGTGAAACATCAGCCTTTTTCGCCGCTGAGGACAAGCTTACGCTCAACCGTGTAGCGAATTCAGTTTCAAAAAGCTGCGAAACACGTTCGTCGGCGCTCTTCATCTCACTCATAAGGACACCTTCGATCTGCTTCGCTGCATCCTCAGTAATTTTTTTGACAAAAGCATCCGCTCCCTTACATTCTCCTTCCACATCCTGATCGGTATCAAACATCCCAAGAATCGTTCTCCCTTTATCTCGTATCTCTGCACCCCCTCTTTGAATTATGCCCGCAGTCCTGCTACGAACGTTCTTCTCCACATCAAGCAATGTATTCTTCTTCTGAAGCAGCAATATTTCGAGACCATCCATATTCTCGTCGCCAGTTGAGTCTTCGGCGAGAGCCTTTTCCAGCACATATTCTAGCCGTGTAAGTGCTTTTGTGTACTTGCCGGCAATCTTTTTATCCTTAACAAATCGTTCAAGAGTTTCCTCTAGTTCTTTAATGCCGGAATTTTTAATCATTTCCGACCTAAGAATTTCATTTGTTGTCTTCTGAGCCTTAAACCAATCTTCACAACAAATGAACGTCGTATAAAAATCTTCCGGGCTTTTAGGTGCGACCATTACGCTCAACGTCCCTGCCTCCCCAGAAGTTCCGAGCTTAACCTTGCGTGCAGCATCGGAATTATCTGACATCTTGTTGACAACAAGCATCATTTCAGGTGCCTTGTTGCGTTCATACGCAAGTCGAGAGAAGTCGCGTTGAAGAGTGGTATCAAACAATTGACTCGTTGTAACATACACGACAAGATCAGCTTTGGATATCGCTTCATATGATTTCGCATCATGCTCCTCTCTGACGCCCGTTAGAATCCCGGGGGTGTCCACCACTGTAATTCCCCCAAACGCATATCCCTTGACCTCATCCGTCACGATCCCACCACCGATCTTAACATCACTCCGCCCTGTCAAAGCACTTATAATCGACGATTTTCCAGCACTCTGCTGGCCGCAAAAGACCACCAGGACACCTCCACCATCCTCAAGCACGGCATGAGGAATCTCACGAGCAAGCTTTTGCAGATTCTGAGATCGCGATTGACTAAGAAGCTTTTCAACTTCGACGATCAGTTCATTTCCCTTTTCCTGAAGTGCAACAAGCTGGTGCATTTTATCTTTCCTCCTTAACTATGTGTAAGGCCGTAATTTGCTCGGCCAATTTGATATTGTTCAAGAGCTCTGTTTTTTCTGTCAATGACAAGCATGCCTCATCTAACTGCAAATGCACAATCCCGAGTTTGGGATCAATGTGTACGTCGTTTAATTCACATTTGTTGTGTAAAATACTTTTTATCATAATCTTGGCCGCATAGATATTATCACGACTGACTTGACATTCCATATTAGCCAATCCGCCAATGTCTCGCCACCTTACATAAACAACACGCTCCTTCATTAGTGCCGAAAACTTTCTTCCGAACTCATCCGGCAATCGTGCGCCATCTCTTAACGCGATGGCGACCACATTACCAGGTATACGTGCAACTCGCAAGATGTCATCCGCAAATCTTGAATACCCAAGTGACCGCAACGCATAAATGACAAGTTGATGATTAATCTTTCCAACCTCAACAATCAAGGACTTTGCCAATGCCCGACCAGCATCGGCAAGATGGAACAAACCATTTGTAACATTAACTTGGGAATTCACAACAACGTCGATTCTGCACCGTTTAATCTTCTCATAGAATGCGTCTAAAATGTTTTTGCCTTGTTTTTGGCAAAAATCATGCGTAACTTTATTGACTTGCGCGCTCAAGCGAGAACGAGCCCTTCGAATTTTCTCCTCCTTATTCTCAAACCAACTGGAGAAAAATCCTCCTATCAACTCCACTGCTCCAGCAATAAGTGCGGTAACTCCCCCGGTGAACAGGCTTGCAGCCGTCAAAACTGACGACAATGCGTGAACGCTCCAATTCCAGATTTTCCGAGAATCCGAAAAATCTCCAGTTTCAAACTCCTCCTTTTCTGCAGAAGCCTTAACGAATGAGAACTCTCGTTCTATTTCATGTTGCACCTCTCTCAACTTTTCAGAACACTCTTCTCCTATTTCTGCAACAACCTTTCCCCATTTCTTATAGGCAACCGAATCCATCATTATTTTCTGCCACTTTATCAGCGCATCAGAGTTCTCATAATTTTCCGCCGCAAAATCGTCTATGTCACGCATCATAGACTCCTCAAACGCCGCATTTGCATTTTTTAGGCGCTGATCCGAATTTGCGATAAAATCATCTCTCCATTTTTTCAGCTGGCGCACCTTGTCGAGCATCATGCGGCCCTGGCTGGCATTTATCGCACTCCCGCTAAAAAGAATGCAAATACCATCCACCATAGGTTTCACCACACCATCAACATAACCCTTAACCCGAAAAAAAGGACCGTTAGTCACAACCTCATGACAAATTTTCGCCATCAGCCTACGAACCTGACTCTCCTTACGCATCCGCTCTGCATACTGCGCAAAGATCTTTCTCTGTGACAACTGAGAAAGAAGCAAATGAACAATCGTAAAATCAATGCGGATTCCGGACGATTTAGCCGACACTTTCTCAGCGAAACATTGAATCTCCCTATACGTGTCCTTTGAATTAATTTTTTCGGAGACACCCTTTATCGCCTCATCAACGATTGTCGGTTCATTTGGGAATCTCTGCAGATATACCAATTGGTCTTGAACATTAACAACCCCAAGACAAAGCTTTCCTGAATTGCGTAAATCTGCAAATCCCTGGACTTCTTCAGGTGTATTCCCGCCATCCGTCATTAGAAAGAGTGCTAAATCTGCCGATTGGGCTGCATCAAATGCAACGCGCGTATCCTCATCACCGCCAAAGGCCGCAATACCGGGCACATCAATTACCTCTAACCCCTTCCATAAATAACGCCTGACATCCCTTGTGGTCCGCTGCGCTCCTTTCCCAATAAATTCTTCATTCCCTCTCGTTAAAATTGACATCAAAGTCGACTTCCCCGCCATGGTTCGGCCAAACACTACAATGCTAAACCCCTTTTTCTCTTGCCAACGCCGCTCCAAGTCCAACACAATAGTCTGCTCATATTCATCAAGCCGATCAATGATCTCCCGATATTGTGCCTTTATAATTTTTTTACATTCATCAGACCCTTTGGAAAGCACACCATTGCGTGACATCGAATCAGACAGCTGTGATTTCATTTGTCCAATCGCAGCAATAAGGGCATTAGCATTCTTCTTCGCCAATTCATAGCCCTCTGATGATGCTTTGACACATTGGGCGAGCGCATCCACTAATTTCTTGTCAGCAGCTTCTCGTCTATGAATTAACGCTCGCGATATATTCGATTTAAAGTTCATAATTTAAGCAATCTCCCAACATCCATCCCAAACACGCCAGCTGTTCATGCCAAGCTCACGCTTCAAGACATCTTCAAGATTGGAGAACGAGAAATCCATAAGCCCATTATCAACGGATCCACTCACACAGTACTGGCTGAATTGACGACAGTTTTTCGTCAGAAGATTATAGCCATGCGCCAGAGATGGATCAGACAACGCCGACAATGCTCGATTCGCTATCGCCCGTCCCCCGACAGGAGCATCATCGCAACAAGAAACGAAGACCGTAACAGATGGATTACACCCACCAAGCCGTCTAAGAAATTCATGCATGTCCACTTTTGCCAACTAACCATCCCCATCCCGATGAACAATCAAACCACCTCCCACGTAGACACCTGAATGCTCGAAATGGCCAGCAAAATCACAACATACAATGCTCCCCCGAATCGGCTTCACATGATCCATGCAGAACATTTGAACCGACCCACGTCGAGGCTTAGTACACACATCATAGGCATCCTTGGCCATGCATGCCCATCCCACAACTGGGCAACAAACGCCCAATACTTTACCCAATATCGACAAACTCATATTACAGTTTCTCCCACTTGATGCAATGGAAGCAGATACGGGGCAAGTCAGATATCGGCTCGACGGAAACGAACTGCGGATTTGCGCCGACGAAGATGAGCTTGCGGCGGCCGGACCACCAGCGGCAGGTCGCGCATTTCTTGTGGGCGATGGGAATCTGGTACATCAGCGTCCTTTCTGCGCCAGCATTTGGCGGCCTTTGGGGGTCAGGCGATACTTCTGCAGACGACTGCGCGGCTTTTCGGGAATCGTGTACTCAATGATGCCGTCCGCCATAAGGTTCTTAAGAGCACGAGAAAGACCACCATAGACGC
>JAKSLG010000032.1 GCA_024401295.1 Bacteroidales bacterium | reverse complement strand
TCAAGTGAAAACCCGTAATGGCGTGGCCAATGTGAAAGTGAATGTGGTGAGATGATAGATAACGACGCAAGAAAATATAGAATCGTGTTATGTGGTAAAATGTGCCATTCTTTATGTTTGAGGATGTTTGTGTAAAATTTATTTTTGCAATTTCTTTGCCAAATGGATTTTTTTTCAAAGAATATAATTGTCATGGATAAGAAAACAATAATAGTGTTCTTGCTGTTTTTCGTTTCAACATGTGGATTCGCTCAGGAAAATGGTTCCAGAAATGTAATAATCACGCCGCCTAATGCTGTCATTCAGCCAGGCGAATCCGTCACATTAACGGCTTCGGGAGCGACTTTTTACCAATGGTCGCCAGCAGAAGGTTTGAGTAATACGACAGGCCCCGTTACTGTAGCATCGCCTATCGTAACGACGACTTATACCTGTACGGGCTTTGGCCAAGGTCCTGAACTTGTTGTGAATGGCGACTTTGAGCAAGGAAATACAGGGTTCACATCGGCATATCGCTATAGTACAAGTCTTGGTGCAGAGGGAACCTATTATGTTGATTCGGATGCGCATAGTCATCATCTGAATTTTGAAGGTCATGGACATGGCGGTTCAGGTAATTTTATGATTATCAATGGCGCTACCGTATCAGGTACCAATGTGTGGACAGAAACTGTTCCGGTTCAGCCAAACACGAATTATGCTTTTTCCACATACGTTTGTACGGTTTGTGCTCACGATGAAGCTATTCTTCAATTCAGTATTAACGGTCAACAGATTGGTGATGTGTTTACTGCTCCGAACAGCTTGAATACATGGTTGCAGTTTTATCAAATTTGGAATAGTGGCAATTCGACATCTGCAACCATTACCATCTTGAATCAGAACACGACGGGTGGCGGAAATGATTTTGGTCTTGATGATATTTCTTTCTGTGAATTGGGCAGTGATAGTGAAGCATATTGTACGGTTTCGTTAGAAGAAATGGCTGCGGGAAATGACGTGGTATCTACATGTTATGAGAACACGGTCATTATTGATTTTCTTGACAACGACATTGTTTTTGAAAGTTGTAATAATTTATCCTGTAGTATCATACAACAGCCAGGACATGGTTCAGCAAGCTATGCAAATGGTGTTATGCAATATACACCAGACAATGGTTTTGCCGGATCGGATTCCTTCAGATACCAAATCACTTGCAATGGCCAATCGGCTGAAGCAACGGTGAATGTTACGGTTGTGCCTCGCCCTCAGCGCACCATCAATCAACATGCATGTGAATCATTTACATGGACGGGGTATTCGGGGCAGACTTATTCGAACGATGGCATTTGGCAATATGTAAAGCCAAATCCATCTGGTTGCGACAGTCTGATTATCTTGAACCTAACCATCCATCACGCCACTGAAGAGACCTTGCCGCCAATTGAAGAATGTGATGAATATACATGGCATGGAATTACCTATACTAATTCGGGATTATATGATTATACGACAACTAATGAGTGGGGCTGCACGCTCCTTCAGCATTTGCCGCTTACGATTCATCATAGCGATACGGTTGAGATGGCTGTCGATGCCTGTGAAGAATATACATGGCATGGTGTGACATACAACACGAGTGGTGACAAGACCTTTATGACGACCAATGAGCAAAACTGCGATCGGCTTGAAATCCTGCATCTGACTATCAGCGATGCATTCCGTCAAGTGCAATATGTCACGGAGTGTGACCAATATTATTGGCCTCGTTCAGGACAGACTTATACACATAATACGATAGACTCCATTACGGTTCCTGGAGGATCTGGAATGTGCGACAGCACATTTGTCCTGAATCTGACGCTCCATTTTGGTGATGATTTATATCTTGATCCGGTTTCAGCTTGTGATAATTACGAGTGGTATGGCACTACTTACGATGAATCAGGCACTTATCCGCATGAAACGATTAATGAATGGGGCTGTGTCTGCACTGAATATCTGCCTCTTACAATCCATGAAAGCGAAACCGTGACTTTGCCTTCGGTTACGGAATGCGATGAATACGTTTGGCATGGTCAGTTATATAACCAAAGTGGAACATACTATTTCGATACGATAAACCAATTCGGCTGCAATCTCCGTTATACGCTTCCTTTGACTATTCGTCATAGTTCCCAACACGAGTTCGATGTAACGGCCTGCGAGTCGTATGAGTGGTATGGTAGCGTTTATACGGAACCAGGCATTTATTATCATGTCTTGGAAAACGCTCAAGGTTGCGATAGCTTGCTGATTATGAATCTTGAAATAGGCGATGCCTTTACGATGGAAGAGACTCAGGTCAGTTGTGGAGAGTTCGTATGGCATGGACAAACATACGATGCCGATGGCGATTATTCCTATGTGGTGGAAAATCCTGATGGCTGCGACAGTACTTTTGTATTGCATCTTACTGTAGCTCAGGATTATTATGAAGAGATTGAACGAGAATCCTGCTATGCTTATACTTGGGGTCTTGATACATATACGGAAAGTGGCGACTATGAGCAGTCATTTCAAAGCCAGATGGGATGTGATAGTACGGTGTTGCTTCATCTGACCATTACGGATGCTGTCCGTCAAGAGTTCGACCAACAAACTTGTCTTCCGTTTGTCTGGAATGGAATGACCTATTATGAAGATGGAGATTATGAGCAGACCTTTACTGCCCATAATGGCTGCGACAGCATCGTGACGATGCATTTGCATTTCAGCGAAGCGATGTCAAGTGATTTTGCATTTCAATCCTGCCAAGAGTACGATTGGTATGAATATCACTGCGACCAAGATGGCGATTATACTCACGTTTTTGAATCGGTGCAAGGTTGCGACAGTGTTGTTACGATGCATTTCAGGCTTGCTGATGCAATGGAGCATGAGTTCGATTCCATTGCTTGTGCCCCTTTTGAATGGTATCAGCACACTTGCCTTGACGGCATGACTTATACGGTGACTTTGGACAGTTCTTTGGGCTGCGATAGCATTGTCACAATGCACACCCAGATCATTCAAGCCGTGACTGAAAACGCTTTCCTAACGGTTTGCGATTCCGCTGAATGGAATGGAGTTGTCCATTATGACGATTTCATCGGCTATGGCGAAACTTTGTTCTCGCAGCAAGGTTGTGACAGCATCATATACAAATACCATTATACGGTGAACAGCTCCCAAAATTCGTATCTTATACAAGGCGAAAGTCAGGTGTATGTGGCATCTGACTTGATTTCCGGATTATACCGTTATTATATGAATTCTTCTGACATTTTGAGTTTTGACTCATGGGAATTGTCAAACCCTGATTGGCGTATTGTGGAAACGTATGAAAACGGATGTCTTCTGTTTGTGGGTGCTCCAGGAACGGCTGAACTTACGGTTTCGTTTTATTCCTTGTCGTGCGGCGAAACGACCCGAACACTACGAATCAATGCCGGCTATTTTGGCGTGAATGAAAATGTTGTTGAAGCGAAGATTTTCCCGAATCCGACTAATGGCAATCTGACCATTGAAGCGAAAGAAATTACAGGGATTAAGGTGGTGGATGCGTTGGGGCAAATTCTTGCTGCCCAAGAATATGGCAAGGAAAATCATGTCTCGCTTAATCTGTCGTCGTTGAAACCAGCTTTGTATTTGCTCGAAATCGAGACGACAATGGGCAAGACTGTTAAACAAGTGTCAGTGAATAGGTAAAAATGATTAATACTGCAAAATGTTAATATGAATATTAATAATATGAAGGTTAAGATTGTAAGGTTTTTTTTGCTGACTTTGGTTGTCGCTTCTGTGTCTTGCACCAAGAACGACGAAACGACAATCATTCCGGTTGGCACGGAGTCGTACATTGATGACATTTTAAGTGTGATACCCGATTCGACCATGCAGGCATTCGGGGAGGCGTTTGGCAATGTGCCTCAAGGTTATGTTCCTGCCAATATTGAAGGTGACTATGTGATAGCACCCAAACAACGTGTTGCTTCAAATATTGCAGGATGGCCACTAAACCCGTCGGATCCGGAACCGAATGTCAGTCTGCGATTTTCCGAGCAGCAAAATGGCGTGGTGCGCGTGGAATTGACGGAGGCTCTTGAGCAAGTGACTGATACGGCATTTGTAATGGGTTCGGGGAACGATTTCACGGTGTATTTTATTGAAAACAAGGCATACGAAGTTTCGTTTGTTCAGACATCTTTTCATGTCGATATGAAACGTGGCATCGTGATAAAAGGCAGCATAGATGCTGAAGGCATCCGCAACCTTTATTTTGCGGTAGTCGTCATGGAAGTCAGCGACGATTCAAACGGGCTTATTCCACAGTATGAACCAGGCTCCTATTTCATCTATAAGGACGGCAACGGCATGGCTTCGCGCCTTGATGTGGAAGGAGGTGAACAATGAAGAGGCTGCTTGTAATCATGGTGATGACGTTGCTGCTGCCAAGAGTCGGTTTTTCGCAGGTTGGAAACCGAAATACGGAAAGTGTTTCGATAGGCGTAAAGGGAGGCTTGGCTATGCCGGGCATGGCTTATTCGGAAAAGCATCTTTCGGAATTGACGCAGGAACTGTATATGGCTCCGATGTGTGGACTTTATGTAGATGTTCCGCTGGGCGGCATCGTGTCCATCGCTCCCGAAGTGATGTTTGCCCAGAGAGGCGTTTCGATGAATTATCAGCATTATTCAGGCGCGGATGTCAATTACTCCATCCATTCTAAATATGCCGATTTGCGTGTTCCTGTTTTGGCACGGCTGAAACTCGCCGATGCTTTCCAGCCCTACGTTTTTGGCGGTGCAGAGGCTGGCTATCTGCTTGGCGGACAAATTCATATCGACCGTTCAGCACCAGTTGCAATGGATGAGACCATCGACATCGGCAAGGCGAACATGGCCGCCATTCATGTAGGTGCGTATGCAGGTCTGGGCATCAGAAGCGACATTGACTGTGGCATCGTCACTTTGTCTGTTCGGCTCGAAGCCAGCTATCATCGTGGCTTCGTCGATTCCTATTCCGAGATGGAACATGCAGAGACGGCTGTGCCAATCAACATCAACGCCTATAACGTTTCAGGGAAGCGAATGCCCAAAGGCTTGGAACTGTGTCTTGGCATAGGCCTACCGCTCCGGTTTGACAATTCTGATGATGCCTGCTCCACCTTTACGAACAGATACCGCCCGAAGCACCGCAAAGGTGTGATGTATGGATTCTGATGTCATGTGAAGCGACAGCGTGTGCGTGAGGCACGTTTAAATCCGCTCCAAGGCAATGTTCCATGGATGAATCTGCGAAGGGCGGAAAGTGCCTGTCCAGTTCTGATAGCCTGCTTTCGATACTTGGATTTGCTGTATCTCAGCTTGCTTGGTGAAGGGTATTTCGATTGAGAATCGCCCCAACGAGTCTGTTGTGG
>JAKSLG010000031.1 GCA_024401295.1 Bacteroidales bacterium | reverse complement strand
CCACTTGGATAAGGGGAATCCTCCGGAGATAATTCCGGGGGATTCCTTTCTTTTTGGATTGACTTGATATTATTTGATTTTTCATTTATATTTGCAAGGCAAATTACATGATTATGGATAGCGGAATTATTGAGAGCATAAAGAAAAATCTGGGCATCGTCGGTAATGATCCGATGCTCAATCAGGCTATTTCTACGGCTGTTCAAGTCGCTCCGATTCAGCTTTCTGCTCTGATTATCGGTGAGAGCGGCAGCGGAAAGGAGTTCTTCCCGCAGATTATTCATAATTATAGTCCGCGAAAGCATAACAATTATGTTGCGGTCAATTGCGGTGGTATTCCTGAAGGAACCATCGACTCTGAACTTTTTGGTCATGAAAAGGGCGCTTTTACTGGTGCAATCAGCGAGCGAAAGGGCTATTTTGAAATGGCTGATAAAGGAACGATTTTCCTTGACGAGATTGGCGAGTTGCCTTTGTCAACACAGGCAAAGCTCCTTCGTGTTCTTGAACGAGGCGAATATATGCGCGTTGGTTCTTCGGCTGTCAAGAAGACTGATGTCCGTATCATTGCAGCCACGAATGTTGACCTTGAAGATGCCATCGCTCATGGCCGTTTCCGCGAGGATCTGTTCTATCGTCTAAATGGCGTGATGGTTCATGTCCCATCGTTGCGCAATCGTCGCAATGACATCCCTGCGCTCTTCCATCGTTTTACGAATGATTTTGCTGACAAAAACCATATTCAGCCAGTTCGCCTTAGTGATTCGGCAATTGATGCGATCAAGGCTTATGAATGGCCGGGTAATGTTCGCCAGTTGAAGAATTTTGCCGAGCAGCTAACGGTGCTTTCCGAGAAAAGAGCTGTAGATGCGAATGACATTTTGCCTTATATCCCGAAAAGATCTTCAGAAATGCTCGTGATGTCTGGCGCATCTGAGCAACATTCGTATAGCAACGAGCGTGAGATACTCTACAAGATACTTTTTGACATGCGCAAAGATGTTACCGACCTCAAGAAACTTGTCGTTGAGCTTATCAATGGCAATGGTGATAGAGTAAGCCAGGAAAATGCGCAGATTATAAAGCGCCTATATCAGACGGAGGATGGCAATTTCTTGTCATCGAAGATTTCGGAGTTTGACAAGTCGGCTGAAAATAGTGTCTATTCGTTTGAAAATGTGGGGCGAGACAGTCAGACTGATGAAGCTCGTGTGACAGAAGTGACGCCAGAAGTCGTTTCGCCTGACGTATATTCAATTTCGGATAGCGAGAAAGAACTTATCACGCGTGCTCTTAATAAATATCGCGGAAATCGCAGAAAAGCAGCAGCTGAACTGGGTATTTCGGAGCGTACGCTATTTAGAAAGATACATAACTATGATATAAGATCCTGAATGAAACGTCTGATTTATATATTTATCGTAATTGTTGCCCTCATTGCTGCGTCGTGTACCATCAGCATAACCATGAGTGGTGCGTCTATACCAGAGAATCTTAGAACATATTCCGTTCAGTATATCAACAATCGTGCTCCGCTCATCAATCCGGACCTCAGTCAGACTCTGACAGATGGACTTAAGGATAGAATCCAAAAGGAGTCGCGCCTCGTGCTGAGCGAAGATCAGGCCGATATTGAATTTTCTGGCAATATCACTTCATATTCCACTAAGCCAATGGCTTTGAAGGCTGATGCTGTTTCTGCTCAGACGCGTCTCACCGTAGGCGTCAAGATAAAGTGCAGGAACTTCAAGGATCCGAAGAAAGATTGGGAGCAGACTTTTTCTGCATATCAGGACTATGACTCGGAAAACAACCTTGCGGATGTCGAGAGCGATCTTGTCACCCTCATTGTTGATGAGTTGACTCAAAATATCTTTAACAAGGCTTTTGCAGACTGGTAGTCAATGAATGCACAGCAGTTCTATACTTCGATATCAGATCCGTTTTCGCTTGACGGACAAAGTCTGACATCTCTTTCGGAGATTGTCAAGGAATGTCCGTATTTTGATGCAGGATGGATGCTCATGCTGAAAAATATGAGCATCACTGGTGATGTGCGCTTTGACATGGAACTGAAAAAGGCTTCTGTTCATGTTCATAATCGTGCAGCGCTCTACAGACTCATCAAGCAGCAGCCTATTGTCGTGGTTGAGCAGCCTGTGACGGAGACTCCGAAGTCTGATTCTGTGCCGTCAGGCTCACAGCCAATGGAGGATTATTTCCAGGATGTGTCCGACGAATTGCCGCAGATGGGCTTGTCTGATGTTCGTCCGTATTCTGTCGAGGATATTCCTGAGAGTGTTGAAAAGATTGAGCAATGCACTTTTGGCGAGTGGATCAATCATGTCAACAGTCAGAGCGGAGAAGCAATTTCTGCTGAGCCACAATATAGCCGTCATCGAGATATCGACCTTATCGAAGCGTTTCTCGATGGTCTTGGGGCAGAAAATCTTGGCAAGCGAAAAATCGTTGGCGATTCGGAAGAAGCTGCTCGCAGGGAACAGAAGAGCAACATGGAAAATGAGAGTACTTTTACGGTAACTCTTGCCAATCTTTATGTAAAACAGAAGCAATATGCGAAAGCAATCAACATATTCCGCAAGTTAAGTTTGAAAAATCCAGAAAAAAGCAGTTACTTTGCATCTCGAATTTCAGAAATAGAAAAGTTAATCGATTAAACACACATAACAATGTACACAGTAATCACTTGGCTGATAGTTGTAGTTTGTATTTTCTTGGTCATCACCGTTCTTGTTCAGAACGCAAAGGGTGGTGGTCTTGCACAGAATTTTGCAGGTCAGCAGCAGTTGATGGGCGTTCGTAAGACAACGCATTTCCTTGAGTCGGCAACATGGACACTTGGTGCTACAATCATGGTTCTTTCGTTCGTATCTGTAGCGTTCCTTCCAACATCGGGCGTTCAGGCAGGTTCGTCAGAGGTTGACCAGGTTATGCAGAACGTGCAGACACAGCAGGCTGCTCCTTCGTTCGGCACTCCAATCAGCATGCCAGATTCTGCAGCTCAGGCAGAATAATTCTACGACGGCTAAAAAAGATAAAGCGGGAAAGCGTTTGATTTCCCGCTTTTGTTGTTTTTGTTTTTTTGCATACGATGAAGATAGGATCTCTTGATCTCGGACATCAGCCGGTGCTTCTTGCGCCGATGGAGGATGTCACCGACATACCATTCCGCCGATTGTGCAAGCAATATGGCGCCGATTTGATGTACACGGAGTTTGTCAGTGCCGACGCTATTATCCGAGACATTGCCTCGTCTATGAAGAAACTGAATATCATGGATGAGGAACGTCCTGTGGGCATTCAGATTTATGGCCGCGAGATTGAGCCAATGGTTGAGGCGGCGAAGATTGTCGAGGAGGCAAATCCGGATATTATTGACATAAACTTTGGCTGTCCGGTCAAGAAAATCGCGGGAAAAGGTGCGGGAGCAGGAATGCTTCGCAATATCCCGAAGATGGTTGAGATGACGGCTGAAATTGTCAAGGCCGTCAAACACACTCCGGTAACAGTCAAGACACGCTTAGGATGGGATGAGGATTCGAAATTCGTCGTTGATACTGCAGAGCGTCTTCAGGATGTCGGTATCAGTGCGCTGACAATTCATGGCCGTACACGTGCGCAGATGTACACAGGAGAGGCAGACTGGACTCTCATTGGTGAAGTGAAGAATAATCCACGAATGCATATTCCGATTATCGGAAATGGCGATATCTGTACTGCGCGAAAGGCAAAAGAGAATTTCGACAGATATGGAGTTGATGCTGTCATGATTGGTCGTGCATCAATCGGTCGCCCGTGGATTTTCCAGGAGGTCAAGCACTTCCTTCAGACAGGCGAAGAGATAGCATCGCCGCTTATTCCCGAACATGTGAACCGCATCAAGCGTCAGCTTCAGGACACGCTTGATTGGATTGGCGATGAACGTCGGGCGATTTTACACATACGACGTCATATGGCCGTCAGCTTCAAGGGATTGCCTGATTTCAGACAGTTGAAAATACGTATGCTGCAATCGCCGACAGTTGCCGAGGTGTTTGCATGTCTCGACGAAATTGCAGCGACTTATCCGGACAGCGTTAGTGTTCCAGTACTGGGAGAATGATATAGTTCTTGACTTTGCAATGATTTGTAAATCAAGTGTTTTGATGTTTATCAACAGGACTTATTGACAATTGGACGAAAACTTGTTTTTGGGTTTATGTGCAATTGTGATAAATTTGCATGACATCATATAAAGGAGAAGAAGATGAAGTTTGATCCGTCATATATTGCAGATGTGTTGTTCGAACACAATTGCTTGATATTGCCAGGTCTGGGTGCATTCATTTCGAACGAAGTTGCTGCCCAGATTGACAAGAAGCGCGGCATTATGCTTCCGCCTCGTAAGGAGGTCTTGTTTAATCAGTCGCTAAAGCATAACGATGGTTTCCTCGCAAGCGAAATTGTCCGCAGAATGAATGTGGGCATTGAGGAGGCTAATGACATGGTCGTAAGCTATGTTGATATGCTCAAGCAGCAACTTGCATCAAATGGCAAAGCCAATATTGATGGCGTTGGTGTTCTCCGTACGATTGGTCTAAGCATCATTTTTATTCCAGATACATCGGTCAATTTCCTTGCAGACAGCTACGGTTTTTCTGTTTTGCCAGTCTGCGAACAACGCGAGAGACTGATCTCCTTGCCACGCACGTCGGGCCAGATACGACGTATTGCAGCATCTGCTGCAATGCTCATCGGCATGGTCCTTATTGGTTCTGAGACTATTGATACAGAGGTTTCAAAGCAATATTCACAGGCAAATATCATTGCCAGTGTTTTGGACATACAGAATGCCGTTGCTGCAGAAACAGGGTCTGAAGCCGAGACGGAAGAGGTTATAGCAGAAATGCCTTCATATCACATCATTGTCGGTAGTTTTCCAAACAAGGCAGAAGCCGATGAATATGTCGAGACGATGAAAAAGCGTGGTGTTGATGGTCTTGAGATACTCAATTCGGACAATCGATTCAGAGTTTCGGCTGCAAGTTTCGCAACGCACGATGAGGCCGTAAAACAGAACCGCATTGTGCGGAAAATACAAGGATTCTCGAAGGCGTGGATTCTCTGCGCCAAATAACATAGCAAAGATAATAATGAGCGAATTTTCAAATATCCTGGGTCTCATCCCTGCGCGTTTTGCATCTACACGTTTCCCAGGAAAGCCACTTGCCGACATTGGTGGAAAGCCAATGATTCAGCGCGTCTATGAGCAGGCATCAAAGATTCTTTCAGATGTTTATGTTGCCACAGACGATGAACGTATCGAGAATGCTGTCAAGGCGTTTGGCGGCAATGTCGTCATGACGGCAACTACACATCAGAGTGGTACAGACCGTTGCGCTGAGGCACTGACAAAAGTTGAGGCTTCTACCGGCAGGAAATATTCTGCCGTCATCAATATCCAGGGCGATGAGCCTTTTATCAGTCCTGTGCAGATTGAACTTCTTGCAAAGGCATTCTTGAAGCCTGAGACAGAGATTGCTACGCTTGTCAAGAAGGCAGACAATGCGCAGGATCTCTTCAACCCAAACAAACCGAAAGTTGTCGTTTCGGCAAATTTCGATGCACTCTATTTCAGCCGTTCGCCAATTCCTTATTTGCGTGGTGTTGACGAAAAAGAGTGGCATCAAAAGCATACTTTCTATAATCATATCGGTCTGTATGGCTATCGTTCGGATGTATTGATGGCCATCACCAAGCTTGAGCGTGGAACTCTTGAGAAATGTGAGAGTCTTGAGCAGTTGCGTTGGCTTGAAAATGGTTATAAGATTGCAGTTATGGAGACAGAACTTGAAAGTCTGTCGATTGATACGCCAGAGGATCTTCAGGCGCTGAAAGATCGCGGACTTATCTAGTAAGAAATTCATATTGTGCCCTGTCAATCGAGGGAAAAGGAGAAATGTTTGCGGACATTTCTCCTTTCTTGCGTTTTATGCTGAACTTTATATGTCGTAAAGCAGAACAAAAAGCATATTTATTCGTTTAAATGTGTGAAAAGTTTTGGATTTCCAAAAAGATGATTATCTTTGAGAGACGATGAACAAGTGAAAAACGCTAGATGAATAAAGGCCAATCAATATTTAATGCACTTGTCGATAGCGGCGTTGGTTTCTGGGACGCTGATATGGACAATCAGACCTTCATGTTGAGTGAAAGTCTGACAAAGTTGCTTGGCTTTAGCGATGAAATCGTCACGATGCAGGAGTTTGCTCTCAAGTTGCCTGAAGATTTCCGAATGAATGTCGGGAGCAAATTGAAAAGCAGTACGGAATGGTGTTTCCCAATCACTTCGACACAAGGTTCTGTTTGGCTTGAAATCCATAAGATAAAAAGTTCGCGCGATGTGATCGGTCATCTCCATTACATGGGAACGGCACGTCTGATG
This sequence comes from Bacteroidales bacterium, assembly GCA_024401295.1. GTDB lineage: Bacteria > Bacteroidota > Bacteroidia > Bacteroidales > Marinilabiliaceae > W3P20-009. The sequence continues at coordinate 5,928 of JAKSLG010000031.1, read as the reverse complement.
AGCGACGAGGAGGTTGGTGAACGAATTGTTTTGTCGGGCATTAGCGTTGAGACGCTCGAGCCGATGTTCAAAGCGTTGTATCTGTTGTCGAATGAGACGGATTTTGCTGATGGTGTTCATACGATTCTTTCGACAATCAAGAAGCAGATGACAGGCGTACGCACGGGTTTTGTGCGTTGGGACAGTGGCGACATGTTCACGATGGTTGAGAGTGTCGGCGCTACGGTGATCGACCAGCATGGCGAGGCTGTTGTCCAGGACTATCCGATCTATTCGCGTATGCTCCAAAACGCCTGCGAAACAGGTTGCATGCATTTCTTTGATGAAAAAAATCCGCTTGACAAGCAGTGGGTCACAGAGGAGAAATTCTTCATTCGCAATGGTGTAAAAGCGATGATTGTCGTGCCAATACACCTTGGCAATGGAAAGAACTGGGGCATTCTCGCTGTTGTCAGCCCGACGCGATCGGAGTGGAGCGCATTTGATCGTCAGTGGGTCGAGATGATTGCAAATTGGATTTCGCTTTGCATGCAGCGACTCATGCTCCAAAAGGAGTCGGAGGACCAATTGTCGCTGATTACACAGTCTTGTATCGTTGGTAAATTCACCACGTGGGAATGGATGTGTCAGACGGGTGAGAGAAAGCTGTCGGAATTCAACGGCAAGGAATTCCAGATGAGCTTGCACAGCGAACAGGACACATATCAGAATGTTCATAAGGCCGATCATCAGAAGTTCCGCAAGGCGCATTTCGATGTTCTGAATGGCACATCGAACGAGATTGCTCTCAAAGTCAGGATGCGTAATTCGAATACGGGCCACATGGAGTGGTACGAGATATTAGGCAAGGTGACGTCATGTGATGCCAATGGCGTTCCGGAGAGAGTGATCGGCGTTGCTTGTAACATCGACAAGGAGGTTCGCGAGGAGATTGAGCGTCGCAACGAGATAGAGTTCCAGAATTCGATATATAACAATCTGCCGGCAGGCATTGAGTTCTTTAATGAAAAGGGTGAGCTGATATACGTGAATGACACGTTGATCGATATGTTCGGCGTTGTTGGTGGACGTGAATCCATATTGGGCCTTCAATTGTTTGAAAATCCAAATCTGAGTGAGGAATTCCTGAATGATGTCCGCAATAATGACACTGCGATTACTCATTTCAAGTATAATTTCAAGAAGACAAAAAAATATAAGAGCACAAAGCAAAAGCCTCTCGACGTCATCTGTCAGATGTCGAAACTGTATAAAAACGGTTGCTTTTCGGGCTATATGCTTGTGATTATTGATAATAGCCGCATTGTTTCGCAAGAGCACGAGATAGACATGTTCTATCATTACTTCATTGAAATCGGAAAGTTTGCAATGATTGGTATGTGCTGGTTCGCTGACAGCAAGAATGGCTATGTCTCAGAACAGTGGAACATCAACCTGGGCATTGCGCCTGAGACGCCTTACGTGCGTACATTGTCATATTGCAAGAATGTCGTGCCGGAGGATCTTGAGGTCTATGGCTCGCTGCTGGGCCGAATCTTTGTTGGTGATATCGACTCGTTCCAACATGAATTGCGCGTCATGCACGACGACGGCATGCTGCATTACATAAAGACGCAGTTCCTCCGTTTGACAGATGTCGTTATCGGTATTTCGATAGACATCACTCAGAGCAAGGAAAATGAGAAGATGCTCATCGAAACGCGTCATAAGGCTGAACGAGCTGATATGCTAAAGTCGCAGTTCCTCGCAAATATGAGCCACGAGATACGAACACCTCTCAATGCCATTGTGGGCTTTTCGGATCTTATCGCAAACAGTATTGACAGCCAGGAAGCCCGAATGTATTCGGAAATTGTTCATAACAACAATAAAGTGTTGCTTGGCATCATCGATGACATCATTGATCTATCGTGCATCGAGTCGAACACACTCGACATGGATTATGCGAATAATAGCGTCAATGCCATGTGTGCCGACATCTTCACGCAATACGATGCTCGTCAGCATTCGAAAGTTGAATTCACATTTGCGCTTATGCCGATTGATGTCGTTGCACATCTTGACAAAGGCCATGTCATGCAGGTCGTTGGCAATTTCATCAGCAATGCTTTCAAATTTACGGCAGCCGGCCGTGTGCATTTCTGGGCAGAGCACAATGGCCATGAAATCATGTTCAATGTCAGCGATACTGGATGTGGCATCTCGCCAGACAATCTTGCCAGAGTCTATGACCCTTATTTTAAGGTGGATACATTCTCGGTCGGAACAGGTTTGGGACTCTCTATTTGCCGAGGTCTTGCACGTCTCATGGGAGGTCGCGTTGAAGCATTCTCGACAGAAGGCAAAGGTTCGCATTTCCGCTTGACCATTCCGCTCATACGTCCTGAAGATAATGCGCAAGAGAAAGAGATACAAAACAAAAGCGTCATGCTCCTCTCGAACAACAACGAGACAATCCAGTTCACGCAGTATTCGCTTAGCGACTTTGATCTCATAATCGAACAGGAACATGTGTTCATGAGTCTATGGCTCAAGAAGAAACCATACCTGACAATTATCGATCAGCAGCTCTTTGGCGATTCGATAGCCGTTGTAGTTGCGTCGATACACAGTCATGGTCCAGAATACAGAATCGTGGTGATGTGTCCGGTCGGCGTTGAAATCGACCTCGTTGCCATCGAGGAGGCAGGCGCGACAGCCATCGTCTTCACACCAGTCACACAAGAGAAATTCCGTGCGGCCATAACAAGTTGCATGATATAAAAAACATCATTTAGTAAAAATGCAGAATCTCAGCAAAGGCGGACGTATCGCAATCGTTGCTCCATCCGGAACAATTTGCGACGAATACCTGACATCGGCAGTAGAACTCATCAGATCAGAAGGTTACGAAGTCGAAATAATGCCACACGTAAGCGGCTGTTCAACAGGCGTATTCTCTGCCACCGACGCTGAACGCGCTGCCGACTTGAAAGAGGCAGTCGAACGCAAGGACATAGATGCAATAATCTGTTCGCGAGGCGGTTATGGAGCCGTTCGCACAATCCAGGCCATGGGAATCGAGACATTCCGCAATTGCAACAAGTGGATTGTCGGTTTTAGCGATATCACGGCCATCCATTCGTCAATGTCGCGTTTCGGCCATCTTTCGCTCCACGCACCGATGCTCAAACACATCGCCATTCACGGAATGCATGCGCCAGACATTGAAATGCTCTTTTCAATCCTCCGAGGCGAAAAACCGCAATTGACCGTCCAGAACAATCCGTCTCTCAGCCGTGCCGGACAAGCAGAAGGCATCCTGACAGGCGGCAACCTCTCGCTGATTTACTCATTGCGCAACACGCCTGCCGACATCGAAAGTCGCGGACGCATACTCTTCATCGAAGACCTCTCGGAATACAACTACCACATCGACCGCATGATGCAGAACCTCAAATTTTCGGGCATACTCGAAAACCTCTCCGGACTCATCGTCGGTCAGTTCACAGGCATGAAAGACGGCGCAACAGCCTTTGGCAAAGACGCTTACGAAATCATTGCCGACGCCGTTAGCGACTATGACTATCCCGTGCTCATGGGCTTCCCGGCAGGCCACGCGCAGGAAATCAACATGCCGCTCATCATGGGCGCGAAAGCCTCATTGAACGTAGGCAGCGAGTCTTCAGTGCTCACATATCTATAAGATTTTCTTTTTTTGTGGGGGAAGTCTCCCCCTGGCTTCGGCCGCCTGTGGCGTCCTTTCGCCACCCCCTCACTGGCCGTCTCCGCTCCGATCAACGCCGTTGGTCTGGCTAGGCTCGTTGCTCTCCTCCCATCGGCAAAATTCGACATCGTTACAATCAATTAACCACCTTTAACAAAAAGTCGTTTTGCTAAAAACTTGCATTGCAGTAACTTTGTACCCATTAATTGAAACGATATGCAGAAGATAAGAAATGTGGCCATCATTGCACACGTTGACCACGGCAAGACAACTCTCGTCGACAAAATGTTGCTCGCAGGAAAGCTGTTTCGCGACAATCAAAAAGTAGGCGACCTCCTGATGGACAACAACGAGCTCGAACGCGAGCGCGGCATCACAATCCTCGCAAAGAACTGCGCAGTCAATTGGAAAGACTACAAAATCAACATCATCGACACCCCAGGTCACTCCGACTTCGGCGGTGAGGTTGAGCGCGTACTCAACATGGCCGATGGCGTTTTGCTTCTTGTCGATGCATTCGAAGGTCCAATGCCTCAGACACGTTTCGTGCTCCAGAAGGCAATCCAGCTCGGACTCAAGCCTATCGTCGTAATCAACAAAGTCGATAAGCCTAACTGTCGCCCAGAAGAAGTTCACGAAGCAGTCTTCGACCTCATGTTTGCACTCGAGGCAACTGAAGAACAGCTCGACTTCCCAACAGTCTATGGCTCTGCAAAGAACAACTGGATGAGTGACGACTGGAAGAATCAGACAGACAACATCAATGCTGTCTTTGATGCAATCATCAAATATATACCAGCTCCTCCAGTTAACGAGGGCACAACTCAGCTTCTCATCACTTCGCTCGAATATTCGAACTATACAGGCCGTATCGCAATCGGACGTGTTCATCGCGGAAGCTTGAAGGTCAATCAGCCAATCTCGCTCTGCAAGCGCGACGGCAAGATCGTCAAGTCACGCATCAAGGAACTCTATGTCTATGACGGCATGGCAAAGGCAAAGGTTGAGGAAGCACAATGCGGTGAAATATGCGCAATCGTAGGTCTCGAAGGATTCGAAATCGGCGACACAATTGCAGATTTTGAAAATCCAGAGCCAATGCCTGCAATCGCAATCGACGAGCCAACGATGAGCATGCTCTTCACAATCAACAACTCACCTTTCTTTGGCAAAGATGGAAAGTTTGTCACTTCCCGTCATATCAAGGATCGTCTGACACGCGAACTCGAGAAGAACCTCGCTCTTCGCGTTGAAGACACTGACAGCGCCGATTCGTGGAACGTCTACGGACGTGGTGTGCTCCACTTGTCTGTGCTCATCGAGACAATGCGTCGCGAAGGCTATGAACTTCAGGTCGGTCAGCCACAGGTTATCATCAAGGAAATCGACGGACAAAAATGTGAGCCTATCGAGGAACTCACAATCGACATACCGGAAGACTATTCCGGCAAGGCTATCGAAATGGTCACACAGCGCAAGGGCGATCTCGTCAACATGGAACGCAAAGGCGACCGCATCCATCAGGAATTCAAGATTCCTTCACGTGGTATCATCGGTCTCCGTTCCAACCTCATGACGGCATCTGCTGGCGAGGCTGTTATTGCGCATCGTCTGCTCGGATTCGAGCCTTGGCGCGGTCCTATCGAGAAGCGTACAAATGGCTCGCTCATCGCAATGGAAGGCGGTACGGCATACGCCTATGCTCTTGATAAACTCCAGGATCATGGCAAATTCTTCATCAATCCGCAAGATGAAGTCTACATGGGACAAGTCGTAGGTGAAAACACTCGTGAAGGCGATATCGTCATAAACGTCTGCAAGAGCAAGAAACTCACAAACATGCGTTCAAAGAGTTCTGACGAAGCAGTACACCTTGCTCCGCCGGTAATCTTCAGTCTCGAGGAAGCTTTGGAATATATCCAGGGCGACGAATACGTAGAGGTTACTCCTCATTCTATGCGTCTTCGCAAGATTCTTCTCGACGAGACCGACCGCAAGCGAGCTTCTAAGCGCGAAGAATAATATTGCATATTAGCAAGTTAGCTGCTTCGTAAGAAAATATTTTGAAAAATATTTTGAATATTACTTGCAGAATCAGAAAAAGTAGCTAACTTTGCATCCGCAATCGAGAAGCAAATGCTTCTTGAAAGTGAAAAGGATGGTACCATAGCTCAGTTGGTAGAGCAACGGACTGAAAATCCGTGTGTCACTGGTTCGATTCC
>JAKSLG010000030.1 GCA_024401295.1 Bacteroidales bacterium | reverse complement strand
GGTTGAAACGTGGACGTTCTTCGCCGCCGTTGTCGCGGTCGCGGTTGAAGCTGCGGTTGAAACGTGGACGTTCTTCGCCGCCGTTGTCGCGGTCGCGGTTGAAGCTGCGATTGAAACGTGGGCGCTCTTCGCCGCCATTGTTGTCGCGGTTGAAGCCGCGGTTGAAACGTGGTCGCTCTTCGCCGCCGTTGTTGTCGCGGTTGAAGCTGCGGTTGAAACGTGGACGCTCTTCGCCGCCATTGTTGTCGCGGTTGAAATTTCTGTTGAAACGAGGGCGGTCGTAAGAGTTCTCTCCATCGTTTTCGTTACGATTGAATCGAGGACGATATGAACGCTCGTTGCCATCACGGTTCGAACGGTAGTTGTTCTGGCTGCCATCACGACTGCCTTCGAATCTGCTTGAGTTACGGCGCTGATAGCCTTCCTCATAGTCTGAATTGTCGAATCTTCTTTCCATGTAGATTATACTAAGTCTTTTTTACAATAAATCTAGTCGCAAAAATAGCACAAAATCAATGATAAACGTGTCAATGCATATATTAATAATTCAAAAAAAATGCGTTCATAACTTATGCGAGGCATTGTCGGCATATTTTTGACGCCAAATAAATTTTGTTTTCACTTGCGACAACTTAATAATGAATAATTTATATCTTTGTGTCTTGTTCAACAATTAAAACACAGAAAGAAAATGAAACGAATTGCAACGCTCCTTGTTTCAGCTCTTGCAGGCAACGCTTGCATGGCACAATGGAGAGAACCGGCTCTCAACGAGGACCAGATCTATGATTTCGGTGTAGGCAAAATCGCGATGCGCATTGCAGCCGAGCGTGGCGGACGCATCATCTCGCTAAAATACGACGGCACAGAAGTGCTCTCGCAGCTCACATTCCCAAACATGTATGGCAGTACATTCTGGACAAGCCCTCAGAGCGAGTGGAACTGGCCTCCAGTGCGCGAACACGACGCAATGCCATACGAAGTTGAGAAGACCGACAACAGTATTGTCATGACAAGTCAGCTCTCAAAGAAATTGCCTTTGCGCATCCGCAAGACATTCACCAAAGACGAGAAAGAAGAGTGCATAATCGTCACATATACAATCATTAACGAATCGGAGGAAACGCGCAAGGTTGCGCCTTGGGAAATCACTCGTGTGCCTAGCGAAGGCGTCATCACCTTCGACGCTCCACTTGAATCGATAACACCTGCAGGCCTCATGCCTTTCGTGAAAAAGGACAATCTTGCATGGTACGAAATCGACCATGTCGAAGGCGAAAACCGAAAGATCAATGCCGATGGCAAAGGCTGGCTGACATACGTCAACAACGGCCTTGAGCTGACAAAGCGATTCCCAGATCTCGATGCTTCGCAGCCAGCTCCTGGCGAAGCTGAAATTCAGGTTTATGTGCATCAGGGAAAGATGTATGTCGAAATCGAGAGCCAAGGTGCATACACGGAACTCAAGCCAGGCGAATCGTTCGACTGGAGTGTACGCTGGTATCTGAAACCTGTTGAAAAATAATCAACAAGCAACCCGAACAATATTAAAGCTCCACATTTTCGTGGGGCTTTTCTTGTTTTTGCTTGGCAGAAACAGACATTATTGCTACATTTGCATTAAACTCCTATAAAACAATAAATTATGAAATTACAAAATTTATTTGCTGTCGCAGCATTTCTCGGATTGAGTGCCTGCGTACAGACAAATACAAATGCACCTGCTGAGCAGACGGTTACAGAAGACGGCGCAGACGCGTTTGTAACAGCAAATGGCACAGCCATAAACATGTACTGCATCAAGCATGGAAGTATCAGAATGCAGATTGGCGACAAGTGGCTATACGTCGACCCTGTAACCACTGCCGTACAGCCAGTTACAGACTATACAGAATTGCCTAAAGCCGATTTCATCCTCGTGACCCACGAACATCACGACCATCTCGATTCGCTTGCAATCGCGCAGCTCACCAAAGAAGGCACAATGCTCTTCACAAATCCGCGTAGCAACGAGATTCTTGGAGGCATTGGCGAAGTCATGAGCAACGGCCACAGAATCAATATGATTACCGGAGAATGGCAAATCGATGCCGTTCCTGCATACAACAAGTCGGCCGACAAGCAGCAATTTCATCCTAAAGGTCGCGACAATGGCTACATACTCACCGTTGACGGATTCCGCATCTACATTGCCGGAGACACAGAAGACATCGAAGAGATGGCCGAAATAAAAGATATCGACGTTGCATTTTTGCCATGCAACCAGCCATTTACGATGACGCCGGAACAGCTCGCAAATGCAGCAAAGATGATTATGCCAAAGGTTCTTTTCCCATATCATTATGGCCAGACTGACATTCATCAAGTCGATTCGCTTCTCGATGGCACCGGCATTGATGTGAGAATTAGAGACTACCAGTAGAATTGAGTTTCATGGACCTCAAGATTCATCAAAAAGAAATGAACAACGCCAAAGATCCGATGCAATGGGAAGTGCTCGAATCGGAATATCTCTATAAAAGGCCGTGGCTGACGGCACGTCGCGAGCATGTAAAACTGCCGACAGGTGCAGAAATCAAAGATTTCTACGTGCTCGAATATCCGGAATTCTGCAACGTCATTGCGATAACCAAGGATGGCAAATTTCTCATGGAGCGCCAATATCGCCATGCGCAGCAGATAACATGCTACGAGATACCGGCAGGGTGTGTGGAGAAGGGCGAGGAGCCTATTGAAGCCGCCAAACGTGAGCTCTACGAGGAGACAGGCTATGCCGGTGGCGAATGGAGCCATTTCATGACCATAAGCCCGAATGCAGGAGCCTGCACCAACCACAGCCACACATTCCTTGCCATCGGCGTCGAGCCCGTTTCGTCGCAGCATCTTGAGGAATCGGAAGACATCAAAATCGTCCTGATGGAGAGAGACGACGTCTTGCGCATGCTCAAAAACGACGAATTTCCTCAGGCCATGATGGCAGCGCCACTGTGGAAATATGCAGCAATAAACAATTTGATTTAAACAATAAAAAATGCTCAAACAGATATTTTGCACCGCCATTGCGGCGCTCACATTGCTCTCGTGCAGCAATCAACCGGACGCGAACACGAAAGAGAAGTCTTTCGACGATGTTGTCATGACACGCCGAAGCATCCGTCAATATCAAGACCGTGCAGTCAATCATGACACACTTGAAATCATCATGAAGCACGGCATCAATGCACCTAACGGCAAAGGCATTCAGGCCTACGAAGTGCGTGTGATCGAGAATCCGGAGCTCGTCAATGAGATGTCGGAAGCTGTTGTCAAAGACAGCCCCGAAGTTGCCAAGCGACCTGGTTTCAAGAACATTTTTGTCAACGCGCCATGCGTAGTGTTTGTCGCATCATACAACGACTATGACCTTTCGCAAGTCGATTGCGGTCTTTTGGGTGAAAACATCATGCTCTCGGCTTGGTCGATGGGCGTTGGTTCGTGCTGTCTCGGAAGTTCAGTCAGAATGCTGAAAGGCTCAGAATCGGCACAGCCATATCTCGAAAGACTCGGTTTTTCAGAAGGTTACGACCTTCTCTATTGTATTGCCCTGGGTTATCCAGACGAAGAGCCAGGGCAGAAGCCACGCAACGCAGAAAAAGTCCGCTACGTCGAATAAACCAGACATGTTGCAACATCCAGAAAATCAAAAATAAAACACGACAATACAAATGAAGAGAATTCTTGCACTGATTGCTGCATGCACAATGATTGGATGCACAAGCAAAAATGAGACATCGAACCCGATTCTCACAATCGAGGGAGGTCAGATTCAAGGTGTCTGCACAGACATCGATGGAGTCGTTGTCTATCGAGGCATTCCGTATGCAGCACCTCCGATTGGCGAAAACCGATGGAAAGCGCCACAACCTGTTCGTCCATGGGAAGGCGTCAAAGTGTGCGACAAATTTGGTCATCCGGCCTTTCAAGGAGCTCACTACGAAGGTGGATACACAACAGAATGGGGCTATGGCGATGAAGCCACATATTCAGAAGACTGCCTCTACCTGAATGTATGGACAAAAGCGTCGGCACAACCTGAGAAGAAACTGCCTGTTGCACTGTGGATTTTCGGTGGCGGACTTCGTGAAGGATGGGGTTCGGAGCCTGAATTTGACGGACAAGAATTTGCATCGAAAGATGTCGTTTTGGTTACGTTCAACTATCGAGTCGGTCCATTCGGCTTCTTTGCACACCCTGAACTCATTGAGGAAGCTGGCGAGCAAGCATCTGGAAACTTCGGAACTCTCGATCAGATTGAGGCAATGAAATGGGTTAAAAAGAATATTGCCCAATTTGGTGGCGACCCCGACAACGTGATGATTTTTGGACAATCGGCTGGCTCGCGTTCGGTTAAAACTCTTTGCGCATCGCCTCTCACAAAAGGCTTGTTCAACAAGGCTGTTATAATGAGCGGCAGCGGTTTGGCTCTGCCTACCGACCCTGCGCCATCTTTTGGCGGAATCACATTGCCAAAGGCCGAACCTTTGACTCTTAAAAAAGCTGCTGAGCAGATTAAAGAAGTGGCAGACTGGGCAAACATGACATCGCTCGAGCAGCTGCGCCGTGCATCGACCGAAACAATTTACAGCCTTGGGACCATTTACACAAGCGTGACAGGCAAACGCAGCCCACTCACTGCCATGCCAATTTCGCCCTACATTGAAGATTATGTTCTTCCTGAAACTTTTGACGATGCTTGCCTCGATGGTTCGCTTGCCAACGTGCCATACATGATTGGCTTCACGCTTCACGATGCAGGCAACATGGCTCCACAAATCGAGAATTTCTGTCTCAACCGCGAGGAAGCCGGCGACAAGGTTTATGCCTACCAGTTTGCTCGTCCACTGCCTGACGACGGGTCACATCCGGAAGTCACACAAAGGCTCAAAGGTGCATTCCACTCAAGCGACCTCTGGTTCGTCTTCAAATCGCTGAAACATTGCTGGCGTCCATGGACAAAGGGAGACTGGGATCTTTCAGAAAAAATGAACACCGCATGGGTCAACTTCTGCAAATATGGCAACCCGAACGGCGCAAACGACGGCGAATGGCAACCATTCACAAAAGAGAATAAAAACTTCATGCTCTTCAAACTCGACGAGTCTGACGTTGAAAATTCTTGCATGGGCACACCTCTTTCGGCAAAATAAACTGACATTTATGTCTGCAGCTCCATTCTTCATCAAGAAGGATGGAGCTTTTTTTGATTTGTAGTCTAAAAATCGCATATTTGCATGACAATAATTATACAAAGAATAATGATGAAATCACTCCTTATCAAAGACACGACGATGTCGGAACGCGCACAGATAGTTCGCGAAGCACTCGGAAGTGACACTGACTGCGAAGGCATTGACCTCTCCGACATGTATGACGATTACATCTATGGAACCAAAGAACTGGCCGACATCAATCGTGAGTTTAGCCAGAAGCATGCAGGCGAAGTCCTCGCAGGAGAAGACACGAAGCCGAAGTCAGGCTGCGCATTGAAATAAAAACATCCATCACATATTGACAATGAAAACAAATTCATTCGCGGCGATATTCATGGCGATATTTGCCACATCAACAATCATGGCACAATCTGTTCGCACAGAACAGAATTGGAATTCCGGATGGCGATTCAGCCTCAAGGACGATGCCGAAGCAAAAGAGATGAACTACGACGACAAGTCGTGGCGCAACGTTACCATTCCTCACGACTGGAGCATAGACAGCGACTTCAGAAAAGATGCAGACATGGGCAATGAAGGCGGCTATCTGCCTGCAGGAACCGGTTGGTATCGCAAGCAGTTAAACATGCCGAAGGAATGGGCGGGCAAGACTGTCAAGCTCATGTTCGACGGCGTTTATCAGGATTCAAAGATCTACGTGAACGGCGACTCCGTAGGCAGTCATTTCTATGGCTATACTCCGTTTGTCATTGACATCACAAAGCAGCTGAAGATGGGCAATAATGTGATAGCCCTTCGCGTGGATAACTCACAGCAGAAGAACTGCCGTTGGTACTCAGGTTCGGGCATCTACCGCAAGGTGCAACTCATCGTCAGCGATCCTGTTCACATTGCCCCTTGGGGCGTAGCCGTTACCACACCTAAGGTGGAGAGAAGCGAGGCTACCGTTCTCGTGCAAACAGACCTAACGAACGATGGCAATGCTCCAAGAAACATTAAGGTGAGAGTTTCTGTGCCTTCTGAGAATATTTCGGAAGAAAGTCCGGAGATGGCTATTTTGCCAAATAGCGTCTATAACAAGGCAACTCAGGAGCTCATCATCAGTAACCCAAAGCTCTGGAATACTGATACTCCAAACCTCTACGAGGCAAAGGTGGAAATCTTGGAGAACGGGAAGGTCATTGACGAAAAGACTGAGAAGTTCGGCATTCGCACCGTGGAATACGACGCACAAAACGGACTTCGCATCAATGGCGTTAAGACACTCATCAACGGAGGTTGCGCTCATCACGACAATGGCATCCTCGGTGCTGCAACATATCGCAATGCAGAGTATCGCAAGGCAAGACTCTTGAAGGAAGCTGGATTCAACCTCGTGCGCACAAGTCACAATCCGCCATCTGAAGATTTCCTTCGTGCATGTGATGAGATCGGCATAATGGTCATCGACGAAGCTTTTGACGGATGGATAGACCAGAAGAACACGTATGACTATCACCTTCGTTTCCAGGAAGAGAGCAGCGACGATGTCGCAGCAATGGTTCTCCGCGACCGCAACCACCCAAGCATCATCTCATGGAGCATTGGCAATGAGATAATTGAGCGCAAGCACATCAGCAGCGTAACCACTGCTCAGCGACTCAAGAATGCCATTCTCAAACATGACAAGACCCGTCCTGTAACAGAAGCGCTCTGCGCTTGGGACCGCGACTGGGAAATATATGACCCGCATGCCGCTGTGCTCGACATCACCGGTCTTAACTATATGATGTTCAAGGCAGAAGGTGACCACGAGCGTGTTCCAGAACGCGTAATGTGGCAGACAGAGAGCTATCCTCGCGATGCATTCAAGAACTGGACAATGGTGAATGACAAGCCTTACGTGATTGGCGATGTCGTTTGGACTGCCATCGACTATCTTGGAGAATCGGGCATCGGTCGTTTCTTCTATGAGGGCGAAACGGATGGCGAGCCATGGATGAAGCAGCAGTTCCCTTGGCATGGTGCATACTGCGGCGACATTGACCTCGTCGGCTGGCGCAAGCCAATCTCACACTATCGCGAGATGCTCTATTTCCCTGATCACGAAAAACTTTACATGGCAGTTAAAGAGCCTGACGGATACTTCGGCAAAGTGAAAGAAACAATGTGGTCTGTGTGGCCGACATGGGAATGCTGGACATGGGAAGGGCATGAAGGAAAAGATGTTGACGTGGAGATCTACTCGCGATATCCGAAAGTACGTCTTTATCTCAATGGCAAACTCATTGGCGAACGTCCAACAACACGTGCAGAGGAATTCAAGGCTACTTTCAAAGTTCCTTACCAAGCAGGTACACTCAAGGCTGTAGGCGTTGACGACCAGGGCAACGAAGTTGAAAACCGAACACTCACGACTGCAGGCAAAGTTGCCGGCATACGCCTGACAACCGATGGAAACAAACTTACTGCAAATGAAGATGATGTCTGCTTCGTCACTGTCGAATTGGTTGATAAAAACGGAATCCGTGTGCAAAATGCAGAACAGGAGCTTCACTTCGAAGTAAAAGGCAATGCAACACTCGTTGGCACCGGTACGGGCGACCTCAAAGACACTGTTTCTTATACGAACAGCAACCGCAAGACGTATAAAGGAATGGCGATGGCCGTTGTACGCTCAAACGGCAAAGGCGGCAAGGCAACGCTCATTGTAACAGGAAAAGGCATTCGCAAGCAGATCAATCTATAAAGCAAAAATCTGCACTAGCGTATTGATTTTCAATAACATCACAAGCATATGCATTCTTGATTTATGGACTTAAAACAGGAATGCATATGTAATTTTCAATTTCATTGAATAACATTGCAAATGGCATGTTCCGCAGAATACATAGAATTCATCTGTTCACAAATTGAAGGAGTAGGCGTCATCAGGACACGCAAAATGTTTGGAGACTACTGCATATCCGTTGATGAAAAACCAGTCATTCTTGCGTGTGACGAAATAGCCTATATCAAGAAACACAAATCGATAGAGGAGATGATGACGGATGCCGAAGTCGGCTTTCCATACGATGGCGCCAAGGAGCACTACATCCTTGATGTGGAGCATGCTAACAAGGCAAAGAAAATCATCGAAACACTTTTGCCAAACCTGCCATTTCCGAAGCCAAAGAAAAAAACAGGCAAATAAGACAATGGCCGATATACGCTCCATAGTTGAACACGACTGTAACATCACGGAGTTCCAGCGCAAGGTGTATCTTGCACTGTTGGAGGTGCCACGTGGCGCTACAATCTCTTACAAGCAGCTGGGCGAAAAAATAGGTTGCAAAAGTGCTCAAGCGATCGGTCAGGCACTCAAACGCAACCCTTTTGCACCCGATGTTCCATGCCACAGAGTAATAAAATCAGACGGCAGCATCGGTGGTTTTCATGGTCAACGCGAAGGAGAGATGATAGACAAGAAAATCAGACTCTTGAATGAAGAAAAGAGAAAATGAAAGCATTGGTAATTGGCGCCACAGGCGCTACAGGCAAAGACCTCGTTGCTCAGCTGATGGCAGATGAGGATTTTGAGCAGGTTGACATTTTTGTCAGACGTGAAGTATCTCTCAGTCATCCGAAACTGCGAATCCATATCGTTGATTTCGACAGGATTGACGAATGGAAAGGCCAGCTTCGCGGCGACGTACTTTTCTCTGCCCTTGGCACGACATTAAAGCAAGCCGGCAGTCAGAAAGCGCAATGGCAAATCGACTATACCTATCAATACGAGGCTGCACGCGCCGCAAAAGACAATGGCGTAGAGACAATGGTTCTTGTCTCATCTGCATGGGCAACGGCAGATTCAAAAGTGTTCTATACGAGGATGAAAGGACAACTGGAAGAGGACATAAAAAAGCTCGGATTCCGCAGCCTTGCTATCATGCGTCCGCCATCGCTCATACGCAAAGACACAGACCGCTTCGACGAACGAATCAGCGTGAAGATGCTTCAGGGATTAAACAAAATAGGATTGTTGACATCTATTCGTCCGATGCCGACATCACAAGTTGCCAATGCCATGATCGTCATGGCAAAAAAAGCAGACGAAGTCGTCAAAATCCTTGAACCAGAAGATATTTGGAATGTAAAATGAATAAGGTCCTTATTTCCTCTTGGCATACATTGCAATGGCCATCCCGGCGTAGAATATAAGCAGGAAATAGGGGAAGATGCTCATGCTGAGCCACTGGGTGAACAGTCCACACAGTACAGGCATCAGCATCATGGATATGTTGGCTACAGCAATCTGTATGCCCATGACGGATGTGGAGTTCTCCTCGCCGAAAATTTCAGGAGTGAGGTAACAGAAGTTAGGAAACATCGGACCATTGCCGATGCCGATAAGCATGAGGGCGATGGTGGTTAGCAATGCATCTTTTGTAGAGATGAGGAGCACCAATGCTGCAAGCAGTACAACCATTCCGTAGCGGATAATTCGCCACCCGTGAAGCTTTATGGCTAGTATGCCCGAAAGGAATCGGCCAATGGCTATGCCTATGAAATAGAACATGACGGTACTGGCTGCACCATCGTTGGTCATTTGCAGATTCTCGACCAGATAGGTCGCGCCCCATGCACCGCATGACATTTCGAGAGCCACAGAAGCAAAGAAAAAAGTCAGCATCGGAACGATACCTTTCAGCTGCAAAACCTCTTTGGTCGATAGTGTGTTGATCTCCGATGCGTTGTCGGAATTGGCATTTTTTTTCTTCCACAAAGGATAAGAAACAAGCAGCAATGCCGTTATGCCCAACTGGATTAGAAAAACGGTGTTGTATCCGCCACGCCATCCGCCTTCACCTTGTAGCATGATGGAGAGGATGAAGGGACTCAAAGTGACTCCCAATCCATAGAAGCAATGCAGGAAGTTCATCTGGGCCGAAGTGTAGTGCAGAGCCACATAGTTGTTGAGTGCTGTGTCTATGGCTCCTGCACCCAATCCCAATGGAATGGCACAGAGGCAGAAGAAGAGGAAATTGCCCGAAAGAGCCATGCCAAGAATAGCGATGGCCGTGAGAGCCGTACTGACCAACGTCACACGGTGAGTTCCCCAGCGCTTGATGACACTATCGCTCTTAAGGCTCGAGAAAACCGTGCCCATGGAGGTCATCAGCGTGACGAAACTGCCAAACGAGAATGGCAGACCAAGGTTGGCATATATGGCAGGCCATGCTGTGCCAAAGAGCGAATCAGGTAATCCCAATCCGATAAAGGCTATATAAATAACGAGTAGTAGAAGCATCTGATGGTTAAATAAAACCATCAAAATTAGGTGTTTTTGTTGGAATAGTGAGAATGTTGGATGTAGAATTGATGATGGGAAGAAAACAGTCTAGTGAATATTCAGTTCGATCTCGATTGTCAGACCGCCACCAAGAGTCTGTGTCGCGGTGACTGAACCTCCATATTGCAGAGCTATGTTCTTCACGATGGCGAGTCCGAGACCTGTGCCACCCATGCAGCGTGAACGGCCTTTGTCGATTCGGTAGAAACGTTCGAAGATGTGTGAGAGATGTTCTGGTGTTACCCCAACTCCGTTGTCGATGAAAGCAAACACATAGCGATTGTCATAGACCCTCGTCTGGACCTTGAAATATTTCGCAGATGTCGGGCTCATCATCAACAATGAGTATTCTATTCGTCATATCGCCATATTCTTTTTGCTGGCAATATTACACATAAAAGTGCAAATGCCATCGAGCGAAGGGGCTATCGAGATGAAATTTAACAAGAATGTAATAAGTGTGTGTGACGCGCTTATCCTGCGGTTATCCTATTACTGTCCTATTACATTCGTATTACATTGGTATAGGAAAAGAAAAAAGAGGCGCCGCCTATTCGGCAACGCCTCTTGACATATTTATCTGAGACGCGCTCGTGCGTCTCCACACCACATGCATTACAATTTCCTACCTGCAAGGTCGTACTTCTCACCATTCTTGATGATGACAATCTTACCGTTCTCGATGGTCTTAACAGCCTTCTGAGCAGCAGGAGCATCTATACCCTCGATGGCAGTAGGAGTGCTGTTGTCCACCGCCGTGTAGTTGATAATGGCATAGACTACAGGATACCCACCACCTGTCGCAGGATCTTTTCTCGTAGGATCAAAGATCAAGAGCGTGTAGTCCTTGCCCGCTTCCAACTCCACTTCATCGCTTGACAATGTGATATTCTCTGTATCCGATTTAATCGTTATCTTTTCAGAGTCAATGACAGGGTCTGGCTCTACGGACATCAATTGTATAAAGCTTGCATACTTGCCTTCAAAGAGGGCATACATATATGTCGCACCCGCTTCAAGGTCCTCATCACTTACCCAGAACGATGCTGTGATGTCGAGTTTGCCTGCTGCTATAGAAATTGTTTCTATTGTATTTATCTCACCAACGCCTACAGTGAATGGTATAATGGCTATTTCAAACATTGAGCCTTGTCCATCAAATATTACTGGGTTGCCATATACAACAATTGTGTAAGTCTCACCATCCTCCAGCGCTATATTGGCGTCCTTGACAGATATCGCCTGTGGAACCGTTGCCACTCTCTTAGGCTTCATGTTACCGTAAACGACATCTTCTTGGCTTGAGTTTTCTATAGCATCATTCAGATTGCGATATTCGCCATGCAAAATCACAAATGAATACACCATTTCCTGTGGTGCCGTAAAATAAGCCTTAATATCGAGTTCGCCTGCCTGAGGCACTGCGAGCAAGCCTGCTGGATTCGTTATATCTACATCCAACTCTACCACCTTATAAGGATACTCGCCCTTAGTCTCCTCGTCGTCATTCTCCACTACCTCATAGCCCACAGCTAGGCAGTCAGATGGGTCCATAGAGAAGATACCACCCTTGACGATTGGATTGATGCAGTCACCGCCATAGTACAAATTAGGAGCCTTGAACTTGCCGCCATTGATAACTATTGTAGCCTCCGGAGTAACGTAACAAGCATCCAACACACCTATGTATGTACCCTCGTTTATCACTACTGTACCTCCGCTACCGACAGCATCTCCTTCATCGCCAGTGTTCTCTACAATACCATCTCCTTCTATTGTCAGTTTACCATCTTTCTTATAAATTACGCCATCATCAGTACTACTGCCTATGATATTATGCCCATTGAGGTCGAGGGTGATGTCGGCATCAGCATTCGTGTTTTCAATTAGCGACTCTTCAGGCAAAGTGATATCATCAAGAAGCTTGACGTAGGCTTTTTCATGGATTTCATAAAAATCGCTACGGAAATTCGTTACATCATAATATTTCGTTGTCTCCTCGCCGATAGTGATTTGGGCGATAGGCTCTGGATCATATACAGGACGAACAGGGAACCCGTAACAACGGTAAATTTTTTCGTCATAGTCGATTCCGTTTGAGTCGAAGTATAGGATGCTCATGCCGTAGGCATCGTTCGATATAGGAGTAGAGTGGTAGTAGCCGCCGAACAAATCAACGCCAGCGATGCTTTCTTCGAAACGATAGTCAGCCGCAGGAAGGAAGATAGAGTTGTCTTCGTATTCACCCTTACCGGTTATTAAGTAACCATTTGACTGCCATGTCCAAGTACATTTGTTATACAAATCCTCAAACTCGGCTTGCGTAGGCATTCTGTATCCTGCGCCCAGCTGTTGTGTAGCGGCATCTTTCTCGGCCACCAGTTTGCCGTCGGCTACGTAGCCTTCGTTATTGCCATACGAGGTTATAGCAGTATTGTCGTAGTTGAAATTGAACGCTTCATCCTCGGCATGGCCCTCTACGTCGCCCCACCAGAAATACTTTCCGGCATCGGTAACGGATGTCGCACCTAGGTTCATAGTAGCCCATTTAGGACCGTTCGCGTAGAGCTGAACGTACTCAACCTTTGGGGTTGGCAAGCCTGCCCACATCTGCACTGCTGCCATCAGCAGCAGGCTGAAAAGTGTAATTACTTTCTTCATTTATTTTTAATTTATTGTTTAATTATCATCCCATGCACAATAGCACCCTACAAAGATACACCAATCGTCTCACTCCACACAACAAATCCCGAACTTTTTGACGAAAGTGCCCTTTTCATTGACGAACGGCGTTTTTTTCGCCCCAACTGGTGACGAACGGCGCCCGAGGTGGTGACGAACTGAAATCATTGCCAGTCTATCATCCATTTCCACAGAGGAATCACTTCGATGTGGCCAAATGAATCCTCTATGACACTTTCCTGTTCGTATGTCAGGATTATTCTTCGCTTGCAGTCATACACATGCGTGAACTTTGTCAATGCTTGCACCTCGCGGCTTTGTGTCGCGTCGGCAGATATGTCGTAGGAGACTTGTATGGCAAGCTGCTCTTCTGGCACATAAAAATCGACCTCTACATTGTCATTGTAAAAAAAGACTCTTTCATTGTCCTTATCATGACCATATCTGCGGCACAGGGTCAATGCCACCATGTTTTCCAGAAGCGTTGTGGCAGGATCGACGAGCATCAGGCTAATAAGTCCATTGTCTATGAAGTAGTATTTACAATTGGTCTCACGCTCGGAAAATGCAGCATTGATATTGTGGACACGCACAATCAGCCACGCATCTTCGCAGTTGCCGATATAGCTCGATGTTGTAGGGATAGTTATTTTGCCACCTGCGCTTGACAATACCTTGGTGATGCGCGAATAGGACAATGGTTGCTTGACGCTCTCTGCCAGTTTTTTCACCAACAAACGAAGGAGATTAGGATTACTTATCTTATTGCGAGCGCAAATGTCTCCCAGATATATTTTCTGAAACACACTGCTCAAATAGTTTCTCTTTACTGGCAGCCCCACACTTTCTGGCAGTCCACCCCAATTCAGATATTCCGCATATTCACGCATCATGACCGATTTGCCTATGGTGCTCAGCATGCTATTCTCATCGTAAGGAATCTCACGTGCTTTCAGATACTCTGTAAAACTATAGGGATAAACCTCTACCGGAAGGTATCGTCCGCCAAGGGTTGTCATAATCTCTTTGGACAGCATCTTGGCATTCGAACCGGTAATCCATACGTTATATTTCGCATCTGCCATGCGTCTTGCATATCTCTCCCATCCATCTACATTTTGAATCTCATCAAAGAAAAGCATAGGCTTGTCCGACCCACCCATCTCAATGTGACATTCAAGGATGCTGTTGAAATCGGTCGACTCAAATCCTTCCAGTCGTTCGTCCTCAAAACTAAGATAGAGCATTTCGTCCCACGTATGGCCTTCAAGCAACATCTGCTGCATCTTTTCATAAAGCAAATAGGACTTGCCAGCTCTGCGAACGCCAACAAACACAAGACATGAGAAATCACTCGTCTGTATGTCACGATGAACTATCCTGTAGTTCTGAATCTCTCTTCTATTGTCCAAGAGAATTTGCTTTATAAGGCTTTTTGAAAGCATTTTAAAATGGCATTTTAAATTTTAATGCCAAATTATAAAATCGCATTTTAATAATCAAGAAATTTGGCGACTTTTTGACGAAAGTGCCCTTTTCATTGACGAACGTCGATTTTTTCGCCCCAACTGGTGACGAACGGCGCATGAGGTGGTGACGAACAGCAGGACAAAAAAAGAAACGGACATCCCCAACTGGAGATGCCCGTTCCCATATCATTCACCACTGTAGAGACGAATCACTTTCAGCTTGATTGAAATGTCGTGATGTTTTCCCATTGTTATTGATG
>JAKSLG010000003.1 GCA_024401295.1 Bacteroidales bacterium | reverse complement strand
ATTATTGAGAAATAATGGAACTGAGCGTATTAAATAAGGAAGGTAAGGAAACCGGTAGAAAGGTTACATTGCCAGAAGGTGTCTTCGGCATTGAGCCTAGCGATCACGCTATCTATCTCGACGTTAAGCAGTTCTTGGCTAACCAGCGTCAGGGTACACATAAAGCAAAGGAGCGTGCAGAAAACTCGCACAGTACTCGTAAGATTAAGAAGCAGAAAGGCACAGGCGGTGCTCGTGCAGGTTCATTGAAATCACCTGTATTCGTAGGTGGTGGCCGAGTATTTGGTCCACGTCCACGCAACTACTCATTCAAGCTCAACAAGAAGTTGAAGCAGCTTGCTCGTTTCTCAGCTTTGAGCTACAAGGCACAGGAACAGTCAATTGTTGTAGTTGAGGATTTCACATTCGAAGCACCAAAGACTAAGAACTTCGTTGCTTTCAAGAATAATATTAAGGTTGCTGAAGGAACTCGTTCACTCGTTGTTCTTCCAGATTATGACAACAATATCTACCTCTCATCACGTAATGTTGAGCGTACAGAGGTTACTATTGCTGCAAACCTTAACACTTACGAAGTGATGAAGGCAAAGACGCTCGTGCTTTTCGAAAGCACAATCGAGCAGTTTAACAATCTTGTAAACGCATAAGGAGGATAAAAAATGGGTATAATTGTTAAGCCACTGGTAACAGAGAAACAGACAAAGACTACCGAGAAATTCGGAAATCGTTATGGTTTCGTTGTCCTCCGTCAAGCGGACAAGACTGAGATCAAGAAGGCCATAGAGGAACTTTACGACGTTAAGGTCGTTAAGATCAACACTCTTATCATGCCTGCCAAGCGCAAGAGCCGTTACACAAAGGCTGGTGTTATTGAGGGTCGCGTACCTTCATACAAGAAGGCTATCGTAACATTGGCAGAAGGCCAGTCAATTGATTTTTATAGCAATATCTAATAAAAGAAATGGCAGTTAGAAAGTTGAAGCCCACTACACCAGGGCAGCGTAACAAAGTTATTGGCACGTTTGATACGATTACGTCAAGCAAGCCAGAAAAATCTTTGTTGAGACCGCTGAAGAAGACTGGCGGTCGCAACAACACCGGCAAGATGACAATGCGTTATATTGGTGGTGGTCACAAGAGAATGTATCGTGTAATCGACTTCAAGAGATTGAAGGATGGTGTGCCAGCAGTAGTAGAGTCAATTCAGTATGACCCTAATCGAAGCGCTCGCATCGCTCTGTTGGTTTACGAGGATGGCGAGAAGAGTTACATTCTCGCTCCTAATGGTCTGCAGGTTGGTCAGACTGTAGTGTCAGGTGATAATGTTGCACCAGAAGTTGGCAACACACTCCCACTCAGTGTTATTCCAATCGGTACTATTATCCACAACATCGAACTTCGTCCAGGACAAGGTGGTGTTATGGCACGTAGTGCAGGTACATTTGCTCAGTTGGCTGGCCGTGATGGCGGCTACGCTATTATTAAGTTGCCTTCGGGCGAAACTCGTCGCATTCTCGTTACTTGCCGCGCGACAGTTGGCGTAGTAAGTAATTCAGACCATGCACTCGAGAAGTCAGGTAAGGCTGGTCGTTCAAGATGGCTTGGCCGTCGTCCACACAACCGTGGTGTCGTTATGAACCCAGTTGATCACCCAATGGGTGGTGGTGAAGGTCGTGCATCTGGTGGTCACCCACGTTCGCGCAAGGGCTTGCTCGCTAAGGGCTACAAGACTCGTGCTCCAAAGAACCAGTCGAACAAGTTCATTATCGAGAGACGTAAAAAGTAATCGCGTAATTTATTGACATTATGAGCAGATCATTAAAAAAAGGCCCATACATTAACTTGAAGTTGGAAAAGAAGATTCTTGCCATGAATGAAAGTGGCAAGAAGTCGGTCGTGAAGACTTGGGCAAGAGCTTCCATGATTTCTCCTGATTTCGTGGGCCATACAGTTGCTGTTCACAACGGTAACAAGTTCATTCCAGTATATGTTACTGAGAATATGGTAGGCCACAAGTTGGGTGAGTTCGCTCCAACACGTACATTCCGCGGTCATAGCGGCAACCGTAAGAAGTAAGCCTTGCCAGTACTAAAACTTTAAACAAAAGATTAAAATGGGCAAAAGAAAAAGAATAAGTGCAGACGCAATCAAAGAGGCGAAGAAGACTCAGTATTTCGCTTCGTTGCGTAATGTACCCACTTCTCCTCGTAAAATGCGCTTGGTTGCAGATATGATCCGAGGCAAGGAGGTTAATTTGGCACTCAACATGCTTCACTTCTCAACGAAGGAGGCTGCAGGTCGTTTGGAAAAGCTCCTTCTTTCAGCTATTGATAACTGGAAGCAGAAGAACAACGGCGCTAATGTTGATGAGGCTAACCTTTATGTGAAGACAGTGTTTGTTGATTCTGCGCGTATTTTGAAGCGTCTTCGTCCTGCTCCACAGGGCCGCGCTCACAGAATTCGCAAGCGTTCGAATCATGTAACATTGTTTGTTGATAGCAAAGTATCTGAAAACCAAGAAAATTAATTGCGAGCTAAATGGGACAGAAAATTAATCCAATAAGCAATAGACTTGGTATAACGAGAGGTTGGGATTCAAGCTGGTTCGGCGGCAAGAATTACGGTGACAAAATCGTTGAGGATATCAAGATCCGTAAGTATCTTAACACTCGTTTGGCAAAAGCCAATGTCTCTCGTATCGTTATTGAGCGTACACTTAAGCTCGTAACAATAACAGTCTTCACTGCTCGTCCAGGCCTTATTATTGGTAAGGGCGGTCAGGAGGTTGACAAACTGAAGGAAGAGTTAAAGAAGATCACTGACAAGGATGTTCAGATCAACATCTTTGAAGTGAAGCGTCCAGACTTGGATGCGGTAATCGTTGCAAACAATATTGCTCGTCAGATTGAAGGCCGTGTTGCATACCGCCGTGCAATCAAGACAGCTATCGCTTCAACGATGCGCAACAACGCTGAGGGTATCAAGATTCTTATCTGCGGTCGTCTTAATGGTGCCGAGATGGCACGTTCTGAGATGTTCAAAGAGGGTCGTACTCCGCTTCACACTTTCCGCGCAGATATCGACTACTGCCAGACTGAGGCACTCACAAAGATGGGTCTCATCGGTATCAAGGTATGGATCTGCAAGGGCGAAGTTTATGGCAAGCGCGACTTGACTCTTAACCTCGGTGCAAAGGAAGCTTCGGCTCCTGCAGGTAATAACTCTGGCTCACGCGACAGAGGTCCTAAGAGAAAGAAGAAGTAATCATCTTTAACTTTTGAACGATGTTACAACCTAAGAAAGTAAAATTTAGAAGAGTACAGAAGGGCAAGATGAAGGGTATTGCCCATCGTGGTAACGAATTGGCTTTTGGCTCGTTCGGTATCAAGTCTCTGCAAAGCAAGTGGATCACTGGCCGTCAGATTGAGGCTGCTCGTATCGCTGTTACGCGTTACATGCAGCGTCAGGGTCAGATTTGGATCCGTATATTCCCAGATAAGCCTATAACAAAGAAGCCTCTCGACGTGCGTATGGGTAAAGGTAAAGGTAATCCAGAAGGATTCGTTGCTCCTGTGACTCCAGGTCGCATCATTATCGAGTGCGAGGGTGTTCCTTTCGAAGTGGCTAAGGAAGCTCTCCGTCTGGCAGCACAGAAATTGCCTGTGACTACCAAGTTTGTGGTTCGTCGTGACTATGTTGAATCTTCTAACATCTAATATCAATGAAAGCATCAGAGATAAAAGGCTTAACAATTGCAGAGATCGAAGAAAAGTTGGCTTCGGCTCGCGTAGAGCTTCAGAAGATGGAGTTGGCTCATGTGGTTACACCTATTGAAAACCCAATGAAGATTCGTCAGACTCGTAAGGACATTGCTCGTTACATGACAATCCTTACTGAGAAGAAGAACTCAGAAAACAAGTAAGAAGATGGAAGAAAGAAATTCAAGAAAGGAACGTCAGGGCGTGGTTATCAGCGAAAAGATGGACAAGACTGTCGTAGTAGCTGTTGAGATCCGTGAGAAGCATCCTATCTATGGGAAATTCGTAACGAAGACAAAGAAGTTCCACGTTCACGACGAGAAGAACGACGCTCATGAGGGTGACACAGTTCGCATCATGGAGACACGTCCACTGAGCAAGACGAAGCGTTGGAGAATAGTAGAAATCATTGAAAGAGCTAAATAATCATGATACAGACAGAATCAAGACTTTCAGTAGCCGACAACAGCGGCGCAAAGGAAGTGCTCTGCATACACGTGTTGGGCGGCTCTTTCAAGCGCTATGCTACTGTTGGCGACCTTATCGTTGTTACGGTAAAAAATGCTCTGCCATCAAGTGAGATGAAGAAAGGTACGGTTAGTAGAGCAGTCGTTGTCCGTACTAAGAAAGAAGTAAGACGCGCCGATGGCTCTTACATCCGTTTTGACGACAACGCATGCGTGTTGCTCAACAACGCTGGCGAAATGCGTGGTACACGTATCTTCGGCCCTGTAGCTCGTGAGCTCCGTGACGGATATATGAAGATCGTCTCTTTGGCGCCAGAGGTAATTTAATCTTTAAGACGTTAAGAAAATGGCTAAATTGCACATTAAGAAAGGCGATATAGTAATTGTCAACGCCGGTGATGACAAGGGTCGTGAGGGTAAGGTACTCTCTGTAGATCCTAAGAATCAGAAAGCAATTGTCGAGGG
Source organism: Bacteroidales bacterium (assembly GCA_024401295.1). Classification (GTDB taxonomy): domain Bacteria; phylum Bacteroidota; class Bacteroidia; order Bacteroidales; family Marinilabiliaceae; genus W3P20-009. Next base: position 167,236 of record JAKSLG010000003.1, on the reverse strand, counting down.
TCTTAATATCATCAAGAAGCATACAAAGCCTAGCGCTTCAAATCCTCAGGGTGGTATTGTAGAGAAAGAGGCTCCAATTCATATTTCGAACCTTAACCTCAAGGATCCTAAGACAGGTGCTGCTACACGAGTAGGTATCCGTGTTGATGCCGATGGTAAGAAAGTAAGAATCGCTAAAAAGTCAGGGGAGGAAATCAAATAATGAGCTACGTTCCAGCATTAAAGACTCTTTACGCAGAGCAAATTCTCCCTTCACTTATGAAGGAGTTCAATTTCAGCACTCCAATGCGTGCTCCAAAGTTGCAGAAGATTGTTATCAATCAGGGCCTTGGCGATGCAACTCAGGACAAGAAGATTATCGAAATCGCTCTCAAGGAGATGTCGATGATCTCAGGTCAGAAGGCTGTTGCTACACTTTCAAAGAAAGATATCGCAGGCTTCAAGTTGCGTGCTAACACTCCTATCGGTGTAAAGGTTACTCTTCGTCGTGAGAAGATGTATGAGTTCCTTGAGCGCTTGGTACGAGTTGCTCTTCCACGAATCCGTGACTTCAACGGTATCGGCGGAAAGTTCGATGGCAGAGGTAATTACACTCTTGGAATCCAGGAGCAGATTATTTTCCCTGAAATTAACATTGACTCAGTGTCAAAGATTCAGGGTATGAATATTACCTTTGTGACCACTGGTCAGTCAGACGCAGAGGCTCTTGCCCTCTTGAAAGGTTTTGGCTTGCCATTTAAGAAGAACTATAAATAAACTTTTTATAAGTATAATATGGCAAAAGAATCAATGAAGGCCCGCGAGGTTAAGCGAGCTAAGTTAGTTGCCAAGTATGCGGAAAAAAGAGCTCAGTTGAAAGCTGAGGGCAACTATGTTGCCCTCCAGCTTTTACCTAAAAACTCTTGTCCTACGCGTTTGCATAACCGTTGCAAGCTCTCTGGTCGTCCAAAGGGTTACATGCGTCAGTTCGGCATTTCACGTATCGATTTCCGTGAGTTGGCTTCTGCTGGTCTCATACCTGGTGTGAAGAAGGCTAGTTGGTAAAAACAATTATTAGAAGTGTTAAATATTGTCGTGTTTACACGATTAATTTATGCTTAAATTATTATGATTACAGATTCAGTAGCAGATTACCTTACGCGAGTAAGGAATGCAATTATGGCGAAGCATAGGGTTGTTGAAATCCCAGCTTCAAACTTGAAGAAAGATATAACAAAGATCTTGTTCGACAAGGGTTATATTCTTAACTACAAGTTCATCGATGACAACAAGCAGGGCATTATCAAGATTGCTTTGAAGTATGACGCACAGTCAAAGTCTTCTGCAATTAAGGCTCTCAAGCGTGTCAGTACTCCAGGTCTTCGTAGCTATGCAGGCTACCGCGATATGCCACGTGTATTGAATGGCCTCGGTATCGCAATTGTTTCAACGTCTAAGGGCGTTATGACAGACAAAGAGGCTCGTGCCGGTAAGATCGGTGGCGAGGTGTTGTGTTACGTATATTAATAGAAGGAGGAATTTAAGATGTCAAGAATTGGTAAAATGCCGGTATCTATTCCTTCGGGAGTTAGTGTAACAGTAGCCGACAACGTTATCACAGTTAAAGGTCCAAAGGGTGAGCTTAAGCAGGCAGTAAACCCAAAGATTTCAGTAGAGGTTAAGGATGGCGAGATCAATGTAACACGTCCATCTGATGAAATAGAGTGTCGTTCTATGCACGGTCTCTATCGCGCTCTTATCCACAATATGGTAGTTGGTGTATCAGAAGGCTATACTCAGAAGCTTGAGCTTGTAGGTGTAGGTTATCGTGCAACATCAACAAATCAGATTTTGGAACTTGCGCTTGGTTATTCACACACAATCCAGATTCAGCTTCCTTCGGAGGTTAAGGTTGAGGCTGTGACAGACCGTAAGAGCAACCCTATTATTACCCTCGAATGTGCGGACAAGCAGCTTCTTGGCCAGATCTGTGCTAAGATACGTTCTTTCCGTGCTCCAGAACCATACAAGGGCAAGGGTATCCGCTTCGTCGGTGAGGAAGTACGTCGTAAGGCTGGTAAGTCGGCAAAGGTTTAATCTATTAAATCATTGAAATCATGGCTTTTTCTAAAACCGCAAGAAGAATTAAGATAAAGGCTCGCATCAGATCAAAGATTTCTGGTACGGCTGAGCGTCCGAGACTCACAGTTTTCAGAAGCAACAAGCAGATCTATGCTCAGATCGTTGATGACAACGAGGGCAAGACACTTGCATCAGCTTCGTCAAAGGGTTTGGCGGATGCACAGGGAACAAAGTGTGAGATTGCAGCTCAGGTAGGTAAGCAGCTCGCTGCTTCAGCTATCGAGAAGGGTATTTCTCAGGTTGTTTTCGACCGCAATGGATACTTATATCACGGACGTGTTAAACAATTGGCAGATGCAGCTCGCGAAGCCGGACTTAAATTTTAATACCAATGGCAGGTAATGATAAAAGAGTAAGAACAACTAATGACCTTGAGCTTCAAGATCGTTTGGTTGCAATCAACCGAGTTACTAAGGTTACAAAGGGTGGTCGTGCATTTAGCTTTTCGGCCATTGTAGTTGTAGGCGATGGTAAAGGTGTTGTAGGCTGGGGCCTTGGTAAGGCGAGCGAAGTTACAGCAGCAATTTCTAAGGGTGTAGAGGCAGCAAAGAAGAATCTTATTCGTGTACCTCTCGTTCATGGAACATTGCCTCATGAGCAGGCTGCTCAGTTCGGTGGCTCACGAGTATTCATGAAGCCAGCATCTCACGGTACTGGTCTCACAGCAGGTGGTGCTATGCGTGCAGTTCTCGAGAGTGTTGGTGTGACAGATATCCTTTGTAAGTCAAAGGGTTCTTCAAACCCTCACAACTTGGTTAAGGCTACTATTGCTGCTTTGGGCGAGTTGCGTGATGCTTATCAGGTTGCTCAGCAGCGTGGTGTGTCACTTGACAAGGTGTTCAACGGTTAATATTTTGACTCATGGCAACAATTAAAATAACTCAGATTAAGAGCAAAATCAATGCTCCTAAGCACCAGAAGTTGGTGCTCGCTGCTCTCGGTTTGAAGAAGATTCATCAGACAGTAGAGAAGGAGGATAATGCTGCAATTCGCGGCATGGTAGATCAGGTTAAGCAGCTTGTTTCTGTTGAGTAAATAACTAACTTAGTAATTTCAAAGTTATGAATTTGAATAATTTGACCCCAGCAAAGGGATCTACTCACCATGATAGAAGATTGGCTCGTGGTACTGGTTCTGGTTTCGGTGGAACTTCAACACGTGGTCACAAGGGTGCGAAGTCTCGTTCGGGTTATTCGAAGAAGTTCGGTTTCGAAGGTGGTCAGATGCCAATCCAGCGTCGTCTTCCTAAGTTCGGCTTCAAGAATATTAACCGAGTTGAGTACAAAGCTGTGAATATTTCAACTCTTCAGTCTCTTGCAGAGAAATTGAATTTGACTGTTGTAGAGCCTGCAACTCTCGTTGAGAATGGTTTGGCTTCAAACAATGATCTCGTAAAGATTCTTGGCAATGGTCAGTTGACTGCAAAGCTCGAGGTGAAGGCTCACGCTTTTTCAAAGAGTGCACAGGCTGCTATTGAGGCAGCAAATGGTTCTGTAGTAAAGCTTTAAGCTATGAAAAGACTTATTGAAACCATTCGCAATATTTGGAAGATCGAAGAGTTAAAGAACAGAATCCTGGCTACGCTGGGATTTCTGTTGGTTTATCGCTTGGGTTCTTTCGTGGTTTTACCTGGTGTAAATCCTGAATATTTGCAAGCTCTCGACGAACAGACCAGCGATGGCGTCTTGAGTCTTTTGGATATGTTCTCGGGTGGTGCGTTCTCAAACGCATCTGTAGTTGGTCTCGGTATCATGCCTTACATTTCGGCATCTATCGTTGTTCAGTTGCTTGGTATGGTATTCCCATATTTCCAGCGTTTGCAGCGTGATGGTGAGAGTGGTCGCCGTAAGATCAATCAGATTACTCGTCTTTTGACAGTTGGTATCTTGATTTTCCAGGCTCCAACTTATCTTTTCAATCTCCGCATGAAGGCTCCTGAAGCCATCGTGATGGACGATACGATGTTTACTATCTCTAGTACGATTATCCTCACTGCAGGAACAATGTTTGTTATGTGGCTTGGTGAACGTATTACTGATAAGGGTATCGGAAATGGTATTTCTCTTATCATTATGATCGGTATCATTGCTCGACTTCCACACTCTATTGTTGCAGAGTTCGCAGACAAGCTTTCTGTGACATCTGGTTCTGGCGGTCTTGTAATGCTCCTTCTTGAATTCTTGTTCTTGTTCTTTGTTTTTGTAGGCTCTATTGCTCTTGTTCAAGGAACACGTCGAATTCCAGTTCAGTATGCGAAGAGAATTGAAGGTAATAAGCAGTATGGCGGTGTTCGTCAGTATATTCCTTTGAAGGTTAATGCTGCCGGCGTTATGCCAATCATTTTCGCTCAGGCGATTATGTTCTTGCCTATTTCTTTCCTCGGTTTTGCAGCTCAGAGTTCTGAATCGGGTGTAGCGCAGTCTATTCTTACTACATTCTCAGACTTTACAGGTTTCTGGTACAACTTCGTATTCGCATTGCTTATTATTGTGTTTACGTATTTCTACACAGCTCTTATCATGAATCCACAGCAGATGGCTGAGGACATGAAGAGAAATGGAGGTTATATTCCAGGTGTTAAGCCTGGTAAGAAGACAGCTGATTTTATTGATTCAATCATGTCGAAGATTACTCTTCCTGGTTCAATTCTTTTGGCTATTGTCGCTATCCTTCCAGCTTTCGCTCAGATGGCAGGTGTAGATTCTTCTTTTGCACAGTTCTATGGCGGTACTTCTCTCTTGATTCTTGTAGGTGTAGTTCTTGATACACTTCAGCAGATTGAGAGCCACTTGTTGATGAGACATTACGATGGCTTGATGAAGTCAGGTCGTATAATGGGTCGTTCAGTTGGTGCTGCTATTCATTGATAAGCATTAGAATTAATATAGGATCCCAAGTGTCAATCACTTGGGATTTTTTTTGCTCTATTGTTTTGCATAATTACGTAATTAATTGTAATTTTGCAGCCGTAAAAGTCTGTATGGCTATAGTATAAGTAATCAGAAGTCTGATTCGCCTGCAGGCGTAACTAAAATGTTATTATTATAATGTACGCTATTGTAGAAATTGCTGGACAGCAGTTTAAGGTTGAGAAGGATAGAAAGATCTTCGTAAACCGTCTCGCACAGAACGAGGGCGACAGTGTTGAATTCGACAAGGTCCTCCTTATTGACAATGAAGGCTCAGTAAAGATTGGTGCACCAACTATCGCAGGTGCAAAGGTTACTGCAAAGGTTCTTCAGCACTTGAAGGGTGACAAGGTTATTGTCTTCCACAAGAAGCGCCGTAAGGGTTATGAGAAGAAGAATGGCTTCCGCGCTTATCTCTCAGAGATTCAGATTGAAAGCATTCTCGGTTAATAGTTCACGGATTTAGAAATTCTGCTCAATTTTTTGAGTTTAAAGGAATAAAGAAATGGCACATAAGAAAGCAGTAGGTAGTTCTAAGAACGGCCGTGAGTCAGAGAGCAAGCGTCTTGGTCTTAAGATTTTCGGTGGTCAGTTCGCTAAGGCTGGCAACATCATCGTGCGTCAGCGTGGTACACAGCATCATCCAGGTGAGAACGTAGGTATTGGTCGTGATCATACACTTTTCGCTCTCGTTGATGGTACTGTAACATTTACTCGCAAGCAGAATAACCGCTCATTTGTTTCGGTAGTTCCTGCAGAGTAATCTGTTTCGGATACAAAAGATTAAGTTCACAATTCATGATTCACAATAAAATTGTGGATTGTGGATTGTGAATTTTCAATTTATGAAAGTATATGCTTACACTAAAACTTATTGAAGAAGAGACAGAACGCGTTATTGCGGGTCTTGAAAAGAAGCATTTCAGTGGTGCAAAAGAAGCTGTTGCCAAGGCTATTGAGATAAACAACAGACGCAAGGATGCTCAGAAAAAGTCTGATGCAGCCCTTGCTGAAAGCAAGAAATATGCTTCGGAAATCGGTGCACTGATGAAGCAGGGCAAGAAAGACGAGGCAGAAGCAGCTAAGGCTGAAGTAGCAAAGTTGAAAGAGACTATTGCAGAGCTTACTGAATCGCAGAAGCAGGCAGAAGCAGAGCTTACAGCACATCTTTGTACAATTCCAAATATACCATACGATCTTGTTCCTGATGGTGCAAGTGCCGAGGATAACCTCGTTGTAAAGAGTAATCTTTGCGAGTGCAAGCCTGGTGATAATGTTGGTAATTGGAGTGTTGTTCCAAATAATGGTGAGGCAAAGTTGCCTCATTGGGATTTGGCAAAGAAGTATAACCTGATTGATTTTGACCTTGGTGTCAAAATTTCAGGTGCCGGTTTCCCAGTGTATGTGGGTAAGGGTGCTCAGCTTCAGAGAGCTTTGATTAATTTCTTCCTGGCAGAGGCAAATAAGGCTGGTTATACAGAGATTATGCCTCCAACAGTTGTTAATCAGGCGTCTGGTTATGGTACTGGTCAGCTTCCAGATAAGGAAGGTCAGATGTATCATTGCGAGATTGACGATCTCTATTTGATTCCAACTGCAGAGGTTCCTGTTACAAATATTTATCGTGACGTGATTCTTGATGAGAAGCAGCTTCCAATCAAGAATTGTGCTTATACTCAGTGTTTCCGTCGCGAGGCTGGTTCGTATGGTAAGGATGTTCGTGGTTTGAACCGTTTGCATGAGTTCTCAAAGATTGAGATTGTGCGTATAGATAAGCCAGAGCATTCAAAGCAGAGCCATGATGAGATGCTTGCACACGTTGAAGGCTTGCTTCAAAAGCTTGAATTGCCTTATCGTATTTTGCGTCTCTGTGGTGGCGATATGTCGTTTACGGCTGCAATCTGCTATGACTTCGAAGTATATTCAGAGGCTCAGCAGCGTTGGCTAGAGGTTTCGTCTGTATCTAATTTTGATACTTATCAGGCAAATCGTTTGAAGTGTCGCTATCGTAATGCAGATAAAAAGGTTGAACTTTGCCATACATTGAATGGTTCAGCTTTGGCTTTGCCTCGTATCGTGGCAGCATTGCTTGAGAATAACCAGACAGAGAAGGGTATTCGCATTCCAAAGGCACTTGTTCCATATACTGGATTCGAATATATTGACTGATTTCCAGACGGAGTCAATTTATGATATTGAGGGCGTAGTTTTTATACTATGTCCTCTTTTTTTTGAATATCATTTTCAAGTGTTTATACAATGATTTGAAATTAAATTTGGCGGAAAAGTGTCGGTTGGATTATAAAAAAATGTATATTTGCGATAGTAATGAATTAAAATTTCAAATCATTTTATGGCAGATAATAACATGGAGAGTCGTCTTCAAGCGTTGAAAATGACGCTTGATAAGATTGACAAGGCTTATGGTAAGGGAACGGTGATGAAACTTGGTGATAAACCAGTAGAGCAGGTGCCAGTTATCCCGACAGGTTCTCTCGGTTTGGATTTGGCGCTTGGTGTTGGCGGTTATCCTCGTGGAAGAATTATTGAAATATATGGTCCAGAGTCATCTGGTAAGACTACGCTTGCAATTCATGCAATTGCAGAGGTTCAGAAGCAGGGCGGTATTGCAGCTTTTATTGATGCAGAGCATGCTTTTGATAGTACGTATGCTGCAAAATTAGGTGTTGATATTGACAATCTTTTTATGTCGCAGCCAGATAATGGCGAACAGGCTCTTGAGATTGCGGAGCAATTGATACGTTCATCTGCCATAGACCTCATTATTATCGACTCTGTTGCGGCATTGACGCCAAAGGCTGAGATTGAAGGAGATATGGGTGACAATAAGGTGGGTTTGCAGGCTCGATTGATGTCACAGGCTTTGCGTAAGATTACGGGTGCGTTGAACAAGACAAATACGACTTGTATTTTCATCAATCAGTTGCGTGAGAAGATTGGTGTCATGTTCGGTAATCCAGAGACTACAACAGGTGGTAATGCGTTGAAGTTCTATGCTTCTGTGCGTTTGGATATCCGCAAGGTTTCGCCTATCAAGGACGGTGACGAAGTTGTTGGTAATTCAGCTCGTGTGAAGGTTGTCAAGAATAAGGTTGCACCTCCTTTCCGCAAGGCTGAGTTTGAAATCCGTTATGGCGAAGGTATTTCAAAGGTCGGTGAGATTCTTGATATTGCAGTTGATCTTGAGATTATCAAGAAGAGTGGCTCTTGGTTTAGCTATAATGATGCAAAGTTGGCGCAGGGCCGTGATTCTGCGTTGGCTATTTTGAAGGATAATATAGAACTTCAGCAGGAGATTGAAGCTAAGGTGAAGGCGAAATTGAATGGTGAAGTACCGGCTGGATCTGCAGAATAGTTTTCGGTTTAGATATAAAGAGAGGGCGAATGTTTGTTGACATTCGCCCTTTTTGGTTTATATAATAAAAAAAGGAAGAGCCGTTTAAAAACAGCTCTTGTCGTGCTTATGTCGATGATGTCTATTCTTCAGGAATGTTCTCGAGAAGTGTCGTGAGTAGTTTCCAGAAGTTTTCAACACTTTTGATATTGACACGTTCGGAAGGGGAATGCGGGTGTTGTATTGTTGGTCCGAAGCTGACCATGTCCCAATCGGGATAAGCACCAACCATTATTCCACATTCGAGTCCGGCATGGATGGCACGGATTTGTGGCTGTTGTCCGAAGATCGTCTGATATGTCTGTGCTAGTGTGGTGACAATTTGTGATGACGTGTCAGGTTTCCATCCTGGATATTCTCCGGTCATTTCTACTTCGGCTCCGGCGAGTCTGCAAATGCTTTCGATGGACGAAGCTATGTCGTCTTTAGCCGTATCAATAGAGCTTCTGACGAGGAACTGGACCTTCGTTTGTCCGTTGGATGAATCGACAATGGCGAGATTTGACGACGTTTCTACGAGGTTGTCCATGTCGTGACTCATTCGGATGACGCCATTAGGGCAGCCATGAACGGCGTTTATGAGGTCGTCGGCGGACATTTCGTCCATGACAGTTTCTGGCTTGTCGACGAACTGGGCGGTGAATGAGAGATTTGGTTCGACTCCTTGATATTCGTCGCGGAACATATCCTCGAATTCTTCAACAGCTTCGATGAAGTCGTCCTTGTCTTCGCTGTCGATGGTCAGTATGGCATAGGCTTCACGTGGTATGGCGTTGCGCATATCTCCACCATGAACATCGGCGAGCATTGCCTCGTAGTTGGCTGCGGCGAATTTGAGGAAACGGAAGAGAAGCTTGTTTGCGTTGGCACGTCCGAGTGCAATATCCATTCCGGAGTGTCCTCCATTGAGTCCGTTGATTGTGACTTTTATGGCAATGTCATCTTCAGCCGTCTGAACCGAAGCATAGCGGAACAGTGCGTTGACGTCGAGACCGCCGGCGCATCCGATGTAGATTTCACCTTCTTGTTCAGAGTCGAGGTTGAGGAGAATCTTGCCGTTCAGCTCTCCAGGCTGCAAGGCTGTAGCTCCAGCCATACTCGTCTCTTCGTCGCGGGTGACGAGCAATTCAATTGGGCCGTGACGGAGCGATTTGTCGGCCAAAACAGCCATGGCAGCAGCAACACCGATGCCATTGTCAGCGCCGAGCGTGGTGTTGTCGGCCTTTACCCATCCATCGCAAATGATGGTTGATATCGGGTCTGTCAGAAAATCGTGCTTTTTGTCGGCATTTTTCTGTGGCACCATGTCGGCATGTCCCTGAAGGATCACGCCTTTGCGGTTTTCCATGCCAGGTGTGGCAGGCTTACGGATAATGACATTGCCGGCATTGTCTCGACGAGCTTCGAGTCCGAGTCTTTGTCCGAATTCGAGAATGTGTTGCAATGCCTTGTCCTCGTGTTTTGAAGGACGTGGAATTTGCGTAAGCTCATGGAAGCAGTTCCAAAGGCCTTCTGGCTTGAGCTTCGTTATGTTGTCAGCCATGTGCTATTTCTTTTTCTGATCCTTAGAATCAATTGTCTTTGCTTCGATAGATTTCAGCGAGCCGTTAGTAGTATCGAACTTAATGCGGCTATTGCTAAGTGTTGAAAGCGGAAGCGTTGCAACCTGTCCACACTGTGTGCAAGGGAGAACTTTCTCGCTGAGGAGAATGTTGCGGTCGATGATTTTAACAGCAATGGAACCAGGGATTATGTATCGGAGACCAGATACAGGGTTTTGTTTGCGCATTTTTGATCCGTCTGCGAATTCATTGACATTGGCATCCTTGTTGAATTCGTAGTCGATGTAGACAGGCTTGCCTGTGATGTCCATGGCACTCATGAATCCTTCGTTTTCAGAGAATCTGAACAGAACATGGTTGGTCATGGCTGATGCACTCGGGTCGATTTCGTAGTAACGAACGACTTTGTGCTTTTCAGTTTTTCCAGCAAAAAGCGAGATATATTCAGCTTCAAGTTTGTTGATTTCGTCAATTACTTTTTCGTATGAGCCCATGTCGTTGAGAATGGTTGCATCCTCGCCGCCGAGGAGCGAGAAACGCTTGTCGCGAAGTCTGTATATCGTGAGCGCAGCTTCTTCAGCCATTGCTGCTGTAGATGTTTTCGTGAGAACAGATCGACCGAGATGCACGTCATCGAATGTGATAGGTTCAATCTTGTCGTCAGTGTCAGCAGCGACTTCGCAGTCTTCGATTTTTGTCTTTGCATTGATTGCAGCCAGAATGCCGTCAGGGGTCAGCATAACATCTGGAAGTGCATCGCCTGAAATCTTGAATCGGCGGCTATAGTCGGCAGCACCATAGCTGTCGATGCTGACATTTGTGATGCTCCATTTTTTGCTGTCCTCGGTGATGACATTGCTGAGATTGAGAAATTTGTTTGAATACTTGTAGTAAGGGCCTGTCTTGCAGATTGTAAGCTCGGCTTCTACTCTGACGCGAAGCATTGTCTTAGGAAGCGCATAGATGATGCCGCCGTTTGCTGCATCTGCGTCATTTTCGATTGGCGTTACGACAACAGTCTCTTTATCTTTTGCCCTTGCATCAATGCCGCAAAGCGTTGACATAAAGAGCGTTATTATCGCAAAAGTTCTGATTTTCATATGTAATTATTTTTTGTTCGCAAATATATAAAATATCAATTGATTAATCGTCCTTGGTGCGCATTGCGTTCAACCATCCGGCGTTCAAGTTTGTGAACGAATTCAAAGTTTTTGATGTTCCAAAACGGTGCAACGACAAGATCGCGAGGTGCCTGACTTACAAAGCGTTCAACAACAATTTCCGGATTAAGCCGTTCAATGAAGTCGATGCAGAAATCGATATAATCATCGGCTGTCCACAGACTGAAATTGTCTGGATGTTGAGCATATTCAGTTGCAAAAAGCGAGCCTTTGACAATTTGCAACTGGTGTAGTTTCAGCATGTTAACAGGCAGTTGCGAAATGGTTTCAGCTTCGCTCAGCATGAAATCGCGTGTCTCGCCAGGCAATCCCATTATGAGGTGAACACCGACAGGAATGCCGACATTGCTAATACGGTGAATGGCATCGATGCTGTCTTCCCAAGTGTGCCCGCGATTGATGCGCAGGAGCGTATCGTTGCTGCAACTTTCAACTCCGAGTTCAATTGCGACATATTTTTCGGTAGCAATGGCACGCAATTCCTGCAAAAGATCATTGGCTATGCAATCTGGACGTGTGCCGATTACAATGCCGCTGATCATAGGATGTTGCAAGGCTTCGCGATAGAGATTGAGAATGTGTTCAGTATCGCCATAAGTATTGCTATATGCCTGAAAATAAGCAAGGAATGTCTCCGACTCATATTTCTTGAAGAATTCTATGCCTTCATCAATCTGTTGCGCTATGTTTTTTTTTGCGTCACAATAATCGGGATTGAACGTGCTGTTGTTGCAGAAAGCACATCCACCCCGGCCTTTGCTGCCATCGCGATTGGGGCACGTGAACCCGGCATTGATGGACAGCTTTTGCGCTCTGCCACCAAAAGTACGTTGGCAATAGCTCCGGAAATCGTTGTAACGTTTTTCTTGCATCGTTATCCGCGCAATTTTTGCAATCGCTTGTTGTTACGCAACTTCTGAAATTTCTCGACATATCCGAGTATTCGTCGCAACACGTTGAAGTATAGTGTAACGTAGAGCAACATTGTATAGAGCCAGATGGCGATCACGTTGAAGAGCGGCGTTGGCAGTTCAATGTCGGCAAAACGCTTTGTCGGTGCATAGAAATGCGTGCGTCCCCAGTGGTTGTCCGGCTTTTGGTAGATAGGCTGTTTCTTTCTGACCATGAGGTCAGGATAGATGCTTATCTGGTTGTAGTCGTGCTTTGCGAGTGCAAGTCCGGCCAAAGCTTCGTTATAGTTGTCTTTGCGCAATTGTGCAACGGCTTCGGCACTGCCCAGTTCCTTGGCAAGCGAGGTGCTGATGCTGTCGCATTCGCTATTGTATGTCGAGAACTGTTCGGCGTATTTCTGCTTGAGCGTATTGAGCTGCTGATCAACAAACTCGTGGCTCGTACTGTCATATTTTGGCGATGTCAGCATGCGAAGCAGTCGAGGGAGTTTTTTGAGTCTTGTTGCGGCCAGTTTGCTCATTTCCGTGAAGAGCAGTTCGGATGATTGTTTGAGCTGTGGGTCGTTGGAGATGCGGAGCTGCTCGCAACGATCGTTGAGTTTTCGCAGTTCAGGAATCCATGTCGAAGTGGCGTAAGAGGCTTCGCTTCGCTTTTGTTCGGCATCGAAGAAATGTCGTTCGTATTTGTTTTCCTTGAACTGATAGACAGCCAGTGCCTCGTAGCTCCATCGTGAGGCCATGATGTCGCCGATGTGCGGCACGAATTCGCGATGTGAGACCGTCGGGTGGAGCTTGTCGAAGTTGACCATCGTGCCGCTGAAAAGCAGTTGTGGAACTAGAACAAGCGGGATGGAGACATAGATTGAAACGGCTGTCTTCAGGCCGCTGCTGATGTTCAGGCCGAGCATGATCGCGTGTACGAATGTCGTGAAGAGAATTGCCCAGTAGCCGATGTTCATGCCGTCGATCTCGAGAATGTAGTTGCCGATCAGCACGAGGCAGAGCGTCTGGAAAGCCGCGATAACCATCAAGTTGATGATTTTACTGTTGAGATATGCAAATCGGCTCAAGTTGAGGAATTGCTCGCGAACAAGCAATTTCCTGTCCTTTATCATCTCTTCGGCACTGACATTGAGTCCAACGAAAATTGAAACAATGACGCACATGAAAAGATAGGTCGGAATGTTCGTGTTGGAGATGAACGAATAGTCGCCGGCTTCATTCAGATAACGCGTTGCGAAAGCCAATAAAAATGCCAGGATAGGAACCTCAAAAAGATTGATGAGCATGTACTGCCCATCCTTGAGTTTCTTGAGCGCATCGCGTTTCATGTAGGTCTTGAACTGGCTCCATCGACCTGGTCTGCTATAGAGGTTTTCTGGAAGACGCTCTTTCTGAATGCGTTCCTTGTATTTCCAGTCGAACGATGCTTCAAACTCCTCGCAATATTGTTTATACCACTCCTCTGCGCTGATTTTTCTTCGGCGGATAACCTTGCCCATCGTGTCAACCATTCTTGCCTCGATGATACGCAATGGTTGCTCGGTTTTGACGTTGCCACAAGTGAAGCACTCGCGTTCATCTGGGTTTACATAGTGGGCTTTGCGCTTGAAATAGACGATGGCATTCATCGGGTTGCCGTTATAGACAACGCGACCACCTTGGTCAATGATAATCAGCTTGTCGAGCAGCTTGTATATGTCGCTGCTTGGCTGATGAATGTTGATAATCACGAGTTTGCCCTTCAAGACCTGGCGCTTGAGCAGCACCATGACTTTCTCGGAGTCGATTGACGAAAGGCCTGATGTCGGCTCATCAACAAAGAGAATTGAAGGCTCACGCATCAACTCGAGCGCAATGTTGAGTCGTTTGCGCTGTCCGCCGCTCAAAATCTTGTTGAGTGGATTTCCCACTTTCAAGTCGCGTGCCTCAACGAGGTCGAAGTCATTGAGAGCCTTTTCAATGAGTTGCTCCTGCTCATGACGTGTTTTGCCGTCGAAAATGAGCCTGGCATTAAACATAAGGTTCTCATAAACAGTGAGTTCTTCGTTCAGGATATCGTCCTGCGGCACATAGCCGATAACGCCCTGAAGCGTCTTGCTGTCGGCTCGCATATCGTAGCCGTTGATGGTTATCGAGCCATGGCTTGGGCGGAAATTGCCGTTCATCAGATTGAGCAACGTCGATTTGCCCGAACCCGAGCCGCCCATGATGCCGACAAGCTGACCGCTCTTGCCTAAGAAACTGAACTTGTGGACACCAATGTTCGTGTCATTGAATTTATACTCGATGTCGATGGCACGATAGATTATTCGGCCATTGTCTTGCTTCGTGATGAATTTTTCGGCGATGTGGCCGTAATAGACAGGCTTGACTTGTGACGTGTTGATGACCGATCCCGGCTCCATTGGATACACTTTGCCGATTTCGACCTTGTGGCCGTTGAGGTAAAGGTTTCGCTCACCGTCATATTTGAATAGAAACGAGTTTGTCGAACGGATATGGAGTACCCATACGTTGACGCGCTGCTTCGTGTTATAGATATGTTTGATATCTGGATGTGGCTTGTCTGGTCGGCCATTGATGAGCAGCAATCGGCCCTTGTCAACGATGTCGAGAGGCTGTTGAAGCACGAAACCCTTCATCGCCCAGTAGTCGTTTGCTGGAATTCGGAGGTAGTTGGCAAGCGAATCGACAAAGCGTTCCTCTTCAGTGCTGATTTCAGCCTTGAGGATGTAATTGAGGAACGTATTGAGAATGAGCACTTTTGCGTCGAGATCAATCTCTTGGTTGATCTGTTGGCAGATGGCCTCCATGTTGCTCAGGTTGTCGGATGTCTGCTGTTCGTAGTTCTCGATAGATCCATGGAAACGGTTCAAATAGTAGTCGTAGCGTTCGAGAAACCGGCCGACATATTCTGCGTTAAACTGTGCCGAAAGATATTCGGCAACCTTTTGTCTTCCTGTCTCTGCCGTTGCATGCTTGACGTCGGTCAACAATGCAAACAGCTGCATGATTGCTTCGAGAAGTGCTTCGCTCATTCGTTTGCGGATTTAAAAACAATGACAAATATAGCTTATTTTTTGCTTGGAATCAACAGCGATGAATCGCCATAGCTCAAAAATCTGAATTCGTTGTTCAGGGCGTGGTCATAAACGCGTTTCCAGTCTTCGCCAATAAAAGCGCCGATCAACAGCAGCAATGTGCTGTGAGGCTGATGGAAATTGGTGATGAGCCGTTCGACAATTCTGAAACGGTATCCAGGCATGATCATGATTTGGGTTATGCTGTGCAACTCGTTGACATTTAGTTTCTTGAGATAATCGAGAAGCGCATTCAAGGCCTCTTCTGCAGAAAACTCCTGAGGCAATTCATAGGCGTCCCATTGCATCAGGCCTTCGTCAATGCTCTGGCCGGCAAGAAGTTTCACGCCAAGCCAATAGAGTGATTCCAATGTGCGCACGGATGTCGTTCCAACGGCAATGAGCGGCTTCTTCCCACCAATAATCCTGCGAATGGCTTCCGCTTCAACAACAATATGTTCGGCATGCATCACGTGGCTTTCAGCATCTTTTGTCTGCACAGGCTTGAATGTACCTGCGCCTACATGAAGTGTCAGATTTACAAGTTCACCGCCTTTCTGCTTGAGCTGGCCGAGTATTTCGTCTGTGAAATGCAGTCCCGCCGTCGGTGCTGCAACAGATCCTTTGTGCTGTGAATACACAGTCTGATAGCGCGTGTTGTCTATGCTTTCTGTTTCTCGGTTCAGATATGGCGGAATAGGCATAACGCCCACGCTCTCAATGATTTCAGCAAATGAGAGTGCGTCGTTGTCCCAGCTGAAGATGATTTCGGAAGCATTGCCTAATGTCTGGCTACGCATTGCTGAAAGTCGGACCAGGCCATGAGCAGTCTGAACATCAAGGAAGAGTGCTCCCTCTTTCCATTTTTTTGAGTTGCCGACGATGCATTTCCATGTCGTCTGTCTGCGCTCGGCAAATGCCTGTTGTACCTCGTTTGGCACGATAGGTTCGAGACAGAATATCTCAATCTGCGCGCCCGTTTCCTTGTGGAAAATGATTCTTGCACGAATGACTTTCGTATTGTTGAAAACCATTGTGAAACCATCGGCTGGCATGAAGTCGCCAACACGTGCAAATTGCGAGTCGATGATCTCGCCCTGGTTATAGACGAGCAACTTCGACTTGTCGCGCTCGCTCAGAGGGTAACGTGCGATCTTCTCTTCTGGCAGTTCGTAATCGTATTTACTGCTATCTATATGAGGTACAGACATTTGTGTTTTGTTTACTTGGTTATGCGTCCTGGGTTTTTGAGCGCGAATTCTTTCCAGCTCTTTACCGAACGATCGGACATGACAGGACTCGAAATCTGGAGGAAATGACAATAGGCCACTCCAAGAGCATCGGTGGCATCGAGGTACTTCGGAATATCGTCGAAGTGGAGCATTCGCTGAAGCATCGCTGCAACCTGTTCCTTTGCAGCATCGCCATGACCAGTGATGGCCTGCTTGACTTTCAGTGGAGCATATTCGGTTATCGGCATGTCATGGGCCACAGCGGCAGCCATGCAGACACCTTGAGCTCGTCCGAGCTTAAGCATACTCTGGACATTCTTGCCGAAAAATGGCGCTTCGATGGCCAGTTGCTGCGGTTTGTATTCGTCAATGATGTTCATCACGCGGTCATATATGCGCTTGAGTTTCGCATAGTGGTCGGGCAGTTTCTTGAGTTCCAGGACGCCGAGCATCACGACCTCGGCCTTGCGTCCATCGCAGTCTAAAAGACCATATCCCAACACATTCGTTCCCGGGTCGATGCCCAAAATACGCGTTTTCATATTTCGATGCTTTTCATCATTGTCGAGAAACAGCAAATGGTGCCGTTCTTGAGTTTCATGAGGCTGTTTTGCAATGTGTCAGCGCATTTGCCAATCATGCCGAGATCGCCAATCTGCTCGCAACGCCATTGGCACGAAAAGGTTGATTCGCCTTGCTGACCGCTGCCGTCAATCTTGAAAATTTCGTATGCTGCAGATGGAACCTGTGATGCGAAAAGCGGGAGATATTGGTCTCGCATCCACTTTTGCCACCAGTCAATCTCGCTGCTTTCGACAACAAATGTTGTGTTGTAAAGATACATCGCTTTTCCTGTTTTTTATACGGGCGCAAATATACGAAAAAAGGCGCATCTTTATGCCTGTTGAACGTGATGCTTTGTGCCAAATAAAATGAAATAGATGTCTTTTTTTTTTGACTAGGTGTAGCAATCCCGATCCGATGCATGGATGTCTTCTTGAAAAAATAATTGTTTATTAAATTTTATTTGTCTAAATTCGCCTTTGCATCGATTGGTGCGAGACATATGTATTTGTAGAAGCGTTATGCTTTCTTGCGTCTGAAAACCTAGGAAATTTTCAAACAATAGCAAGAGTTGGCATAGTGGTTCTCACGCTATATGCGTGGGCTGCTATATCCATACTTTGCTATTCAAGGTTTTCCTAGGACCATCAGACGCGGTTGGACATACAGTTCCACGCTTCTTTTGTTTATAATTTAATGTCCTGCGGAACTTAGGGGATATAGGGGATAAACCTATGAAAACAATTAAAAGCATTGTTGCCTTAATGGCAACTATCATGTTGGCAAGTTGCTCATACAGAGCATTGGATTTTACAATCGTGTCAACAAAGACTCACGCAATTCAAGTCGACAAGAACTCTGGTAAAAACACGGAGGGCAAAAGCATGGGCTTCCTTGGACTCGGCACAAGCATTAAAGATGCTGTAGACAATGCATTGTCTAATGCTGGTCCGGGCTATGATTTGCTTGTTGATGGTGTTATCTATGTGAAGGACAATTTCTTTACCAGCGGGTACAAAGTTGTTGGTATTGCTATCAACACTTCGCAGATGAGAGCAGAACTTGGAGACAAAAAATTTGAGGATTGGCTCTCTGAACATGCTCAGAATCTTGTGTCAGAAAATGGTACAGAAGTGGCTTGGAATAACCAATCCAAATAATTTTCAGAGCGCTTTTTTTTATGGCTACAGAGGATGTTGTTGTAAAAAATGATGCATTTGAAAAGTATTAATCTGGTACTAGACATATAGTATGGGAGGCGGCTTTTGGGCCGCCTTTTCTTTTATGGGGTCATCATATAGATCCGATTTGCTTCAATACGGGGACGGAATTCGGTGTATAGTTGCTAAAAATTGTTATTTTTGCACGTCTTAATGTAAGACGAACATATTGGATATGGCATTGGGATGAGAGCTCGGAGCTGACCAAAGCAAACGACGATGAACGGAGCGGAGACGGTCAGTGAGGGGGAAGCGGAAGTGACGCCGCAGGCGCCCGAAGCGAGGGGGAGACTTCCCCCCATCCGGAAAAAGGATATCCAGTAGAAAATGAAGGTATTCAAGGACTTGGATGAACAAGGTTTGTGGACATAAAGGGATCTATCTGCTAGGCGAAAAGCAAGGCGGAAAGGGAAAATTCGGTGGCATCTGGACGGGAAAGACGGAGGATGGCCAGCGAAAAGTGTCTGTCAAATGCATCGAGAAATATAGTCCGAGCATGCCGTCGCTCATGCAGAGACTGAGCGAGATAAAGCATCCGAATGTAGCTCCGGTCATCGACACGTGGACGGCGGAAGACGGGTGTCTGTACGTAGTGAGGGAATATGTAGAGGGAACAGACCTCAAGACGATATTCACGACCAAGGATATTTATCGGAAAATCGATGAAATGCGCTTCGTAGAGGCGGGAAGGGCAGTTCTGCGTGCTTTGAGCGTTGTGCATGAGGCGGGAATAATTCATCGAGATGTGAAGCCTGCAAATATCGTGATTCCGAACGATGAAAACGGCCAGATGGAGTTTGAAAAGGCTGTATTGATAGACTTCGAACAATGTTCGGACTATCCTTACACGGGCGATATCAGAACATCTTTTGCGCTGATATTTTCGCCACCCGAAATGCTCCTTAAACGCAACAAGCTCGTATGTCCGGCATCAGATCTTTTCGCGCTGAGTATCAGCCTGTTCCAGTTGATAATGGGGAAGGCGCCATATAGCGATTGCAATCCTGAAATACTTGTCAATCTGCAACTGACATATCCAATGAAACAGCCGTCTCGAATGGACGACAAACTCTATGCGGTACTGTCGAAAGCAGCATATAAAGAGCCGTTCAGATTGCCGCCACGGCGATTGTCGCCAGAGGAGATTGAACAGACGCTCGCCAAGGGCATTGAAGGTCGCTACCAGACAGCGAAGGAGATGCTCGACGATTTGGAAAAGGTCGAAAAGACCTTTAAGCCAATCAGTTGGCTAAGGAAAATAATGGAATAGAAAAACATATTAACGATGAAACAATATATAGACCTCATAAAGCGCGTGCTCGAAGAGGGCACAGAACGCAGCGACAGAACAGGCACGGGCACAATCGGTGTCTTCGGCCACCAGATGCGCTTTGACTTGAGCCAGGGTTTTCCGCTTTTGACAACAAAAAAACTTCATCTCAAGAGTATCATCCATGAATTGTTGTGGTTCATCAGCGGTTCGACGAACATCAAGTATCTTCAGGATAATGGCGTCAGAATCTGGAATGAATGGGCAGATGAAAACGGTGAACTTGGTCCGGTTTATGGCCACCAGTGGCGATCATGGCCGACATACGATGGCGGTGCAATAGATCAACTCGGTAGCGTCATAGAACAGATTAAGACAAATCCGTATTCGCGTCGTTTGCTCGTATGCGCGTGGAATGTGGCCGAAGTCGAAAACATGGCGTTGCCGCCATGCCATACGCTGTTTCAGTTCTATGTGGCAAACGGTAAGCTCAGTTGCCAGCTTTACCAGCGCAGTGCAGACATTTTCCTCGGCGTTCCGTTCAACATCGCATCGTACGCTTTGCTGACGATGATGATTGCTCAGGTCTGCGGGCTTGAACCTGGCGATTTTGTCCATACATTTGGTGATGCGCATATCTATAAAAACCACCTTGAGCAGGTACATGAACAGATTGCGCGTGAGCCATATCCTTTGCCAAAGATGAAGATAAACCCTAACGTCAAGGATATCAATGATTTTAAATATGAAGACTTTGAACTCGTTGACTATCAGGCTCATCCGCATATCAAGGGTGTAGTTTCAGTTTAAAGGACTAAATATTGCGACCACTATGATTTCAATGATAGTTGCCATCGACAGGAATAATGCAATAGGACGTGGCGGTGACCAGCTTGCCTACATTTCTGCCGACCTCAAACATTTCAAGGCTGTGACATCGGGTCATACGATTGTCATGGGCCGCAAGACAAGCAATGCATTGCCGAAAGGAACATTGCCTAACAGACGAAACATTGTCGTCTCGCGCAATGCCGATTGCCATATCGAAGGTGCTGAGATTGTGCACTCGGTCGATGAGGCGATCGAAATCACTCGAAATGATGATGTATATGTCATCGGTGGAGGCGAAGTCTACAGACAATTCATGCCTAAGGCTGAACGTCTCTACGTGACGGAAATCGACGAGCAGTTTGAAGACGCAGATACGTTTTTCCCAACCATCGACATGCAGGAATGGTTGCTGATTGAAGAAGGCGAATGGCAAACTGATGAGAAATCAGGACTCCAATTCCGCTTTAAAACCTTGATTCGTAAATAATTGACAAGCATGAACTATTCTCAGATAAAACTCGAGAACATTCTTTTCCTCGATATCGAGACCGTGCCGGGTGTTGCTGATTACACGCAGATGAGTGAAGGAATGCAGCATCTTTGGGATAAAAAAGCCCTTGCACTTCATCGCAATGAAGAGGTCAATCCAGCGGATGTCTTTCAAGAGGCCGGGATCTATGCTGAATTTGGCAAAATAGTTTGTATATCAGTAGGTTTCATACGCGAAATCAATGGTGTCAAAAACTTCTACAGCAAATCATTTGCTGACGATGACGAGAAAACGCTTTTAACAGGCTTCATCAACCTCATCAATGCAAACTATTCGACTGTCGATAAATTTCTTTGCGGTCACAATGCCAAGGAATTTGATATTCCATACATTGCCAGACGCATATTAATCAATGGATTAGCACTTCCTGATGTCCTGAATGTTGCAGGCAAGAAGCCGTGGGAAGTCAATTTCATTGATACGATGGAAATGTGGAAATTCGGAGATTACAAATCGTATACATCTCTCAATCTGCTGACGCATATTTTTGGTATTCCTACACCCAAAGATGATATTGATGGCAGTCAAGTTGCTCATGTATATTATGAAGAGCACGACCTCAAGCGAATTGCTATCTATTGCGAAAAAGACATCTTGGCGACTGCTCAGGTTTATTTGAAGCTAACGGGCAAAACGCTTATAGATCAGGATAATAACGTTACACATCGAGATTAATGACCATGCAAAAACCACTTATAATTCCTCTCCGCGGACATACACCCAAAATAGGAAAAAACTGTTTCATAGCACCAAATGCAACAATTATCGGTGATGTCGAAATTGGTGACAACTGCAGCATCTGGTTTGGTGCAGTTTTGCGTGGTGATGTCAATTCAATTCACATCGGTAATAATTGTAATATTCAGGATGGTGCTGTGCTTCACACGACATTTGAGCGCTCAACGATAGAAATGGGGAACAATGTTTCGGTTGGCCACAATGCGACAATCCATGGTGCAGTCATCAAAGATGATGTCTTGATTGGTATGGGATCGACAGTCTTGGATAATGCCGTTGTCGAATCGAATGTTATTGTCGCAGCTAATGCATTGATTACAAGTGGTACACAGACTGAACCGAATAGCATATATGCAGGAGTGCCTGCAAAGAAAATTAAAGAACTCAGTCCTGAAAAGAAAGCAGATACAATAACGCGAATTGCCGACAATTACCACCTTTATGCATCGTGGTATGACGAAATCGACAAATAATGAGAATTCTTCTTCTTGGTGAATATAGCAATGTGCATGCGACATTGGCCAAAGGACTGAAAGCTCTTGGCCACGAGGTAGTTGTTGCATCAAATGGCGACTATTGGAAGAACTATCCTCGTGACATTGATTTGGCGAGAAAAGGTCAGGGCAAATGGTATGGATTGTGGTTGACGTTAAAATTCTGGTGTCACAGGAATGATTTTCGTGGATTCGATATCGTTCAGCTGATCAATCCTCATTTCATAGATCTCAAACCAAGCCGTATATCGCAGATATACAAATATTTAAAGAAGAATAACAAGAAGATTGTTTTGGGTGCCTTCGGAATGGATTATTATTGGGTTCATGTATGTACCAATGATAAGCCTCTTCGCTACAGCGATTTTAATATTGGTGATGAAGTTCGTATGAATGCCGATGCAATCCGCGAACGAAATTTGTGGATAGGAACGGATTCGGAGCGCCTCAACAAGCAGATTGCAAACGAATGCGACGGTATTGTTGCCGGACTATATGAATATTGGGTCTGTTATAAGCCGTCGTTTCAGCATAAGACGGTCTTTATTCCATTTCCAATAGAAATGCCCGAAACGAAGTCAGTCGAATATGGTGTTGTAAAAAAGGTTCGCGTTTTTATTGGAATTAATAAATCGCGGAACGAATATAAGGGCACGGACATTATGCTTGCTGCAGCTGAGGAACTTTTGGAGAAATATCCGGACAGAATGGAATTGATTAAGGTTGAAAATGTTCCGTTTGTTCAATATCAGCAATTTATGAATGGCTCGGATCTCATTATTGATCAATTGTATAGTTATACTCCATCGATGAATCCTCTTTTGGCCATGTCAAAAGGAATTGTCTGCGTCGGTGGGGGTGAACCTGAAAATTATGAGATAATAGACGAAAATGAACTTCGGCCAATAATCAACGTCCTTCCAACAAAAGAGAGTGTCTATAGAGAATTGGAAAGTGTGATTCTTAATCCGGAAATCATCCCTTCTCTTAAGAAACAGAGTGTAGAGTATGTTCAAAAGCACCACGATTATATAAAAGTGGCAAAACAATATCTCGATTTTTATGCCAGCATCTGATTCAATATTACTATCGATAATTGTTCCAGTTTATAATGTCGAAAAGACATTAAATCAGTGCGTTGATAGCATTCTTATGCAAATTGGTGAGGATGCCGAAATTTTGTTGATAGATGATGGTTCAAGAGATGGTAGCGTGAAAATTGCTGATCAATATGCGGATGAGCATGAAAATGTCAGAGTATTTCACAAGCAAAATGGTGGACTTAGCGATGCTCGCAATTATGGGTTGAAACATGCTTTAGGGCAATATATTCTCTTTGTTGATAGCGATGATGAATTGGCTGTAAATACGATAGAATCGTTGCAGGTCATTGCTGCAAAGCATCCAGAGTTTGACATTGTTGAATTTCCGGTAAAAGTTCATGCGGGGCATTCATCTGAATATGACTTTATCCCGGCAGACTGCGTTTACGAGCAAGTGTATGATTATTGGTGCAGGACAAAAGCCTGGCAACATTCATGGGCGTGCAATAAACTTTATAAAAAACGCATTTTTGAAGACATCGAGTATGCTGTAGGGCGTATTTTTGAGGATGTATGGATGCTCGGAAGTATTCTGCAAAAAAAGGATCTGAAAATAGCAAGCATAAGTAAAGGTCAGTATATCTACCATTGGAACAATAGTGGGTTGACGAGCAGTGCGGACAAAAAAGCATTTTCAGATTGGCTTGAAGCGATGATAAGAAATGCCCGAATCATGAATATAGATACTCATGAAGAACAATGGCATGGCTACTATATGGAGATGCTGAATGTTCAGATTTCGCTTTGTCGAACCTGTGGTGATATCATGTTGCACGAGCAAAAAGTAGCTGTGAAAAGGTATTTCGGCATAAATAGTCTTATCAAGTCTATTTTGTTGAATATACTTGGATTGCGCCGCACGTGTGCTTTATTTTCAAAGATTTGTAAATGAAGATAGTATATTTCATAGAGTCGTTTGATCAGAAGGCGGGCATTGAACGCGTCACGGCGGCTAAGGCTAATTTTTTTGCCGAAACAATGGGTTATGACGTTACTATCATATCTGCGTATTCTCAAGATGCGGAAGATAGCTACGAACTATCTCCGCAAGTGCATCGAAAATGTTTGGGCTTGAAGTATGTTGATGATAGTCGAAATTTCATAATCAAGAATGTCCAGCGTCTTAAAGTCTTCATTGAAGCGATAGTCAAGTTTAACAAATATGTCCGTGATATTGAGCCGGATGTTATTGTATACACATGGGTGTTGGGCGCGATACTGTTGCCTGTAACTATGCGAAAGGCTTTGAAAGTCTACGAGTCACATACACCACTTCATAGAATTCCTTTTAGTTTCTTTCAGCGTTTTTCTGCAAAGTGTGCCGACAAAGTTGTGTGTCTGACCAATGGCGACGCGAAAGAATATGAACGATATACAAAGAATGTCATTGTAATTCCAAATTTTGTAGACAATCGAGGTGAAAAATGTCCGGATTATGCCGTGCACAAAGCGATTGCCGTCGGCAGATTGAGCGAAGAAAAAGGGTTTGATATATTGTTGAGTGCCTGGAAAATAGCAGTTGAAAAAAATCCGGATTGGATACTTGAAATCTTTGGAGAGGGTGAAAAACGCAGTGATTTAGAAGAACAGATCCGTAGCTTGAAAATAGGAAATAGTGTTGTATTAAGGGGAAATGTCGAAAATGTTATGAGTCAATATGCTACGTCGTCATTACAGATTATGACATCGCGCTATGAAGGACTCCCGATGACGCTCATAGAAGGACAAACATGTGGATTGCCATGTGTTTGCACAAACTTCAGATATGGTGCGAGTGACGTGATTGAAAATGGGCAGAACGGAATCATCGTAGATGTCGATGACGTGGAGGCTCTTGCAAGTAGTATGATTCAACTTATGTCTAACGAACAGTTGCGGCAAAAGATGGGAATGAACGCACAAAAGCGCGCGAAAGATTACTCTTCTGAGGTGATCCTAAACCGTTGGATGCAATTGTTTTCGAGTGCGAAATAGGTCTTTTTGTGCAACAAACCAAGGCAGGAATCGCTTCATAGGGAATATCAGCAATGCAGAAGTTCCCATTATGAAGATATAATGCATTAAAGCTCTGAGATATAAACTTACATTCGGAAAATCAAACAATCCTGCAGAAAGTTTCATTACAGCATAGTGACATACGAGAATAATGAGGCTATAGCGCCCGACAAACGAAACAAAAGGAATTTTTTTGATATGCTTTGAAAGCATCAAGACGGCAATTGTTCCAACCATGCCACATAGATAGAGCGCAAAGATATTCATATGGAAATCGTTGTTGAGATACCAGCACATATCGCCCCAGATCGTTGTAAGAATCGCAGTCGCAATAACGACAACCAAAGTTGTATACCAAGGAGTCTTGTCTGTCAGAAATGTTGTCTTATTGCGCAAGAAGTACCCAAAAACAAAAAACGGCAAGCAGCTAAATGCTGTTCCTAAACGCAGTGGTAGGCGTCCAAAGAATGAAAAAGCCACACCTAGCGATAGACATGCAGCAATCAAGACGTAATCGTTCTTTATCGCAATGCGTAATGCACAGAAGATCAAATTCATTTCGAAGAGACATAAGAGAAACCAAAGTGGTCCGTGCCAGTCATTGAATGCTGGGCCGAGCAAATTTGAGAAGAAACTAACTGCAACAAAAATCGCAAAAAAGAAAACGTATGGAACGAGGATTTTATTGATTTTACGCAAACAGAAATCCCAAAAGCCATCATAGCTTTTGAAAAACAATCCTGACAATATAAAATATAATGGCATTCGGATTGGTTCGAGTTGCAACTTAAGCGGATGATCTATGGCATAACAATCGTCAAGAACATGTGTAAGGACAACGAGCATTATGCAAAAACCCTTTGCTGTGTCAATAAAATCTATTCTTTTTGTCTCCATATAAAACTGAAATCATATTTTTTGTGTAGGAAAAAATATACCCAGATAACTTCGATGATTTGGCTGGCTAAAAGACCGATTCCGGCACCACCAAGTCCGTAGATCTCGTTGCCTATGATAATGCAGATGGCCATGATATTCCAATTGATTGTTTCCATCAAAAGGTAGTGACGTGAATTTCCTGTTACGAGCGGCAGGTATTCCATAGGTAGATATATACTCTTGATAATCACGCTTATAGAGGCCCAGCGAGTCATTGTGATAATGGCATCAAATTCACGGCTATATAGTAAAGGAATTATCCAAGGAAGAATAGCAATGAAAATTGCAATGAGGGGAACTGTAAAAAACAATAAAACAGATATTTGTCTGTTTATCATTATATTGCGTTCTTGAAGATTTTCGGATATAGCCGAAAGACGCGGATAAAAGTCGTTGTTTATGGCCGTAAAAATCATGCCGACATATACGACACTCAATTGATAACCTGCGCGATAAAGTCCAAGAGCATCAAGTCCGGACGTTGCTTCAAAATAACTTTGAATGATGAGCTCTGCACCACTTGAAACCATTCCTGCGGCAATGAGGGCAATTCCTAGAATGATGATAGGCTTGATTGAAATGAGAAAATCGTGTAGTCGGTCTTTGCATATAGTGAACGGACAAACGCTAAAACTCATGGCTATGGTGACAACAAGATTTGCAAAACTGCTTGTTGCCAGTGCCCAAATGACGCCGTCTATTTTCAGGTAATAATAAAATGGAATAACGGCCACAACTGATAAAACGGCAATGATAATTGATTGGTATACAATTAATTTTGTTTTTTGCATTGCCTTGAGAACGGCCATTTCATTGCTAATGATTATTGTAGAAGCGACAACGATAGACAGCGCTGCAAAAGAACCTGTATTTGAAAAATTACCGTAATAGATTTGACTGAATAAAGGGCTTAGAGCTAGGGATAAAATGGCGCCCGAAAGAGCGGTCAGAATGCTGATACGCCTGATTTTTGCCACTTCACAGATGAAGTTTTCGTGCGTAGAGCTCTCAAATGTAACGCTCAGACTCCTAACGGCACTCATGCCGACGCCAAAATTCGTTATATTTCCAATAAAAGTGGAAATGGTTAAGAATAAGCCGTTTAGACCTATTCCGGATGCGCTGATCAGTATTGCTGACAGCTTTCCACGAACCAATGCAGCAAGCACAGTAAAAATCTGTGCACCACCAAAAACAAGGATGCTTTTGGCCATTTGCATTGGCGATGGAAGTTTACTCATTGCGTTTGAAACTATTAACGGCGTCTATCACCATAGAAATATCGTCATCAGTCATGCTCTGGTTACATGGCAAAGACAGTTCGCGAGCGGCGAGTCGTTCTGTTACCGGGAAAGAAAGATGATTCCATTCCTTGTAAGCTACTTGTTTATGTGGAGCGATTGGGTAATGGATTTGTGTCATTATTCCTTTTTCCTTGAGAAATGACTGAAGATAATCGCGATATTCGCAAAGTATTGGGTATATGTGATATACGTGATTGTTTTTCTTTGCCGGAAGAGTGATAAAAGGATTGATAATCTCTTTATCGTAGCGCCCTGCAATTTCTTGGCGCCGATGGTTGCAATTGTCAAGATCATGCAATTTTACTCGTAAGATGGCGGCTTGTATTTCATCCATGCGGCTGTTCAATCCCTTGAAACGATGAATATATTTCTCAGAAGATCCGTAGAATGCGAGCTGGCGGATTATTGTTGCCAATTCTACATCATTAGTTGTAACAGCACCGGCATCGCCGAGAGCACCAAGATTCTTTCCTGGATAGAAACTATGGGCTTGAGCATCGCCAAGTAGTCGATTCGATGCGCCATGACTTTGTGCACAATCTTCAAGCACAAGTAAATTGTGGGCTTTGGCAATGTTCATAATTGCTGTCATGTCACACATCTGTCCGTATAGATGGACAGGTAAGATCGCTTTTGTTTTTGGCGATAGTGATGCTTCAATCTTTTGAGCATCAATTAAATATGTATATGGATCCGGCTCGATGGGAACAGGAATGAGTCCGTTGTCAGATACAGCCAAAATAGATGCTATATACGTGTTGGCGGGAACAATAATTTCGTCTCCGACGTTGAGTTTTCCCATCTCGATCCATGCCCGAAGAACGATGCGTAATGCATCAAGACCGTTTGCACAAGCAACGCAATGATCTACGCCACAATATACCGCCCATTCTTTTTCAAACGAACTGACCTCATGACCAAACAGATACCATCCGCTGTCGATGGTATTTGCAACGGCCTGTTTAATTCTGGCTTCGTATGGTGCATTTATTTTATGTAGATTGAGGTAGTCGATCATAGTCTGATGGTATATGTTTTATACGCGATGCCTCGTCCGCCGAAACCCTCTTTTTGAGCAATCAGATTTTCATTCAGGTATCTGCCTGCATCTTCGTTGCTAGTCCCGAAATCGTAATATCTTATTTTGCTTGTAGCGCAATATTTTTCAATGATGGTTGTTGTCAAAAGGTCAATGACACCATCTTGCTTGCCTTTTATCGTCGCATGTGGATACTGATGGTGTAATGTCGTGTCTGTTTGATACGCAATGATTCCACCCTCGATGGCTCCGTCTTTCTCCGCAACAAAACATCTAATATTTTTTGAAAAAAGCGACTTTAGCAGGACAATTTCGTTTAGGCTATGAATCGGATGTGCACCATATTTTGTCATCAAATTATCTTCAACAATTGGCCAGAATGATGCAATGTCGTCAGTTTCGCGAACAACGTAGCCTTGCGCCGTAGCTTTCTTCGCGCCTCTCTTCCTTCGCTCCTCGTAGCTGACTTTGAAATCAGAATTTAGAGAAATCGTTGTTGATATATTGCATACGCTTACTTGTGCGCCATGACGCCAAAGGGCGTATTCGTCCTCCTCTGAGGGATATTTATGATATATTGATGGAATCTGTTTGTAGTGCCATTCGGAAAAACCTTGCGAGCGAAGATACTCTATGGTGATGTCGAATATGTTCATTACATCAGCCATTTTAGTTTTCGTGGAAAGGACCAGGCCTCCATACGTAAGTCCTTGATGGCTATAATATTTGTTCCCGACTTCATTGCCAGGCATTATGGCAACGAGATGTTTTTTGTTGTCGTAGTATAGAAGCGAATGATCATGAAATCTGTCGGCATGATAATCCATATAGGCACGTTTGAAAAGAAATGTTCCATTTTTGGAACATTCAACAAACGCATCCCATTCGGTAGCGTCACCTGTTGCGTATCGCTTAATTACCATTTTTTTTATATTCCAGGAATTCGTCGTATTCTACGATGTAGTCTTGCTCATCATACAAGTCGGATGCGAGTACCAGACACAGTGAACCGGAAGAAAAGTCGTTGAGTGTGCGCCATATTCCAGTTTCAACAAAAAGGCCTTCATAAGGATGATTGAGGTGGAAAGTCTTTTTTTCAGTTCCATTGTCTAGTGTAACGTCGAAAGAACCATTTGCGGCAACAATGAATTCTTTGCATTGTCTATGGGCATGACCACCACGACTCTCACCTCCCGGAACGTCATAAGTCCAATAGACACGTTTGATTCCGAATGGCACATTTTTAAATTGCTCTGCCACGGTTAAATTGCCACGCGGATCAGCAATTTTCGGCAATTCTATAATCTTTCCTAACGACATTTTTATCCTCCTATTAAACAATGCCACCTGTATGCCAGGTAGTTACCTTTCTTTATGGCTTTGCTTATTCTCTTTTTATTATTGCAAGACGTTTCAATGCCTTCAAAATATCTGTTGTAGAAATCGGCCATCGCGACGAATGCTTGTTTGCAAGCGGTTTTGTCTTTCAATGTCTTCATCACTGCGTGCTGTTTTTTTGCATTGTCGAGCATAATGTCGTACAATTTGCTGTCAATCGGCAAGCCAAGTGTTTTGTGATCCATGAGAACTCTTTTGGTGACCCAGTATGTGTCGATGGCACGATTGTCAGGTTTTGCTGCGGCACAAATACCATTTGAATTTTGCCTGTAGCTATAGACTATGGCAGATGTTCTTGCAATACGCTTTGCCATTTGTCGCAATATGCCACATACAATGGTATCCTCGTAGATATAGCCGACAGGGAACTGCACGTTGCGGAACATTTCTGCTCTGAATATTTTTACGCAGGCGAAACCGCTACATTCTTCGGCTTGCTCTTGATCTCTCGGGATTAAGATTACGTTTTTTCTGTTGATGTCGTTGAACGTGCGATAGTTGCCATCAACGATGTCTGCATCTGTTTTGTCCGCGAGATCAACAAGTGCGTCAATTGCGCCATCGGGAAGAACGTCGGCGGAATCGAGGAACATCACGTAGCGGCCACGGATGTGCTCAAGCGCCTTGTTGCGGGCAGCAGATAAACCGGCATTCTCTTGTGTGAGTATCTCGCCATTGAATCGGCTTTCGTATTCTTCGAGTATCTTTGCACAACTATCTGTTGATCCGTCGTTTACGACGGAAACGAA
The DNA here is from genome assembly GCA_024401295.1 of Bacteroidales bacterium. GTDB lineage: Bacteria > Bacteroidota > Bacteroidia > Bacteroidales > Marinilabiliaceae > W3P20-009. The sequence goes on along the minus strand of JAKSLG010000003.1, from coordinate 136,628 downwards.
TACGCTGTATTTTGTGTTGTGAAAAAAAGCGGAATCAAGGCATTCACGCACATATCTTTCTGTGTTATAGACAGGCACGATGACATGAACATCATAATCCTTTTCTTCCGAAATTTCTCGGCTGCAAATGCATGAGCCGTTAGAATCGGCATGAATGTTCGCAAGCATGGCTTCCGCTTTTGCACCGTCTAATGTATCCTTTTTCCCGATGTAAAGGAGTGGTTCGACGAGCAAGTCAGAACAAGCAATTGTAACGCGTCTCAGTATGTTTTTTATGATTGCGAGAAGTGCCATCTTTTGATTTCAAAAAAATCATTTTCACAAAATTATCACATTAATATTAAATTATCACATTAATATTAATAAACATCACTCGGCGTTTGTTTTTTCTTTGTGTAAACTAGCAATGGGCAGTTGCCAAAAACTTTGTATCTTTGCAATATATATGGTATCAATTGCGGTCATCGGATTAGGATATGTCGGACTTTCGCTCGTGAAGGCCCTCGAGGGAAGTGTGCGTGTGATTGCGTATGATATTGATGTTGAACGCATTGCAGAACTTGGCAAGGAATCGAGAGATCAGATCTTGTTCACAAGCGATGAAAAAAAACTGGCCGATGCGACCACGTTTATCATAGCCGTTCCGACGCCACTCGATAGGAACAATGAGCCGGATCTGACGGCCTTGAAATTTGCATTGCAAAGCATTGGCCGCAATCTGAAAAAAAACGACATTGTTATCGTTGAAAGCAGTGTGTATCCAGGGTGCAGTGAAGAAGTCTGTATCCCAATGCTTGAAGAGATCTCAGGATTGAAACATATCCGAGATTTTGGTATAGGGTCGAGTCCGGAGCGCATCAATCCTGGTGATGAACTTCACACGATTGAAAAAGTTGTCAAGGTTATTGCGGCTGGCGACGAACAAACTCTTGACCACATGAAATGGCTCTATGGCGACGTTGTCGGAGCGCCTCTTCATGTTGCGCCAAGCATCAAGGTGTGCGAAGCATCAAAACTGGTCGAAAACATTCAGCGTGATGTCAACATCGCATTGATGAATGAACTCAATGTTGCATTGGATGCGCAAGGAATTGATCTCGAAGATGTGCTTGCGGCTGCCGCTACGAAATGGAATTTTGCATCGTATCATCCAGGGCTTGTGGGTGGCAGTTGCGTAGGAGTCAATTCGCGTTATATGGAATTTGCTTCCAAAAAAGCTGGTTTCAATCACAGGCTCATGACGGTAGCCCGTGAGATAAATGACGATATGCCAAGATATTATGCCATGTCAACAGCGCAAAAAGTAAGCGGGATTAAAAATCCGAAAATCTTAATCGTTGGCAAGACGTATAAGGCAAATGTGACGGATGTGCGCAACAGTCGCGTGCCAGATCTGATTGCGGCACTTGCATCGTTTGGCATAACGGATATTACGGTTTATGATCCGCTTGTTGATGGAGGACAACAACCGGATTTGTCGCAATTTGACGATGTGATTGTAGCAGTCAGACATAAAGGAAGAAAACAATAGAAAAGACATAGGATATGGGAATGATAGAGAGTCTCAAGAATGGAACGACGACAACCCAGCAGAAGTCGATGGAACGCGTCGTTCTGTTGTGCGTCAGGACGCCTCAGCTTACAAATCAGCAAGTTACAGACTATCTTGATGAACTTGCGTTTCTTGCTGAGACGGCAGGAGCTGAGACTGTGCGCACCTTTACGCAGAACATGAATAATCCTGATTCACGAACATACATGGGAAGTGGCAAGCTCGAAGAGATTCGCGATTTTATCAGTGACTATAATGAGGGAGCGCGCGACATGGAGGACACAGAGATTACCACTGCAATTGTCGATGACGAATTGTCGCCAATGCAGCAGAAAAATATGGAACAGGTCCTCGGCGTTATGGTGCTTGACCGTACGTTGCTTATTCTTGATATTTTTGCAAGTCGTGCCCGTACTGCTCATGCAAAGACTCAGGTTGAACTTGCTCAATATCAGTATCTTCTGCCTCGATTGACTCGAATGTGGACGCACCTTGAGCGCCAGAAAGGTGGTATTGGTATGCGTGGTCCTGGTGAGAAGCAGATTGAGACAGACCGCCGAATAATTCTTGATAAAATATCACTTCTCAAGGAAGAACTTAAGCATATTGATCGTCAGTCTGTTACGCAACGCCAGAATCGCGGAAAGATGGTTCGCGTCGCATTGGTCGGTTATACCAATGTCGGAAAATCGACGCTTATGAACGCCATCAGCAAGAGCAATGTTTTTGCGGAAAACAAGCTCTTTGCAACGCTCGATACGACGGTCCGCAAGGTCGTTGTCGATAATCTTCCATTCCTGATGGCCGATACGGTCGGTTTTATCCGAAAATTGCCAACAGGTCTTGTTGAAAGTTTCAAATCAACGCTCGATGAGGTCCGTGAAGCTGATGTGCTCCTTCATGTGATTGATGTCAGTCATCCGTGTTTTGAACAGCAGATTGAAGTTGTCGAGAAGACGATTCATGAACTGGATGATCGTGAAAAGCCGACGGTGCTGATTTTCAATAAAATAGATGCGTTTTCATTCGTGAAGAAAGACGATGATGATCTTTCGGCGATGAAGCGTGAAAACTATAGCCTTGAAGATCTGAAAAAGATTTGGATGGCAAAAGGGAAACGCTGCGTATTTATCTCGGCAAAAGAGAAATTCAACTTCGATGAATTGCGAAAAACCGTGTATGAAGAAGTGAAAAAAGTACATGTTAAGCGATTCCCATACAACGATTTTCTATATGACCTCGTAGAAGAGGAAAAGTAGAAGCATCGGATTTTCTGCAAAATGCGTATATTTACCGCAAAGAAAAAACAGGTATTATGAATTCAGAATATAGAAAGCCGCTTATTTGGTTCTGGTCGATATTTGCTTTTGGCATCATAGCCATAGCAGTATTTTTTATCTTGTTGTCGGAAGGTTTCCTTGGCTTCATGCCATCGTTTGAAGACCTGGAAAATCCAAAAAACAGCCTGGCAACGGATGTCGTGTCGGCCGACGACGTGACACTTGGCAAATTCTATATCGAAAATCGCAGTCAAGTCGAATATGAAGAAATTTCGCCATACTTGATCAAAGCATTGATTTCTACTGAGGATGAGCGTTTTTATGATCATGCGGGCATCGATTTTAAAGGCCTTTTGCGCGTGCTTGTGCGTACGGCAATTCTCCGTCAGGATGCTGGTGGCGGTTCGACTATCACGCAGCAGCTCGCAAAGATGCTTTTCCACGGACATGCACAATCGAAGTGGGAACGATATACGCAGAAACTCAAGGAATGGGTGATTGCAGTCAAACTTGAACGAAGCTACACGAAGGAAGAAATTATTGCCATGTACCTCAATCGCGTAGGCTTCATCTACGATGCCTATGGCATTGAATCTGCATCATGGACATTCTTCGGCACGAACGTTGGCAATTTGAAGATTGAACAGGCTGCAATGCTTGTCGGAATGCTCCAGAATCCGGCTCTTTATAATCCGATTCGTCGTGAAGAGCTTGTGACAACACGACGTAATGTCGTTCTTGGTCAGATGCTTAAGCTTCGTCATATTTCCAATGCAGAGTTTGATTCGCTTAAGTCATTGCCACTCGGCCTTGACTTCAAACGCTCAGACCATAAAGATGGTCTTGCTCCATATTTCCGTGAGTATATTCGTTTGATGATGACGGCTGAGAAGCCAGACATGAGCAAGTATGCATCATGGCAGAAGGATAAGTTCTATGAAGACAGCATCCAGTGGATGACAAATCCGCTTTATGGATGGATTGCGAAGAATCCGAAATCGGATGGCTCGCTTTATAATCTGTATCGAGATGGTCTCAAGATTCGTACGACAATCGATAGCAGAATGCAAGCGTATGCAGAGGAAGCCATGAAGGAGCATCTCGGATTTGAGCTTCAGCCAAAATTCTTCAATTCAAAAAAGGGTGCAAAATATGCGCCATACAGCAAAGACATTACAAAGGATCAGTTTGAAGACATGATCGGCAGGGCCATCAAAAATTCTGATCGTTATAGGACTCTCAAGAAACTTGGCAAGAGCCAGGAGGAGATTAACAAAGCCATGCATACGCCTGTCGAGACAAAGATCTTTACATGGCAAGGCGAACGCGATACTGTCATCACGCCATACGACTCTGTCGTTTATCACAAACATTTCCTGCGTGCCAGCATGATGTCTGTCGATCCGAAAAACGGACATATCAAGGTCTATGTCGGTGGACCGAACTTTAAATATTTCATGTATGACATGGTCAGCCAGGGCAAACGTCAAGTTGGTTCGACAATCAAGCCGTTTGTTTATTGCCAGGCCATGCGTGATGGATATACGCCATGCGATCTTGCGCCAAATGTCCCTCAGACTTTCCTTCTTGATGACGGTTCGACATGGACACCACGAAATGCCGGTGATGCTCGCAATGGCGAAATGGTGTCGCTGAAATGGGGTCTTGCTAACTCTAACAACAACATCACGGCATGGGTCATGAAGCAGACATCGCCACAGACTGTCACAAATCTCATTCATGCACTTGGCATCCGTTCAAAAATCGATGAGGTATATTCTCTCTTCCTCGGAACGTCCGACGTAAGTCTCTATGAAATGGTCGGTGCGTATGCAACATTCGTGAACAAGGGTGTGCATATCGATCCGATTGCAGTGACAAGCATCGAAGATAAATATGGTAATGTCATCGGAAAATTTGGACCAAACGAGAGCGAGCCTATCGACGAACAAACAGCATTCCTCATGGTTAACCTGCTCGAAGGTGTTGTTAATCAGGGAACAGGACGTCGTCTTCGTGGACCAGCATATCAGTTGAGAAATGAAATGGGTGGAAAAACGGGAACGACACAGAATCAATCCGATGGTTGGTTCATGAGCATCATGCCAAATCTTGTTACAGGCGTATGGGTCGGCGGCGAAGAGCGAGGTATCCATTTTGATAGCATGAGCATCGGTCAGGCTTCAAACGTAGCAATACCGATTTTCGGCCGATTCCTTCTTAAAGTCTATGATGACCCGAAAATCAAAGGCATAACACCTGATGATACATTTGAAAAGCCTGAAGTTTTCAAATATTCGCTTGATTGTTCCGACAAAAACATCAATGCAGATGAAGAGTCTGGTCCTATTGATGTTGAAGACATGCCAGAATCGGCCAACAAAGAACCTTCATTCTTCGAATTCTAGGATATGCTGAAACGTCTGATTGGTTTTTTCCTTCAAGGACTGCTCTATATCGTTCCGATTCTTGTAACGATATATGTTGTTACGTATGCTGTCTCGTATATAGACAAACTGATCAGCAATATTCCATATTTTTCAGAACATGTTGAGTCTAAGGGAATTCCTGGTCTCGGGGCATTCATCATTTTCGTATTTATCTGTCTCGTTGGATGGCTTTTGCCGATAGTCTTGTCGACACCGATTGTCGGCCTTTTCCACAAACTGATAAACTCTACACCGCTTATCGGCGTCATATATTCCTCTGTCAAGGACCTTATGTCTGCATTTGTCGGGAAAAACAAAAAATTTGATTCGCCGGTTATCGTGTCTATTGACAGTGGAGGCAATGTATATCGTCTTGGTTTCATCACTCAAAAAGACCTTTCAAAACTGGGTTTGAATGAGATGGTTTCAGTTTATATGCCGAGTTCCTATGGACTTTTGGGCGAACTTGTCATTGTTCCGGCAAAAAACGTGAAACCTGTCAATGGAAGTTCTGCCGAAGTGATGAAATTCATTGTCAGTGGCGGTGTTGCAACAATCGAAGAAGATGCAAGAACAGAACAACATTAGTCCAATGATGAAGCGTATCATCAATCCTTGGTCAAACCTTGAAGGATTTAATTGCTTTGGATGCTGTCCGACAAATCCGCAGGGATTGCGGATGCAGGTATTTGAAGAGGGAGATGATATCGTAGCACATTGGGATCCGACAAGCAATTTTCAAGGTTGGATGGGAGTTTTGCATGGTGGCGTCCAGGCAACTCTCATGGATGAGGTTGCAGGATGGGTCGTTGTCAGAAAACTTCAGACGACGGGTGTCACAAGCAAGATGGACATCCAGTATCTTAAGTCCATCTCGACAAATGGCGGTCAACTGACAATACGCGCCCGCATTGCAAAACAAATGAGGAATATTGTGATTATTGAGAGTGAGATCACTAATATTGAAGGCGAAATTTGTACGAAATCGCAATGCACATATTTCTGCGCATCGAAAGAAAAAGCATTTGAGACCATAGGTTTCACTGGGTGCGACGTCGAAGAATAGTTTTGACGAATAATGGATAATAAAAACTTAAGACTATGAATATCAGATTATTGATTGTTTTTATTGCATCGTTTGTGTGCTCTTTGTCGATGGCATCGTGCAGTAAGGAAAAAGACAATCTTGATAAATTGAGACAGCTCACTGAACAGATTGAAAAAGAGGGCTTGCAATACGACGAAGATCAATGGGAGTCCGTCCTTAATAAATTTGGAGAGGTTGAAGAAGATTGCGCAAAATGTGAATTTTCTGAAGAACAATTGCGCCAGAAGGGTGAATATGAAGGTCGTGTTGCGACAGCGTTGGCTCGCTATGCCAGTCAGAAATTAGGTGAGGAAATGAAGAATCTGGGTGTCAAAATGCAGAACTCGCTTATTGAATTTGAAGGCGTGGCAAAAGGAATTGCTGATGGCATGGAGACGTTCTCGCATGAAATGGAAGGCTTCTCAGAGCAGTTTAAAGGTATTGCGGAGCAGTTTGAGGGAATTATGAATGGTCTTATCGAAGATAAGGAATAAGATTCAGCGCGGATATCGCTATTGCATAAAAACGTCAGTTACCATTCAAGCATGTTTGTGAGAAAGGTAACTGACGATATTATTTAATACGGTCTCTTGAAAAGAGCAATTTTTTATACTGTTTGTTCTTGTCCTTTTGTCTCTCCAACGGTTATGTATTGAGCGTTCTCGTTAGCAAAATAGAAGCCACAGACGGATGCTGCTGGATTCATGCCGAGTGTTTCGGTGAGTTTTATCCCAGCGTTTTCTTCGGCGCCTAATATACTGAATACTTGATGTTTGTGCGCGTGTGTCGGATCTGCGGGATATCCGATGGCAGGACGGATGCCGACATAGTTACCGCGAATGTTCTCTTTCGGATTATACTTTTCTTCTGGTTCATATCCCCATATCGAAGTGCGTACTTCGTGGTGCAAGTATTCGCTCAATGCCTCAACAAGTCGGTCGGCCAGAAGTTTCATCATTATCGCTTCATAGTCGTTGCCTTCAGCCATGAGTCGGTCTGTATGCGCTTTGAGCCCGATGCCTGCTGTTGCCGCGAACATACCGATATGGTCGCCATATCCTTTCGGCGCGATGTAATCGGCAAGTGAGATGCATTGCCCGTCTGCGTTTGTTTTTTGCTGACGAAGGAAATGGATATCGACAGAAGTCTCTTCATCCTTTCGGACATGCACAATGTCGCCATCACTATCTGCTGGCAGAATCTGTACGACGGCATTTGCTGTGGTCAGCTTGTTGTCTATCATTTTGCGCAATGTACGCTTGGCGTCCATGAGGATTTTTGTTGCCTCTTTTGCTTTTTCCGGCAACTGCCCATCATATTCACTGAGCCATTTCTGCATATCAGTTTCCGTCTCAAGATCGTAAAGCCCAGTGAAGTCTCCGCTGATTTTCCATGCTATTAGCAGCATTTTCCAGTTGATATACGGCACAAGAACGTCGATATCAATGTCGTTCATTTTCAGTAGTTCACCAACTGCAGGAGCAACAATTTTCTGTTTGTTCCAATCGAGGCGTAATGCTTTTTGACGGGCTTCGGCAATCGACAGTAATTCTGTTGCTGCATGCTTTGCGATATTCTCTTTGCGTACGTCTTCCTGATGAGCTTTGAGTTCATCAATGAATTTCTTGTCTCCATTTATGAGCGCAGTCGCTACGTAGGCATTCTGCGAAGCATCTTTGACATATGCTACCGGACCGCTATATTCTGGTGCGATTTTGACTGAGGTGTGTATGTCCGATGTCGTCGCTCCTCCAATCATGACTGGTATCTTCAAGCCTTTTGCCTCAAGTGCTTGAACTACCTTTATCATCTCGTCCAGAGATGGCGTTATGAGTCCGCTCAGTCCTATTGCGTCCGCCTTTAATTCGATGGCTTTCTCAACTATCGTCTCCGTTGGCACCATGACTCCGAGGTCAACTACGTCAAAGTTGTTGCACGCCATCACGACACAGACGATGTTCTTGCCTATGTCATGCACGTCGCCTTTTACTGTGGCCATCAGCACCTTGCCTGCCGATGATCCTTCTTTGCCGCTACGTCGTTTCTCTTCTTCGATGACCGGACGTAGTATCTCTACGGCATGTTTCATCACTCTTGCAGTCTTGACCACCTGAGGCAGGAACATCTTGCCCTGACCGAACAATTCGCCTACCATGTTCATGCCGTCCATGAGTGGCTTCTCTATGATGTCTATGGCCATCGGATACTTCTCCATGGCTTCTTTCAGGTCTACTTCAAGATGCTCTGTGATGCCTTTCTGCAATGCATACTGCAGGCGACTTTCAACGGTTCCGTGACGCCATTCGTCATTGGCTACAATTTTGGCTCCTTGTGCCTTGGCTTTGGCTATCTCGGCGTAGTCCACCATTATCTCTGTGGCGTCTGGACGTCGATTGAGCACTACATCCTCCAGCTTCTCTCGCAGTTCTGGATCTATGTCTTCATAGCGCATCATCGTGGCTGGATTGACAATGCCCATATCCATGCCTTCGGCTATCGCATGATGCAAGAATACGCAATGCATGGCCTCGCGTACAGGATTATTGCCTCTGAATGAGAATGACAGATTGGATATACCACCGCTAATTTTTGCATACGGCAGGTTGGCTTTTATCCATTTGACAGTCTTGATGAAGTCTACAGCATAGTTGTTATGAGCCTCTATGCCTGTGGCTATGGCCAATACGTTGGGGTCAAATATGATGTCTTCAGGATTGAAGTCTATCTTCTCTGTAAGCAGCTTGTATGCTCGTGCGCATATCTCTGTGCGTCGCTCAAATGTGTCGGCCTGTCCTTTCTCGTCAAAGGCCATGACCACTGTCGCTGCTCCATATCTCTTTATTGTGCGTGCATGGTCAAGGAATTTCTCTTCTCCCTCTTTCAGGCTGATTGAGTTGACGATTGCTTTGCCCTGCATACATTTCAATCCTGCCTCTATGACGTTCCACTTCGATGAGTCAATCATTACAGGCAGTCGTGCAACGTCTGGCTCTGCTGCTAGCAGATTGAGGAATCTCACCATCTCTGCCTCTGCATCGAGCATGGCGTCATCCATGTTCACGTCTATGATGTCAGCTCCAGCTTCTACCTCTGCTCGTGCTATGTCTAGCGCTTCGTCATAGTTCTTCTCTGAGATGAGGCGCACGAATTTGCGCGATCCGGCTACGTTGGTTCTCTCTCCGACGTTATAGAATCGTTTCTCTTTCTTGTCAACAACGAGACCGTCCAGACCCGAGAGTCGCATCTCATGAACTATCTCTGCTGGCTGGTGAGGCTTGAATGTGTCTGGCGATGTCCTGCGCAGTGTCTCGACGGCATCTGCTATGGCTTTTATGTGTTGTGGAGTGGTGCCGCAGCAGCCCCCAATGACGTTGACCAGTCTTTCGTTCAGATACTCTTTTATCTGCTCTACCATAATCTCTGGTGTCTGGTCGTATTCACCGAACTGATTAGGCATGCCTGCATTCGGATGCGCACTTATGTAGTAGCGTGCCAGTCTGCCAAGGCTCGACAGGTACGGTTTGAGGTCTCTTGCGCCAAATGAGCAGTTGAGGCCTACGGTCAGCAGGTCGATATGTGATACGCTATACAAGAGGCTGTCTATCGTCTGCCCCGAGAGTATGCGCCCGCTCTTGTCAGCTATCGTTGCCGACACCATGATCGGGAATTTGTCTATGCCTCGCGCTTCGAGTTCATTGTTGATCGCATATAGGGCCGCTTTACAGTTGAGCGTATCGAAAACTGTTTCAACCAAAAATATGTCAGTTCCTCCATCCAGCAATCCTTTTGCCTGTTCTCCATAGCTTCTTACGAGATCGTCAAAAGTAACAGCTCGATATCCAGGGTCGTTAACGTCTGGTGACATCGACGCAGTCTTGTTCGTCGGACCAATCGAGCCGGCAACAAAGCGGGGCTTGTCTTCTGTGCTGTATTCGTCCGCCACTCTTCGTGCTATAGCCGCTGCAGCTTTGTTGAGCTCATATACGTATGGCTCCATCTGGTAGTCGGCCTGCGAGATGTCTGTGGCATTAAACGAGTCTGTCTCGATTATGTCTGCTCCTGCTTCAAGATACTGTCTGTGAATATTTTCAATCACGTCCGGACGTGTGAGTACCAGCACGTCATTATCACCTTTCAAGGCACATGGATGGTTCTTGAATTGTTCGCCTCTGAAGTCGTCCTCTGTGAGATTGAATTTCTGTATGAGCGAACCCATGGCACCATCCAAAACGAGGATGCGTCTCTCGAGAGTCTGTTTTAGCAGGTCGTATCTTGATGTAGGCATTGTTATATGTCAAAATTTGCCGCAAAGTTATTGAATATTCGTGTCATATAAAATGACATAAGATTGGTATTTGTATGCCAGATGCCATCTTGAATATTTATGTAGCTCGTTTTTCGATACAAATTTGTAAATTTGCCGCCAGATTTTTTGAATTCAGACCAATGGCAAATATTACAAAACCTTCTATTCCAAAAGGTACACGTGATTTCGGCGCCCTCGAAATGGTGCGTCGCAACTATATATTCGACACAGTTCGTCAGGTATTCCAGCGCTACGGTTTCTTGCCAATTGAAACTCCTGCAATGGAAAATTTGTCAACATTGCTTGGCAAGTATGGCGACGAAGGAGATAAATTGCTTTTCAAAATTCTGAATTCTGGCGATTTCATCTCATCTGCAGGCGCACCTCTTAATGCTAATGCAGACAAGGCTGCACTCCAGATTTGTGAGAAGGGCTTGCGCTATGACCTTACGGTACCATTCGCACGTTATGTCGTCCAGCATCAGGCAGAACTCACGTTCCCATTCAAGCGTTATCAGATTCAGCCAGTTTGGCGTGCAGACAGACCACAGAAAGGTCGATATCGTGAATTCTATCAGTGCGATGTGGATGTAGTTGGCTCAAATTCACTCATTAACGAAGTCGAGCTTATTCAGATTGTTGATGAGGTATATAGAAAGCTCAACATCAATGTCACACTCAAGCTCAACAATCGAAAAGTCCTTGCAGGCATAGCTGAGGCAATCGGAGCCGCGGAACACATTGTTGATATCACAGTCGCAATTGACAAGCTCGACAAAATCGGACTTGACAATGTCAATGCGGAGCTTCAGGAAAAAGGACTTAGTGCAGATGCAATCGAGAAATTGCAGCCGATTCTCAAAATGAATGGCACTCGTCAGGAAAAATTCGAGACGCTGCGCAACATTCTCACCAGTGAAACAGGTCAAAAGGGTATTGATGAACTCCAGACGCTATTCGCATACATTGATGCATTGAATCTCTCACTCAATGTCGAACTCGACCTCACGCTTGCACGCGGTCTCAACTATTATACGGGTGCAATCTTCGAAGTGAAGGCCAATGATGTCGAAATCGGAAGTATCACAGGTGGTGGACGTTATGACAATCTTACAGGCATTTTCGGACTCGATAATATGTCAGGCGTCGGAATTTCGTTTGGTGCCGATCGCATCTATGATGTCATGACTCAGCTCAACCTTTTCCCAGACAATGCTGTTGCTCGAACTCAGGTTCTCTTTGTCAATTTCGGTGGTGAAGATGAATTGTATTCGATGAAAGCAATGTCTCAAATTCGTGCTGCAGGCATCAATGCTGAGATATTCCCTGACGCAACAAAGATGAAAAAACAAATGGGCTATGCCGACAAGAAAAATATCCCATTCGTGGCGCTTTGTGGCGAAACCGAACGTCTTGGTAATACATTGACAATTAAGAATATGGCAACAGGTGAGCAGCAGTCTCTCTCACTTGCCGATGCTATTGCGCTTGTCAAGGCATAGTGAATTTCCAAACCGTAATATATATGCGTTTGTGTCAGTTGATGCAAACGCATTTTTTTTGTTGTGGAATGAACGCGAAGGCGGAATTTTGTGAGTTCGTGATTCCGTTTAGCTGTAAATATGCGAAATTAACCTCGCTACATTTAGTGGCGATACTATTTTTTTAGTACTTTTGCGTTTAATGCGCAAGATAATAACAATACTTTTTCTCGCCATCTTTTGGGCGGGATATGGAGAGGCACAGCGTCCTTTTGATTTCAAGGCGACGCTGAAAGTCTCGACGCAGGCCGGAACGAACTCGTTGCAGCCTTTGTGGTCGTACTCAAACCAATGGGGACTTGAGAATATGTACGATCAGGCTAATCTGTCTGTCTATGCTAAAGCCACTGCAGGTTGGAAAACTCAGAAAGATGTCCACCTGAAATGGTGCGGACTTCATGGCTCGCACGACACGGATACTTTGGTTTCACTCTTTAGTGTTCGTGCTGGACTGAGTGGACAGTTGTCTACAGAGAAGGAGAGAATCTTTGTGCATGAAGGATACTTGACAGGCAACCTGTGGATATTTGACTATACAATAGGTATGCATGCGATGACGCCGGTGTTGAGCAACAATGAGTTGTCGTCGGGTTCGTACTTGATGAGCAACAATGCTCGTCCGTTGCCGAGAGTTGGTGCTGGATTGTTTAAATACTGGTCGTTGCCGTTTACTTGGGACCTGATTCAGGTGAGAGGTTCGGTATTCTTCAGCTACATGAACGACGAGGGGAACAGCAAATTCACAGACAAGATATTGCTGCATGAGAAGTGTGCGTACGGACGATTGGGAACACCATTTGTCAAGCCTTATCTTGGACTGGTTCACTCGGTGATGATGGGTGGAGTATTGCCAAACGGGAAAAAGACTCCTATTGACTTGTGGCATTCTATGTTTGGAATGTCGGGTTCAACGGCGAAATTTAGTGAAGACGGTCAGCGAGGAGAAGTGACCAATGCGGCTGGTGGTCATCAGGGGATGTGGGATGCCGGAGTTGACATCGACATAGCGAACGTCAGCTTGAGTGCATATTATCAGCGTCCGTTTGCTGACAGCAAAGCGATGTATCTGTTTTTCGACAAAATAGGTGGCTATGGTGCAAAGGATATGACGATCGGTGTTGACTTGAGATTGAAGAACAAGAACAACACTCATGTCAATGTTGAATTTGTGCGCACGGTATGGCAGGGATCGCAGGCTACGCCAGATCCTGTCGTTGTGGACAAGTTTGGAAATACGCATTATATTTATCCTGGTGATCTTGACGAAAGCAATTGGCGTTCGTGGATGGAAACATATATTCCACAAGAAGTCATTGATGCATATGAGGAACATATAGACAATCCGATGGTTGGTTTTGGTGACTTGTCGAGACTGTTCATGTGGTATTATAACCATAACATTTATGGTTATGGCGGTAGAACCCAGTACTCTTCAAATGCCTACTTCAAACAGGGCTGGAGCAAAGATGGATTGTCCATGGGCTCGGCATTGTTCCACACGATGGCCACAGCAACGAAATACGCTGATGAGTCAAGAATCAAAGTGGACACAAACTTTCCGTTGGTACGACTTTGGGCGGCAAACGTCGGAGTCAGTGGAAGAGTCAATGACAAGTTGGATTATGTGTTCAGATATACCTATTCCCGAAATTTTGGAAGCTGGGTAGGAACTTATCGCGGAGCATATACATGGGATAAAAATCCCAATTATTTTTATTCGCCGGATGGCATGGTTGAACACTATGTTTTGCTGAAAGCCATATATGCCTTCAGGGATAATCTCTCATTCCAGGGCAGTCTTTCAGCCGATTTTGGCGATTTGTACAATTCAGTCTCACTAAAGGTGGCTGCAGTTTATAATTTCTAATGTTCAGATAATGTTAAAGCAATTCTTTGCGCTTCTAGCACGATATATAAAGCCTTACCGTAAGCATTTGGTTTGGGCTGTAATATTGAACTTCGTTTCGCAGTGGCTGAATGTGTTCTCTTTTGCCACATTGATACCGATCTTGAACCTGCTTTTTAAAATTGACACTACACACTATGAATTCATCGATTTTGAATGGGGACACGTTAGTAAAGATGTGTTGATAAACAATGGCTATTATTATATCCAGCAGGTTGTCTTGCAGTATGGCGAATTTCTCACTTTGCTGATAATGGGCGGTGTGCTCATCTTCATGACGGCGCTGAAAACAGCAGGATATTTTGGTTCTGGCGCCGTGATGGTTCCGCTCAGAACAGGTATTGTTAAGGACATTAGAGTAGAGGTCTACAACAAAGTTTTGAGATTGCCTCTCAGTTTCTTCTCTGAAGAACGCAAGGGCGATATTATGGCAAGAATGAGCGCTGACGTGCAGTCTGTGGAAAACTCGCTGACGAGCAGCTTGGATATGTTGATCCGAAATCCAATTGCTATAATCGTCTGTTTTATAACGCTCTTTGGTGTTAGCTGGCAGTTGACTTTGTTCGTGTTGATCGTTATTCCTATTGCGGGATGGGGAATGGGAAGCGTGTCGAGAAAACTCAAGAGCAGCGGTACGGAAGTTCAGGGCGCTTGGGGCGATATCGTTGCCCAGCTGGATGAGACACTTGGCGGATTGAGAATCATAAAGGCATTCCTTGCTGAAAACAGAATGCTGAAGCGTTTCACGGAAACTAATGAAGGCTTCAGACAGGCAACAAACAACATGGTAATAAGGCAGACTTCTGCGCATCCAATGAGTGAATTCTTGGGAACATGTATGATTGTGCTTGTGCTTTGGTTCGGTGGTTATCTCATCCTTCAGGATAAGTCGCCTATCGATGCTTCGATGTTCATTTTCTATATGGTGATACTTTATAGTATCATCAATCCGTTCAAGGACTTGTCAAAGGCCTTCTACAATATTCCACTTGGAATGGCTTCGATGGAACGTATCGATTTCATTCTCAAGGCAGAAAATCCAATCAAGAATCCGGAGAATCCAAAGGTTCTGGATGGATTTAATAATGATTTGGAAATCAGAGATGTATCTTTCTCATATACTCCAGGAAGAGAGGTTCTTAAGCATATCAACATCACTATTCCAAAGGGCAAGACAATCGCATTGGTTGGACAGTCTGGCTCCGGCAAGAGTACATTGGTCGATTTGATACCGCGTTTCCACGAAGTATGCGAAGGTGCCATTTTGATTGATGGCAAGAATATTAAGGATGTAACTCTGACAGATTTGCGCCAGCTGATAGGCAATGTCAATCAAGAGGCTATTCTTTTCAATGATACGTTCTACAATAACATCACATTCGGTTGCCCTGGTGCAACAATGGAACAGGTGATTGAAGCTGCAAAGATTGCCAATGCGCATGACTTTATTATGGAATCGGAGAATGGTTATGACACTTATATCGGAGACCGTGGCGGTCGATTGTCTGGTGGTCAGCGTCAGCGAGTGAGTATAGCCAGAGCCATTTTGAAGAATCCGCCAATTCTGATACTTGATGAAGCAACGAGTGCTCTTGATACTGAGAGTGAGAGACTTGTGCAGGAAGCATTGGAGCGACTTATGAAAAGCCGTACGACTATTGCCATCGCGCATCGATTGTCTACAATCAAGAATGCAGATGAGATTTACGTGATGAAAGAAGGTGAGGTCGTTGAACGTGGAACACATGACGAACTTATCGCTCGTGACGGATATTATAAGATGCTCACAGAGATGCAGAATGTGAACTAATTGTTCTGATACTATCCATTAGAAATAATCAATCCTTGTCATGAAATCTTTGTCTTTTAAGCAGTTGGTGACCAATCCGGTACGATTTGGTTTTATGCACCTTATGTCTCTTTATATTAAGAGATCAAAGTGGCGTAAGATAATAGAAAGTAGCGGTCTGTTTGATGCCGACTATTATAGGAGTCAGGTTTCAGGAGGGGAATACATGAGCGATTCGGAACTTCTTGACCATTATCTGAGAAGCGGATGGAAATTGGGTTATAATCCATCGTCGTCGTTTTGTACATTTATCTATTGTGACCAATTTTTCTGGCTAAACAACTTTTCCTATTCACCATTGGAGCATTACCTCTTTTGGGGGAACAGACATGCTTGTTCGCCAATTATGGTATCTGATAGTGAGTCGATAGTATATGGAGAAGCATTAGAGAAGTGGGGAACATGGGCAAAGCGACAAGAACGACCTGTGCTGCTGATTAGTCATGAATATTCCAACACAGGTGCTCCTATGACATTGCTGTGGATGGCAGAATCGATGAAAAAAATGGGGTTGGCTCCATTGATGGTGTCGTTGACAAAAGGCAAATTGCAAGGAGAGATAACACGCAAGGGCATAGAGAATATTGTTGTAGATCTTTTCCCGTCTCCAGTTAGAGAGGAGTATGAATTTGAGAGGCTGTGTTTGAAACGCTTTATGGAGTCGTTTGACTTTGTGCTTTTCAATTGTATCATAGGACTATGCTGGGCTGCCGATCTTCCTAAAATAGATAAGCCGTGCCTCTGTTGGATACATGATGGGCCTAATGCGATGAGAAATGTGTTTATTACAAGCAGATTGAAAGAGAGCATATCGCGAATGTCGTTGGTCTATGCTGTCAGTCAGTTTACCATAGATGCCTTTGCTCCGCATTGTGACAAAAATATAGAGTTCCATCTGTTCCCATACGGCATTTTAGACATAGAGGATAATCAAGAGCCATCCGGTGAATCTTCAAATAAAGAACCTGAGATAGTGAAATTCTTGATGCCTGGTCAGATTAGCCGACGCAAGGGGCATCATATACTATTGGAAGTCATAAAGCGTCTGCCCGATGATTGTAAGATCAGAATAATTATTGCTGGTCCGAAAAATGATGCAGAGCAAAGCCTGTATGAACAAGTGTGCAATTGTGCAGAAGCAGACGACAGGATAGAATATAGAGGAGAACTGTCTCACGACAAGTTTATTAAATTGTATGATGAGGTGGATGTCGTCCTGTGTCCTTCATTGGCAGATCCGTTGCCTATTGTGTGTGCAGAAGCAATGTCAAAAAAGAAGGCTGTAATAGTCAGCGACCATACGGGAACCGCAGGTCTGATTGACGATAAGAAAAATGGACTTATAGTAAAAGCTGGAAATACTGATTCGTTAGCAGACGCTATATGTTATGCTATCGAACATCCAAGAGAGATGAAAGAGGTAGGGCGACAAGGAAGGAAAGTATTTGAAGAAGTATTTGATGTAGACTCATTTGATCGCAGGGTTGCCCAGATGGTAGATGCTGCATATAGTATTAAATCAAAGAAAGTATAACGATGAATGAGATTATGAGAAAGGTAGACGCAATATTCAGAGCAATAATGAGGCCTGTAAGTAAGAATATTTGTTTATTCTTGACATTGATATTGTTTTCTGTAACACTTTCGGTACTTTCAATGATTGTCACGGAAGAACTAGCAACCCCGTGCATGATATGGATTGCTCCGATTTTTGGCTCATATATAGTATGTCTACTGGCGTGGGTACTAGAAAAAGTGTTTATGAGGTGGGTTGTATGGGTAGTCTCTATAGTGTTTCTATACGCAGAATTGTTTACTCTATTCTTCCATCATTCATTATATAACATTCATGTAGTTCAGCTATTAACAGATACAGATGCGCGAGAAAGTCTGGAATTTGTCTCATCTGCTTTTTCATCATCAGCATTTCTATATTCAGTTATTATTACAATTGGAATACTTGTGATAGGACTTCTAATCTCAAAGTATTTCAAATTATTATGTAATAAAGTTCAAGTTGTGAAACGAATATCCACATGCGTTTCATTGGTATTAGTTATAATTTCGGCTATTATTCAGTATGATGCTTATGCCAGGCTAAAGAAATGTTTTGATTATGGGTATTTAGGCAACTTTATCACATATGAAAATGAGAAGCCCAGACAAGACACCCCAGTAGTGAGATTTTTATATGGATTGTCGTTCAAGTATGTAGTATTAAAAGACCTCAAGAATATTGAGACAACTGTAGAACAAACGAAAGTAGACGGTTGTTCCTATAGGTGTCCGCTGATAGTCCTTGTTATAGGAGAGTCTTACGATAAAGCACATTCTCACGTCTATAATCCATCGTATAGTGAAACAACACCTCAATTGTCAGCTTTGCAGGATTCGGGTAATCTTTTCCTTTTCGATAATGCTATCACATCGCACAATCATACAACAGAGGCTTTTAGAGAGATGTTTTCTACTTATTCTTTTGATGGCTCTGATGCGTGGACAAATCATACTTTATTCCCCGCAGTATTCAAAAAGGCTGGATATGATGTCTGCTTCCTGTCAAATCAGTTCGCAACTGATTTTGATGATATCTGGAATCATTTCGGCGGAACATTGTTTAATAGTAGAAAGCTTTCAGAACTCCAGTTTACATACCGTAACAGGAATGTCTATGACTACGATGGTCAACTCATTGAAGAAATTCCAGATGTTGAGGTGTTAAGGAGTAAGCCAACATTATTGATTGTTCACTTCATCGGTCAGCATGTTGATTATGCAGAACGCTATCCGGAAGAGTTTAGGAAATTTACCCCGGAAGATGTAAATCCGCAATTTGGCGGCGACATCGCAAAACAGGTTGTAGCAAACTATGACAATTCAATCTACTACAATGATTTTGTTGTTGGCTCTATTATGCAGAAAGTAAGCGGTACTGATGCAATATGCATATATTTGGCCGATCATGGCGAGGAGGTATATGATTGGCGAGACACGTATATGCGTACCGACGAAAGCGAATTGCTGCCAGAGGTTGCGCATTATCAGTTCGAAATACCATTCATGGTTTATTTGTCTGACAGCTTTAAAGTTAATCATGCAGATCTGACGAAAACAATTTCGGAATCCACTCACAAGAAAATCATGAATAAGGATCTAAGTCATATTTTGCTTGATTTGGGCGGCATAGAAACGCCTGAGTATAATGCAAAATACGATTGTTTCTCTGATGAGTACGACAACGAGAAGGAACGAATCATTAGAGACCGTTTCAACTTCGATGAAGTGATCAGTAATTTGAAACTAGACTGATTTTGTGCATTTCCTTATGAAAGGAATGTCTTTGTGACATTTCTGTCAAATGAGCATGGACTAAAATTGCTTGCGTATATTGCGGTTGACTTTTGTCCGATAGCAGGTAATGTATCTGCGTTGTTGACTATATGGATTAACTTCTTTGCCAACATCTTCACATCACCACTTTTAAATACAAAGCCGTTAATGCCATCTTTTATGAAAGAAGCGGTTCCTGTATTGTCGCTTACCAAAACAGGTACGCCGAACATCATTGCCTCTGTGCAAGAAATAGGCATCGGGTCATCAATTGATGTGCATAACAAGATATCGGAGTGAGAAATTTTGTCAAGAACATCATCATGTTTGATCTCGCCAAGGACATGTATTTCTACATTTGTTTGTGATTTCAGCATATCTGCCATGTTCTTGTCGTGCTCGTTTCCTGCTATGGAGATTTCCATTTTCGACAAAATATCAGTTGGAACCAGTTTTAGAGCCTCGACCAATACATCATATCCTTTGCGGACATCTATGGTCGCAGCCATAACCATTCGTACTTTGTCCGAAATATGATTTGCCTCTCTCTTTGTAGATTCGCTTTCTATTATTCCGTATAGGAATTGACTGGTATTTTTCAGGCTCGGATATCTCTTTTTCAATACGTTCTCGGCATAGCGGCCAACAACTAATATTTTATCAAAAGCCTCAAGGTATTGTCTTGTTTTGCCGTTGAATGTAAAACTCTGAACGCTTGTCCAACCCTCATGAACCCAGCATATTTTCTTCGATTCAATGCTTCTTATTTCTCTAATCAATGGAAGGGTTGCAATTGTGTTGAACAGAACGATGTCGAAGCAGGATGCGTAGTCTTTAAAGGTTATTTCCTTTACGTTCGGAGACTTATGCGAGATCAAGTTATAGACAATTTTATAGTCAATCCCTTCCGATTCTATTTCAGAAAGTAGATTGCCTTCTTGTCGGGACAGTATAACGGGGTGAGCACCATGTCTTTTTAGGCTGATTGCTAGATTAAGAAGTGCTCTAGGCGCGCCTGTCATTGTTATTTCATGACTGAATAACAATATGGTTTTCTTGCTTTTACGGATTTCCTGTATTCGCTCAAGATCAGAATTGCTGAAGCTGTGTTCTTCAACTTCACGCACACTGTGCATTATTCGACCTTCTTTTCGTCCACCATATTCATAATGGTCGAGAGGACACATATTGGCAGATATAAGTTCTGTGTTTTGCGTCAAGTATGCGTTATTGTGGAATTTTGCAGAAGGATTGTATCCGGTTTTCCAACCAATAGTGCAATAGTGCATGGATGGTTTCAATCCATATAGTGTGTCTTGTACGTTGTTTACGTAGTATGAACTGTCAAAAAGTTTTGATTTCCGCACGCTTTCCAGTCCCTCAGTGTTTTGTAAAGGATTCTTAATGCCTATGATTTTGTCACTGGCAGGCAAGAATATCGCGTTGTTGATATCGAATTTGTCTTCTATGAAATCGGCGCCGTTGTAAGATGCATGCTGCCTCCAGAATGTGAGTTTCTCTTCAACGAAAAAGAGTAGATTGTCTTTTAGTATCTGTCTGTATAGCCAAAAATCAATCCATGCAGGTATCGGCGATTCGAAGTCCAATGACAGAAGTACCTCTTTTTTTATCATTACTGATGAAAAAGTCGGTATGAAGTTCACCTCCTGGTTATGTAGTAAATCTATTTTATTGCCACCGTCTCTGAGCAGTTTTCGAACAGTTGAGATGTATTCTTTCCTTTGTTCTACGCATTTCTTATCACCAAAAAGCTGAATATTGTTTGAAATGATATTCACGTTCTTGTATTTGTTTATCATTTCAACCTTCTTCTCGAGGTGGTTCGCGGCCCAATAGTCGTCGCTTT
Organism: Bacteroidales bacterium; assembly: GCA_024401295.1. GTDB lineage: Bacteria > Bacteroidota > Bacteroidia > Bacteroidales > Marinilabiliaceae > W3P20-009. The sequence continues at coordinate 115,481 of JAKSLG010000003.1, read as the reverse complement.
CACAGAATGCAACATAATCTCCCTTTGTATCTGATATAGCGAGTTTCATTGATGCGATAATTCCTTCGTTAGTTCCGTTAGGATGCTGTAGGAGTCTTATCTTGTCGTGTTTTGCTACATAGCTTTTTATGACACTTACAGAGTTGTCTTTAGATCCGTCATCAACAACTATGATTTCATAATTGTTATAGGTCTGTTGTAGCAACGAGTCTAACGTCTCACGGATGAATTTTTCGTAGTTATAGCTGGTTACGATTATGCTGATCAGAGGTGTTGCTGATGTAGGTGTGTCATTAAGTTCTCCAATAGAATTCTCTCCATAGCAGATATATCCCTGGAAACGGCCATGTCTCAGATAATGAAGCAAAGGGTTGCGCCCCTGCGCTTTAATTAGAGGATATGCTGTAACATATCTTGTGCACGAGAAATTTGGAGATGGGGAGTAGCCTTTATAAAAACCTTTCTTCAGAAAATGCTTCAATGGCTTCATCTTGAAGTCGGATTTCTTCATGTATTTTTCAGCATACCATTCAGCGTCAAATAGTCCAGACGCTTTGATTAATGACAAGGTATAAATCTTGTCAAAGGCATGTCTAATAAATTTTGGTAGTAATTTCATCTTCTCTATGGTGATAAGTAAGACTGTCCTAATTGCCGTGCTATTTAATCGTGCTTATTAAGCAGGTCGTAGAAAAATGGGCGGAACGCAATACGGCCATATATTTTGTGATAATTGACAATATTGCGCAAGACCTTCAATTTATTTCTTCTGATATTTATGCGTTTTATGCCGAAGGTCGCTCTCTCTCGGCATTCCGGCAAGACGTAGTTCACGAACCTGTCGACAGGTATCAGTGGTCTGATAAGGTTGTCGTCCTGAGGTGGATTCTTTATCCATTCGCCGAGTCCGCATTCTTGAGAAGCGTGGACTCTGTACTTGATAAGAGGTTGCTTTATATATCCTAGCACTTGTCTGCTTGCGGCAGATAGTGCGATAGTAAAGTCGTGGAGAGGCAATTCGTTTTTTGTTGTTGCCGTTTTATCTATGTTGAGAAAAGGAACGAATGAACTTCTGAAGGCCATTGCTGCGCCCGTACATCGGTTGTGAAGCAAAAGTGCTTCAATTTGAAATCCCCAATCGAAATGTTTCATAGCCTTTGGGCTGAAACCAACGGTCTCGAGCAAAGTCCTGTCAGAATATCTATTGTTGTTCTCGTCTATGAAAATTGCATTTGAAAATGCGACCTCTTTTTGAGGGTTGGACTTAAACCATTCCAAGGTTATTTCGACCTTGTTCTCCATCCATATATCATCCTGATCAGAAAGGAATATGATGTCACCAGAACAATCTTTGATGCATTTGTCAAAATTAGCGCATACGCCAAGGGACGCCTCGTTTTTTGTCCACCTGATGTTTGCTCCACTTGTTTCTTTTATTTTTGTGATGATTTCGTATGTTTTGTCCGTTGAGCCATCGTCGGAAACAACGATTTCATCCACCTTGATGGTCTGATTTATGATTGAAAGGAGTTGGCTTTCTATATATTTTTCTCCATTGTAGGTGCAGATTGCTACCGACGTTTTCATTGGTACGGATATTTTGGCTTTTAATATTACGGAAACCGATTATAAAACAACGAAATCTGTCATATATTCAGTTTTCAACATTCACAAAGATACGTCTTTTGATTAAGAAACGCAAAGATTTTTGCCCGACCTGATGCAATACCGTAAATGTCTGTGCTTTATGCGAATAAGTCGGATAAATATGTGACTTGTTCAGGCTTGAGATATTTCGATTTCTTGAGAAGAATTGAATATAGGATTTTACGTAGACGATATTTCTTTTCCAATTCCCATGTGGATTCGACTATTACGCCATATTGTGATGCCTTGTCCAAATATAGGTTGCGGAAAGGATTGTCGCAATTGTATCGCCAAGGTTTGCGCTTGTTTGAGAAATGTACGATTGCAGGTTTGCAAAGAGCTTCACGAAGATCCTCGTTTCGTCGGCTTTGTATTTCAGGATTCTTGAATGTGAAGAAGTCGAGCAGATTCCATCTGCAAGAGATGAATTTTGTGCGTCCTGCAGCCAGCGCATTCATTATGTCCTGATCGTGATGCTGGAGAATATTGCGATTCTCTTCTATGAACAGAGATGCCTTGTTTGAAAAATCGCAATTCCTCATGGCCTTGAGGTTGATGAGGGCAACTCCAGCGTTGAAATATGACAACTCTGCGTTATAGTTCAGTAGTGCAGGCTTCTTTGTGTCGTATGGAGGACGTTCTTCTACAGCGGCAATCATCAAGCCCTCCGTTTCGAGGTCAGTATCCCACAATTCACGAATACTATCCAGAATCAGTGTATCGCAGTCGAGGAAAAGGACTTTGTTGACAGACTGAGGAAGAAGATCCGGCATAAATATACGCAGATATGTGGCAGATGAGACATAGTCTTTGCGCCACATCGGAAGATTTGTAACCACACCGTCGTCAACACTATAGAATCGGAATTCCATTTTTGAGTGTTTGCTGACAAACTCCTTCTTGTGAGCGTCATTCAAACCAATGTTTATGACGTGTATGGTGAAGGATTCCTCGAGATTGCTCTCCTCGAGCGAATATAGCATGACATGAGCGTATGTAACAAAATCGGAGTCGATATTTATGGCAATGTCTATCATGCGTCTGTTTTGAATCTGTGTGATGCAAAGTTGCATATTTTTTGTTTGAGAAACAAAAAAAAAGCATCGTATGTAATCGAGGATTTATCTCCTTCTGTTTTAGTCTGTCTTTTTCGTATCTTTGCAAACGAATTTTTTTTGATTAGCATAATGATTTCAGTTGATAATATTGCCGTAGAGTTTGACGGAAAAACTCTTTTCAAAGGCATTTCGTTTCAGATTAACGAGAAGGACCGCATTGCGTTGATGGGCAAGAATGGCGCGGGAAAAAGTACACTTCTAAAGATTTTGTCAGGACAACGTCAGCCGACGAGTGGCAAGGTGTCAACGCCAAAGGATACTGTAGTTGCGTATCTGCCACAGCACATGCTTACTGAAGATGGACGTACCGTATTTGAAGAGGCTTCACTTGCGTTCGCTCATCTCAAAGAGGCTGAGGCTGAAATTGATGCTATTAATCATGAACTCGAAACTCGTACGGATTATGAGAGTGAAGAGTATATGAAACTCATCGAGAAGGTTACTGCACTTTCTGAGAAGTTCTATGCAATAGATTTGACGCATTTCGACGAGGATGTTGAGAAGATGCTTCTTGGTCTTGGCTTTGAACGCACGGATTTTGACCGACCAACGAGTGATTTCTCTGGCGGTTGGCGAATGCGTATTGAATTGGCGAAACTGCTGCTTAAGAATCCAGATGTTCTTCTGCTTGATGAGCCAACTAATCATCTTGATATTGAGAGTATTATATGGCTTGAGAATTTTATTCGTGAGTCGTCGAAGGCTGTCGTGGTGATTAGTCACGACAGGGCTTTTGTCGATTCCATTACTACACGAACAATCGAAATTTCGATGGGCAAGATATACGACTACAAGGCGTCGTATAGTCACTACCTCGAATTGCGCAAGGAACGCCGTGAACAGCAGATGAAGCAATATGAGCAACAGCAAAAGGAAATTGCAGAAACACAGGATTTTATTGAGCGTTTCAAGGGTACATACAGTAAGACAAACCAGGTTCAGAGCCGCGTCAGAATGCTTGAAAAAATGGAGCTCATCGAAGTTGATGAAGAAGATACATCGAGCATTCATTTGAAGTTTCCTCCTTCGCCACGCAGTGGACAATGGCCCGTTGTCGCAACTGAAATTTCAAAGTCTTATGGCGATCATGTTGTCTTTAAGGATGCTGGTTTTTCAATCGAGCGAGGTAATAAGGTCGCTTTCGTCGGTCGTAATGGCGAGGGTAAGTCAACGATGGTTAAGTGTATTATGGGAGAGATTGAACACGGCGGAACGATGAATATCGGACATAATGTCCAAATCGGTTATTTTGCTCAAAATCAGGCTACTTTGCTTGATGGTGAATTGACGGTCTTCCAGACAATCGATACTGTTGCGAAAGGCGATATACGAACGAAGATTCGCAATATGTTGGGCGCATTTATGTTCGCCGGCGATGATCTTGAAAAGAAGGTCAAGGTCCTTTCTGGCGGTGAGCGAACTCGTCTCGCAATTCTTCGTCTTTTGCTTGAACCTGTGAATCTCCTCATCCTCGATGAGCCGACCAATCATCTCGATTTGAAGACTAAGGATGTCCTTAAGCAGGCTCTCATTGATTATGACGGAACGTTGATATTGGTTAGCCACGATCGAGATTTTCTCAATGGAATTGTCGGTAAGGTCTTCGAATTCGGTCATCAGCGCGTGCGTGAAAATCTTTGCGGTATTGCAGAGTATCTGGAATTAAAGAAGATGGAGAGCCTTCGTGAACTCGAACGTCGTAAAACGAACTGATTTTCGCACATCCGAGCCTTCGGTAATCCTTCGAGATGCCTTCGGGATCCGTTCGGGATTCGAAAGCAATGAATTTGTAGAATAGGGCTGGCATCGTGGATGGCTTTTCGTCGATAAAAACGATGTTTGATAGTCTTGTATGAAAATATAGGATATTATTGATAATAAATAATCGATGTTTGTGCCTATAAATGAAAAGATTATTAAATTTGCAACCTAAATAATCAGAGAAACCAAAATCATGGATCAGTACATACAACAATTATTGAATCAGAACCAGCGAGTAATCGTTCCTGGGTTTGGCGCATTTATGTCGTCGACTGAAGGTGGAATCGTCTATAATCAGTTTTTAAATTTTGACGACGGTGCTTTGTCTGGTATGGTTGCCGAAAAAGAGGGTGTGTCTGCCGATGAAGCAAAGCAGAAAGTTCAGTCTTTCGTAGATGCTCTCAAGCAGCAGCTCGACAATGGTGAAACTGTTTCGCTCGAAGGCATCGGTACTTTGAAGAGGAATAATGAGTCTGTTGAGTTTACAGCTGATTCGAACGCTTCGACGTCTGGCGTGAATATTGATATCGTTCAGGCTGTTGCTGATGCGTCAAAATCTGAAGCAGATTCTGAACCTGAAGTCAAGGTTGCACCTTCATCTGATTACAGCTATCAATATGATGATGAAGAAGATCGCAAGCGTAAGAAATGGCTTATTGTTATTCTTATAGCATTGCTCTTCCTTGTTTGTATTTTCCTTTGTCTGTTCGTGATTAACAAGGACAATTGCGTATATAATTTCTTCTTCGGTGAGGAAGAAACGAAGGTTGAGCAGGTTGTTGCTCCAACAACAGTCGCTCCTGCTGATACGACAACAGTTGAAGATGCTGCTCCAGCTGAAGAGGATTCTCATATCGTAAAAATAGCATCTGATAAGCGTTATAACATTATCGTCGGCACATATAACAATGAAGCTGCAGCTGCAAATCGTGTAAAGCAGTTGAAAGAAAAAGGCTTCGACAATGCAGCTGTCGGCACATTCCGCGACAATTATGTTGCTATTATCGACAGCTATGACCGACTCCCAGATGCGGAAGCTCGACAGGAATATATCGTAGATACTTATCGTATCGAAAGCTATATTACAAACTCAGGCGAATAATATTGAATATCAATAGAGTGGGGGAGGCAAAAGCCTCCCTTTTTCGTTTATGAAAATTCTTGTCTTAGCGATAGTCTGCTGTGCATTGCTCTATGTGATTGCCGTATGCCGTTGGTGGAGGATATACATCGGAACGCCATACGCTCGGTTGAGCGATGCTCATGGCGTATCCATTAGTGTTGTTGTTGCACTTCATGATGAGGAGTCGAATGTCGAAAGATTGTTTGATGACCTCAAGTCGCAAAGCGATTGTCTGAACGAAATCATTTTTGTCTGTGATCATTGTTCCGATACAACATACACGATAGCCAAGCGACTTGAAGAGAATAATCGGAATCTTCTGAGAGTTGTTGAAAATTCCGGTGAGAAGGGGAAAAAACACGCTCAGCGTCTGGGTGTGACTATGGCTAAAAATGAATATATTGCCGTAACAGACGCTGATTGCCGGATATCTCCAGAATGGGCAAAAACAATTGCATCTTCTTTTGAGCAATCGAATGCCGATATCATTATTGCACCTGTCGCGATGTATCCTAACGATACTCGTCTCTCTCAAAAACTTATGGAGCTAGAGTTCGTTTCGTTGCAGATGGTGACTGCTTCAACGGCCATTCTTGGTCGTCCGACAATGTGCAATGGGGCAAATATGGCATTTCGTCGCGATGTTTTTATCTCGCATGATTCGAAGTCTGAATATATCTCTGGAGATGATATGTTCCTCTTGCAGTCGGTGAAGAGAAACGGCGGAAAAATCCAATACCTGAAGAGTGAAGAAGCTCTTGTTTATACAAGTTGTCCTTCGGATTGTTTGAGCTACATACGTCAGCGAACTCGATGGCTTCGTAAATCTACAGGTTATAAAGATTCAGATGTCAGCCATCTTGGATTATTGGTGATGCTCGGAAATGTTTCGTGGCCTTTGGCTGTAATCTTCTCGGTCTGTGGAGTCATGGCTCCAATGGTTGCGATTGCAGTTTTCCTAATAAAGACGCTGTCCGAAATATGCCTCATCAATTCCTCATATCGAATGTGGCAGACCCGAACTTCGATAGGATATGCCTTCCTGTTGGCTATGGTTTATCCGTTCGTGTTGGTATCAATTGCTTTTGCAACAGTTTTTAGAAGTAAGCGTACTTGGTAAAGTCATCCTCGAAATATGTCCATAGAAATATCAATACTCAACGACAATAGAACATTGTCAAACACGTTCGTCTGTGAACACGGTTTATCTGTTCATGTCCGATGCGGAGAGAAATCTCTGCTTCTCGATACAGGGCAGAGTGACAAATATGTTAGAAACGCAGAGTCTTTGGGAATTGATATCGCGTCTGTTGATGCTTGTGTCATCAGTCACGGACATTATGACCATGCGGGTGGCTTGTCATATTTTCCCAAAACGAGCGATCGCATACCTATATATATAGGTAAAAATGCAACACGCAAACGCTATTCGTTGTCGTCTGTCATGCTTAAGCCCAATGGTTTCCCGAATCCCGATGTGCTCAATCGTTTTGATGTCCATTGTGTTGATGGCGTATTAAAAATCTCCGATGAGGTCACTTTGTTTACTTTGCCGAATGTAGCTCCGCGAAATGAACATTTGGTTGTTGATGGCGCTGATGGCAAACTAGAGTGTGATACGTTTTCCGATGAGGTGTTCACAATCATCCGTTATGAAGGCTCGACGGTCCTTTTTGGCGGTTGTACCCATCACGGGCTTGAACAGTTGTTTGAGTTCTGTAAAAAACAGTTGGGTGTAAGTCGTTTGTCTGCGTTTGTTGGCGGCCTGCACCTTTCGGGACGTGTCTCTGAAGAGATTGAAAACCAGGCAAATATTGCATCGTCTTTGCTGAGAGTTGATAAATGGATTATCAACCATTGTAGCGGAGATTGTGCGATAGAATATTGGCGAAATAAATTCGGCTCTATTCCGTCTGATGGCTTTTCCGGCAGCAGGGTAAATATAGGTTAATTTTGTTTTTTTAAAGTGCTTGTTAAAAAGCATTAAAACTTAAAACTCGAAATGAGTTTTCCGTTTTCTTTCGGTATATTTGCACAAGTAATTCCGAAGGAATGGACGAGAAAATCGTAGAAATATCAGCCAAACTCTTTTATGATAGAGGAATACGAGCCGTGTCGATGGACGATGTGTCGCAGGCTCTCGGTATGTCAAAGAGAACTCTCTATGAACATTTTTCCAGCAAGGAAGATCTTTTGGTTAAATGTCTTGAATGGACACGACAGAAAGGTAAGGATGCTCACAAATCCATAGGGGATGATGGCGGTGATGTCGTTCAGATATTCATGCGTCATCTCTATTTTCTTATTATGCAGCTCAAGCAGGTAAGCATTGCTTTCTTGCAGGATATAACGAGAATTGCTAAGCCAAGTGTCTCGAGCAAATACGAAGAGGAAAAGATGGAAGATTATTGCCGTATGCGCGAGCTGTTTCTTCGTGGTCAAAAAGAGGGATTTATTCGTTCGGACGTTAATGTTGAACTCATATTGGGAATCTTCATGGAACAAGGCGAAAGCGTGAAAGAGCTTTACGCTACAGGGAAATTCACCATGGAGGAGATTTTTATAAATATCTACATTACATATTTCAGAGGCATTTGCACTCCAAAAGGAATTGAGCGCGTCGATGTTATCATGAAAGAGAATGAAGATAAATTGTTGAAGAATAAAAAATAAACAACAGAATAAATGAAAAAGATTATCGTAGCATTGGCTGTGTTCTTGACATCATCTGTTTTCGCGCAGGATGTCGTTCAGCTGAGTCTTAAAGATGCTGTGAACAATGCTTTGCAATACTCGAAACAGTTGCAGACATCGAAGCAGGATGTTGAGATGTATAAGGAGAAAATCCGCGAGACAAGAGCAAGTGGATTGCCACAGGCAAATGCACAATTCACCGGAACTACATATTTCGGTAAGGAGATGAATTTTGGAGGAATGCCAATCAAAATGGAAAACTCTTTGACGTTTGCCGCATCACTCCAGTATACATTCAGCCTTCAGCAGTTGGCATCTGTAAAGATTGCAAAGCTTGCTGCTCAGATTTACGAAACAACGGATGAGAGCACGATTCTTGACGTTAAGGCAAACGTGACTGATACGTATTATGCAATGCTTGTCTACAAGCGTAACATCGAAATCCTAGAGAAGAATCTTGCTGATCTTGATGAAATCCAGAAGCATACAGAGCATTCTTTTGAAGTTGGTGTTTGTGAGCAGACAGACGTAGATCAAATCCGTGTTACTGTAAGCCAGCTTCGCAATGCCATTATCTCAACAAAGCGTGACTATGAAGTTACCAAGCGACTCATGGTCCTTCAGATGGGCATGCCTATCACGACATCTATTGAGCCTTCGTCGGATCTCGACGATATGATTGTTGACGGCACGACTGCTGCTCTCGAAAATTCTGGTCTTGATATCAAGAACAATGTCACATATAAGCAGCTTGAACAAAGCCTTGAAGTTAAAGAGGCTACCGTTTCAATGTACAAGAAGGCTTATATTCCGACTTTGACAGCAAGCTACCAGTATAGTAATGCAATCAAGGGTGGATTCATGAACTTCGACCATCTCGGAAATCTTGTATTGAGCATTCCTCTGTTCGATGGTTTCGCAAAGGATTCCCGCATAAAGCAGGCAAAACTTGATGTTGCAAAAACGCAAACAAGCATGGCTCTGCTCCAGGATAATCTCATGCAGAACGACGAGCAGTATCGCTACGAGTTGAACTCTGCAATCGATGCTTATCTCCTCCAGAAGGAGAATCTTGAGGTTGCACGCCGTGTTCTTCAGAACTATAAGAACAAATATAATCAAGGTGTTCTTTCGAGCCTCGATCTTACACAGGCAAATACAAACTACCTGAGTGCCGAGACATCGTATGCAACTGCAGTAATGTCTCTCTTGCAGGCACATACAAAGCTTAACAAGCTCTATAACAACTTTGATTATTAATAAAAATCAATTCGATAATGACGGCTTTGGAATACATCAGCATATTTGTCAAAGGTAGTACGTTTGGTGCTACTGTGACTCTTGGCGTTCTTTTGCTATCCTACATAAACGTAGGGAAGAAGTCGAGATGGCAGAAGCATCTTCTGGCCATGACAGGTATTGCTATGTTGACACATGCGCTGACACTCATTTATCGAATGATTACCGATATTCAAGGAGTTAGTGACGAAGTGTATTTTTCGACTGGCGCCATAATGCTTGACATGATTTGTATTGCACCGTTGGCCATTATTGAAATGATGTTGACTCGTCATACAATCCTGTCGCCAAAACTGATTTTGATGGTTTATTCGCCTTTCATAATCATTTCGGCACTCCATTTTGTAACCGGCTACGAACTGATTAAGCCGATAGGTATGGGCGTTGCGATTTTTGCAGCAGTTTGTTGGGCGATAATGACGTCATACGATATGAAGCGTTACAATACAGTGTTGAAACAGACTTATTCGGATTTCGAGGGCCGTGAGCTGCATTGGCTTGTTAATATCCTGATATTGCTTGTTGTTGCTCTTCTTATATGGTCGCTTTCAACCATTATTGGAACAATGATTGCCAAGACCATATATCGCGTGTTCATAGTTGCAATATGGATTTCGCTATGTCGTCGAGTCGTTCTTCAGAAGGAGTCAAAAGAAATTGGCGATTTGTCATCTAATGTGAGCGTTTTCAAAAAGAATCAAAATAACGAAGTCGGGCCAGTAGATCCAGAGGTCTTCCTCATTGGTCAAAGACTTGAGGAACTCATGCGTACAAAGCGTTTGTATACTCAGTTTGATGTTAATACGAATCATGTTGTTTCGGAACTCAATTGCAGCAAGACGATGCTTTCGCAGTATTTTGCAAGCAAAGGCACGACATTCCACGCATACATCAATGAATTGCGTCTTAAGTGTGCAGTCAACTTGTTGATAGAGAGTCGTGAGGCCGTTATTGATATTGCAAGCAAGTCCGGTTTCGGCTTCTACAATAATTTCAGCGATGCATTTGTACGCAAGTTCAATTGTACGCCTCAGGATTATCGAGATAAGTATAGAACTAATAATAGAAATAATTAAACAACAATATAATGAATAAAAGAGTATTTCTTTCGTCAATTGCAATCATGGCACTTGTTGCCTGTGGTAAAACAGATGTGACGGAAAAAGCAGACAGTAGAATACCTGTTAGGGTGACTCCAATCAAGACATCGACTGTGGAGAGAACCTTGTCATATTCTGCAAACCTTGAAGCTAACGAGCAGGTTTTCTTCGCTCCTACATTGGCCGGTACACGAATCAAGAAGATCTATGTTGAAGTTGGCGATCGCGTCAGCAAGGGACAGCTCCTTGTTGAGATGGACGCAACAAATTTCACTCAGCAGGAACTCCAGTTCAAGAACATTGAACTTGAGTACAATCGTGCGATGAGACTTATGGAAACAGGTAGCATCTCACAGCAGAACTACGATGCAGCAGTAACTCAGTATGAGATTGCTAAGACAGCGCTTGCTAACCTTAAGGAAAACACTCGTCTCGTTGCTCCTTTCAATGGCGTTGTAACAGGTAAGTTCATGGAAGATGGTGAGCTCTATTCTGGTGGCGCTTTCGGTGGTGCATCAAAGCCTTCCATCCTCTCTATTGAGCAAATCAACCCAATGAAGGCGTATGTTAGCATCGCAGAGAACTATTATACAGAGATTAAGAAAGGTATGACAGTTGCTCTCGAAAGCGAGGTTTACAAAGGTCGCGTATTCGAAGGTAAGGTCAATATCGTATATCCTTCAGTTGATCCTTCAAGTCGTACTTTTAAGTGCGAACTCTTGTTCGATAATAAGGACGAAGCCTTGAAGCCAGGTATGTATGGTACTATCAAAATCAACGTAGGTAAGGCTGAGGCTCAGGTTATTCAGTCAATCTCAGTATTGAAGGTTCAAGGTTCTAATGACCGCTATTTGTTCGTGATTCGTGACGGCAAGGCTGTCCGCGTTTCTGTAAAGGTTGTAAACCGTTACGAGGACAAGGTTGAGGTCCAGGCTCTTGACAACGAACTTCGTGATGGCGACCTTCTCGTAAGTGCAGGTCAGGCTCGTCTTGTTGATGGAACCGAAGTGTTGGTTGTTGAAGACTAATAAGGTAACAGGAAACTTACGAATTATACAAAATAGATAGTTATGAGTATATTTTCAAGTGCAGTAGAGAAGCCAATATCAACCTTAATGATATTCCTCGCGGTTGTCGTTATTGGTATCGCTTCATACGTAACGCTGCCTGTTGATCAGTACCCGAAGATGGACCCGCCATACATCACTGTGATGACGACATATCCGGGTGCCAACGCAACAGATATCGAACAGAATATTACAAAGCAGTTGGAAAACCAACTCAACTCTGTCGATGACCTTAAGGAGATGACTTCAACGTCATACGACAACCTTTCGGTTATCACTCTTGAGTTCGAATGGGGTATCAATCTTGACAATGCATCTAACGATGTGCGTGATGCTGTTGATAAGTCAATGCGTACTTTGCCAGACAACGTGGATCGTCCAACGATCATGCGTATGTCAACAAGCATGATGCCTATCCTTGTATATGCAGTTACGGCAGAACAGTCATTTGGCGGTCTTTATAAGATCCTTGATGATAAAGTCGTTATGAGCCTTAACCGTGTGGATGGTGTTGCATCAGCTTCTGTTGCAGGTTTGCCTGAACGTGTCGTATATATCGATCTTGATCCTAACAAACTTGATGCATACGGATTGTCTATCGAAACAATCAGCGGTAAGATCCTTGCAGAAAACATGGACGTGTCGGCTGGTAGCGTGAAGGTCGGAATCGATGAATATTCACTTCGTATTGAAGGCGAATTTGATGAGTCGGAGCAAATCAAGAATATCTCACTTTCATTGGCTGGCGGCAAAACTGTAAAGATAAAGGATATCGCAAATGTACGTGATACATTGCGTGATATTACGCTCGAACAGAAAGTACAGCGTGGCAAAGGTGGTATCTTGCTCGTGACTAAGCAGTCTGATGCCAATGCCGTGGCCGTTGCGGGTGAAGCTAAAGAAGTCATAGAGCAGGCAAAGAAAGAACTTCCGACAGATATTAAGTTTGAGGTTATCAATGACTCTTCAGACTTTATCGTAAAGGCTATCAGAAACCTTGAGAGCACTCTTGCATACGCGCTTCTTTCGGTGGTTGTTGTCGTGTTCATTTTCCTCGGAAGATGGCGCTCAACATTCATCATTGGTATGACAATTCCTATTTCCCTCATCGTAGCATTCATCTATCTCGTTGTTGTTGACGGTTCGCTCAACACAATCACCCTCATGTCTCTCTCAATTGCGATTGGTATGGTGGTGGACGATGCCATCGTGGTTTTGGAAAACATTACGAAGCATGTTGAGCGTGGATCTCGTCCAAAGGAAGCTGCAAAATATGGTACGAACGAGGTTTGGACATCCGTAATCGTAACTACCCTCGTTACAATTGCAGTATTCTTCCCATTGACACTCATTCCAGGTATCATGGGTATCTTCTTCAAGCCACTTGGTTGGATTATATGTATATGTGTGTCAACTTCTACTTTGACAGCCATATCATTTACACCGATGTTGTGCTCTAAATTCTTGAAGAACAGAAGTGTAGCAGAGGAAGAAAAGGATGGCAAATTCAGCTTCTATGCATGGAGTAACCATACGTTTGACAAACTTGATGCATGGTACGAAAGAGTTATCAGATGGGTGCTCGTTCGCAAGAAGATGACAATTCTCGTCATGACACTTCTCTTTGGTGCGTCATTGTTGCTCATGAAGCTTGTGTCAACAGAATTCTTCCCACAGAACGATATGAACACGTTTAATGTCTATGCAAAGATGCAGCAGGGTCAACGTGTTGAAATCACTCGTGAGATTGCACTCAAGGTGGATTCAATGATTCGTGAAGCGGTTCCTGAACTTAAGATTCTCTCGGTCTCTTACGGTTCAGAGGAAACAGCATCATTCGCATCAATGATGAATACAACGGGTAATAACGTATTTAACATGCGTGGCCGTTTGGTAGATGTTAAGGACCGTGATCGCTCAGTCTTCAAGGTTGCCGATGAGGTACGTAAGATGTTGAAGAATATTCCTGAGGTACTCGAATATACCGTATCTACAGGTAGTCAGGGCGCGACGGGTAACAGTGTTGACGTTGAAATCATTGGTCATGACTTCCAGACAACTACAAATTTTGCACTTGAAGTTGCTCGCCGCTTGAAAGAAATTGAAGGTGCTGAAGATATTCTTGTCAGCCGTGGTGATGACAAGGCCGAACTTCAGATTTACCTCGATTCCGAGAAGCTAGCTCGTCATGGACTTACAACATCGGGTGTCGGTATGGCATTGCGTAATAAGGTCTATGGTGCACGTCAAAGTAAGTTTAAGGAAGAAGGTGAGGAATACGATATCATCGTTCGTCTCGAAGAGAAGTTCCGTTCAACTGTAACAGACGTTGAAAACTTCATCATCACAGACGGCTATGGTCGCGACGTTCGTGCTAAAGAGCTTGGTGAGATCCGCGAAGGCTTTACTCCTCCATCAATCGAGCGAAAGAGTAAGCAGCGTTACCTCAAGGTAAGTATCACTCCTGCCGATGGCTATGCACTTGGTGATATTGCAGAAGAGGCTCAGGCTTTGCTTGACACAATGCAGGCTCCGGAAGCCGTTACAACGTATGTCGGTGGTACATACGAGGATCAGCAAGACTCGTTTAAGGCTTTGCTCCTCCTCATGGCTCTTGCATTGCTTCTCGTATATATCGTAATGGCTGCCGAATTCGAGTCTTTCCTTTCGCCATTCATCATCATGCTTGCCATTCCATTCGCATTCACAGGTGTAATCCTCGCATTGCTTTTGACCGGTTCGACACTCTCTGTAGTAGCAGCCCTCGGTGCCGTAATGCTCATCGGTATCGTGACAAAGAATGGTATTGTGCTCATCGACTATATCAACCTCATGCGTGAGCGAGGCTATGAATTGACAGAGGCTATTGCCTTGTCTTGCCGTAGCCGTCTCCGTCCTGTGTTGATGACATCGTTCACGACTATGCTCGGTATGCTCCCAATGGCAATTGACCATAGTGAGGGTGCTGAAACATGGCGACCAATGGGTATCTCCGTTATTGGTGGTATGATATTCTCTACAATTATTACAATGCTTATCGTCCCTGCAACATACGCAGCGACAAACAAGCGTGGTAACAGAAAGAAAGATGTTGCAGAGAAGGCATCATATAAGTTTATGGGCGATTTCGATCCAGAACGCGATCTCCCAGAATGCAAAAAGAATAAAAATTAATTCCTAAGTCTTAATCCCTGACCTTATATATAAGGTTGGGGATTAGGAATTAAATAAGCAAAACAATGAAAGCGGTATTCTTATCATACAATCAAGCATTGACCGATCGTGTCAGATTCCTCTTTGAGCAGTTGAGAATAACTGGTTATACTCAGTTTCCACTGACCTATGGACAGGGCACGAATGGTGGTGAGCCACGTCTCGGCTCTCATGCTTGGCCTGAGATGAATTCATCTATCTTGACAATCGTTGAGGATGAGATGGTTCCACTAATCATGAAGTTTGTCGAAAAACTCGACAACGTCAACAAAGCAAACGGTATTCGTGCATTTGTTTGGAATATCGAACAGATGTATTGATTAATGCAATAGACAACAATTTGTGAGACAAGAGACCTTTCTTGATAAACGGGAAAGGTCTCTTACTATTAAAGCAATAATAAATAACACAAGATTGTGTATTGTTAAATAATTGTATTGATATGCGCATTACTGTTGTTTGATAGACAAAATAGATATGTGTAACGTTTCGAAATAGTATTATTTAACAATATTTAATTATTGAATTGCATTGTCAGTTTTTCGTTTTGTTCTAACTTTGCAGCCGGTTATAATGAGAAATAGTAAATAGACTTATCTAAAACACTTTTATGCCAAAGCAATCGTCGATAGAACAGGACGGAACGATCAAAGAGGCTCTCTCAAACGCGATGTTTAGAGTAGAGCTTGAGAATGGTCTTGTCATTACAGCTCACATATCGGGCAAGATGCGAATGAATTATATCAAGATTTTGCCAGGTGACAAGGTAAAGGTCGAGATTTCTCCTTATGATCTTACTAAGGGAAGAATTTCTTATCGCTATAAATAATAATAAGATGAAAGTTAGAGCATCTATTAAGAAAAGAAGCGCCGACTGCAAGGTAGTTAGTCGTAAAGGTCGCTTGTATGTTATTTGTAAGAAGAACCCAAAGCTCAAGCAGCGTCAGGGTTAACTTAAAAATTTAAAGTTTTAAAGTAAAGTTATGGCAAGAATTGCTGGTGTCGATGTGCCATCTAACAAGATTGGCGAAATCGCGTTGACTTACATCTACGGTATCGGTCGGAACATAGCTGTTGATATCCTCGAGAAGGCCGGAGTTGATCGTAGTGTAAAGGTGAAAGATTGGACTGATGCCCAAATCCAGGCAGTCCGTGAGATTATTAATGCAAATTATAAGGTAGAAGGCGAATTGCGTTCTGAAATCCAGATGAACATCAAGCGTTTGATGGATATCGGTTGCTACAGAGGTATTCGTCACCGTCTTGGTTTGCCAGTTCGTGGTCAGTCGACTAAGAACAACGCACGTACTCGTAAGGGTAAGAAGAAGACAGTTGCAAACAAGAAAAAGGCTACTAAATAATTGAATTGAACTATGGCTAAGAAAGCAGGCAATTTGAAGAAGAGAGTAGTTAAGGTTGAGGCTGTCGGTCAGGCTCACATCCACTCTTCTTTCAATAATATCATTATCACTTTGACTAATGTAGAAGGTCAGGCTATCTCATGGTCGAGTGCAGGTAAGATGAACTTCAAGGGTTCAAAGAAGAACACACCTTATGCAGCTCAGATGGCTGCAACAGACTGCGCTAAGGTCGCTTACGATCTTGGTTTGCGCAAGGTGAAGGCATACGTTAAGGGTCCGGGTAATGGTCGTGAATCGGCTATCCGTGCTATTCACGCAGCAGGTATTGAAGTAACAGAAATCGTAGACGTTACTCCACTGCCACACAATGGCTGCCGTCCTCCAAAGCGTCGCCGTTGCTAATTTATCGTATTTATTAATCAACTAGTTATAACGATTTTTGATTTGGATTTTGAATAATGATTGGTTATATGATTTCTAACTTATAATCTTATCGGCTGCCATATTCATCATTTAGATCAAAATTAAAAGTCAAAAATTAACAGAAATGGCTAGATACACTGGTCCTAAGACACGTATTGCTCGTCGTTTTGGCGAGGCAATTTTTGGATCTGACAAGGTCTTCGAGAAGAGAAATTATCCTCCAGGACAGCATGGTCAGAACCGTCGCAAGAAAACAAGCGAATATGGTTCTCAGCTCAATGAGAAGCAGAAGGTAAAGTACACTTATGGCGTTCTCGAACGTCAGTTCCGTCGCGTTTATGCTGATGCTAAGCGTATGAAGGGCGTAACAGGTGAGGTTCTTTTGAGCCTTCTCGAGAGCCGTTTGGACAACGTAGTATATAGAATGGGAATCGCTCCAACACGTGCAGCTGCTCGTCAGCTCGTTGGTCACTGCCACATCGTAGTTGACGGTGATGTTGTGAACATCCCTTCATACAGAGTTAAGGCTGGTCAGGTTATCGGCGTACGTGAGAAATCAAAGTCGCTCGAGGTGATCGCTAACTCACTTGCTTCAAATTCTTCATCGAAGTATTCATGGCTTGAGTGGGACAAGAACACTATGTCAGGTAAGTTCTTGAACATGCCTGAGAGATCTGACATCCCAGAGCAGTTCCAGGAGCAATTAATCGTCGATTTGTATTCTAAATAATTAATTCTTATGGCAATATTAGCTTTCCAAAAACCAGATAAGGTTATAATGCTTGAGAGTGATGAGAAGTTCGGTCGTTTCGAATTCCGCCCTCTTGAGCCAGGATATGGTATCACAATTGGAAATGCCTTAAGAAGAATACTTATTTCATCCCTTGAGGGCTACGCTATTACGTCTATCAAAATAGATGGCGTAGAACATGAATTCGCAACAATTCCAGGTGTTGTTGATGATGTGACTCAGATTATTCTTAACCTCAAGCAGGTTTGCCTCAAGCAGATCGTTGCCGGCACTGAGAATGAGAAGGTGACTATCCACATCACTGGTCAGGAGCAGATTACTGCAGGTGACTTCAACAAGTTCATGCACTCATTTGAAGTGTTGAACCCAGAGCTCGTTATCTGCAATCTCAATCCAGATGTGAATTTCGATATGACTTTCACAATCAATAAGGGTAGAGGTTATGTTCCTAGCGAAGAGAATGTTCCTGCGGACGATGAACTTGGTGTTATCGCGATAGATTCTATTCATACTCCTATCCGCAACGTTAAGTACTCAATCGAGAATTTCCGAGTTGAGCAGCAGACTGACTATGAGAAGCTTATCATGGAGATTTCAACCAATGGTTCAATCCATCCAAAAGATGCTCTCAAAGAGGCTGCTAAGATTCTCATTTATCACTTCATGCTTTTCTCTGACGAGAAGATAACAATGGAGGACAACGATAAGGGTACTGCAGAGGAGTTTGACGAGGAGATCTTGAAGATGCGTCAGTTGCTCAAAACGCGTTTGGTTGACATGGACCTTTCTGTTCGTGCGCTTAACTGCTTGAAGGCTGCCGATGTAGAGACACTTGGCGAATTGGTACGTTTCCATAGAAACGATTTGCTTAAGTTCCGTAATTTCGGTAAGAAATCTTTGACAGAACTTGATGATCTGTTGGAGACTTTGGGCTTGCAGTTCGGTATGGATACCACGAAGTATAAACTTGATAAAGAATAATTTACGATGAGACATAATAAGAATTTCAATCATCTTGGTCGTACAAGCGCTCACCGTAAGGCTTTGTTGGCAAACTTGGCTATTTCTTTGATACAGCATAAGCGTATCAAGACAACTTTGGCTAAGGCAAAGGCTTTGCGTTCATATGTTGAGCCTCTTATCACAAAGACTAAGAATTTGCAGACTGTTGATGATCAGCGCAATGCACAGCGTTTGGTATTCAGCTACTTGCAGAATAATGCAGCAGTTAAGGAACTCTTCACAGAGATTAGCGGCAAGGTTGCTAACCGTAATGGTGGTTACACTCGTATCTTGAAGCTTGGTCAGCGTGTTGGTGATGCAGCAGATATTTGCTACATTGAGCTTGTAGATTACAATGCAAACATGCTTTCAACTCCTAAGGCTGAGGCAACAGAGAAGAAGCGTACTCGCCGCAGCAGCAAGAAAAAGGCTGAGGCTGCAGAGGAAGCTCCAAAGGCTGAATAATTAGTCTTAAAGACTTTTTTCATAAGCTGAGACTGTCGTGATTTTACGGCAGTCTTTTTTTTGTTCAGATGATTTTTAGAAAAAAAAACGGATGTCTTTTTGAAGGCATCCGTTTTTCTGTCTATTTGTCAGGCTTATTTTCGCTTTCTGTCACGTCGCCTGTCGTTGTGTGAGTCGCGTCGCTGATTGTGTCTCTCAGAAGAGGACGATCTTCTGTCGTCGCGGCTGTGTCTTTTCTTGCTGAACTTGTCAAAAGGTTTCGAGTCCTTTTGAGGTTTAGACGAACGGTTGCCGTCTCGTTCTGAAGCGATTTCTACAACGAGTTTGTAGCCATCTATTTTCTGGTTGTGCATACGGTTGATGACTTCTTGGCTGTATGTGCTGTCGATGTCAACAAACGAGAAGTTTCGCATTATATCGATGTGGCCGATGGCGATCTTTTCGCTTATGTCGCGAGTGAAGCTATTGATAAGTCCGAGGATGTCGCTTGGTCGGAGATGGTCGATTTTTCCAATGTTGATGAAAACTCGATCCATCTTCTCACCACTGCTATGCTGACGATCGTTCTTCTTGTCGCGTTGATCGTATATGTTTATGTCTTCGGCGTTCTGATAGTATCGGTTAACGCTTTCGAACTCAGATGCGACAAATTTCTTTATTATTTCTTCAGCAGAGAAATGTGAGAGTTTCTCAACGATTTCTGGAATGAAAGGAGCTACTGTCGATGTCTCATCGAATTCCTGTTTTTCGATGCTGTTGATGAAATATACGAGTTTTGTCTGGCATATTTCTTCAGCGGTAGGCACCATCTTGCGTTCGAACTTCTTGCCTGAAAGCTTTTCAATCTGCTTGATTCTGTTTAATTCTCGGCTGTGAACGATGCTGACACTGATGCCTTTCTTTCCAGCGCGGCCTGTTCTTCCGCTTCGGTGAATGTAAACTTCTGAATCATCTGGCAGATTGTAGTTGATTACGTGTGTGAGTTCGTTGACATCGATGCCTCGTGCGGCAACGTCAGTTGCAACTAGGATCTGCAAGTGTTTAACGCGGAAATGTTCCATGACTGTATCGCGTTGCGCTTGAGAAAGGTCGCCATGGAGTGCGTCTGCATTGTAGCCGTCGGCAATGAGTTTTTCTGCGATTTCCTTTGTCTCTTGGCGAGTGCGGCAGAATACGATGCTGTAGATGTCTGGGACCATGTCCACAATACGCTTGAGCGCCGCATATCTGTCAGATGCCTTGACGAGATAGTAGTGATGCTCGACAGTGTCTGCACCTTGATTCGTGCGTCCGATTCGGATTTCAAGTGGAGACTTCATGTAGTTGTTAGCCACTTTCTCGATGAAAGGTGGCATGGTTGCAGAAAAGAGCAATGTCTGTCTGTTCTCAGGTGTTTCTGACAGAATTGTCTCGATGTCGTCTTGAAAGCCCATATTGAGCATTTCATCGGCTTCGTCGAGGATGAGCCATCGGATTTCGCCGATGTTTAGAGCTCCTCTGTGCAGAAGGTCGATGACACGGCCAGGTGTTCCCACAACGATGTGCGAAGGACCTTTAAGCGCGCGAAGCTGCGCTCTGATGTCAGTTCCGCCATATACTGGAACGATGTTCAGTCGTTGTCTGTATTTTGCAAATGCAGTGAGATCTTTTGTAATTTGCAAGCAGAGTTCTCGCGTCGGGCAGAGAACGAGCGCTTGTGTCTTAGCGGTATCCGTATTTGCGAGCTGGACGATAGGAAGTCCAAATGCTCCTGTTTTTCCTGTACCTGTCTGTGCAAGTGAAATAATATCCTGTCCGTTGTTTAGAATTTCTGGTATAGAGCGTTCTTGGACGGGTGTAGGTGTCTCGAAGCCAAGTTCGGCAATTGCTTTGAGAATGTCTTCGGACAAGCCTGTTTCAGTAAATGTCATATCTGTTGAAATTTATGTGGACAAAGATAGTGTAAAGAAATCGTCTTGGAGCCATTTTTCGTCTTAATATTGCTCATCCTTTGACTAAAAAACATTAATTTTGCCTGAATTGGACGAATTTGTGCGAGATGCAGTTTAAGGATATTGTCGGGCAGGGAATTGTAAAGAACCATTTGCGCGAAATGTACGATAAGCAGAGGCTGGCGCATGCCACGCTTTTTCTGGGCCCAGAGGGCTCGGGGACATTGCCGTTGGCATTGGCTTTTGCTCAGTATGTGAACTGCACGGGTGATAAAAGTGGCGGCGACTCTTGTGGGCAATGTCCTTCGTGTCGTAAGTTCGCAAAACTCATTCATCCGGATTTGCATTTCGTCTATCCGGTTGTACGTCGTGACGAACATACGGATTCCGACACTTATATTGACGAATGGAGAGCATTGTTCTGTTCTGAACCATATTTTGATATGGAGAAATGGACAGAAGCAATGGGCGGAAACAAACAGGCATTGATAAGCCGAAATGATGCAGCTGCCATCCATCGCAAATTGTCAATGCAGCCGTTCGAGGCTCAGTTCCAGGTGCTCATTATGTGGCATCCGGAATTGATGAATGATACGGCAGCCAACAGAATCCTGAAGATTCTCGAGGAACCGCCACGCAACACGTTATTCATGCTTGTCGGCGAGAATACTTCGGAAATTCTGCCAACAATTTTGAGCCGTACCCAGATTGTGAATGTACCTCCAGTTCTCGAGGAGGATATCGCTCAGTATGTTTCGGCTGATTATGGCGTTGACCAGGAGCAAGCCGGCAATATCGCGCACGTTTCAGGCGGAAGCGTCATCAAGGCACGACAGATGATGTCGGAGCTTGCCGATGATAATGACAACTTGGATTTCTTCATCGATTTGATGCGAAAATGTTATATGCGCAATGTCGCTGATTTGCTGATGATTGCGGATGTAACAGCAAAGTTGACGCGTGAGCAGGTAAAGAGCCGTCTGACATATTCCATCCGAATGATTCGAGAGAGTTTTGTCATGAACCTTGGACATGGCGAACTCAATTACATGACGACGGCCGAAGAACAGTTTGCGAAAAAATTCGCGCCATTTATCCATATTGACAATGTGATGCAATTGTCTGACCTTATGACGGAGGCCATTGCGCAAGTTGAGCAGAATGGTAATGTGCGCATTATTATAGCCGATCTTGTGATGCAGATGACGATTCTGCTCAAGAAACCAAGACCGACACTTTAACAGCAAAATAATTATTCATGGACAATATTGAAAATATAAACGAAGCGTCTGAAGATATTTTGGAGCAGCCGATTATTCCGCAGGTTGAGAGCGATCACAGCTCGTGTTGCGGAACGTGCGCTGTCAGGGGTGGCAAGCTTCATGTTTATGACTGGCTTGAAGATTTGCCTTGCCCTCCTCAGGCTTCTGATCTCGTTGAGGTACAGTTTAAAAATACCCGTAAGGGATATTATCGCAACAGCAACGGCATTGCTCTTAAGAAGGGTGATATTGTTGCTGTCGAATCGTCGCCTGGTCATGACATTGGTGAGGTGACATTGATGGGCCGACTTGTTTACTTGCAGATGCACAAGAACCGCATTAATCCAGCGACTTATGAATTTAAGCGAGTTTATCGTGTTGCTCGTCAGACAGACATCGAAAAATGGCAAGAGGCACAAGCTCTCGAACAGTCAACGATGCTCGAAAGCCGACAGATAGCAGAAAGTCTCAATCTTAATATGAAGATTGGAGATGTTGAATATCAGGGAGATAAGACAAAGGCTATCTTCTATTATATTGCTGACGAGCGTGTCGATTTCCGTGAACTCATCAAGGTTTTGGCAGATCGTTTCCGCGTTCGAATTGAGATGAAGCAGATCGGCGCACGTCAGGAAGCCGGCCGTATTGGAGGCATAGGTCCTTGTGGCCGTGAGTTGTGCTGCGCTTCGTGGATGACAAGTTTTGTGAGTGTCACGACTCATTCGGCTCGCATACAGGACATTTCTCTCAATCCAATTAAGTTGGCTGGCCAGTGTGGCAAGTTGAAGTGCTGTCTGAACTATGAACTGGATTGTTACTTGGATGCGTTGCAATCGTTCCCTCCGACTAATGTTCCGCTTCAGACAGGTGAAGGCACGTTCTATTTCTTCAAATACGACATATTCAAGCACATTATGTGGTATTCGCCAGAGAAAGATCGTCCACAGAATATTGTGGCCGTAGATGCTGAACATGTGCGTGAAATCATTGAGATGAACAAGCAAAACCAGATACCGGAGAAACTCGGCAGTTCTGAGCTTATGCGTGCTGTCTCTGAAGATTCTGGATATAGTAATGTTGTTGAACTTGACGATCTAACGCGTTTCGACGACAAGAACAAGAAGCAGCGTAATGGCAATAATCGCAACAACCGTCGCAACGATCGTCGTAATGACCGCCGCAATGGCGAGCAGCGCAATGAACGTCGTATGAACGAGCAAACTGCTGATGAACATCAGAATGGCGAACAACGTTTAGAACAACGTAATGAACGTCGAAACAATGATCGTCGTAACAATCGCCATGGTCATGACCATCGCAACAATAGAAACAATAATGGTGGTGATCAGCAGCAAAAACAGCAGCAGAAACAGACGCCAGACGTTGATATCCTGCAGATTGCGCAAGATCTTACAGCCCCGACAAATGACAAAAACTAGATTCTAATGAAGAAGTTCTATTTGTTGCTCATCGTGTGTTTGACCATCATCTCATCTTCATGTCGTATTTTTAATGACGGTGAGATATATAATGCGTATGTCGCATTGCCTAATGCTGGTTGGAATGACGATTCTCTCGCTGTTTTTCATGCAAAGATTGATGACAATAAGACACCGTACGATATCACGTTGCAAATCCGCAATCAGAGTTTTTATCGTTATGCCAATTTGTGGCTTTTCGTTGATGTCGTTGCTCCAAGTGGTCAGACACTTCGTGACACTGTCGAACTGACGCTGGCCAACTCTGACGGCTCTTGGATTGGAGCAGGGTGGGGCAGTCTGTATTCGCTGCAGTGCCCATATCGTCTCAACACTCGTTTCAGTGAGCCAGGCGATTATACTTTCAGGATTTCGCATGGCATGAGAGATGATGATATTGAGGGAATTCATAGTGTTGGACTTCGCATAGTAAAAGCAGAAGATGGCAAAGAATAAGTTGCAGAAATTTGCCGAAATGGCTTCGTATCAGCATGTTTTCGAAGCTTCATACGAGGATGTCCATGACAAAGACTTTCACCTCAAAGGCCATTGGAATGATGAGTTTTTTAATAATCAGAACCCGATTGTTTTAGAGTTGGGTTGTGGACGAGGTGAATATACGGTCGGACTTGCGCGTCTTTTCCCCAATGTAAATTTCATCGGTGTAGATATCAAGGGTGCCAGAATGCATACAGGAGCAACGCAGGCCATCAATGAGGGTTTGACGAACGTCGCTTTCTTGCGCACGCATATTGAATTTTTGGAGTCTTTTTTCGCTCCTGACGAGGTGAGCGGGATATGGGTGACATTCCCTGATCCGCAGATGCATAAGCCTCGAAAACGTCTTGTCGGGACTGTCATGCTCGCACGTTATTCCCGATTCTTGCAAAGTGGAGGTTTTGTTCATCTGAAAACAGATTCGCCGTTCTTGAGCACGTACATGACTGCAATGTTGGAGAAGAACAGAATCGACCCTGAAGTCGCAACGCTCGATTTGTATCATACAGAGTTGCCGGATGTCGTAAAACCGATTTTGTCCATTCAGACATATTATGAGAGCAAGTGGCTCGAGCATGGCCTGACAATCAAGTACTTTAAATTTAAAGTTCCAGAGAATCAGAAACTTGAGGAGCCTGAAATTGATATCGAATTTGATAATTATCACATGGTAGGACGCAATGTCGCCGTGCGTAATTAAATAGCAAAATAAATACTATGGACATATATCCACAACTTGTCATAGACAGTCTCAAAACAGTCATTCACCCAGCCAAAGGTCAAGACATCGTTACGCTTGGCATGGTTGAGGACGATATTCGCATCAATGGTCGTCGCATCAGTTTTAGCCTTCTTTTTGAGCGTCCTAACGATCCTGCCGTTGCGATGCTGAAGAAACTCTGTGTTGCTGCGCTCAAGCGTGATATCGGTGAAGACATTGATGTCGAAGAGAACATATATGTAAAAATCAAGCCGAAACCACAGCCTGTTGAAGAACCGGTTTTGCCTGGCGTTAAGCACGTCATTGCAGTTGCTTCGGGCAAGGGTGGTGTCGGAAAATCAACTGTGACGTCAAATCTCGCAGTCGCACTTGCCAATGCAGGTTACAAGGTGGGACTTCTTGATGCCGACATTTTCGGACCTTCTGTCCCAATCATGTTCGATACTCAAGATGAGCGTCCCGTTTTGTCTGAGGTTACAGGACCGACAGGCAAAGGTCTCATTGAGCCGGTTCAGAAATATGGCATCAAGATGTTGTCCATTGGCTATTTCGTTGATCCCGGAAGTGCAATTGTATGGCGAGGAGGAATGGCATCCAACGCGCTCAAGCAACTCATTACGGATGCTGCTTGGGGTGAACTTGACTACTTGCTTATCGACATGCCTCCAGGCACAAGCGACATACACATTACACTCACTCAAACGGTGAAAATATCTGCGGCCATAATCGTGTCAACGCCTCAGAAAGTTGCTCTTGCCGACGCAATTAAAGGCATTAATATGTTCCAGAACGAGAAGGTCAATGTCCCTATTTTGGGAATTGTCGAGAACATGGCATGGTTCACTCCGGCGGAGTTGCCAAACAATAAATATTACCTGTTTGGCAAAGGCGGCGCTGAGGCGTTAGCTCAGCAAATGAACGTTCCTCTGCTTGCGCAAATACCTATAGTTCAGTCGATTTGCGACAACGGCGACAAAGGAACACCTGTCGCATTGCAGGAAAATAGCATGACGGCTTTGGCCTTTGCCGAATTTGCCCAAAATGTTGTGACCGCGGCAAATAATCTCTGAAAGAGTTTGTATTTATAAAAATAAGTCGTAACTTTGCAGCGCTTTTGGGAAGACTAAAAGCGTTTTAGGGGAGATTCAATAGCTCAGCAGGTAGAGCACAACACTTTTAATGTTGGGGTCCTGGGTTCGAGCCCCAGTTGGATCACCGAGAGACTTCAGAAATGAAGTCTCTCTTTTTTTTGTCTATACCGCATGCAACAAAAAATGCCACTACTGCAAATAGTGGCACATTTTATTTTTATTGTGGTGGGGGAAGTCTCCCCCTGGCTTCGGCCGCCTACGGCGTCACTTTCGCCACCCCCTCACTGGCCGCCCTCGCTCCGCTAATTGCCGTTTGCTTTGGATGCACCTAGGCTCTGCTCCTTCAGGTCAGGCTGTCGTCACCTCCTTGCCAATGAGTGTTGCTTGTGTCGCCTCTGTTATTTCAACCATCACAAAATCGCCCTTTCTGTGACCATTGGCTGGAAATACAACAGCTTTGTTTTGCGATGTTCGTCCCATGAGATCCGTGCGCGACTTTTTCGAGTAGCCCTCAACGAGAACTTCGAAGCGCTTGCCGATGTCTCTTCGATTGCTCTCTGCCGACAACTGATTTTGCAATTCGATAATCTCTTTCAGTCTCTGGCCCTTGACTTCGTCTGCAACATCGTCAGGCAGATGCTGTGATGCGTATGTGCCAGGACGTTCCGAATATCTGAACATAAACGCAGAATCAAATGCAGCCCATTTCATGAGTGAGAGTGTATCGTTGTGATCCTCGTCTGTCTCCGAATGGAAACCGCAGAAAACATCTGTAGAAATGCCACAATCAGGAATGATTCGTCGAATTGCTTCGATGCGACCCATGTACCACTCACGCGTATATTTGCGATTCATGACTTTCAGAATTCGAGTGCTGCCGGATTGCATTGGCAAATGTATATGACGGCAAATGTTCGGATGTGTCGCAATCACCTCAAGTGTCTCATCTGTCATGTCCTTAGGATGAGAAGTCGTAAATCTTATGCGCATTGTCGGGAATGCGTCAGCTACTTTTTCAAGAAGCTGCGGGAATGCTACAGGCTCTTGCCCGTCTTCGCAGTAGCGGTATGAGTTGACATTCTGTCCGAGCAACGTAACTTCCTTGTATCCCTTATTTTGCAAATCACCGATTTCACTGATGATGCTGCGAATTTCGCGGCTTCTTTCTCGTCCACGTGTATATGGTACTATGCAGTAGGTGCAGAAATTATTGCATCCACGCATAATGGAAACAAATCCACTGACGGAGCCGTGTCCAATGCGTTGAGGCAAAATGTTTGCGTATGTTTCGGTTGTTGACAGGTTGACATTGATGGCTTTTTCGCCAGCCTCGGCTTGGGCCACGAGATGAGGAAGCTCAAGGTATGAATCAGGACCTGCGACAATATCTGCGCCAGCCTCGAAAAGTTTCTCTTTTGTTCGCTCGGCCATGCATCCGATAATACCGACAATCAGCTTTCTTTGTCTCTTTTGCGCTGCAATTTCTGTCAGTCGTCCGAGTACGCGCTGCTCTGCATTGTCACGCACCGAACATGTGTTAATCAGAATTGCGTCTGCGTTCGCCATGTCGTCGGTCAGTTCATATCCGATGGTCTGCATCACCGATGCAACCACTTCGCTGTCTGCCACATTCATCTGGCATCCATAGGTCTCGATGAAGAGGCTCTTTGCGCTGTCGTTCATTTGTTGTTGAATTTCATGAAATCGGTTGCAAATATAGCGATATTTCGCCAATGCTATGCTCGTTAACCCGACGAAGCGCAATTGTTGAGTCGACTCTTTTTGCGTTAGACTTTCGCTGATATACCTATTTTATAGTATAGAATTGGAAAAAATTGGTCTAAAAAACGCAAAACACTTGCATAGGTCTATAAACTTTACTTACTTTGCAACCTCGAAAACGGAAAAGAATAATTTCGAAATAAAACAATAAACTAAAATCATGATTGTAGTTCCAATTAAGGAAGGCGAAAACATTGAAAGAGCCTTGAAGAAATTTAAGAGAAAGTTTGAGAAGACTGGTGTTATGCGTGAACTTCGTAACCGTCAGGCATACACTAAGCAGTCTGTAGTTCGCAGAGAGAAGCTTGAGAAAGCTATCTACGTTCAGCAGCTTCAGCGCGAGGCAGAAATCTAATTTCTGATCGCACGACTTTCACAAGCCGCTGTTCTTAACGCGTGAGAACATGGCTTTAGAGAAACAAGAGACATGGCATACGTGAGTATGAAATGTCTCTTTTTTATTCAGACAATATGGAAGAATACGCAGAGCAGTTTCTAAGATATATGCAGAATGAGAAACGAAGTTCACCGCTGACGATAACAGCTTATCGCAACGATCTCGAACATTTTTCCTCATATCTGAAAGAACAAGGTCTGGGCGAGATGTGGCAGGCCAAGGCTCGCTATATGCGAAAATGGATCATGTCGCTTCTTGCAGGCGGAATGATGGCCCGCAGCGTAAACCGCAAGATCGCATCTGTCCGAAGCTATTTCAAATATCTATGTCGCGAACAGATTATTGAATCAAGCCCATGCGCAATTATTCCTAATGTCAAGACGCCTAAAAAACTTCCTATATTTCTTCATGAAAACGAGATGGATCTCATGCTCGATAAATGTGGATTTGAGGAAAACTATGAAGGTGTTCGTGATAGAACAATTCTTCAACTTTTTTATCTGACAGGCATGCGATTGAGTGAGCTTGTCAATCTTACTGATAATCAGATAGATTTTGGAAATCAGTTTCTGGTGGTCAACGGAAAAAGATCAAAACAACGAATAATTCCTTTTACAAAATTTTTATTTTCAATTTTAAATTCCTATCTTGAACTCAGAAATTCAGAATTCGGCAATGGCGCAATAGGCGGACGGCTCTTTCTGACAGCAAAAGGTGAACCTATATATGCCAAGCTGGTATATCGATTAGTTCACCGACATATTGAAACTGTTTCGACTATAACGCGTAAAAGTCCACATATCTTGCGTCATACGTTCGCAACGGTTTTGCTGAATAACGGAGCCGACTTGCTGACCATAAAGGAATTGTTGGGTCATTCAAGTCTGACAGCAACGCAGATATACGCTCATAGCGATTTTGAACATCTGAAGAAGACTTATAATCAGGCTCATCCGTGGGCCAAAAATTAGGAGGATTTATTATGAACATTACGATTCAGTCGTTGCATTTCGATGCATCAGAACAGTTGAAGGATTTCGTCAACCAGAAAGTGGGTAAACTTGAACATTTCTTTGATGGTATTATTTCAGCCGATGTGGCCTTGAGTCTCGATAAGGCAAACAATACAGAGAACAAGGTTTCTAAGGTTTCATTGTCAGTTCCAAACGACGTGCTCGTTGCTGAAAAGCAGTGCAAGACATTTGAAGAAGGTATTGATCTTGCATGTGACGCACTTCGCAAGCAGCTTGAGAAATATAAGGAGAAGAAGTAGTAATTTTTTTCTGCGCACTATACGCAAGGCTCGAGGATATTGGTCTTCGAGCCTTATTTTTTTGCAATGAGATAGAAGACTTCGTATGTCAAATGAATGCCCTCCGGGTCTGAAAACCGGTGCTCGTAATCGGCTGAGAATTTTTTTAGTTGAGATACAGACATTCGTTGACTATTCGCTGTTGCTCCAATGTTTCGGATGGAATTGAGCATTTGCGAAACGGATTTGAAATGCATGACGCGAATAGAAGATTCTGCTCTAATGACAGAGAATCCGTTGTCTTTAAAAGCAGATTGCCACTTCTGTAATGATGGATAGCTGAGACCTTGATGGCCTAACGATTGCATCTCGCAGAATGTCTTTGGACCAAATGTGGCTAACCCGACTGTTCCGGAATCATTAAGTGCCGCGTATGATTTTTGAGCAAAGGTCAAAGGATTGTCGAACCATTGCACCGATGAGGCTGAAACGATAGCGTCGAGTGACATTGGCCATTCATCGGATTCGGCATCAAAGCATAGTTTCTGCGATACTTCGGCATTCAGATTGTCTAGCATCGA
Source organism: Bacteroidales bacterium (assembly GCA_024401295.1). Lineage (GTDB taxonomy): Bacteria > Bacteroidota > Bacteroidia > Bacteroidales > Marinilabiliaceae > W3P20-009. The sequence continues at coordinate 85,464 of JAKSLG010000003.1, read as the reverse complement.
ACGCGCAATGTCGTTAACTGCGTAGCGTGATGGTGAAAAAATACGTATGACTTCCTTTGTCAGGAGTCCTGTCCCGCACCCGACTTCGAAGAAGTTACCGCCATGGGAGCAGACGCCATCAAGCAAGAGCGCAAGATGTATGGCAATCTCGCGTTGTATGACCGCATTTTCGTCATACGTGGCGACATTTCGTGAAAACGACCTTGCTACAACTTGCTTATTCATCGTAATAAATCCCAGGAACGAATTACAAGAAAAGGAAAATGGGGACAGTCAATCTCTATGATCTTCTTGGCTCTGTTTTGCCAATATCTACGTTGATTTTCATGCATGAAAATTAAATCAGACGATGTTATATATGCTTTGTCCCATGTGAGTGTAGCTACATTGTCGCGGTGAGTGTATCGCTGCATTATTGCTCCCAATTCGTTTTTCTGATTCTCTGCATCGCGCTCCGATAACATTGGCATTGATGCGACATATCCTTCGCGTCCGCCGCACATTCGCATTGCGAATTTTCGCAAAGACGGAGCAGATACATTATTGTATGTAGCATCCACAACACTAACGGCAAGTCCTTCAGCATCATCGATGCATCTGCCAGTTCCTGCTATTGCTGTCAGATTGCGTGGCGTGATGCCGTTTGCTGAAAGAAAATATTCAGCATTGAAAACTCCCATTGACCAAGCTGCGATATCAATATTTTTATATGAGGAAAGATCTACTTCTGTAAGAAAATCAGCATAATCGTAGAAAGCAACGACGTCGCAAGGCGCAACAGGCATTTGTGACAAGCATCGCCCATCGGCACCCCATCCGAGAAAAACAGCAAGAACTTCTTCTGTGTTGTCGCGTCTAATCCAGCAATGCTTCATAAATCAGATTGATTTTTTCAATTCCAAAATTGCACTGGCAACATTCTCCAATTCTTCGATTTGCATCGACGCCTTTAGCGAAAGACGCAGACGAGCTTTGCCTTTTGGAACGGTCGGGTAGCGTATCGGCAGAACATAGAAACCTCGTTGACGTAATTCTGCGGCAAGAGCTACCGTCGCTTCATTTGAACCGACAATATAAGGCACGATGTGTGAATCGGTTTGAATGTCAAGTGTTTGTGAAAATTTTTCGGATATCTCTGAAAGATGTCTGCGCAATGATTCCATTTGCGGCAATTTGTCGACAATGAACCTCGACCATGCAACATTAATTGGCGGGAGTCCAGTCGTGAATATCATCGAACGGCAAAAGTTGACAAGATAACTTCGTAAGATCTCGCTTGTCATGCAGAATGCTCCCATGGATGCGCAGGCTTTGCCAAAAGTTGCAACTATGATGTCTGCTTCATTGAGAAGCCCCATCTCACCCAAAACGCCTTCGCCACGATTTCCTCTAACGCCAAAAGCATGAGCTTCGTCAACATAGAGCATCGTGTCAAATTCTTTCTTCAAGTCAACAATCGACTGAAGATCAGCGATGTCGCCATCCATGCTGAAAATGCTTTCTGTTACAATTATGCAATCAGAAAAATCGGCACGATACTTTTCGAGTATTCTGCGCAGATGGTTCATGTCGTTGTGATTGTATCGCTCAACAGTCGCAGCGGACAATCGCAAACCATCAATTATTGAAGCATGGACAAGTTTGTCGGCTATGATTAAAGTGCCTTTTGTGGATATTGCAGGCAATATTCCGACATTTACGTGATAGCCGGAAGGAAAAACGAGAGCTTTTTTGTCATATCCGAATAAGACTTCTAGTGATTCTTCAAGATGTTGATATTCGGAATGATTGCCGGTCAGTAAGCGAGAAGAGCAAGAGCTCATCGAATGTGTCGAGATATCGTAGTTCTTGATAAACTCGCTCCACAAGGTCGTGTCATCGTTTAATCCGAGATAGTCGTTTGAAGAAAGATTGAGCATTTGTGAAGGTACGGCATCTGGCAAAATGCGAAGATTTGACGCTTCACGTAGTTTATCTATATCTTGTGTGAATCTGTCCATTTGTCTGTTTTGAGTTGTCATAGACAACTGCTGTAATAATGCAAAATTAGTTTTTATTTGGAACAAACCAATATGGACGCATTGATGTTGACCTCAAAGGCATGTGTTTTTTTTATATTTTGCAGACCTCCATGTCAAGTTCAATACCAAACATTTTTCTGACATCATTGCGGATAGCTTCTGCTAGTGCCATTACATCAGATCCTGTGGCATTTCCACGGTTGACGAGTACGAGCGCCTGTTTGTCGTGAACAGCTGCTTCGCCAAGAGCGCGACCTTTCCATCCTGCACGTTCAATGAGCCATCCGGCAGGAATCTTGACGCGTCCGTCAGGCAACTGATACTGAGGCATCTCTGCAAAATCTTTTGATATACGTGACGCGACATCTGATGACACTTCTGGATTTTTGAAGAAGCTGCCAGCGCTGCCTTGTATCTTTGGATCGGGTAATTTCTGATTACGAATGTTTAGAATGGCATTGCGGACATTTGTCAGTGAGGCTCCACCCATCGATTCAACCATCTGTCTGACTGGCCCGTAATCAAGATTGAGCGGCGCATCCCTATACAAATGATAGTCGACAAGCGAGACGATTGCGCGATTCTTCATTTCGTTCTTAAAAATGCTATTTCGATATCCAAAGTGGCATTCGTCGCCCATTAAAACAAATTTTTCACCAGTGCCAAACCAATATCCTTCGACACGACATACCACTTGCGATGCGTCAGCACCATAAGCTCCGACATTTTGAACGGGAGAAGCGCCCACGGTCCCTGGTATTCCCGATAGATTTTCAAGTCCATGCAAACCTTGTGCGACCATCGACGATACGAATGAATCCCAATCTGTTCCCGCGGCAGCACGGACAATGACGTCATTCCCATTTTCGCCTACAATTTCATGTCCCGTCATTGTCGGATGAATAATCAGACCTTTGTGGTCAGATAGGAAAAGCATGTTGCTTCCACCTCCAAGGACAAGCCTGTGACCATCGCCTTTTGCAACGGTCTCGAAATCGGAAAGTGATTCACATTCAATTAGATGTTCGGCTTTGACATCAATGCCAAAAGTGTTATATCGCTTAAGCGAAATATCGTTGTAAACTTTCATAATGAGAATACTGAAATGAGATAAAAATGATGTTTTTCAACACTTAGCGCAACATTTCAGTAGCAAAATTGGTATAAAAAAAGGTAATTGTCAAAAAAGTTTTTGCAAAACATTTCATAATAAGAAAAAAAATAGCGATTTTTGCCGTCAAATAGATACTTAGGAAAAATGGATAGAATGCTAAGATATATATTGATAGTTGCGATAGCACTTGTTACGGTAGCAACTACGTGTGATGCTCAGTATAATAGTCGACGAAAGAAAAAGTCTCCTTTTTTGCAGGGATTTTCAGCTAAAGCGAGCCTCGGCGCGAATATGTTCTTTGGAGATATCCAGGATAGTAAGCGTGTCGGTTTTTCGGGATTTATAGGTGCTTCTAAACAGATAATCAAGCCTTTGACTGTTCGATGCGACATCGATTTCGGTCGTCTTCAGGGTAAAGCACGATGGGGTGGTGAGTTTAGCACATTCTATTTTGACTTTATGCTTGGTGCGGACTATATTTTCCTTAATCAGATGTTGGGATATGATGCCAATCGTCTTTTTGAGCCATATATCTCTGGTGGTATGGGATTGATGATGTTTAATCCGAACAATACGACCGAGTGGCCAAATTTGCCACATAGCAGTCAAGTCTTACTTGATAACATCAGTACGTTTACTGCGGCTCCTGCAGTGTTCGGTATTGGTGGTGTGCGTTATAACATTAATCGTCACTGGAGTGCAATGCTCGAAATAAAGGGTCAGATGCCATTCGGATCAAACTCTGATGCATTGGATGGACAAGATAGTGGTATGGGCATGAGTTTGAAGGAATTTAAGGATGCTGCTGTTGAAGGTGTGACATCTTCAGATAACTCTAATGCTAACGATATGCCATATCTCGGCCAGAAGGCTATTGATGCTTTCTATGTTATAACGGTCGGTGCGGCATATAAGTTTGAAGATATGCAGTGGAGAAGTTCTTCGAAGTATAATCGTAAGACCTATATCAATAATCGTAAAAAGTATAAGCGTAACGCACAGAGAACAAGAAGACGTTAACGCAATGCAAAAGCATAATGAAAAGGCTGCAAATCTTGCAGCCTTTTTTTGTCAGAGAAATTATGGCATTTGAACTTGTTTCGAAATATAGTCCGACCGGTGATCAGCCAGAAGCAATACGAGAATTGGCTGAAGGTGTTGAGCGTGGCGATAAGCATCAGACTTTGCTCGGCGTGACTGGTTCTGGTAAGACTTTTACCATTGCTAACGTCATAGCTAGAACAAATAAGCCTACGATAGTCTTGAGCCATAACAAGACATTGGCAGCGCAGCTATATGGAGAGTTCAAGGAGTTTTTCCCTAATAATGCTGTTGAGTATTTCGTCTCGTACTATGATTATTATCAGCCGGAAGCATATATCGTTTCAACTGATACCTATATAGAAAAGGACCTTGCCGTTAATGAGGAACTCGATAAGCTGAGACTTAATTCTACGATGGCGTTGATGTCTGGACGTCGCGATATCGTTATCGTGTCCTCTGTCTCATGCCTCTATGGCCTTGGTAATCCGGATGACTTTTACAATGCGGTGATCGATTTGCATGTCGGGCAAAATATTGGCATAACGAATTTTCTTCGAACATTGACAGATTCGCTGTATAGTCGCAATGAAGTCGTATTCGGACGCGGTAATTTCAGAGTGAAAGGCGATACGGTTGATGTTTTTCTCGCATACGAGGATTATGCTATACGCGTAATATTTTGGGGAGATGAAATCGAAAGTATCGAAAGCATCGATCCAATGAATAACAGCACTATTGACAGAATGGATAATGTCCGGATATTCCCGGCTAATATATTCATGGCTTCAAAAGATCGCGTTGAAAGTGCTATCCGCCAGATACAGGATGATATGGTTGTGCAGGTTAAGCAGTTTGAAGATCTTGGGAAAATTGTTGAGGCAAAACGTTTGCAGCAACGTGTCGAGTATGATATAGAGATGATCAGAGAACTCGGATATTGTCCAGGTATTGAGAACTATTCGAGATATTTTGATGGTCGAGAAGCTGGTACGCGACCATTTTGTTTGCTTGACTATTTTCCGGATGACTATCTGCTCGTGATAGATGAAAGCCATGTCACGATTCCTCAGATTCATGCTATGTATGGCGGCGACAAATCGCGCAAAGATAATCTGGTAGAATATGGATTCCGTCTTGAATCGGCGCGTGATAACCGGCCTTTGAAATTTGAGGAGTTCGATAAGCTTACGAATCAGGTTATTTATGTCAGTGCGACTCCGGCTGAATATGAACTGCAGAAAAGCGGTGGTGTATATGTTGAGCAGATTGTACGTCCGACGGGATTGCTCGATCCGGTTATAGATGTGCGCCCAAGTCTTAATCAGATTGACGATCTGATGAATGAAATCAGCATTCGTGTCGATCGAAATGAGCGGACGCTCGTTACGACAATGACGAAGCGAATGGCTGAGGAACTGACGGATTACCTGAATAATCTTCGCATAAATGCCGCCTATATACATTCGGATGTTGATACGCTTGATCGCGTCAAGATTATGGAGCAGCTCAGAAGTGGTGAATTTGACGTGTTGATAGGCGTCAATCTCTTGCGAGAGGGACTTGATCTCCCAGAAGTGTCGCTTGTTGCCATACTTGATGCTGACAAGGAGGGTTTTTTGCGTTCAGAAAGGGCTCTGACGCAGACGGCTGGTAGAGCCGCCCGCAATCTTAATGGCCGAGTAATCATGTATGCAGACAAAATAACTCCATCGATGCAGGCGACTATTGATTCGACAAATATGCGTCGTGCGAAACAGATGGCATATAACGAGGCAAACAATATAACACCACAAGCTCTTAATAAGGCTCTTGTTTCAAATCTTCTGACACAGACCGCCGGAGTGAAAAATTATAAGGAAGAAGAGTCTGTCGGGAATATTGCAGCTGAGCCGGAAATGGAATACGCGTCGAAATCTCAGATTGAGAAAGCCATTGCTGCAGCACAGAAAAATATGAAGAAGGCGGCAAAAGAACTTGACTTTATTGCGGCGGCACAATATCGTGATGAAATGCGTGCGCTTGAAGAGCGACTCAAGCAGATGGTGTGATACAAGTTTTTTTTGTTGGAATATCTCGGGCGTTCGTTGAAATAGGCGTTATGGTCGTTGATAAAAATGTGATAATTTGGCAATAGTTTTATATCTTTGCGTTCAAAAGTTGTAATATGAAATCAACAAAGTTGATATGTTGCCTGATGGCCATAGGACTTGTGTCTTGTACAAAGCCGACGAAAGCCGATGAACCCATTGCGAAAGTGGGCGAAATCGTTTTGACCACATCGCAACTTATTACAGCTATACCTCAAAATGCATCGAGTGAGGATAGTGCGATTATTGCTGATGAATTTGTTAGAAGATGGGTTACTCAACAAGTCGTGATGCAGAAAGCTCAACTGAATTTGAGTGAGGAGGAGCTGGATATTGAGGAGGCAATTGAGGAGTATAGAAGGGCTTTGCTTGTTGAGAGATATCAGCAGAAGGTTGTAGATCAGAAATTTAAGCCGTCTATTACTGATGAGGAAATCGCAGCATACTACAATAATGCGATTGATAATTTCAGACTGAACGAGACGATAATGAAGGGCGTGTTTGCTGTTATTCCGAATGATGCGCCGAATATTAAATCGTTTAGAAAATCGTTGTCTCTCGATGAAGATGAGAAATATGCAAAAGTTGAGAACTATATCTATAACTTCGCAAAGACCAGCCAGTTGTCGCTTGATAAATGGACAACTTTTGCAGCAATGAAGCAGTTTATACCAATAGAGCTTCAGCCTACAGAACAACAGCTTATGAAGCAAAAGCAAATTGAGGTAAGCGACAAGGAAAATACATATTTCATCATAGCAACCGATATGAAGCTGGCTGATGATTATGCACCTATTGATTATGTCAGCGATAAGGTATACTCGATATTGCTCAATAAGAAAAAGATTGATTTTATTAAGGAATTGAGTGCTAATTTGTATAACGAAGCGATGCACAATAATTCCATAACATACTATAAATAAGGATGGTTTCACTGAAAAACATAATTGCAGCAGTTGCTGTCAGCTATCTCACATTTGCAGAAACGCAGGCACAGAAAATGGTGATTGATGATGTTGTTGCCATTGTCGGTGACGACGCAATATTGCGTTCGGATATTGAAGCGCAATATGAGCAGGCAATGATGGATGGTACGAGTTACAATGGTGATATGAAGTGCCACATATTTGAGCAGCTTCTGATTCAGAAGCTGATGATTAACCAGGCAAACATAGATAGTGTCATTGTTACTGAGAGCGAGGTTATGGGACAGGTCGATTCTCGAATAAACTACTTCGTTCAACAGGTAGGCGGACAGGAAAAACTTGAGGAATATTTCAACAAGCCAATGGCACAAATCAAGCGTGACCAGATCGATATGGTGCGTACGATGGCTATTACGCAGAGAATGCAGAGAAAAATCACAGAGGATGTTAAGATTACTCCATCTGAGATAAGAAAATATTTTAACAGTATGTCGGAGGACAGCATTCCATACATATCTGCACAGTATGAAATTCAGCAAATTGTTGTATATCCACAAGTTGAACAATCTGAGATTGATCGTATTAAGGGCCGTTTGCGCGATTTCCAAAAGCAGGTAAGTGAGGGACGAGACTTTGCAACGCTGGCTGTGTTCCACTCAGAAGATGCTGTTTCGGCAACTCGAGGTGGTGATCTCGGTTGGGCAACTAAGGCGACGTATGTCCCGGAGTTTTCGGCAGTTGCGTTTAATCTTCAGGAAAAAGGAAAAGTCTCAAAAATCGTTGAGACTGAATATGGATATCATATTATTCAGCTTATTGACCGCAAAGGTGACCGCATTAACTTGCGTCATATCTTGCTGAAGCCAAAAATCAGTGCTGAAAGCAAACGAAAGGCGGTTGAATTCCTAGATACTGTTTCGACGATGCTCAAGGATGAAAAGCTTACCTTCGAAGAGGCTGCCATGCGATATTCCATGGACAAGGATTCGCGATGGAATGGTGGAAAGATGTTGAATGAAGGAGGTTCTGTGAAATTCCAGCTTAATGAGATTCCGGCGGAAATTGCAAAAGCACTTCAGGGACTCAAAGAGGGAGAATATTCGAAACCATTTGCAATGATTGATGAAAAGCGTGGAAAAGAGACGTATCGAATCATCAAATTGACTAAGCGTCACGAACCTCATCGTGCAAACATACGTGACGACTATAATATGTTGCAGGGACTGATGCTTGAAAGGAAATGCAAGTCTATTGTTGATGAGTGGATTGAACAGAGGATTAAGGAGATTTATATAAGCATCTCGCCAGAGTGGAGAAATTGTGATTTCGAATACAAAGGTTGGGTAAAATAAAGAATGAAATTTTTTCTCAACATACTGGTCGTCTGTCTGTTGGCTGCAATGCCGTTCATGCGCGGTGAGGCTCAACGTCAGCAGCCTGTAAGAATAAAGATTGAACGAGCAGATGTTCTTCGCCACGATGATAAAATCGGCAAGAATACGCAGTCGCTCAATGGCAATGTGATTCTGTCGCATCAGCATACTTTTTTGCATTGTGATAGTGCATATATGTATAACGATTCGAATGTCGTTGTTGCGTATGGCAATGTGCACGTCATTCAAAATGACTCAATTCATCTCTACGGTAACAGAATAACATATTTCGGAAATACGAATCTTGCCAAGGTTCGTGAAAATGTGCGTGCAAACAAAGGTAACACGTGGCTCTATACCGAATATCTCGATTATGACAAGAGTCTGGATAAGGCCTATTTCTATGATGGTGGAAAAGTCGTTAATGGCGATAATGTCCTGACCTCTGATAACGGTCTCTATTTCCCGAACACAAACGATGTCTATTTCAAGGATAACGTGGTCGGAACTTCACCAAAATGCGATATGGTGAGTGATACGATGCGCTATAATACAAAGAGTGAGATTATCACAATCCTAGGTCCAACAACGATTGTCAATTCTGATTCAACAATTGTCAAGAGTCATGATGGATGGTATAATACGCAGACAGAAGAGGCTAATTTGTTGGATAACAGTATCGTCATAACGGGACAGAAAACTCTGACGGGAAAACGTATCTTCTATGACAAGCGTAATGGCATTGGCCGTGTATGGAATGATATGGTGTTGGCAGATACGGTTGATAACATGACATTGCATGGCGATTACGGCTTTTATAATGAAAAGACCGGTGCTGCATTGGCTACAAGAAATGCCCAGATGATTCATGTTTATCAGCGTGATACACTGTATATGCATGCCGATACGCTTCAGATTGAGCCGTTGGATGCAGATTCAAGCCGCTTGATCAAGGCTTATCACTGGGTGAAATTTTTCAGGTCTGATATACAGGGGCGATGTGATTCACTTGTCTTCGATTTTCGCGATTCAATAGCTACGATGTACAAGACTCCGATTATATGGGCACAGGATAATCAAATGACAGCCAACGAGATAAAACTGTTCACGAAGAATCAGGCTATATATAAGTCGGAACTCATTGATGCGGCTTTTATTATTTCGCCGGAGGATACGATAGGATATAACCAGATTAAGGGAAAGTTGATGACTGGGCATATCCGAAACAATGAGCTTTATCGTATTGATGTCAGCGGAAATGGTCAAACGCTTTATTATCCAAAGGATGACAAGGTCATAATTGGAATCAATAGAGCAGAGAGTAGCGACATGACTATATGGATGAATAAAAAGAAGATATCGAATATCACGATGAGAGTGTCGCCGTCCGGTAATATGAATCCGCCGTTTTTGCTTGGCGAAAATGAGTGCAAACTGGCTGGTTTTTCGTGGCTTGAAGACTATAAACCGAAGTGCAGAGAGGACATTTTCAAAAAGATGGAAATAGCTGAGGGAGTGATTGTTAAGGAGGAGGTTTTTGAAGGATTTTCTTTTGATGAGTTGGGAGAATAGAACATTGAATCAAAAAAAATCCTCATTATTGGTGATAGGAGCATATTTTTTTATAATTTCGCACCATTATTTAGTTGAACTAAATTTTTAAGAAACAATGTATTGGACACTAGAATTGGCTTCTAAACTTGAAGATGCACCATGGCCAGCAACAAAAGAAGAGCTCATTGACTATGCATCTCGTTCAGGAGCACCATTGGAAGTTATTGAGAACTTGCAGGAAATTGAGGAGGAAGGCGAAATATTTGAAAATATCGAAGATATTTGGCCAGACTATCCTAGCCGCGAGGATTTCTTCTTCGACGAAGAGGAGTATTGATTCATAAGAAAATAATTGTAGTAGGAGAGCAGACTTTTGTTTGCTCTCCTTTTTTCGTTGAAAAATAGGGAAGAGAGCTGGACATCGGTTGGTGCCAACGGCGGTGAACGGAGAGAAGTTGGTCAGTGAGGGGGAAGCGAAAGTGACGCGTAGCGGCCGAAGCGAGGGGGCGGCTGCCCCCTGCAAGGAAGAAAAAAGGTGAGTCAACGAGTATAAATGGCGTATGAGTTTATCTTTCAACAAATTTTGATTAACTTTGCTATCAAATATTTTTTAGAAAAGACATGGAACAACTTAGCGAACAGGAAATAAACCGCCGCAATAACTTGCAGGCACTCAGAGACCTCGGAATTGACCCATATCCGGCAGCCGAGTATCCAACCGACGCTTTTTCAACCGATATAATTGCAGAGTTTTCGGACGATGCACCTGAGAGAGAAGTCTGCATAGCAGGACGTATGATGAGCCGCCGTATAATGGGCAAGGCGTCATTCGTAGAAATACAGGACTCAAAGGGACGTATTCAAGTATATATTTCGCGTGACGAACTTTGTCCGGAAGAGGATAAAGAGTTGTACAACACGGTGTTTAAGAAGTTGCTCGATCTGGGCGACTTTATTGGAATCAAGGGCTTCGTATTCAGAACTCAGACTGGTCAGATTAGCGTTCATGCAAAGGACCTGACCGTGCTTTCGAAGAGCTTGAAGCCACTGCCAGTTGTGAAGTATAAGGATGGCGTAGCATACGACAAGTTTGAGGATCCTGAGTTGCGTTTCCGTCAGCGTTATGTAGATTTGGTTGTAAATGAGGGCGTTAAGGATGTGTTCTTGAAGCGTGCTACGGTGATTAAGACACTTCGTGGTGTGCTGGATGGAGCAGGCTATACAGAGGTTGAGACACCAACACTTCAAGCAATTGCAGGTGGTGCATCGGCACGTCCGTTCATCACACATTTCAATGCACTTGATATTGACATGTATATGCGCATCGCGACAGAACTATATTTGAAGCGTCTGATTGTAGGTGGTTTTGAGGGCGTTTATGAGATCGGCAAGAACTTCCGCAATGAAGGTATGGACCGCAATCATAACCCGGAATTCACATGTATGGAATTGTACGTTCAGTACAAGGATTATAATTGGATGATGTCGTTCACGGAGCAGCTTCTTGAGAAGATTTGCATTGCCGTAAATGGAACATCGGAATCGAAAGTAGGCGACAATGTGATTTCATTTAAGGCGCCTTTCCGTCGTTTGCCAATTCTCGATGCAATCAAAGAGAAGACCGGCTACGACTTGAATGGCATGAGCGAAGATGAGATTCGTGAGGTTGCGAAGAAAGTTGGCGTTGAAGTTGACCCAACGATGGGTAAGGGCAAACTGATAGATGAGATTTTCGGTGAAACATGCGAAGGAACATTTATTCAGCCAACATTCATAACAGATTATCCTGTTGAGATGTCTCCTCTTACAAAGATGCATAGAAGCAAGCCTGGTTTGACCGAGCGTTTTGAGCTTATGGTTAACGGCAAGGAACTTGCGAATGCATACAGCGAGCTTAACGACCCTATCGATCAGGAAGAACGTTTCAAAGAGCAGATGCGTCTTTCAGAGAAGGGCGATGATGAGGCAATGATTATTGACCAGGATTTCTTGCGTGCATTGCAGTATGGTATGCCTCCAACTTCTGGTATTGGAATCGGTATCGATCGTCTTTGCATGCTCATGACAGGACAGACTACAATTCAAGAGGTTCTTTTGTTCCCTCAGATGAAGCCTGAAAAGAAGAAGCAGCAATCTGAAGATTCAGAAGAGAGTCAGAATTAGTTCGAAATGGAGCAGCAGGAAAGCATATTGGGCACGAACTATCGAGTTGGCATCATTGGTAGTGGCAGTTGGGCTACGGCAATCGCCAAAATGGTTTTGTGCAATACGTTGAGACTGAACTGGTTTGTACGCAACGAAAAGGATATCAATACTTTCCGTTTGACGGGAAGCAATCCGAAATATTTGACTTCGGTCAAATTTGATACGTCAAAGATTGATTTTACAAACGACATTAATGAGGTCGTCCGTAATTCGGACGTCATCATTTTTGCAATACCTTCGGCATTTTTGAAGAGTGCGATGCAGTCTTTGACCGAAGACATGAGCAAAAAGTTTGTGATTTCTGCAATCAAAGGTCTGATTCCAGACGAAAATATGATTGTTGGTTCGTGGATTAACAAGTCACTTGGTGTGCCAATTGAACATATTGGTGTAATTAGTGGCCCATGCCATGCAGAAGAGGTTTCTCTCGAACGACTCTCATATTTGACGATTGCCTGTCAAGACGTCAAACTTGCGCGAGAATATGCAAAAATTATTGATTGTCAGTTTATTAAAACGACAGTCAGTGATGATATTTATGGTACAGAATATTCTGCCGTCTTGAAAAATATCATGGCCATAGCATCAGGAATTTTTCATGGTCTGGGCTATGGTGATAATTTTCAGGCCGTGTTGATTTCGAATGCCATCCAAGAGATTAAGCGTTTTGTTGACACCGTTCATCCAATCAGCCGCGATATCAAGAGTTCGGCATATTTGGGTGACTTGCTCGTGACATGCTATTCGCAGTTCTCACGCAACAGAACATTTGGTGCAATGCTTGGCAAAGGTTACTCAGTGAAGTCTGCACAAATGGAGATGCTCATGGTCGCAGAAGGTTATTATGCTGTCAAATCGATACACGAGATAAACGAAAGATATCAAGTTTCGATGCCGATTATGGACTGCGTCTATAACATTGTCTATGGCAAGGTTTCGCCAATGATTGAGTGCATGTTGCTCACAGACAGGCTGCGCTAAACACAACCGCTCATGCTACTGATTATCACGATGTTAATACTCTCTGCTTTCTTTTCGGGAAGCGAGATGGCGTTCTTGGCCTCCAACAAACTTGTGATGGAAATTAATCGCAAGCGTTTTCCTAGGATGTCGAGAATAACGGATATTTTTGTAGCAAATTCGGGCGTATTGATTTCAACAATTCTCGTTGGCAACAATGCCGCAATGGTAATTTACGGCCTTGCCTTTGCAGATCTGTTTACGCCTTTCTTTATCTCGAATTTTGGCGAGGTTTCTTCGTCTGTGTTGCTTTTGTCGCAGACCATAGTTTCGACAATCATCATTATTGTGACGGCTGAGTTTTTGCCAAAAACGATCATTCAGATAAATCCATCGGTAATGCTGAATATTTTGGCATTGCCGCTGATGTTTTTCTACATTATTTTTTACCCTATTGCGCGTGGAATGCAAATGACCGCGCATTTTTTCATTACAAAGGTTCTTCGCTCGAAGGTCTCAGATGACAGCCAGTCTCTCATTCCGGGACGCGTTGATCTTGACATGCTTCTCAGCAAGCAGGCCGAGAATGTGACGGATTCTGAAGATGATGTTTCGCAAGAGGCAAAACTGATGAAGAATGCCCTTGATTTTTCGAAGATTAAGGTTCGTGATTGTTTCGTTCCACGCACAGAAATTGCAGCGATTGATATCAGCAGTTCCATAATGAAGTTGAACCAAATGTTCATCGAAACAGGCTATTCGAAGATTTTGGTTTACGAAGAGACAATTGACAACATCATTGGTTATGTTCATGTCTCGACAATGTTTCAAGATGTTGCAGACATTAAAAGTGCGATGACGCCAATAATCATTGTTCCAGAAACAATGAGCGCGAATCTTCTTTTGAAGCAGTTCACGGGCCAGCACAAGAGTATTGCGCTTGTGGTTGATGAGCTTGGCGGTACTGCCGGAATGATTACTCTGGAAGATGTTTTGGAGGAGATTTTCGGTGAAATTGATGATGAGCATGACAATGTAATGGAGTATGTTGAGAAGGAAATTGGTGATGGCGAATATATATTTTCTGGTCGCCTTGAAATCGATTATCTCAACGAAAAATATGGTTTGCATTTGCCGGTAGGTGAGCAATATGATACGCTTGCCGGATTGATTTTGGATGAAACGCAGTCGATTCCATCGCGTGGCGAGACCATCGAAACTGATGATTTTATTTTCCGAATACTCGTCACACAAAAGGCAAAAGTCGACAAGGTAAAAGTCATTGTCAAATAAACGGACAGGACTATGACAGATATCGGCAACAAAAGTTTGAAGTATCAGGCCGGCATCGGTCCGAAGCGTGCGGAACTGCTTGCTAACGACATGGATATGCATGTTGTCGATGACATGCTTCAGTTTTACCCTTACAAATATGTTGATCGCAGCCATATATATAAGATAAGTGAGTTGCGTGCTGATATGCCGTATGTCCAGATATGTGGGCGATTTATTTCGAGACAAATGGTCAGTGGCGGACGAATGCCACACCTGACGGCAACATTCAGTGATGGCACTGGTACAATTGAAATCGTTTGGTTTAAAGGACTTAACTATGTAACCGAACAGATTAATCCTAACGAACTTTTTCTGCTTTTCGGAAAGCCTTCGATATTCAACCATAAGTTGAATATGACGCATCCAGAGATGGAAAAGGCAGATTCTGCACACGTTGATGCGGGTACACTTCAGCCGTTCTATAATACGACGGAGAGGATGAAGAAGTCCGGCTTCAACTCTAAAGCCATCCACAAGATAATAAGAGGAATTTTTGTTGATGCCGGAGATGACGGGATAATGGAAACATTGCCTCAGTCGATTCTGACAAAGTGTAATTTGATGCCACGTGGCAAGGCGTTGCAGCAGATCCATTTCCCGACAAATGCGCAGACATTGGAGATTGCCCGCTACAGAATGAAATTCGAGGAGCTTTTCTATATACATCTGTCACTGCTGCGCAACAAGACGATAAACAGAAGTCATCAGCAAGGCGTGGTATTTGCGAAGGCTGGTGCATTGCTTAATGACTTCTACAAGAATCATATACCGTTTGAGCCGACCAATGCGCAGAAGAAAGTTGTTCGTGAAATGAGCGTCGACATGGCGTCTGGCCGACAGATGAACAGACTGCTTCAAGGAGATGTCGGATCGGGGAAAACGCTTGTTGCGCTGATGGTTATGCTTATAGCTGCAGGCAACGGTTATCAGGCTTGCATCATGGCTCCGACTGAGATTCTTGCAACCCAGCACTATGAGAATCTGTCGAAAATGCTGAGCGGCATGAGCAGTGTAAGTGTGGCTTTGCTGACGGGTTCCACAAAGAAAAAAGACCGTACAAAAATATTGTCAGCGTTGGCAGATGGCTCGCTCAACTTCATTGTTGGCACACATGCGCTCATTGAAGATACGGTTGTTTTTAACAAGTTGGGTTTGGCTATAGTTGATGAACAGCATCGTTTTGGTGTGGCTCAAAGAGCCCGCTTATGGGCGAAAGCAACCATCCCACCGCATATCTTGGTTATGACCGCAACGCCAATTCCACGAACATTGGCAATGACGGTTTATGGTGATCTTGACGTTTCGGTTATCGATGAGCTTCCTCCCGGCAGAAAGCCTGTCATGACGGAGCATTACTTTCATAATAGTCGAAATTCACTTAATAAATTCATTCGTGACCAGTTGCAGCAAGGTCGCCAGTGCTATGTCGTTTATCCGCTCATTGATGAGTCGGAAAAGATGGATTTCAAGAATCTGACAGAGGGATTCGAGTATATGAAAGAGGCATTTCCGGAATATAAGGTCTGCATGGTTCATGGCAAACTTTCGGCGGAAGAGAAGGACGAAGCCATGCACAGTTTTGCTAGCGGAGAGAGTCAGATCATGGTTGCAACAACTGTTATCGAGGTTGGTGTGAATGTTCCGAATGCATCTATAATGGTCATAGAGAGTGCAGAGAGATTTGGTCTGTCGCAGTTGCACCAATTGAGGGGAAGAGTCGGACGAGGTGCAGATCAAAGCTACTGTGTCTTGATGACCAGCTATAAACTTTCGGATGACACTCGACGACGTATGGAGGTCATGGTTGGAACAACTGATGGTTTTGAAATAGCTGAAGCAGATATGCGTCTGCGTGGACCAGGAGACATCAGTGGCACTCAACAAAGTGGATTGCCGTTTTCACTGCGCATTGCAGATTTGGCGAAAGATTCGCAGCTTGTGCAGTATACTCGAGAGAAAGCACAGGAACTTCTTGCGGCAGATCCATCATTGGAATCTGCGGATAATGTTGTTGCCGTGGAACGTCTCAGGGCATTGGCAAAACAGCAAATTAATTGGAGCGAAATAAGTTAATATGCAGATGTTCAGATATATAAGGCTTATTATAACATCATGCATAATGATTGTTTGTCACATTGCCAACGCACAGGTTATTGCTGGATACGTTGATGATGGTCATCAGCCAATTGCTGGCGCGGCAATAGTCGTTGAAGGCGGCAGCATTGGTGTGGCAAGTGACGAAAAAGGAAAATTTTCCATTAATGTGGGAAAGTTTCCACGAAACATTATTGTCTCATGCCTCGGTTTTGAGGAAAAGACAATCAAGGTAGAACATCCTACTGACAATTTGAAAATCACACTTGTCGAGAAAACCATTGTTGGTGAATCGGTAGATGTTATTGGTAATAAAAAATCTGATTTTCAACATATTGATGCTTCGGTAGCTGTCAATGTGGCCGATGTGGGCGGTGGCATTGAATCTGTCGTGAAGTCGCAGATGGGCGTAACTTCAAACTCGGAATTGAGTTCGCAATATCGCGTCAGGGGTGGAAATTTTGACGAGAACATGGTGTATGTCAACAACATTGAAATATACAGACCTTTTCTTATCCGTAGTGGAGAACAGGAGGGACTCAGCTTTGTTAATCCAGATCTCGTCGAACAGGTGAATTTCTCTTCAGGAGGATTCGATGTCTCGTATTCCGACAAAATGTCGTCTGTCCTTGATGTCCGCTATAAAACGCCTTCGGAACTTCATGGTGGCGGCAGAATAAGTCTTCTCGGCGCATCGGCACATCTTGAAGGTTCTGCAGGACATGGACGATATTCGCACATCACCGGAGTTCGATATAAGACAAATAAATATCTGCTGGGATCGATGGATACAAAGGGATTATACGATCCGACTTTTTTTGATGTCCAGTCGCTCCATTCTCTGCGTTTAGGCAGTAAAGTGTTCGTCGATATTCTCGGCTATTATGCCTCGAACAGATATGATTTCAAGCCAAAAGATCGTGAAACATCATTTGGAACAATGTCTGATCCGAGGACATTTACAGTGTATTTCGAAGGGAAAGAGGCCGACGTTTATCAAACAGGACTTGCCGGCGGCTCCGTTTCATATGCACCGAATGATGATCACTCTTTTTCATTTAGGGCATCGCTATATCGAAGTAGGGAACAGGAAAACTACGATGTCTTGGGTGAATATTGGCTTCATCAGGCAGGAACAGATAATAGCATTGGAGTCGGTGGCTATCTGCAGCATGCTCGTAATGAGTTGTTTAGCAAGATTGATGCGTATGCATTGCGCGGGCGACACAACATCGTTAGAAACGTGTTGACATGGGAAGCCAAACTTCAGTCGGAACATTTTTCAGACCATACGTCCGAGTGGGAATACAGAGATTCAGCCGGTTATGTCGCCAAAGCTGCTAACGAACAGATTTTATTTGATAAGTATCAGAAATCTGATAATACACTGAATACTAAAAGGTTCTCGGCTTTCGTCATGGACAATTTCGGATATGACATTGCTAACGGACATCTGAACTTCACGTTTGGTCTCAGATTGTCACATAACAATCTGAACAGCGAATTTCTTGTCAGCCCTCGTGCGTCGTTGTCGTACCAGCATGGCAAGTGGGAGCATAGAATTAGTGGCGGACGATATGCTCAGATCCCATTGTTCAGAGAGATGAAATGCGACGATGGTGGCGTCAATACCGGTGTTAAGTCGCAAAACTCATGGCAGGTAATCTTTGGCAACGATCTCTATTTCAAAGCCGACGAGCGTCCTTTCAAACTCAGCCTCGAAGCGTACTATAAGCATATTACGAACCTCAATCCGTATAGCATCGAGAACGTCCGAATAAGATACATGGCTGAGAATTGTGGTCATGGATATGCGGCAGGATTTGATGCGAAAATCAGTGGCGAACTCGTTGAAGGTGAGGAGTCATGGGCGTGTCTTTCAATAATGAGAACGGCCGAAGACATTGACGATGATGGCCATGGCTGGATTCCGCGACCATCCGACCAAAGAGTCTCTTTTTCGCTTTTCTTCCAGGACCATTTGCCTACAAACAAGTCGTTCGGATCTAATCTCAATTTCATTGTCGGAAGTGGTTTGCCGTTCGGACCACCAAACAGTATGCGTTACAAACAGACAAATCGAATGCCCGGCTACAAGCGTGTTGACCTCGGTCTGTTTAAAGATTTCGGCCAGAATCGTGATGGTTCACGCAAGTGGGCACATGTCAAATCTGCTCGTCTGGGAATCGAAGTTTTCAACCTTTTCGACACCGCGAACACCATCTCATATTTTTGGGTTTCGGACGTCACTGGAGGACAGTATGCTGTGCCTAACTATCTGACAGGTAGGCGAATAAATGCAAAATTATCCATCGAATTCTAAACAATTCGATGCGCATAGTCATAACAAAGATTCAACATATCTAAAAAATATTGAACCTGCCACAAAAAGCAAACCTTATCAATCAAACTGCGTAACCATCATTGTATTTCATAGATAAGATTTTCATTTTGGATTGATTGGTAAGGTTGCCGACGTGATGTCAGCAACTTTTTTTATTCTCTTTTTATGGGGGGGAAGTCTCCCCCTCGCTTCGGCCGCAGGCGGCACTCTCGCTACCCCCTCACTGTCATTCCCCTCTTCGTTAAACGCCGTTGGATTTAGCCGAGTCTTGGCTCTCCTCATAATGATTTCCGTTGTCAATCAAGTCAATGTCAACATTTTGAACTAAATTCGCACCATAGAACAATAAAACAAGAACAATGAAGCGCATATTTTTGCTTGGTGCAATGCTTTGCTCGCTATATTCAGCCGCGCAGATCAAGGAAACGCCACTCATCAAGATTGGTGACCAGACAGTTTCGGCTGAAGAATTTGAATTTATCTACAACAAAAACAATAAAGCTGCACAAAACCCGATCAGCAAACCGGAATATCTTGACCTTTTCATTAATTACAAGTTGAAAGTTGCTGAAGCAAAGGCACTTAAGCTCGATACGGCAGCTCAATATCTCAGTGATTGTCAGGATTTTTACGGCGAATTGGCGCAGCCGTTTTTGATGGACACCGTTTCGCAACAGGAGGCGAAAGATGTTATCGTAAAACGAATGGCTGAAGAAATTGATGCGAGTCACATTCTCGTCCGTCTCGATGAGAATCCTACAACTGCCGACACTTTGGCTGCATATCAAAGAATTGACTCGGCTCGCACAAAGGTTCTGAATGGCGAGAAATTTATGAAGGTCGCTTTACAATATTCCGATGATCCTTCTGCGCAAATCAATTACGGAAGACTCGGGTATTTCTCAACGCTCCAAATGGTTGAGCCATTCGAAGAAGCGGCCTATGCGACAAAGAAAGGAGAAGTGTCGCAGATTTTCCGAACAAGTTATGGCTATCATTTCCTCATGGTTCACGACCGGAGACATCGTCTTGACGATGTGCGAGTAGCTCACATTATGAAGATGTTCACGCGTAATACGACCGCGCAGCAAAGAGCCAAAATGCGTGCAACGATGGACAGTATAAAGACAGCACTTGACAATGGCGCAGACTTTGGCGAATTGGCAAAACGTTGTTCTGATGAGAAGCAGACAGCTGACATGGGCGGTGAACTGCCATGGGTTAGTCTCGGCCTTTTGTCGTCAAATATTAAGGAATTTGCGCGTCAATGTGATGCGCTCAAAAACGATGGTGACATAAGCGATGTCTTTGATACTGAATATGGATACCATATTGTCCGTCGATTAGAGCGCCGAAACGGCTACGACGTTGAAAGAGCTAAGGAATCGGTTGAAATGGCTATGATGTCGGGCCGTTGTGGTCCTTCACTGCTTCATGCCGGCATTTACTCTCTTGCAAAAAAACTTATGAAGCAGCATAATTTCAAATGGAATAAAGGTGCTCGCGATGAGGTGACAGGCATATTCATGAATGAGCCTAATGATGGAGTCAGGGCTTTGAAACTCAAGAATATAGCTCAGCCTTTGGCAACATTCGACACGACAAAGGTTTGGGCTTCGGATGAATACGTCGCAAGAATATGGGACGCGAGAAACAGCCCTAATGAAAACTTCAGAAACATCGCGGCGTCAGCCATGCTGAGCAACTTAAGTCGCAATCTGGAATATGACAATGCTGATTTCAAATATACGGTTCAGGAATATCGCGATGGACTTCTTGTATTCGAAATCAACATGAAATATATTTGGGACAAGAATACGAACGATTCGACTCTTCTTGCCAAGTTGTTGGCAGAAAACCCAAGTCGCTACGCAAAAGGCGGAACATTTGATGGCACGATATATTATTGCAAGGACGAAAAAACTGCTAATCAAGTAAGAACGATTGCTGAGAAGAACCCAAAGAAAGCGTCAAAAATTGCCGACAGAGTCGTTGTTGGAAAACAGGAACAGGGTGGAAAATACGACGATTACATCTGGCCGAATATTGAGTCGAAATATGTTGTTGCCGTTGGTTCGAAAACAGACGGCAAACCAATGACTTACAGCGAGTCGCACAATCAATTGCTGAGTGATTATCAGCAACGCCTGGAGATGGAATATGCCGAGAAACTCCGTGAGAAATATCGTCCGGTACTTCTGAAAAAATAGAATCAACTTGCTATAAAACAGAAAGAGCATCAGATAATTCTGATGCTCTTTTCATTTTATGGTCATGCAGTTAATACGCACGTTGATTACGACCTTCGATGTAGTTGATGAATGAAGTGTTCACAACTTTGTTGCCGCCAGGTGTCGGATAATTGCCAGTGAAATACCAGTCGCCATTGTCGTTCGGACAAGCTTCATGGAGATTTTCGATTGACTGGAAGACAATTTCGACTTCAGCGTCAATGTCATCTGGCGTGAGCATCTGAGCGATCTTTGCAGAAATCTGTTCGTTTGTGAACGGAGCATAGATGTCTTTCACGTAGTTGACAATCTCTTCTTTTGGAAGGAACTGCTGTTCCTTGCAAAGTTTATAGACGTTGTCAATTACGTCAGTCCTGCCTGTTTCGCGAAGCAATTCGATAGCTGCAGAGAAGGCACAGAAATCGCCTAATTTTGCCATGTCAATACCATAGCAATCAGGATAGCGGATTTGTGGAGCCGACGAAACGATGATTATCTTCTTTGGATGCAAACGATCCATTATTCGCAAGATGCTCTTTTTGAGTGTCGTTCCACGCACGATTGAATCGTCGATGACGACGAGTGTATCCTGCTGATTCTTAACGATTCCGTAAGTTACATCATATACATGTCCAACCATGTCGTCGCGTCCTGAGTCGGCTGCGATGAACGTACGCATCTTGACATCCTTGATTGCGATTTTTTCAAATCTAGGGTGATGTTCGAGAATTTCATCAATACGCTCAGGTGTGAGTGTTCCATTGGCAAGCGCTTCGTGAAGAAGTTTGTTCTGGCGCTGTTTTGCCCAATGGCTGACACCTTCTGTCAATCCGAAGAACGCTGTTTCGGCAGTATTCGGAATGAATGAGAATACCGTGTTGTCGAGGTCGTAGTTGACTTTTTCGAGAAGAGTCGGAGCCAATAGGAAGCCGAGCTTTTTGCGCTCTTTGTATATGTCACGGTCAGACCCGCGTGAGAAATATATTCTCTCGAATGAGCAAGATCGGCGCTCTTGTGGCACGCGAACGAGGTCAATGCTGACAGTGCCGTCTTTTTTGATGATGATTGCATGACCAGGCTTGAGTTCTTGAATCTGACAAGCTCGAACTTTGAGAGCTGTCTGGATTACAGGGCGTTCTGAGGCAACTACGGCAATCTCGTCATCGTAATAGTAGAACGCAGGACGGATGCCCCAAGGGTCACGAGTTACGAATGCATCGCCATGTCCGCAAAGACCTGCGATGACATAGCCGCCATCCCATTTGCGCGATGATCTCTCGAGAATCTTTCTGACATCGAGATCGCGTTCGATGCATTTTGAAATCTCGGTATTAGGCAAGCCTTCATTCTTGTATTGGCGGAAAAGAAGCTGCACTTCGTCGTCGAGGAAATGACCGACATTTTCAAGGATTGTAACTGTATCGGAATAGTCCTTTGGATGCTGACCGAGTTCGATAAGAGCATTGAAGATTTCATCTACATTGGTCAGATTGAAGTTTCCGGCCATTGCCAATGTGCGTGAGCGCCAGTTGTTTTCGCGCATCACAGGATGAACGTAGTCAATGTTGTTGTTGCCGAAAGTACCATATCGCAAATGGCCCAGATAGAGTTCGCTTGCGAAAGGCAAATTTTCCTTTGCCCATTTTGCATCTTTGACAAGATCGCCATGTTCAGCCTTGGCAGCTGCAATCGACGAATGGATTTCATCGATGACATCCTGAATCGGATTTGCGCCATTGGAGCGAGCTCTCGCAATAAATTTTTTCCCAGCAGGCTGGTCAATCTTAAGGCCTACAGCACCTGCGCCATCCTGGCCGCGATTATGCTGTTTCTCCATCAGAAGATAGAGTTTGTTGAGACCATATTGCCAAGAACCATACTTTTCCTGGTAATACTCCAAAGGTTTTAGCAGTCTGATGAGGACAATGCCACATTCGTGCTTAATCTGCTCGCTCATTGCGTTAGGTTTTATATGTAAAAAACATTAGACCAAGCTGCAGCGCAACTTGGTCTAACATAGGTTATTTAAAAGATTTCTTTTTAACAGTGTTGTCACGTACCGTGTAACTACCAGGGAACTGTCGCTTCACCTTTTCGAGTAGCGACAAAGCCTCGGAACGGTAGCGGAAGTCGCCTGTGCGCACACGCCAGAATGGAGCGTTGTATACGATATAGACTTTTTCCGTTGGAAATGCTGCAACGAATTTCGTTCTTGCATTTTGAGCTTCGGTCTTTGCCTTTGCGCCTGATCCGGAGTAGATCTGGATTCGATAGCCATCGATTGTCTGAACATCACAACTTTCGCGCAGGAAGTTGCTTGCAAGCGAGTCGAGCGCAACAGACGAGAATGTGACCTCGACCGATTTGCGCTGAGCCTCAGCGTATTGCATTGAGAACGCCAGCATTATGATTATCAGAACAATCTTATGCATATCTAAAAGCTTATCATGGTCTTATACGTCAGTTGTCGAACCATGTTTTGCAGATGCAAATATAACAACATCTGTGAAGAAATAGAAATATCAAATGCAAAATAGTTTTAAGTCATATTTGCATGGACGTCTATTCGAATGTCAGATATTCTTCAAGAAGCGGATTGTACTTGTATTTTGAAAAGGATTTTCTGAATTCGTCGAGATTCGTAATTCTTTTTTGATCGCGTCTGAGTTTTGCGAGTGCGTCGCCCATAAGTGGCAGAAAGTATGGATGATGCGTGATTTTTGCTATGGGATCGCTGTTTATTTTCAGCTTGACGATACTTTTTTTGTCAATTGTCATTTGTGCTGCAATCGTTTCGTAATATTCGGCTTTGACGATGTCTGACAGCTGTTCCAGCTGGATAAAACCGCCCAGTTTTTCGCGTTGGCGGAGAATTCTGGTTGCGGTTGCTTCCTTGACATATCTGAGCTGGCACAGCTGTTCCATCGTTGCATTGTTTAGCTCGATGGTTATGTCCGGTCGATTTGCGTTGTCGGTCTTTTGTCGCTTTTCGGCTCCGGCATGTTCTTTCAGAATCTGGCTGATTGATTGTGGTGTCGCGCTGCTCAAATCGGCGATGTCGATGCTGCCTTTCATTACATATCGGTTGCGATAGCTCTTGATGCTGTCCCACACGAATGATGCAATGCCTTCTCGCGCAAGTTCTGTGGAATCAGCGTAGTATATGCTGATTTTCCGATTGCGAGAAATCTCTTTTTTCGCGCCTTCGTCCCTTGTATATTTTGTGTGTCTGCGTGGCGTGAAGTCGCTTTTTCGTGTCGTGAAATCGTAAACGATGTAGTCTTTGCGAGGTTTCATTCTCAAGGAATCGAATCCGTACGTCTCGCAAAGATGTTCCCAGCAAGAGAAACTTCCTCCGGCATCGCGATAAGACAGGATTCTGACGATGTCTCGGTTCGTAAATCCGAAATGGCTCAGCTGCGATGCTGTTGCAGTGTTGATGTGTATGGTGTCTGCGGCATATTTCCAGGAGACGACGTCGGTTTCTTCGTTTTGCTTGATGGAGATGGTCATTGTAGCCGTAAATTTGTCATAAATCATGACGCATAGAAATACGACCATTGCAGTGACGAGCAACGAGTAGTATGCAAGGTTTTCCCGTCGTCTGAGCAGCATATTCTAGTCGAATAAACCATATCCCATCCAAGACAGGATGCTGTTTGTGAATATCAGGAGTATCGCCAGTGGAACGATATATTTCGTCAGAAAATAGTAAACATTGAACAGCTTGAACGGTGTTCCGTTGGCTTCCATCTCTTCCCTGACGGCTTTCTTGCCAAGGCGAAGCGGAATGAAAAGCACGATGAAGAAAGCGCCGAGTGGCAGAAGCACGTTGGCCGAAATCTTATCGAAGAAGTCGAAGAGCGTTGGCGACACGGCACATCCGATGCCGAGAATGCCAATTGTGATTGAAGACACAAGCGTTGACATTCTTCGCTTCAGGCCAAATTGTGACTTGACAAATGTCACAACAACTTCGAGCAAGGATATTGACGAGGTTAATGCAGCAACAACAAGGAGAAGGAAGAATACGACAGAGAATATCTGTCCCATTGCCATCTTGTTGAAGATGTTCGGCAGTGTGACGAAGACGAGTCCTGCACCTTGTCCTGGGTTGATTCCGAATGCAAATGCGCATGGGAAAATCATCAAACCACAAAGGAAGGCTATGAAGAAATCAAGAAGCGCAACAGAAAGTGCTGCTTGCGGCAGATTCTGTTTCTTGCTGATATATGATCCGTACGTGGTCATCGTTCCCATGCCGATGCTGAGTGAGAAAAAGGCCTGACCAAGCGCCTCGAACAATGCACGAGGGGTCAGCTTTGAAAAGTCTGGACTCAGGAGAAATGAGATTCCGTCTGATGCACCGTCAAGTGTGAGGGAACGTATGCATACGACGATGATGAGAATCAGCAGAATTGGCATGAGGATCTTCGAATATTGTTCAATGCCTTTTTCAACGCCTCGTGCAACAACGAAGCCAGTTGCGCCAAGCATGAGGACCATCCAGAAGATGCATGTCACTGGATCCTGCGAACTTTGTTCAAATGTCTGATTGATTTGTGATTCGTCGAGCGATGCCAACTGTCCGGTTGCCGACAAGTATGCATACATCAGCGTCCACCCCGATACTATATTATAGTAGAACAGTATGACGAATGCGCACAACACTCCGGCAAAGCCGATCAGGTACCATTTTTTGCCAGGTGCAAGCGTCTGAAAAGCGCCGAGCACAGGAAGTCCGGCTTTGCGGCCAATAGAGAACTCGCTCATGAGAACAGGCAGGGCGATGAGTAGCATAAACAAAACGTAAACGAGCAAAAATGCGGCTCCTCCGTTTTGTCCAAGTACGTATGGAAATCGCCATACGTTGCCAAGTCCCACTGCCGATCCTGCTGCAGCTGCAATGGCTCCAATCTTAGAGTTGAAGCCCTCTTTTGCAATATTCTCTTTCATTATCTATGTTTTATGATGCGCAAATTTAACAATTATAGTTGAACGACAATGTGTTATGCCCATAACGTCGTGTTCAGAAATAGAAACCGCATAAAATCAGTATTGAAGCGAAAAGGTCGCCGAGCAGACTGCGAAGCTGCTTCAGCGCCTTGCTGATCTGTGTTTCAACGGTACGCTTCGAAAGGTTGAGTTGATCCGCAATCTCATCATTGCTGAATCCGTCGAATCTGCTCAGCTCAAAAATCTTCTGACATTGTGGCTGAAGTGTCGACAAAGCTTGTGCAAGCTGTGCCTTCAGTTCCGAATATGCAATTGCATCTTCGATGTCGTCTTCTGCTTCATTGTCAACAGATAAAATGTCATCAATTGACGTTTCTGTATATTTGCGACGTTTGATTTCGTTGATGCATCGGTTTTTGACTGATTGGTACAGGAACGATTTTACATTGCGAATATTCAGCGAATTGCGATTCTCATACAACGAGACGAAGAGCGTCTGGACGATGTCGATTGCTGCTTCGTTGTCGTTTGTAAATCGTTCTGCAAACAAAGTCAGTGGCGTGAAATAGCAGTCGAAGAGCGAACGAAATGCTTTTTCGTCGCCGGCTTTGATCTGCTCCATCAGTTTGATATCTGAAATCTTCACTTCCATGATGCAAATGTAGTAAAATGTGCGCAAATTATGGCCATCGTGCACCGTCGTTGAAAGGGCTGTTTTTGCGTTTTATAAAAATCTGTTAATTCTGTAACATCAAATAAAAGAATTAAACAAAATCGATGCTGAATATAGATACACTTTTCGTATATTTGCAGCCGCAATTGTAAGAAAATAAATAAAAACAAGGATATAAAATGAAAGTATTAAAGTTTGGTGGTACGTCTGTGGGCAGTGCCGACAGAATGAAGAACGTCGCAAATCTCGTTCTCGATGGTCAGCAGAAGTTGATTGTTTTGTCAGCAATGTCTGGCACAACAAATAGCTTGGTGGAGATTTCAAATTACCTCTACAAGAAGAACAGCGACGGCGCTAACGATGTTATTAACAAGCTCGAAGTGAAGTACGAAAAGGAAATTGACGATCTCTATTCTACTGCAGAGTTCAAGCAGAAGGGTATGGACCTCATCCGCGAGCGTTTCAACTACATCAAGTCGTTCACCAACAATATCTTCACAGTCTTTGAGGAGAAAATCATTTTGGCTCAGGGCGAACTTATTTCGACTGGAATGTTCAATCTCTATCTTCAGGAGCGTGGCATCAAGTCTATCCTTTTGCCAGCTCTCGACTACATGAGAATCGACAAGAATTGTGAGCCTGATTCCGCTTATATCCGTGAGAATCTTACTGCAATCCTCGAGAAGAATCAGGGTTATGAAATCTATGTGACTCAGGGTTATATCTGCCGCAATGCTTTTGGTGAAGTTGATAACTTGCAGCGTGGCGGTAGCGACTATACAGCATCGTTGATTGCAGCTGCAATCCTTGCTGAAGAGTGCCAGATCTGGACAGATATCGACGGCATGCACAACAATGACCCTCGTTTCGTTGAAGGCACAAAGCCTGTTCACGATCTTTCATTTGACGAAGCTGCAGAATTGGCGTATTTCGGCGCAAAGATTTTGCATCCAACATGCGTTTTGCCTGCTAAGATCAACAATATCCCAGTTCGTTTGCTCAATACGATGGAGCCAACAGCTTATGGTACGCTCATCAGTGGCAAGCAGTGCGAAAATCGCGTAGCTGCAATTGCTGCAAAGGATAACATCACAGCAATCAAGATCAAGTCTGGACGTATGCTTCTCGCTTATGGGTTCATGCGCAAGGTTTTCGAGATTTTCGAAAGCTACAAGACTCCAATCGATATGATAACAACAAGTGAAGTTGGCGTTTCTGTAACAATTGACAACAATCGCCATCTCTACGATATCGTTGAGGATTTGAAGAAATATGCAACAGTTGAGGTTGATCAGGATCAGGTTATCATCTGCATCGTTGGCGATTTCGTTGCATCGTCTAAGGGTTATGCTTCGCAGATTTTCGACGCATTGAAGAATATTCCAATCCGCATGATTTCATACGGTGGCAGCTCTCACAATGTCTCTGTGCTCATCAATGCAAGTGACAAGGTCGAGGCTCTTCGTGCATTGAGCGCAAAGTTGTTCTAAGAAAAAATAACAGATATGTTCCCTACAGAGCAGTTAAAAGGTCTTGAAACACCTTTTTATTATTACGATATCGATGTTCTGCGTGCAACACTGAAAGAGGTTTGCGAGCAGAGCAAGAAATATAATTTTCATGTTCACTACGCAGTCAAGGCAAATGCCAACAAGCGTCTTTTGAGTGAGATTCTCGAAGCCGGTCTTGGTGTCGATTGCGTTAGCGGAAATGAGGTGCAGTGTGCGCTCGATAATGATTTCGAGAGCGAGAGCATCGTTTTTGCAGGCGTTGGAAAGGCTGATTGGGAGATCCGTTTGGCATTGAAAGCCGGCATCCGTTGCTTCAATGTCGAGAGTTTGCCAGAGGCCGAAGTTATCAACGAGATTGCCGGCGAAATGGGCAAGGTTGCAACAATCGCAATCCGAATCAATCCGAACGTTGATGCACACACGCATAAATACATCACGACAGGCCTTGAGGAAAACAAGTTCGGCATCGGTCTGACTGAACTCGAAAGCGTTGTTGATGCCATCGTGAAATTGCCGAATCTTGCATTGAAAGGCATCCACTTTCACATCGGTTCGCAGATCACCGATATGGGTGCATTCCAGGCGCTTTGCACTCGTATCAATGAACTTCAGCGTTGGTTCGAAGAACGTAAGATTCGTCTCGAAATTGTCAATGTCGGTGGCGGTTTGGGCGTTGATTATGAACATCCGGACAAGCATGCAATTCCAACATTCGAAGAGTATTTCCGCGTGTTCCACAAATTCCTGGAACTTCGTGATGGTCAGGAAGTCCATTTTGAACTCGGACGTGCCATTGTTGCACAGTGTGGCTCACTTGTCACAAAGGTGCTTTATGTCAAGGAAGGTCGCAAGAAGAAGTTTGCCATTGTCGATGCTGGTATGAACGACCTCATCCGTCCTGCTCTCTATCATGCTTATCACAAGATTGAGAATATAACATCGGCAGAGGCAACTGAGCAGTATGATGTTGTCGGTCCTGTATGTGAGTCTTCGGATTGCTTCGGACAGGCTGTCGTATTGCCAAAGACACAGCGCGGTGACCTCATCGCCATTCGCACAGCAGGTGCGTACGGCGAAATCATGGCGTCGCACTACAACTTGCGCAAATTCGCGCCTTCTGTTTATTCAAAGAATTGATTTCAGCCTATCGCATCTGAATCGACTCAACGTCAAGTTTCCCGTCGAAGAAGATGCTGGCTGTTGAACTGAATTTCTGACTGCTTTCGGTCGTGAAGAATCTGACAGATTTGTCACGTCCGAGGCAGTTTTCCATTTCTGGATGTCGCCTGAGATATTCTTCAAGACTGTCTGCAACAATTTCACCTTGGCTCAGAATCTTGACGTTCTGAGGGATATATTTGCGGATTTTCGGGAGCAGCATAGGGTAGTGCGTGCATGCCAGAATGACCGTATCGATGTCTGGTGACTGATCCATCAGGTTTCTGACGTATTTCTCGACAAAAAAGTCCGCTCCGTCATTGGCATATTCCCCGTTTTCAACAATTGGAACCCACATCGGACATGGCTGTTGGAAAACTTTGATGTCTCCCCAAAGCTTCTGAATCTCAATTGGATATGACATTGAGTCGACTGTGCCTTGAGTTCCGAAAACTCCTACATTGCGACTCTTAGTATATCGCCCGACGGCTTCTGCACTAGGTCTTATGACGCCTAGAACTCTCTTGTGCGGATCGATCTTTGGAAGGTCGAACTGTTGTATGTTTCTCAGCGCTTTTGCAGATGCAGTGTTGCATGCCAGGATGACTAATTCTGCGCCAAGCTCAAAAAGTGTCTTTACCGATTGCAAGGTATAGTCATAGACAACATCGAACGAACGAGTGCCGTATGGTGTGCGTGCGTTGTCACCCAAATAAACGTAGTCGTATTGTGGAAGTCTTTTGCGGATGGCTTCAAATACGGTGAGACCACCATATCCCGAGTCGAAAATGCCTATTTTTTTCATTGTCAGATTTCTTGTTTAATGCATGCCTCCAACGCATGGTCTGAATTTTGTCGGCGTCGTCATTGTGTATGGCTTGCAGAGGATCATTATAGCCCCTTGAATGTTGCCGTCATCATCGCGTCGTCCCATGATTATCCGCTTCATTCCTTTGTCTATGCCAATGCCGTCACGCACCTCCATATAGTCGAACAGTTCGTCATATTCGCGTCTGTACACCTTGAAAAAAGGTGGGTTGCTATTCATCTTTTCGTAGCGGTCAACATCGAAATACAGCAGTAATTGATCGCATTCGAATTCGACGCACGAATCGCTCCATTTGATTCTGCCGTTGGCTGGTTCCCACTTTTCCCATGCGGCTGTTCCTGGCTTGTAGCGGACAATTTTCCAGATGTCCTCATTGCCTTGATGTTCGCATGGCGGAACATACTCTTCCCATTGTGCAAAAGCGACTGATGCTGATGCAATCAACATGAACATTATGAGTAGAATACGTTTCATACATGATAAATATACATAGAGCGAAGTTAGTAAAATAATCATAATTCAGCTAACTTTGCCGAAAAACAATAGTATTCTCGTTTTATGGCTCTTAATATTATTTGGGTTTCGTTCATTCTGATATCCATTGTCATTGGTCTTGTTCGCCTTATCTTTTGGGGCGATGTCGACATAATGCAGGCGATGGTTGATTCGACATTTTCATCTGCCAAGAATGGCTTTGAAATATCGCTCTATCTGACAGGCGTTTTGACTCTGTGGCTGGGCATCATGCGAATTGGCGAAGAGGGTGGTGCGGTTGGCCTTTTGTCTCGTTTCATCTCGCCGCTTTTCGTCCGGATATTTCCAGAAGTTCCGCGCAATCATCCAGCGATGGGAAGCATCACGATGAATCTCGCTGCAAATATGCTCGGTCTCGATAATGCCGCAACCCCGATGGGATTGAAGGCAATGCAGCAGTTGCAAGAGCTTAATCCACAAAAGGACAGAGCGACAAATGCCCAGATTATGTTTCTTGTGCTCAATACATCGGGATTGACCATCATTCCAATATCAATCATAGCCTATCGAACTCAGATGGGGGCAGCGACGCCGACCGATGTCTTTCTGCCTATTCTTATGGCTACGTTCTTTTCGACACTCTGTGGCCTTATTGCCGTTGCCATTAAGCAGAGAATCAACCTTTTCGATAAGGTCATAATTGCATATATCGGCGGACTTTCAGCACTCGTCGGATTGCTCATTTATTCGCTTAGCAATATGTCGCCGGATACGATTCAGCGTATATCAAGCATTATTTCATCTTCTGTTTTGTTGCTCATCATTGGCGGATTCATAGCGTTGGCCCTTCTGAGAAAAGTCAATGTCTATACATCGTTCATCGATGGAGCAAAACAGGGTTTCAATACAGCAATTTCTATCATTCCTTATCTAATAGCAATTCTTGTCGCGGTCGGGCTTTTCCGTGCAAGTGGAGCACTTGATCTCATCATGGACGGAATAAAGTCAATCGTTGCCATGACAGGCAGTGATGCTGCTTTTGTCGATGCGCTTCCAACGGCCTTCATGAAGCCGCTTTCCGGCACTGGTGCACGCGGTTTCATGATTGAAACGATGAGCACTTATGGACCTGATAGTTTTGCTGGCCGATTGTCGTGCCTTTTCCAGGGCGCTGCTGATACGACATTCTATATTCTGGCTGTCTATTTCGGTTCTGTCGGAATCAAGAATACGCGCCATGCCCTGCCTTGCGGTTTGCTGGCAGATCTTGCCGGTATCATTGCTGCAATTTTTATCGCATATCTTTTTTTCTGAACCGTTTTGTTGTAAACAATATCCCCCAAATGGGGGTTGCTGCCATTCTTTAAGAGAAATGTCAAATTCGCTATTTTTGCGTTGTCAAATCGCCTGCAATGAAAAAAATAGTAATCGTGATGTGCATGGCTTTGCTGGCTTTAGCCGCAAACGCTGAATATAGCGACCATCGTAACCGACAAATAGATTCGCTTGAGCAAGTTTTGAGACGTCCCGATTTGTCGTGGAATGATTGTGTGTCGGCTCATGGAAATCTCATGTGGGGCTATTTGCAGATCAATGGCGAACAATCTATCATGCATTGCAACAAGGTCTTGCGCCTTACGGAAGGCAAAAACAAAGGTCTGAAAACGCGTGCTGATGCTTTTAGGCTGTTGGGTCAGCATGCCTATGCAAAATGCATCTACGATTCTGCTAAGATTTTTTTTGACAAGGCGTTGGAGACCATATCTCTGATGAGTAATAATAACGCCTATACGCAATCTGATATTGACAATTTGTTGTCGGCCACTTATGGAGCAATTGGCAATATGTATAATATTCAGAGCATGACAACGCTTGCTATTGAATATTATTTGAAGGCATTGGAATTGTTTCAAAAAAACGGATGGAAAGAGAGTGAAGCCATTTTGTACTATAATGTTGGCGAAATGTTTCTTGAGATGGGCAACAATGACGAGGCCGAACGATATTACAATTTGTCGCTCAATGTTGCAACTTCAGCTGGCGATTCACTCATTATGGCAATGCCGCGAAGTGGATTGGCTATGGTCATGTTGTCAACAAACCGATTGTCAGAGGCCATGAACGAGGCTGAACTTTCTCTCGATTACTACAAGAAACACTCTGACGAAGAGTTTGAGGGTCTTGGTAATGGCTATGTATTGATTGCTCGCATCTTTCATAATGGCTATGGAGATATACAGCAAGCGCAGAATTATCTTGATAAAGCACTTGAAATAATCGGTAACAACAACTTCGGAATAACCGACATTGCCGATGCTTATTCATTTCAGGCCGAACTGTGCCTGGCCCGAAAAGAATGGAACGAAAGCATCGATTGGTGTCGCAGGTCGTTGGAGAAAAATGACGATGACCTACATCATAATATTATTGTTTATAAGATGCTTGCAGAGGCATATACACATATTGGAGATGCAAAAAATGCTGAACTGTATGTAGAAAAGCTGCATGCTTCAATGACTGAGATGTCTAATGCTCGTCATCAGTCGGCCATCAGTGAAATGCAAGTGCGTTATGATACACATCAAAAGGAACTCATGATTGAAAGAATGGAGATGCGCCATAAAACAATTATGGTGATTATTGTCTTGTCGGCAATTGCTCTTGTCTTGATATCTTTATTCTTGTGGCGAATCATTCAGCAGCGTAAGCAGATTGTTGAAGTGAAATCGAAACTGATAG
Organism: Bacteroidales bacterium; assembly: GCA_024401295.1. Classification (GTDB taxonomy): domain Bacteria; phylum Bacteroidota; class Bacteroidia; order Bacteroidales; family Marinilabiliaceae; genus W3P20-009. The sequence continues at coordinate 51,836 of JAKSLG010000003.1, read as the reverse complement.
GCGAGCGCGATGAACGTCAGCGTCTGTCGCACGATATTCACGACAGGCTTGGTGGAATGCTCACGGCAACAAAACTGAAGATTGAAGCGAATGAAAACGATGAGGCATTGTCGCTCTTGCACCAAACGACTGAAGAGATGCGTCGCATTGCCCACCATTTATTGCCGGATTCATTGACTCGCAATGGACTTTGCATGGCTGTGAGTGACTATTGCAATGTATTGCCAAATGTGCATTATACATGCTTGGGCGAATATCACCGCCATGATGAGCATATTGAGGTGCTATGCTACATAGTGCTTCACGAGATAATAAACAATGCACTTAAACATGCAAATGCCAGACATATATGGGTGCAGTTGTTGTTCGATGAAAATAATATCTGTGCAACAGTAAGCGATGACGGCGTAGGATTCGATACCGATGCAACATATAGCGGCTGTGGTTTGTCGAGCATACGCGAACGTATTGAATTGGCTGGTGGAAAAATCTTCATCAGTTCGCAACGCGGAAAAGGCACGGAGATAATGTTTACAATAAATGCATAAGGATATGTTTCTCATAATAGATGACCACACAATAGTGGCGGAGGGTGTGCGTAATATTCTTGCCAGACAATTTGACGATGAAATCAAAATTGTCAATAGTCTGGCAGAAGGTGGCGAATGTTTGTCTGACAATGAGCCAAGACTCATGCTTCTTGATATCGGTATGCCCGATGGTAATGCCCTTGACAAGCTGCCGGAATGGCGCATCCAGTATCCAGAAATGAAGGTCGTCATTCTAACTTGTTATGCTGAAGCTGCTGTTATTGCCAGAGCCAAGGATGCTGGAGCCAATGGCTATGTGCTTAAGGATTCTGGCTCTGACGAGTTGGTTGACGTAATCAAGCGTTGTCTCTCGTCGGACAATGCGGCTTTCAATATGTGCAAACTTGCCGAGGATGTCATGTCCAACAACATTGACGAACACGCTGTCATACTCACACCACGCGAACGTGAGGTCCTCGCACTCATCGTCAACGGACTTCCTGTCAAACAAGTGGCTGACAAACTCGGATTGGGTTTCGAAACTGTTCATAGCTACACCAAAATCCTCCGCGCCAAACTGCAGGTTAATAATACTGCAGCTATGGTGCGCAAGGCTATTGAGCAGAAACTGGTGTAAATAATAAAGAAAAAAATGCGGCATCGAGCGATTGCTCGGTGCCGCATGATTTTTTATATACTTTTCGACTATTTCTCAGTTGGAATAGTTTCAAATACGTTATCTACACCTTCTGTCTCACCGTCAAGGGTGTTGTTGTCATAGATGTTGCCCTTGCCGCAATTCTCAAACTTCAAACCTGAAACACCTCCAGGGAAAGCTTCTGACCAGACACGTGAGTAAACTGTCTCTCCATCAACTTCTTCCTCTTTTGTGCCTGTACGAACAATCAAGCCGTACTCCTTAATGTTTTTGATTGTGAGGTTCTCAATCTTAAGCACCTCGTCAAAACAATCAAGTTTCAAGCCAAACTCGTCACCATCGCTGATGACAACGTTCTTAAAGATGCACTCGTCCTCTTCTGAACAATGGTTAACACCCTTCCAGTAGCCAGCCTTGCTTTCCAAACCACAAAGTGTGATAGGAGATGCTTCTGTTCCTTCAAATTTCACTACAGTCTCAGAGTTAGTATACATTCCTTCGTTCTTGCCAAATACCAATTTTACGCCAGCATTCACTGTCAACTCCGATTTGCCTTCAACCATAAATCCATTAGGGAAGTAATAAGGAATGTCTACATTGTTGAGTATCAACTCCTTGTTGTCATTAATGCTATTTGTCATCATGATGTAGTTCTCTCCATTCTCCTCAAACTTGTTCCCGCTACCGATGTTATTAGCATTCCAAGCATCAATATCCATAGGAGCTTTTGCCACGTTCTTGATAGTGTTGTTTTCAAATGCCTTAAAGTTCTTGCCATTACCCCAATGAGTTTGAACGCCAAAGCCCATACCTCCATCAATTGTGCAATTCTTTACAGATACAGAGCCAGCATCGAATGTGTTCAAAACGCCATATCCATCGTATGAACCGCCATTCTTCAAGATGACATACTCCATTTGGTTGTCTGAACGGTTAGAGTGATACTCAATGTATCCCCATGCACCCTTGTTCTGGTTGTTCACAGGACCGGTAAATGTGATTGGTTTCTCAGCAGTACCTACCATCTTCAACCCAGCGTTCTCATCAACAGACACTATTCCATTTGTGCCAGTGAAAGCAATTGTTACACCTGGTTCAATAGTCAAGCAAGCATTACCGCTAATGGTCAACATACCGTCAACGATGTAGTCGATTGGCAAACCGAGGTCTTTCAATGTCTTGTTCTCGCTCATCGATCCTTCGAGTTTCTGCTGCTCTGTGAGGTCGCCTGTGCCATCGCCGCCACCGTTGCCTTTCTCCTTGAATGAAGCAATGAATGCCATGTCCTTTGTTACCGTAACCTTGCGTGGGTTCTCTGTGTTGTTGTCATCCCACTTGAAGAAGTAGAAGCCTTCCTTTGGTTCAGCCTTGATTATAATCTCAGCATCCTTCGGGAATGAACCGCCACCGGATACAATACCCATTGTCTCATCGGCCGACGTAACTGACACCGAAAATGTCTCGTCTTCATCTTTTGAGCAACTTGCAAAAAAGACGCAAATTGCAGCAAGCATAAAACTTGTAAGTCTCTTAATTACCATGATTTTTATTGTTTTAATATCGTGCAAAGTAGTGCAAAAATGAAAAGAACTACAAGTCCCCAAATGGGGGGGGGATATAGCGTAATAGAGACTCAATATGTTGTTTTGTCACTTGTCATTATTCTATTCAATATCGGAACAAAGACATTATGTAATTGAATTAAGACGAATAACGAATCTTCTTTATAGCTTCATGAATTTTTTCGATTTCTTTTTTTTCGACTTGGTTGTTTTTTATTCTTTGCTGAAGTTCTATAAAACCATAATTCGTAATTGATATTCCATAGGAGTAGATATTCAGTCCTGAGTATACCCTTATGGGGCCAACGTTGGAATTTATATGGTTACATGGTATTTCTTTGCTATACTTTTTTCGACCTATGACATAATCTATTATTACGGTTTTACCCATTAATGATACTGTGGTGATAAGAATGTCTGTTCTTATTGTTTCAACTATTCCTGCTATATGGAGTACGACGATCCCCAGCATCAAGAATGTACTCATCCCAACAAATAATACGGTCCTGGTATCCCATGAATCTACGCCATCGATACATAGTACGGCACAAAAAAGTATGCCTATAGCGAGAATCATGGAAATAGCTATACAGATATAGGTCTCTAGACAAAGATTGTGTTTGATACTTTGTCCTTCATACGATTCGTGTTGATATAGTACTATCTTTTCTGACATAGTGCTATAAAATGTATGCGGTGAATATAAAAAAGGCCGCTTATTAGCGACCTTTTTTTATCTGTGTTTTTATTCTTGTTAGAACAAAGCCTTACCAGTCATGTCGGCAGGCTGTTCGAGACCCATTATCTTAAGGATAGATGGTGCGACGTCTGCGAGTACGCCGTTCTCGATCTTTGCAACCTTGCGGTCTGTTACATATACAAATGGAACAGGGTTGAGTGAGTGTGCTGTGTTTGGTGAGCCGTCCTCGTTGAGAGCGTGGTCTGCATTTCCGTGGTCAGCAATGATGATTACCTCATAGTCGTTCTTCTTGGCAGCCTCAACAGTCTCCTCAACGCACTTGTCGATAGCTACGACAGCTTTCTCGATAGCCTCGTAGATGCCTGTGTGACCTACCATGTCGCCGTTAGCGTAGTTGACAACGATGAAGTCGTACTTCTGAGTATTGATAGCTTCAACGAGCTTGTCCTTAACTTCGAAAGCAGACATCTCTGGCTTGAGGTCGTAAGTAGCAACCTTTGGAGAAGGAACGAGGATACGATCTTCGCCGTCGTATGGAGCCTCGCGGCCGCCGTTGAAGAAGAATGTAACGTGAGCATACTTCTCAGTTTCTGCAATGTGGAGCTGCTTCATGCCCTTAGATGCTACATATTCGCCGAGAGTGTTCATTACATTCTCCTTGTCGAAGATGATGTGAACGCCCTTGAAATTAGGATCGTAAGGAGTCATGCAGCAGTAGTGGAGACCAGGAATTGTCTTCATGCCAGCCTCTGGCATATCCTGCTGAGTGAGTACGACTGTAAGTTCCTTTGCACGGTCGTTACGGTAGTTGAAGAAGATGACAACGTCGCCCTCCTTGATAGTACCGTCGACAGTTGAGTTGTTGATAGGCTTAACGAATTCGTCAGTCACGCCTTCATCATACGACTCCTGCATAGCCTTTACCATGTCGGTAGCCTGCTTGCCCTTGCCCTCAACGAGAAGGTCGTAAGCTTCCTTGACGCGTTCCCAGCGCTTGTCGCGGTCCATTGCGTAGAAACGGCCTACGATTGAAGCGATAACGCCTGCAGACTTCTTTGTGTGCTCAGTGAGGTCCTTGATGAATCCGAGACCGCTCTTAGGGTCTGTGTCACGGCCATCCATGAAGCAGTGGAGGAAAGTATTCTTGATGCCATACTCCTTAGCGATGTCGCAAAGAGCGAGGATGTGGTTGAAGCTTGAGTGAACGCCACCAGTAGAAGTAAGACCCATGAGGTGCACATTCTTACCATTTTCCTTTGCATAAGAGAATGCAGCAACGATCTCCTTGTTCTTGAGGATAGAACCGTCAGCGCAAGCGCGGTTGATCTTAACAAGGTCCTGGTAAACGATGCGTCCACCGCCTATGTTGAGGTGACCTACCTCTGAGTTACCCATCTGGCCGTCAGGAAGACCTACATTTTCGCCAGAAGCCTGAAGCTGTGAGTTAGGGTAGTTCTTGACGAGAGAATCCCAGTAAGGAGTAGAAGTGCAAGAGATTACGTCATCCTTCTTGCCGTCGCCGATGCCCCATCCGTCGAGGATCATCAAAAGAGCTTTTTTTGCCATTTCTATATTTTTTTGACTTTTGTTTCCTTTAAATCGCACGCAAAGTTACTATTTATTAGCGTGAAACAATCATTTTTGCCATTGCTATTTTTACTGATTAGAATGGATAGCCAATTGCAAAATTCCAATTGATTTTACTCCATTTATATCGTTCGTGGGCAATGACCCATTTGTTGCCATCGGCCGATGGATCATGCATTTTGGAGGCTGCGTCAACGCGTATCACGAAGTAGTCGAAATTCAGTCGGAAACCAATACCAGCACCCAATGCTATCTGTTTCCAGAACTTTTTAGTCATGATTGCCTCTTCTGAATCTGTCGATTTGCTTAGCGACCAGATATTGCCTGCGTCTGCGAATATGGCACCTTCGAGCACAGAAACCATCTTGAATCGATATTCACCGTTCATCTCAATTCGGATGTCTCCAATTTGGTTGTGGTAACGTAACTTTCTGTCTGTCTTACTACTACCAGGTCCAAGTCCTCGTACTGGCCATGCTCTGATACTGTTGGCTCCTCCGACGAAATAGCTCTTTTCAAATGGCAGTACTTTCGAGTTGCCGTATGGCACACCAACTCCAGTGTATAGGCGCCATACGAATTGGTTGTCCCATATATCGCTCTGATGCAAGCTTACTTCGACGTCTGCTTTCACGTATTGCGCAAATGAGATGCCCAAAAACTCCTTCGCACCATCTTTCTTCTCCTTTTTGTTGAGCGCAGCCGACAATATGTTGCCTGCAGTCTCAGCAGATGTCCTCACATACCATGCAGTGCCTGTCTTTCGGCGTTTCTGCTGATTGAACACGAACGTGTAGTTTAACGACATGATGAGGTGGTCTCGGTAACTATACTGCAGATATGTGTTCGAAATATAGTCGTTGAACTCCTTGCTTATGCTAGGAATGTTGATGATGTCTATCTCAATTGGTGTAATTGAATGTCTTGCATCTATTGAACCCTGCCATTCATATACGGCTTTTGAAGCTATTGATTTCTTCGTAAAGTCAGGGCGGCGCTGGTAGTCAAACGATAGTGATATTATCGTCGATGGATTCCTCTTGCGGTTGAATTCTGAGCTCACGAATGGAGCAATTACATTTGGAAATCTTAGCGACATATCCAGTCCTGTCTCAAGAGTCGCAAATCGTTGCTTGCCGTCTCGCGCAAACTGGTTTTGCATCGCAAATCGGAGCTTGATGTCAAGTGCTTCTGAGTTGTGAAACAGATTGTTATGTTTGTAGCTGAGCGATATCGCTCCTCCAAGGTTACCCGACGAGTTTGTCCCTTCAAGGTCAACGCTATACGATTGCAGATTTGCCGTTGTGAGTCCTATGTCGCATATCAAATGGCGTGGTTCGCGAGTTGTTTTGAGACTGTCGCTGTCTGGTTTTTCGTTAAGTTTGACGCTGACGTTGTTAAATAGACTCAGCGAGTTGAATCGTCGTTGTGTCAATTCAATATCGCTTAACCTGAATGTCTGCCCAGGCTTGATAAAGCACGAATTATCAGTTAGTTTGCTGCTGAATATAGGCTTGTCGGCAAAAAGGATGTTGTAGCCGGTCGGGTTGTCCAGGCTGTTCCAGCCGCTTTCAGTCGTAGACTTTGCCTTCTCACCGGATTTGTTGACGTAGAAATTCACGTCGTCTATAATCGATTTCCTGTGCGGAAGTGTTGTAAGGTTTGTCGATTCATCATAATCGTTCAACACAATCAGACTGTCATTGATAAGGTGCCGTCCGGACGCGCTGTCAGCCATGAAATATATCGACTCTTTCGTGAAATGGAAATAACCGTTTTCTTGCAGTTTTCTGACTATTCTCGTGCGCTCTTCATCATGCACGTTCGAGTCAAATGCTGCGCCGCTTTTTATCAGGCAATGTGCAGTGTCTGACATGATTATGTCTCGAAGAGAATCGTCTGCGACATAATAGCCCAGTCTTGCAACGCGATAGACTTCGCCTGCATCAACTATATATCTGACAATGCATTTTTTGTCCGAAATCCTGATAAGCGTATCTCTGACGGCTGAATCAAAATAGCCTTTGCTGTCGGCATAGAATTTCAGCTGTTCGCTGCTTTTTGCTGTGACCAATGAATCGTATATCACTGGCGCAGAGCCAATTGTCCTTAGCCAGTTGTTCCATCCGGTCTCTCTCTCTCCTGCCAGGTTATACACATGCAATCCAAGTCGCCAAAGACCTAAAACCCTCACATTTGGCCTCTGTCCGACGTACTCCATCATTTCGGCTCGATCCATCTTGCCGATGTTTCCGGTGATTTCAACTTTGTCAAGCAGCATCTCTCCGTCGGCCACTTTTTTGGTAAGGCTACATGCAACCATCACGACAATGCACATTGCCGCAATCGCCACTCTATAGAGTCCGTTTTCTATTTTCCTGTAGCCCACGTTGTCAAACATTTCTTTATTACGCAAAGTTACAAAATAATGGGCAATTACTGATGCTGGCCAGCAAACGTCGCACTTTCAAATTTTCAGACGCAGAAATAATCTGCATGCAAAAAAGTTGTCAAATGCTTTTGAAACTCAAAAATAATCAGTATTTTTACTGAGTCTATTTAAAACAAACTATGGCAGAGGAAAGAGAAGGCTATAAAAAAAGCATTAAAGAGTTGTTTACCAAATACTTGCAGGATCATAAGCACCGCAAGACGCCTGAGCGATATGCAATTCTTGACGAAATCTATTCTCATGATGGGCATTTCGATATTGAAATGCTCTATACGTTCATGAAAAACAAGAATTATCGCGTAAGTCGTGCAACGCTATACAACACAATTGATCTTCTACTCGATTGCAAACTTGTTGTAAAACACCAGTTTGGAAAGAATATGGCTCAATTTGAAAAGGCTCTCGACGTCAATCCTCATGACCATCTTATTTGCACAATCTGTGGAGGTGTGACAGAGGTCGTTGATCATGGAATCGAAAACGTCATTGATGCCGCCGCTCGAGAAAAAGACTTCTGTGTATCTCACCATTCACTCTACATATACGGCATCTGTCGCGAGTGTCAGAACAAGATTGGTAAGTAGAATTTTACGAAATAATTTAAATGCAGTCTAAAATAATCGTTAAATCAGTAGAAAAATCGATATTTGGATTGCAGAATAACAATCTTAACGTATCTTTACACATCGGAATCTCAAGGGCATTGGGACTCCGATTTTTTTGTGTACATACACTATCGTAAAGAATAAAAACAGGCTTTATAGCCGTACAAATATACATTAAAGATGAAAGTAGACGTTTTATTGGGATTGCAGTGGGGCGACGAAGGCAAAGGTAAAGTTGTTGACGTTCTTACGCCTAACTATGCAGTCGTTACACGTTTTCAGGGCGGTCCAAATGCAGGACATACTCTCGAATTCGAAGGTCAGAAATATGTTTTACGCTCAGTTCCATCTGGAATCTTTCAGGGAGGCAAGGTTAATATCATTGGTAATGGCGTAGTGCTCGATCCTGCGCTCTTCAAAGCCGAAGTTGAACAGCTCGAAGCTTCTGGTCATGACTTGACTAAGCGCTTGTTCATTTCTCGTAAGGCACATCTCATCCTGCCTACTCACCGTCTTCTTGATGCCGCTTACGAAACGGCTAAGGGAAAAGGTAAAATCGGTACTACCGGCAAAGGTATTGGTCCTACATATACTGACAAAATCAGCCGAAACGGTCTTCGTGTAGGCGACATCGAAAAGAATTTTGAAGAAAAATATAAGATTGCCGTCGAACGTCATAAGGAAATTCTTTCACATTACGATTTCAAGTATGACCTTGAGGCTATCGAGAAAGATTGGTTCGCTGGCATCGAAAAACTGAAGCAGTATCAGTTCATTGATAGCGAGCATTTCATCAACAAGACACTTGTTGATGGCAAGAACATTCTTGCAGAAGGCGCACAGGGCACAATGCTCGATATTGATTTCGGATCATATCCGTTTGTGACTTCGTCAAATACAATTTGTGCAGGTGCTTGCACTGGTCTTGGCGTGGCTCCAAACAAGATTGGCGACGTATTTGGTATTTTTAAAGCATATTGCACACGTGTCGGCAGTGGCCCATTCCCTACAGAACTCGAAGATGAGACAGGCGAAGAGTTGCGCAAGCTTGGACATGAGTTTGGCGCTGTGACTGGCCGTCCTCGTCGTTGTGGATGGGTTGACCTCGTCGCTCTCAAGTATGCAGTTATGATCAATGGCGTTACTAAGCTCATTATGATGAAGAGTGACGTCCTTGATGGTTTCGACACAATCAAGGCTTGTGTTGCATATAAGGTTAATGGTGAGGAAACTCAGGATTTCCCATTCGACATCAACGAAGGAATCGAGCCAGTCTATGCAGAGTTCGATGGTTGGAAGACTGATATGACAAAGATGACTTCTGAAAATGAATTCCCAGAAGAGTTCAATGCATACATTGATTTCATCGAACAGTATCTTGGTGTTCCAATTCACATTATCTCAATCGGTCCAGACCGCGATCAGACAATCGTTCGCTCTCAAGATTAATTGAAATATCTAAACCAACAATATTGGGGAAAGGATTCCTTTCCCCTTTTTCTTTTTATGATATGAACGACATCCTCGCTGAAAAAAAGGAAATAAGACGAAAGGTTAAGCAACTCAAGATGAATCTTTCAGAAGATCAAAGGCAAAAGGCTGAAGATTTGATTATTGCTCAGTTGCTTGCCGATGAGCATATCTCATCTTCGAAGGTGATTGCTGCATATTGGTCGCTGCCAGACGAAATGCCGACTCATCGTTTGATTGAGCAACTTGTTTCAGCTGGTCATGATGTCTATCTTCCCGTGATTGATGGCGAAACGCTGAATTTTCGCAAATATGAGGGTGCAGATTCATTGTCCGAAGAAAAGCGTTTTGGTATTCTAGAACCTCATTATGGATCTTTGATGCCTAGCGATGTGACGTTTCCCATAATTGTTCCAGGCATTGCTTTTACGAGCGATGGTTGTCGTCTCGGACGTGGGGGCGGCTTTTACGATCACTTTCTTGAACAGAAAAGCGACTCCTATAAAATAGGAATCGCCTTCTATTGTCAAATATTCTCGAGTTTGCCAACCGATGTTTTCGACATTCGGATGGACAAGGTTATCTGGGGATAACCTTTACGCCTCGCCTCTAGGAATGTTAAATCCGATAGGAACTTTAACTTGTCCTTGATTTATAGGTCCGAATTCTTTCTCGTATTTTTCTATGTTGTCAGTCAGTGCAGCAAGCAATCGCTTTGCATGATCTGGCGTCATGATAACACGCGATTTTACGTTGGCTCCTGGAATGCCTGGCAGAATCTGTGCGAAATCAAGCACAAACTCGCTTTGGTTGTGCGTGATTATCTCCATATTGATATATTTCCCTTCTGCAATCTCTGGCGAGATATTGATGTTGAGTTTCTGCTTGTTTTCTTCCATAAGTATGCATATTAAAAAAGAGGCCATCAAGATAGATGATGACCTCTTTGAATTATACCGTTGATTATTATTTAATCACGTCTGAAAAGTCTGGCTTGACTGCGTTGAGTGCTGCAAAATCTTCTGCAGAACCAACTACATCATCAAGCAGGCTGCGAGTACCAGTACCAGCAGGGATAAGGTGACCGCAGATGACATTTTCCTTGAGACCTTCGAGGATATCGACCTTGCCCATGATTGCTGCCTCGTTGAGGATCTTTGTTGTTTCCTGGAACGAAGCTGCTGACATGAAGCTCTTTGTATGCAATGCTGCACGTGTGATACCCTGGAGAATCTGGCTCGATGTAGCAGCAACGGCATCGCGTGCTGTAACGAGCTTGAGATCCTTACGACGGAGCTGTGAGTTCTCGTCTCTGAGACGACGGGCAGAAACAATCTGACCAGCCTTGAGAGATGTTGAATCGCCAGCGTCTGTAACGACTTTCTGACCCCACATCTTGTCGTTCTCGTTCATGAAGTCAATCTTGTCGACGATTTCATGTTCAAGGAACTTAGTATCACCTGGATCATCGATGTCAACCTTACGCATCATCTGACGAACGATGATTTCGAAGTGCTTGTCGTTGATCTTCACACCCTGCAGACGGTATACGTCCTGAACCTCGTTCACGATATATTCCTGAACTGCTGTAGGACCCATGATAGCAAGGATGTCCGAAGGAGTAACTGCACCATCCGACAATGGCATACCAGCCTTCACATAGTCGTTCTCTTGAACGAGAATCTGCTTTGACAATGATACGAGATACTTCTTGACCTCACCAGTCTTTGATGTGATGATAATCTCACGATTACCACGCTTGATCTTACCATAGCTGACCTCACCGTCGATTTCTGAAACGACTGCAGGGTTGCTTGGGTTACGTGCTTCGAAGAGTTCTGTAACTCGTGGAAGACCACCGGTGATATCGCCCGCCTTACCAGCTGCGCGTGGTTGCTTAGAAATTGTCTCACCCTGAAGGATGTCCTGACCATCTTCTACTGCAATGTGAGCACCTACGGCAACGTTGTATGAATGGAGGATTTCGCCATTCGCACCAACGATGTTGATAGATGGAGACTTTGTCTTATCACGGCTTTCGATGATGACCTTCTCACTATAACCTGTCTGCTCATCAGATTCCTCTTTGTAAGTAACGTTTTCGATCATGTTCTCGAATACGATCTTACCACTATATTCTGTGATAACTGGAGCGTTATATGGGTCCCATTCACTGATCACTGTGCCGCTTTCGATAACGTCGCCGTTCTTAACGAACAACTTAGAAGCGTACTGGATAGGGAATGTCTCAACAGGAATACCTGTGTTTACGTCAACAATCTTGAGTTCTGTCAAACGGCTGACAACTACATCCATCTTCTGGCCATTCTCCTTGTCTGTGTAAGGAACGCTTCTGAGTTCCTCGATTTCAACACGACCTGGATACTTAGCGATGATATTGTTATCAGTTGAAGTGTTTGAGGCTGTACCACCGACGTGGAACGTACGAAGTGTAAGCTGTGTACCAGGCTCACCGATTGACTGTGCTGCGATTACGCCGACTGCTTCACCGAGGTGAACCATCTTGCCTGTTGCAAGGTTTCTACCATAACACTTAGCACAAACGCCCTTCTTCGATTCACATGTGAGTACCGAACGGATTTCTACTTCAGTGATTGGAGAGTTCTCGATAATCTTAGCCTTCTTTTCATCAATCTCTTCACCAGCACGAACGATAAGCTCGTTTGTGTTTGGATGATAGATGTCGTGAACAGAAACACGTCCAAGGATACGCTCTGACAACGAAGCAATGACATCCTCATTGTTCTTGATAGCCTTGCATGAAAGACCACGAAGTGTTCCACAGTCTTCCTGAGTGATGATGACGTCGTTTGAAACGTCAACAAGACGACGTGTCAAGTAACCTGCATCGGCTGTCTTCAAGGCTGTATCGGCAAGACCCTTACGGGCACCGTGTGTTGAAATAAAGTATTCAAGCACCGAAAGGCCTTCCTTGAAGTTTGCCAAGATTGGGTTCTCGATAATCTGAGCACCTTCTGCGCCAGATTTCTGTGGCTTAGCCATAAGACCACGCATGCCGCAGAGCTGACGGATCTGTTCCTTAGAACCACGGGCACCAGAGTCAAGCATCATGTATACTGAGTTGAAGCCCTGACGGTCGCTGCTGAGCTGATCCATAAGAATCTTTGTCAAATCAGCGTTGACGTGTGTCCAAATATCGATGATGGCATTGTATCGTTCGTTGTTTGTGATGAAACCCATGTTATAGTTATTCATCACCTCTTCAACGTCCTCAAAGCCCTTCTTGACGAGTTTTTCCTTTTCTGGTGGGATGATAACGTCGGCAAGGTTGAACGAAAGTCCACCTTCAAACGCCATTCTATAACCCATGTTCTTAATCGCATCAAGGAAGTCTGCTGTCTTTGGAATACCGCAAGTCTTCTGAACCTTCGAGATGATATCACGCAATGACTTCTTTGTAATCAATACATTGATGAAGCCTACTTCGCGTGGAACAACCTTGTTGAAGAGAATACGGCCGATTGTCGTGTCAACAAGCATAAGCTCGAGTTCACCCTTGTCGTTGAGGTCGTATGTGCGAACCTTAACTTTTGCGTGGAGATCGGCTCTCTTCTCGTTATATGCGATTTCTGCCTCTTCTGGCGAATAGAAAATCAAACCTTCACCCTTTGCACCTGGACGTTCCTTGGTAATGTAATACATACCGAGGATCATATCCTGTGATGGCACCGCAATAGGAGCACCATTGGCTGGATTCAAGATGTTGTTTGACGCAAGCATCAAAAGTTGTGCCTCCAAAACGGCTGCATTGCCGAGTGGCAAGTGTACGGCCATCTGGTCACCATCGAAGTCGGCATTGAAGGCCGTTGTTGCAAGTGGGTGCAACTGAATAGCCTTGCCTTCAATCATCTTTGGCTGGAATGCCTGAATACCAAGACGGTGAAGCGTAGGGGCACGGTTCAAGAGAACTGGATGATTCTTCATTACGTTTTCAAGAATATCCCATACTACAGGAGCCTTCTTGTCAACGATCTTCTTTGCAGATTTTACTGTCTTTACGATACCGCGCTCAATGAGCTTGCGAATAATGAATGGCTTATAAAGCTCGGCTGCCATATCTTTTGGCAAACCGCACTCATGCATCTTCAATTCTGGACCAACGACAATTACCGAACGTGCAGAGTAGTCGACACGCTTACCGAGCAAGTTCTGACGGAAACGTCCTTGCTTACCCTTCAAGCTGTCACTCAAAGATTTGAGTGCACGATTTGAATCTGTCTTAACTGCGTTTGACTTTCTTGAGTTGTCGAACAATGAATCGACAGCCTCCTGAAGCATACGCTTCTCGTTGCGGAGGATTACCTCAGGAGCCTTAATTTCAATAAGGCGCTTCAAACGGTTGTTTCTGATAATTACACGACGATAGAGGTCGTTAAGGTCTGACGTCGCAAAACGACCACCATCCAGTGGTACGAGTGGACGCAATTCTGGTGGAATCACAGGAACTACCTTGATTACCATCCATTCTGGCTTGTTCAAGCCATTTGACTCGCGGAATGACTCAACAACCTGCAAACGCTTGAGAGCTTCGTTCTTACGCTGCTGTGAAGTTTCTGTATTTGCCTTGTTTCGCAAGTCGTATGAAAGTTCGTCAAGGTCAACACGCTGCAAAAGCATTTCGATTGCCTCGGCGCCCATTTTTGCAATGAACTTGTTTGGATCGTCGTTCTCGAGATACTGATTCTCCTTTGGAAGGCTGTCGATGATATCAAGATACTCGTCTTCCGAAAGAAGGTCGTTTTTCTGAACGCCGTCCTCTTCCTTGATACCAGGCTGAACTACTATGTACTTTTCATAATATACAACCTGCTCAAGCTTCTTTGTTTGCAAACCAAGAAGATATCCAATCTTGTTTGGAAGCGACTTGAAATACCAGATGTGAGCAACAGGAACCACAAGTGAAATGTGTCCCATTCTCTCTCTTCTGACTTTCTTTTCAGTCACTTCAACACCGCATCGGTCGCAGACAATGCCTCTGTAGCGGATGCGCTTGTACTTACCGCAGTGACATTCGTAATCCTTTACAGGTCCGAATATGCGTTCGCAGAAAAGGCCATCGCGCTCAGGCTTATATGTCCTGTAGTTGATGGTTTCAGGCTTCAGCACCTCACCGCTAGACATCTCAAGAATTTCCTCTGGCGAAGCAAGGCCGATGGAAATTTTTGAAAAGTTGCTTTTATTTTTTTGATCTCTTCTGAATGCCATATTTAGTAGAGAGTTTAATTTTCAGAAGGAGACGAGTCACCTCGCCTCCTGTTTGTTTTATTATTCCAAAGTAACGCTCAAGCCGAGACCGCGCATCTCATGCAACAATACGTTGAGAGATTCTGGTATGCCTGGTGTAGGAAGCAAATCGCCCTTGACTATTGCTTCGTAAGCCTTTGCACGACCAATAACGTCGTCTGACTTCACGGTCAGGATTTCCTGAAGAATGTTTGCTGCGCCCCAGCCTTCGAGCGCCCAAACTTCCATCTCACCGAATCGCTGACCACCGAACTGTGCTTTACCACCAAGTGGCTGCTGAGTGATGAGTGAGTATGGACCGATTGAACGTGCGTGCATCTTATCATCAACCATGTGACCGAGCTTAAGCATGTATATCACGCCGACTGTTGCTGGCTGGTGGAAGCGTTCACCCGTACCACCATCATAAAGGTATGTACGACCTACTTCTGGTACACCGGCTTTTGCAGTGAGTTCATTGATATCTTCAAGTGTTGCACCATCGAAAACCGGAGTTGCAAACTTAACTCCAAGGTTGCGACCAGCCCAACCAAGTACTGTCTCGTAAATCTGACCGAGGTTCATTCGTGAAGGCACACCCAGTGGGTTCAATACGATATCCACAGGAGTACCATCCTCAAGGAACGGCATATCTTCTGGACGTACAATCTTAGAAACGATACCCTTGTTACCATGTCGACCGGCCATCTTGTCACCTACGCGAATCTTACGCTTCTTTGCAACATATACCTTTGCGATCTGCATGATACCTGATGGTAGTTCGTCACCAATTGTCGCATTGTATTTTTTGCGCTTTTCGATAGCTTCGAATTCCTTATACTTCATTCTGAAGTTGTGGATGCATCGGTAGATGAGCTCTGCCTTATCCTTATCCTGAATCCATTTTGCAGGATTAACAGTCTGGTAATTGATGTCCTCAAGAACATTCTGTGTGAACTTCACATTCTTTGCAACAACATCTACACCATAGTAATCCTTTACACCTGCAGATGTCTTGCCATCGAGAACAACAAGCAACTTACTGATAAGTACTCTTCTGAGTTCGTCTGTATTTGCCTTAAACTCCTCATCAATCTTTGCAATGACTTCTTTCTCGGCATTGCGAGAACGACGGTCCTTGATGATCTTTGAGTAAAGCTTTCTGCCGATAACTACACCACGGAGCGATGGAGTTGCCTTGAGTGATGCATCCTTTACATCACCAGCCTTGTCACCGAAGATTGCACGGAGAAGCTTCTCTTCTGGTGTAGGATCGCTTTCGCCCTTTGGAGTAATCTTACCGATGAGGATATCGCCTGGCTTAACGTGTGCACCAATTCTGATGATACCATTTTCATCAAGGTCCTTTGTAGCATCTTCGCTTACATTAGGAATATCTGAAGTGAGTTCCTCCATGCCTCGCTTTGTATCGCGAACCTCGAGTGAGTACTCGTCAACGTGAACTGATGTGAAAATGTCCTCGCGTACAATCTTCTGTGAAAGTACGATGGCATCCTCGAAGTTGTAACCCTTCCATGGCATGAAGGCAACCTTGAGGTTGCGGCCAAGAGCAAGTTCGCCGTTCTGTGAAGAGAAACCTTCTGTGAGCACTTGTCCTTTCTCTACGCGCTGACCACGCTTTACAATCGGACGAAGGTCAATTGTTGTGCTCTGGTTTGTCTTCTGGAACTTAGGCAATATATATTCTTTAGTATCAGGCTCGAATTTTACGAGCTTCTCATTGTCTGTATAGTCGTAGCGTACAATGATCTTGTTTGCATCAACGTAATCAATAACGCCATCCTTTTCTGCAGTGAACTGAGTTCTTGAGAATCTGATGATTGGCTCCTCAAGACCAGTACCAACGATAGGTGACTCTGGACGCAAGATAGGCACGGCCTGACGCATCATGTTCGAACCCATGAGGGCACGGTTGGCATCATCATGCTCCAAGAAAGGAATCAATGAAGACGCAACTGATGTCATCTGGTTTGCGGCAACGTCAATGAGTTCAACCTGCTCCTTCTCGACAACAGGGAAGTCACTATCCTGACGTGCCTTGATCCTGTTGTCTGTAAAGTTGCCGTCCTCATCCATTGGAGTACAAGCCTGTGCAACAATTTTGTGATCCTCTTCGTCTGCCGAGAAGTATTTCAATCCTTCGTCGCTCAAGTCAACCTTACCATTCTTTACTACACGATATGGTGTCTCGATGAAACCGAGATCATCAATCTTTGCAAAGATTGTAAGCGATGAAATAAGACCGATGTTAGGACCTTCTGGTGACTCGATAGGACACAAACGTCCATAATGTGTATAGTGTACGTCTCGGACCTCGAAACCTGCACGATCTCGCGAAAGACCACCAGGACCAAGTGCTGAGAAACGACGCTTGTTCGTAATTTCAGCCAGAGGGTTAATCTGATCCATAAACTGCGACAATGGGTTTGTCGCAAAGAAGCTGTTTATGACAGATGCCAAAGTCTTACTATTAATGAGATCAATTGGCGTAAATACCTCATTGTCGCGAACATTCATTCGCTCTCTGATAGTACGTGACATACGAGCAAGACCAACGCTGAACTGGTTAGCAAGCTGTTCGCCAACAGTTCTTACGCGACGATTACTCAAGTGGTCGATATCATCCACATCTGCTTTTGAGTTAAGAAGCTCGATAAGGTGCTTGATAATCTCAATCATATCTTCCTTCGTCAAAACTCGAACCGATGGATCGATTGTGAGGTTAAGACGCTGGTTCAGACGGAAACGACCTACATCGCCAAGGTCATAGCGCTTGTCTGAGAAGAAAAGCTTCTCAATGACGTCACGTGCTGTTGCTTCATCAGGTGGATCTGCATTGCGTAGCTGACGATAGATGTAAACGACAGCCTCTTTCTCAGAGTTGCATGGGTCCTTCTGAAGCGAATTATAGATGATCGCATAGTCAGACAAACCCTGAGCATCCTTGTGTACAAGAATATTCTTTGCACCAGAGTCAATGATATCCTGAATATGCTCATCGAGCAAAACAGTTTCGCGGTCAACGATAACTTCGTTACGCTCGATAGATACTACTTCACCTGTATCCTCATCAACAAAATCTTCTGTCCATGTCTTCAAGACACGTGCAGCAAGGCGTCTGCCGACGCACTTCTTGAGATTCTTCTCATTAACCTTAACCTCGTCGGCAAGGCCGAAGATCTCCAATATATCTTTATCCGACTCAAAACCGATTGCACGTAACATTGTCGTAACTGGCAGTTTTTTCTTACGGTCAATGTATGCATACATGACATTATTGATGTCGGTAGCAAATTCAATCCAAGAGCCTTTGAATGGAATGATTCGTGCCGAATAAAGCTTTGTTCCATTTGCGTGTACACTCTGTCCGAAGAATACACCAGGAGAACGATGCAACTGTGATACAATTACACGCTCTGCACCATTGATAATGAAACTGCCCTTTTCGGTCATGTATGGAATCATGCCAAGGTACACATCCTGAACTACTGTGTCGAAATCCTCATGTTCAGGATCGTTGCACGATAACTTGAGAGTGGCCTTCAGAGGAACATTATACGTCAATCCCTGCTCAAGACACTCCTGAATAGTATATCGGGGCGGATCTATACAATAATCCAAAAATTCGAGGACATAATTATTCCTCGTATCGCTGATTGGAAAATTCTCAACGAATACCTGATACAACCCCTCTTTCTTTCTCTCTTCAGGTGTCGTACCAAGCTGAAATAACTCTCTAAAAGACTTCAACTGAACTTCCAGGAAGTCATTATATTCGAAAGTCTTCTTTAGAGTCGAAAAACTAACCCTTTTGGCTTTGACTGGACTCATTTAACAAATAATTAAGTGAACTTAACAACAGAAACACGAAAAGGTTTGAGACACTTTATGCGTGTCCCAAACCATATCCTTAGCTAGGATCGTTATTACTTAAGTTCAACTTCAGCACCAGCCTCTTCGAGCTTAGCCTTGAGTGCCTCAGCATCAGCCTTAGAAATCTTTTCCTTTACAGCAACAGGAGCCTTGTCAACGAGTTCCTTAGCTTCCTTCAAGCCAAGACCTGCGTTTTCCTTAACAGCCTTTACTACACCGAGCTTAGCTGCACCTGCGCTCTTGAGGATAACGTCGAACTCTGTCTGCTCTGCTGCACCTGCACCTGCTGCACCTGCTGCTGGAGCTGCTACTGCTACTGCTGCTGCAGCTGGTTCGATACCGTATTCATTCTTAAGAACTTCTGCGAGTTCATTTACTTCCTTTACAGTAAGATTAACCAATTCTTCTGCAAGCTGCTTAATATCTGCCATTTTATTCTAAAATTAATGTGTTTCTAATAATTACTTTTTACTTAATGTTTCGAGTACGCCATGGATAGTGTTTGCGCCACTCTGAAGTGCCGAGATAACATTCTTGGCTGGAGACTGGAGGAGAGCAACAATGTCGCCAATGAGCTCTTCCTTGCTCTTGATTGCAACGAGTGCATCGAGGTTTTCTGCGCCTACGTAGATTGACTGCTCCACATATGCACCCTTCAATACAGGCTTCTCGTTATTCTTAGAGAACTCCTTGATAAGCTTTGCTGGTACATTGCCGGTATTGCAGAACATTACTGCAGTATTACCCTTGAATGCAGGATCGAGCTCAGAGAAATCTGTGTCGAACTGCTCAAGTGCCTTCTTCATGAGGGCATTCTTTACAACTACCAACTTGATATCCTTACCGAAGCACTCACGACGAAGCTTGCTTGTAACCTCTGCATTCAGACCCTCAATGTCTACTACATAGAAATGTGAGTATGACTTAACGATCTCTGCAATGCTCTCTATAAGGCTATTTTTATCTTCTTTTCTCATGATTCCTTATTCTTCAGTTAAACATCAATTAAGCTTCAACAGACTTGAAGTCAACATGAACACCAGGACTCATTGTGCTAGAGACAAAAACGCTCTTTACGTAAGTACCTTTAGCAGACGAAGGTTTCAACTTCAAAATTACGCTGACAAACTCTTTTACGTTGTCAACAATCTTCTGTGCGTCGAAAGATACCTTTGCTACTGAAGCGTGAACGATGCCAAACTTGTCAACCTTGAAGTCAATCTTACCAGCCTTGACTTCTGTCACTGCCTTAGCAACATCCATTGTTACAGTACCACTCTTCGGGTTTGGCATAAGGCCACGTGGACCCAATACTCGACCAAGAGCACCTACCTTTGCCATGATGCTTGGCATTGTTATGATAACATCGACATCTGTCCAACCGCCTTTGATCTTTTCGATATACTCGTCAAGACCAACATAATCAGCACCAGCTGCCTTAGCTTCAGCCTCTTTATCAGGAGTGCAAAGTACAAGTACTCGAACCTGCTTGCCTGAACCATGAGGAAGCGTACATACGCCGCGTACCATTTGGTTAGCCTTGCGAGGATCTACTCCCAAACGAACATCAACATCAATAGAAGCATCAAACTTTGTTGTCGTCATCTCTTTCACAAGAGCTGCCGCCTCATCGATGCTATACTGCTTGTTGGTATCGATTTTGCTTAAAGCTAACTTCCTATTTTTTGTTAGTTTTGTCATTGTCGCAAAAAGGTATTAATTAGTTATTGCTTGGGAATTCGCCTGTCACGGTTACACCCATACTTCTGGCAGTACCAGCAATCATCCTCATTGCAGAGTCAACGGTAAAACAGTTCATATCAGCCATCTTGTCCTGAGCGATTGTCTTTACCTGCTCCCAAGATATTGAACCAACCTTCTTACGGTTTGGTTCTGCAGAACCACCTTTAACCTTTGCTGCTTCCATTACCTGCACTGCTGCAGGAGGAGTCTTTATAACAAAGTCGAAAGATTTGTCCTTGTAAACTGTTATGACTACTGGTAATATCTTACCAGCCTTATCCTGTGTTCTTGCATTGAACTGCTTGCAGAACTCCATGATATTCACACCTTTTGAACCCAATGCAGGGCCAATTGGAGGTGAAGGGTTTGCGGCACCACCTTTAACCTGTAATTTGATAAAGGTCTCTACTTCTTTAGCCATTGTAGCAATTCTTAATTATTGTTTGTTATATAATAACAGCCTGTATAGGTCTATCTCACGATAGAGGAAGCATTTGATACTCGACTGCTGATTATTCTTTTTCTACTTGCAGATATCCAAGCTCCAGCGGTGTCTTGCGTCCAAAAATCTTGACCATCACCGACAGTGTCTTCTTTTCTGCATTTACTTCTTCAATCTCGCCGCTGAAGCCATTGAATGGTCCATCCGTTACTTTGACTGTTTCGCCAACAACATATGGAACTTCAATATCTGCTGTCTCATCGCCAAGTTCGTCAGCTTTGCCAATCATGCGAGCTACTTCTGAAGCGCGCATAGCTTCTGCCTCATTCTTCTTGTTGCGAAGGAAATCGATAATGTTTGGAACATTGCTCAATACATATTCGACCTCTTTGCTGAGTGCAGCTTCAACAAAGACATAGCCACTGAAGAGAATCTTCTCCTTCATGACCTTTTTGCCATTGCGCTGCTGATAAACGTGCTCAACAGGAACAACTGCAGGACTTACCAAGTCACTCATTCCATTGCGCAATACCTCGGCATCGAGAGCCTCTTTGGCTTTCTTCTCCTTGCCGCCTATCGCACGCAGTACATACCAGTTTTTTACGATTTCAGCCATTGATTGCTTAGTATAACATATTATAAACGAACTTGAGCAAGTGCTCGAAACAGAAGTCCATGCCAAACACTACGATTGCGATAATTACAGATGCAACCATTACTACAATTGCACTGTTTGTTAATTCGCTCCATGTAGGCCACGAAGTCTTGTTTACAAGTTCGTTATGTACGTCCTTAAAATAATTTACTATCTTACTCATAATTCTTCCGAATCTTTAGCACGGGAGGAGAGACTCGAACTCCCGACACCTGGTTTTGGAGACCAGTGCTCTACCAACTGAGCTACACCCGTAAAAAGCGAGAGCCTAAACTCTCGCTATATGTTGCTGAATAATTATTATTCAACGATATCAGTTACCTGACCTGCACCTACTGTACGGCCACCTTCGCGGATAGCGAAACGAAGACCCTGGTTCAATGCTGCTGGGTGGATAAGTGTAACAGTGATGTTAACGTTATCACCTGGCATTACCATTTCCTGGTTCTCTGGCAACTCGATCTCACCAGTGATGTCGAGTGTACGGAGGTAGAACTGTGGACGGTACTTGTTCTGGAATGGAGTGTGACGACCACCTTCTTCCTTCTTCAATACGTAGATTGAAGCCTTGAACTTAGTGTGAGGAGTGATTGTGCCTGGCTTAGCGATTACCATACCACGCTTGATGTCCTTCTTGTCGATACCACGGAGGAGGAGACCTACGTTATCACCAGCTTCACCCTCGTCGAGGATCTTACGGAACATCTCAACACCTGTACAAGTTGTCTTCATGCCTTCAGCACCAAGACCGATGATCTGGAGTTCGTCACCTACGTGTACGATACCAGTTTCGATACGACCTGTTGCTACAGTACCACGACCTGTGATAGTGAAGACGTCTTCTACTGGCATAAGGAATGGCTTATCCATATCACGTGGAGGAAGTGGAATCCACTCGTCAACTGCTGCCATAAGTTCCATTACCTTCTCTTCCCAAGCTGGCTCGCCGTTGAGTGCACCAAGTGCAGAACCGCGGATGACTGGAGAGTTGTCGCCGTCGAACTCATAGAATGAGAGGAGGTCACGGAGTTCCATTTCAACGAGGTCGAGGAGCTCTGCGTCGTCTACCATATCCACCTTGTTCATGAAAACAACGATACGTGGAACGTTTACCTGACGAGCGAGGAGGATGTGCTCGCGAGTCTGTGGCATAGGACCATCAGTTGCAGCACATACGAGGATAGCACCATCCATCTGAGCAGCACCAGTAACCATGTTCTTTACATAGTCGGCGTGGCCTGGGCAGTCAACGTGAGCGTAGTGACGGTTAGCAGTCTCATACTCAACGTGAGCTGTGTTGATTGTGATACCACGTTCCTTCTCTTCAGGAGCGTTATCGATAGAATCGAAAGCCTTTACCTCTGCAAGACCCTGCTTACCCAATACAGTTGTGATAGCAGCAGTAAGAGTAGTCTTACCGTGATCGACGTGACCAATGGTACCAATGTTCACGTGTGGCTTGGTTCTTTGGAATGTTTCTTTAGCCATAATTCGAATTATTAGACAATTAAATATTATATGTTTTTATCTTCTTTTGCGAGAAATACCGAGCGGACATAATTATCCACCCCTATTTTTCGGACGCAAAGTTACATAACTTTATATAAATGACAATGTATTGTCTGTCTTTTTTTTATAAAAAATATTAAATACATTTATCTCTTTCGCTGTGTATCAATATAATATGCTTCGTGTTCTCTTGCTGAGCTTTGTCGGATTATGACCGTTCGGAAAAGTTGTGTTAAAAGTGATATTTTATATTATTTCTCATGTTTTTGCTTTCAAATTGTCGTCCGAATCCTGTGGTAAGTTGTTTGTTGTTCTTGGTTATGAGAAAAAGCCCCGCTTTTGGCGAGGCTTTTTCTATATATAAATAGGTATTGTTTTATTTAAAGTCTTGACTTGATAGCTTTTGTTGCTTCTTCATAGCCTGGCTTCTCGAGAAGAGCGAACATGTTCTTCTTGTATGCCTCAACGCCTGGCTGGTTAAATGGATTTACATCAAGAATGTATCCGCTAATACCGCAAGCTTTCTCGAAGAAATATATGAGTTGTCCGAGATAGTATTCGTTGAGTTCCGGAACTTCTATGCGGAAGTTAGGTACACCACCATCTGCGTGAGCAATGAGTGTTCCGAGTTCGGCCATTTTGTTGACTTCGTCGATGCGTTTGCCTGCGAGGAAGTTAAGTGAGTCGAGGTTTGCTTCATCTGAAGGAATAACGCATTTACGGTTAGGCATTTTTATAGAAACAACTGTTTCGAATATATTGCGTACGCCTTCCTGAATCCATTGGCCCATTGAATGAAGGTCTGTTGTGAAGTCAACACCGGCTGGGAATATACCCTTACCGTCCTTGCCCTCGCTCTCGCCGAAAAGTTGTTTCCACCATTCTGTGAAATAGTGAAGTTTCGGCTGGTAGTTGACGAGTATTTCGATTTCCTTGCCCTTGCGGTTGAGGATATTACGCATTGCAGCGTAGATTGCTGATGGATTCTTTTCGAACGGGATATTTTCTGCTGTCGCTATTTCCATGTCTTTTGCTCCTGCTACAAGTTTGCGGATATCGAAACCTGCAATTGCAATTGGAACCAATCCGACAGGTGTTAGAACTGAGAAACGACCACCGACGTTGTCTGGAATGACAAATGTCTTGTATCCTTCCTGATTTGCGAGTGTGCGGAGAGCACCTTTTGCTTTATCTGTAACAGCAATGATTTTCTTCTGTGCTGCAGCCTTGCCGTCTTTCTTCTCAATAAGTTCTTTGAGGAGTCGGAACGCAATGGCTGGCTCTGTTGTCGTGCCAGATTTTGAGATTACAACAACGCCGAATGATTTGTCCTGTAGAAATTCAAGAAGGTCAGCTGTGTAGTCTTCGCCAATGTTCTGACCTGCAAAGAGAATGACTGGATTCTTGCGATTTTTTATGAGATAGTCAAAACTGTTTGAAAGACCATCGATTACTGCACGTGCACCAAGGTATGATCCGCCAATGCCGACGACTACGACATAATCGGCAACTTCACGCATCTGTTTTGCGGCTGCTTCGATGTCTGCGAACTCTGCCTCTGTTATGGAACTTGGCAAGTTGAGCCATCCGAGGAAGTCGTTGCCGGCGCCATTGCCTGCGTGAAGTTTCTTGATGCCAGCTTCAACTTCAGCCTTGATTGCTTTCATGTCTGCGTCTGTCGCAAAAGCGCTGACGCGAGCTGTTTCCAATTTCAAGTTTTCCATTGATTATCTTGTTTTTCTGTTTTTTCGATGTGCAAAGTTAGTGAATAATTGAGCATTGTGATTATGTGTAACTATTTATTTCCTATTGCAGTTGTTTGTGATATTTTTTATCTTTGTTGTCGGGACTACAAAATTTCAATTCTATGAAGACAAAAGAAGAGATTGTTGCTAACTGGCTGCCTAGATACACAGGTCGTAGCCTGGAGGGATTTCCTCGTTATGTGCTACTCACTAATTTCATGAACTATGTCGAGATGTTCGCTGAACGCTATGACGTACCGATAATTGGTGGGAATATGCCTAATGCAGCAACGGAAGATATGATTATCATAAATTTCGGTATGGGATCACCGAATGCAGCAACTATTATGGACCTCTTGTCTGCGGCTAATCCTGCTGCGGTGCTTTTTTTGGGTAAATGTGGCGGCTTGAAAAGGCAGAATGCAATTGGCGATTTTATTTTGCCTATGGCAGCAATCAGAGGCGAGGGTACGTCAAACGACTTTTTCCCGCCAGAAGTACCCGCGTTGCCATCTTTTGCTATTCAAAGAGCAGTGTCTTCCATTGTGCGAGATAGAGGTTTTGACTATTGGACGGGAACTGTCTATACAACAAATAGGCGTGTATGGGAGCATGATGATAGTTTCAAACATTATCTTGAGCAGATCCGTGCAATGGCTGTTGATATGGAGACGGCAACGCTTCTTACGGTTGGATTTCATAATGATATTCCTACGGGTGCTTTGTTGCTCGTGAGTGATCAGCCGATGTTCCCGGAGGGCATAAAGACGGCTGAGAGCGATCGTAAGGTGACGGCCAATTATATTCGTCCGCATCTTGAAATAGGAATTCAGGCGCTCAATGAAATAGCATCGAATGGCGCATCATTGAAGCATTTAAAGGATCTCCAATGAGAAGAAGTATAGATGTTATTGCTACTGCTCAGGATGCGATGTCTCGCAATCTTGAAGGTCATTTGGCAGTGGTGATAGATGTCCTGCGTGCTACATCGGTAATGAGCGTTGCAATTCGCAATGGCGCAAAGCAAATCGTGGCTGTAAGTTCGGTTGAAGAGGCTTTTTCTCTTAGAGATTCTGGACGATTCGGTGACGTCTTGCTCGGTGGCGAACGTAATGCAATGAAGATTGAAGGTTTTGATCTTGACAATTCTCCGTATAATTATGTGAATGAATGCGTTGATGGAAAGACGATTGTCATGACTACGACAAACGGGACGCAGGCTCTCTGCGCAACGTCGAAGGCCGCTAAAACTCTCGTTTGTTCTTTCTTGAATGTGGATGCGGTTGCTACTGAAATTGCTGAATCTGATATGCCGGTATCAATTATATGTGCCGGCACTGAGGGCCGTTTCACTCTTGAAGATGGCTTGTGCGCTGGACGTCTGGTTTCGCGTGTTCTGTCGTTGGGTGATAATTTGATCTTGTCAGATTTTGCAGTGGCAATGAAGAATCTCGTGGATAATTCTTCCAAGAATCTATATGAAATGGCCTCTGAAGGTGAGCATTTTGTCAGATTGCAGAAAAAAGGTTTTGGGAGGGATGCAGAAATCTGTCTTAATTCCACAATGACATTGCCGACATTAAGAGTCAAAGAACATTTTGATGGAAAAGTTTATGTCGTAGGTGAATGATATAACTTCCAGCAAACAAAAAAAGCAGAACTCCATGGAGCTCTGCTTTTTCTTTATATAGCCAATGTGTTATTTTATTGCGCCAATGAATTCATCAAAGAATTTCTCTGTATCTGTAGGGCCGCCGCATGCCTCTGGGTGGAACTGAGTTGAGAATATCGGTAGAGTCTTGTGACGGATACCTTCGCAAGTGCCATCGTTGATATTGATATAGCTTGCCTCCCAACCTTCAGGCAATGTCTTTAAGTCGATGGCAAAGCCATGGTTCTGTGATGTAATGTAACACTTTTGTGTACCATTCTTAATTACAGGGTGGTTGTGAGCGCGATGTCCGTATGGCAATTTGAATGTGGTTGCGCCAGCTGCCAAACCAAGAAGCTGATTGCCAAGACAAATACCAAAGATTGGTTTTCCAGTAGGGATGGCCTTCTTGATGTTTTCGATTGTCGCTTTGCACATCTGAGGGTCTCCAGGGCCATTAGACAGCATGAGACCGTCATATTCAATCTGATTGAAATCGTAGTCCCAAGGTACCTGAATAACAGTTACATCACGCTTCAAAAGACAACGCAAAATGTTGTATTTTGCACCTGTGTCAACCATTACGACTCTTTTCTTGCCATTGCCGTATGTTTTAACCTCTTTGCAAGAAACCTGGGCAACAAGATTGTCTTTGTTTGGATCGTGGAGTTCGACATCTTCTCCTTCGAATATTATCTTACCAAGCATTGCGCCTTTTTCGCGAATCTTCTTGGTGAGCATACGAGTGTCGATGCCAGTGATGCCCGGTACGCCGTATTCCTTGAGCCAATCGCCAAGTGATTTTTTTGCGTTCCAATGCGAATGCTCTACGGAGTAATCGCTGACAATCATTCCTGTTATGTGGATTTTGTCTGATTCGTGGAACATCGGTATGCCGTTTTCATCGCGTTCATCACCAGGAACACCGTAATTTCCGATGAGTGGGAAAGTAGAAACAAGTATTTGACCAGCATACGAAGGGTCGGTCAAACTTTCAGGATAACCTGTCATAGCGGTGTTGAACACAACTTCGCCGGCAACTGAACGCTCTGCTCCGAATGAGACTCCTTCGAGTATAGTTCCGTCTTCGAGCACGAGCTTTGCTTTCTTCTGTTCAGACATTTTTATCGTTTTTTTTGACGCTGCAAAATTACTAAATAAATATCTATTTGTGGTCGTACAGCGTGTTTTATTTTCTTGTCTGGCCTTTACCAAAAATTGTCCACTTATATGAAGTGAGCTCTTTTAGTGCCATTGGACCGCGTGCATGGAGCTTTTGTGTTGAAATTCCAATTTCAGCACCAAGCCCAAACTGGGCGCCATCAGTGAATGCTGTTGAAGTGTTTACATAGCAACAAGCTGCATCTACTTCATTGACAAAGCGGAGAGCGGCCTCATCGTTTTCTGTGACTATAGCTTCGGAATGCTTCAGACCATATTTGTATATGTGGTCGAGTGCCTCGTCAAGTGAATCAACGGTTTTGATGGCCATGTTGAGCGACAGGAATTCGCGTCCGAAATCTTCAGCGGATGCCTGATGCAATAGTTCATTATTGTATTTGCCTTTGAGTGTCGCAAATGCTCTTTCATCAGCATAGATACCGACATTCTTTTCGTCGAGTTGTTTTGCAAGTGCAGGCAGATCGCTCAGACGGTCTTTGTGAATGATAAGGCAGTCTAGCGCATTGCATACACTTACGCGACGTGTCTTGGCATTAACAACGACGTCGGTCGCAATCTTCAGGTCGCCGTCTTTGTCGAAATATGTGTGAACAACACCGGCACCAGTCTCGATAACAGGCACTTTCGCTTGTTGACGTACAGAATCAATGAGTCCGCGTGAGCCTCGTGGAATGAGAACATCGATATATCCGACGGCATTCATCAGCTCTGTCGCAGCTTCTCGGCCAGCAGGAAGTAATTGTATGAGATTCTCGTTGAGTCCGTTCTTGCGCAATACTTCATGCATTATCTCAACCATTACGACATTGCTGTCAGCCGCGTCAGAACCACCTTTGAGAACAACCGCATTGCCACTTCTCAGACAGAGCGATGCTACGTCGATGGTTACATTCGGACGAGCTTCATATATCACACCAACAACACCAAGCGGAACACGTACCTTCTTCAGTAAAAGTCCGTTTTCAAGAGTGCGCTCTTCAATCACTTCACCACATGGTGCAGGCAAACCAGCTACATTTCGAGTATCCGAAGCAATGCCTTCGATGCGTTCTTTGTTGAGCATGAGGCGATCGTAGTTTGGATTCTTCGGATCCATCCTTGCAAGATCTTTGGCATTTTCTGCTACAATCTTGTCAGAGTTGGCGATGAGCGCATCGGCTATTTCTCTAATGATTTTTGCACTCTCTTCTGCAGTTATCTTGACGAGGCTTCTTGCGGCTTCGCGCGTGCTGTTGAGTTGTTCCTGTATTGACATTGTCTTTATTCTTAAGGAATTATGCGTTAGGGTAGATGTATAGGAAGTCGTAGTGGATTAGCGGCTTGGAATGTTTCATGCCTGTCATTTGCGAAATCTTTGCTCTATCCATGTTCGCACGTCCTACACCGATAATGTTACCCTCGCCATCTTTGATGAGGAGCATGTCGTCTTTCTTGAATTCTCCGTCGATTGCTACAACACCAGGGAGCAAAAGACTTGCAGCATGCTCATGAGAAAGAAGTGCAAGTTTTGCACCTTGATTGACAACCACGGTCGCCTTCGCAAAGCCTTCTGAATATGCAATCCACTTCTTCACTGCCGGACTATGCTCACCTGCAATGAAGTGTGTGCATACAAAATCTTTGTCATCGGCGGCAAGACGCTTAATCACATCTGGACGTGTTCCGTTCGCAATGTAGACATCTATGCCGGAAGCAGCTGTCTTCTGAGCCGTTTTGCACTTAGTCTGCATGCCGCCTCGTCCGAATCCGGATTTTGTTGTCTGAACATATTGTGCTACATTGAGCTCTGGCTCAATCTCA
This sequence comes from Bacteroidales bacterium, assembly GCA_024401295.1. Classification (GTDB taxonomy): domain Bacteria; phylum Bacteroidota; class Bacteroidia; order Bacteroidales; family Marinilabiliaceae; genus W3P20-009. The sequence goes on along the minus strand of JAKSLG010000003.1, from coordinate 22,386 downwards.
CGAATGACTTCCGATCCGGCATCTGCAGGATTACCATTATATATACCATCGATATTCGAAAGAATGAACAGCTTCTCGCAATCCATCATCGACGCCAAGAGGCCCGATAATTCGTCGTTGTCGGTAAACATGAGTGCAGTTACTGATACTGCATCATTCTCGTTGACAACGGGAATGACATTACTCTGCCAAAGCGTCGTAATGCAGTTTTTCATGTTGAGATAATGCTCCCGAGTCGAGAAATCCTGCTTTGTTACAAGGATCTGGCCAATCTGTATGTTGTGTCTGTCGAATATTTGCTTGTATTGGTCGATAAGTTTTACCTGACCGATTGACGAAAGCAACTGCCGCTGCGATACAGGATCGAGGTCTGCATAACCACTGATCATACTGCGGCCAGCAGCAACGGCTCCTGATGTTACGAATATGATTTTGTGGCCTGCCTTGTGCAGCTCTGCAATCTGTGCCACAAGGTTTTCCATTCGCTCAATGTTGAGCATTCCGCCTTGTCCGGCAAGGACATTTGAACCGACTTTTATTGTGATTGTCATTTGTCTACGCAATTTTGGCACAAAGATAGAGAAAAGAGTTTATTTTCTTGTCGTTGTGCGTGCTTTCGATGTCGATCCGTCCGACTTTGTTTGTCCGACTGTACTTGTCGATGTTGAGGTCGACTGATTTGTCGATGACGAAGAAGCACCAATGTTTGTCTGTGTTTTTGGTGCAGTCTGTGTAGTTGTTGGACTCTTTGTTTTTGCCGTGCGAGTCGCTGGAGTTGATGACATGCAAGATGTTATCATGAATGTTGTGGCTACGACCATGATCGCTGCCAATATCTTTTTGCTAATCATAAGTTTATGTCTGTTAGTTACGTGTTTTAACCATTCTGCGAGGCTTAGCCAGATTTGTGTTCTCTTCTTTCCATGAAAGAGCTTTGTTGCCAATTTCACCATTGTTGCGATGAGCTTTTATCATCGCAGCTATCTCTTCTGGCGAATATGTATTTGGAGCAACACTGTTTACTGCACTCTGATTTGGCAATTTTGCGTTTTTGGCTGGTTTGACTTCCTTGAATTCCAACGATTTGTTATTGCCTACGTTATTCTGAAGTACTCCGTTTTTGAACTCAAGTGGCTGACCATCACTTGTCGTCAGGAAGTAGTAGTTGTTGTTTTCGTTGCTCTCGGTTATTGCTCCGAAAGCATCTGCCATCAACACAAGATAATATTTACCAGTGACATCAGGCATTTTGTATGACCAAGAGAATACGCTGTTGTTGTCACCTGTGACGGCCTCGCATACGGTTGTCTTGCCTGGAATGTCCACATTGCTTATCGAGAATCCTTGCGCTTTCACGCCGAGGATGCTATAAGCTTCATCTTCATCCCAATCATTGTTGTACTCGCCGATTCCCACTCCGCCAATCTTGTCTGTGTAGAGATCGAAGAGTACAATCTGGTATTCATTTGCGTTATAGGCATTGTACAGCAGGTAGCAGATGCCCCATGTATTCGCAGCCGCAACGTTTCCTTCGCCGGCATTATATACGTCGTACAGAAGTGTGCGCCATTTCGGATCTGCCGAATCTTGAGGATAATTTTCATCATCCATGTCAAGGTCTGTGACCTTGTATGTTTCGAGATCGATGTTTGAATTGTTGTCGAAAGCCTCGCTGTCATCGTCGTTGAGGCCATACATCACGAAACCGCAGTATGCAAATTCACCACTACAGAAGAATTTTGTATCAACCCAGATAAAGCCGTCATCGCCCCACGTCTCACCCCATGAATTGACAACTCTAAAAGCACCGTTGGTGCCCTTGTTGTCGTCATATCCAACGCAGACAATCGCGTGATATGCGTGTATGCCGGTTGATTTGAATGTGCCGTTTGAATACAACACAGAGTTGCTGTTTGACGTCATGAAGTTGTCGCCGAGTTTCGCTCCAAACAAGACGATATGACCTTCTGCCAAATAACGTTTGATTGTCGTTACATCTTTGATGTTTATCTCTCTGTACGACTTGATTTTGTATTTTGCAGCGTCGGTGTTGGCCGTTGCTGATGTTTCACATGAACAGTCAGAATATCTCTTGATATTTGGCGATGCTGCAAGCGAAGCTACGCCACGTGTCACCATTTTGTCGAGAGCGTATGCAAAATTTGTTCCCTGACAATTTGAACCTTTGTTTTGTGCGTCAATCGACTGGAACATGTCTGCAGGACTAAATGTGTGCGAACTGTTGAGCGACGTTCCTCTTACGCCTTTGTCATGCGCATACAGCCATGTTCTGCCGTTGTATGCTGTAGCCCATGCCACGCATGTTCCGAATTCACCTTGATCACCGATGGCTGGAAGATATGCACTGAGATCAACTTTTTCAGGAAGTCCTGTTACCTCGCTGATTTCGCTGCCTTCGCCCGGATTGATGATGATGTCATCTTCTATCGATTCAGTGTCTTCGTCATTGCTAAGCCATCCAAGTCCATGTCCATCCTCTGTCGTGATGGTTGTTCCGTCATCTGTCAAAACCATCTCAAGCACAGCGAGAATGGCATCCAAGGTGTCTTCATCACACGAAGTGAGAGTCGTCGTTGCAAAAAGTGCTGACAATCCAATGGTGAATATCTTTTTCATGTCCGTATCTATTTGACTTGCGTCATTATTATCTGATTATCCTTCGTTTCGCTACTGAATTTCTCTCCATAAATCACTTTCGAGAAATTAGGTTTTATAGTAAACATGTTCTTTTTCGCTTCAAGTTCTGTATCAAATTGTACAGACGACAATCCTATCTCGCCGATTATTGTGTTTTTGCAAAACGAAACACCTTCGTTGAAATGGCATTTTGCCATTTGCAGTCCACCAATGAAGTACGAGCCGATACATTCCAATCGCGACCCGAAACTTGCATTCGTGAAATTTATCAGACCTGCTGCATATATGTTCGACCAATCGGTTTTACCACCGAACTGACTGTCCATAAACATCGTCTCGCAGGCAAATCGTGACTTCTGAAAGTTTGCGGTATAACGGAAGTCAGTCTTCAAAAATATCGCGTCTATGCTGAAATTCGCACTTATGAACTTGGCCTCCATCTCGAATGTCGTTTTGTTAAACGAAACTCCGCCACGAAATTGCACTCCAGTGAAGTCTGCATTGGATTTGAAAGAACTTTTTTCAAATGACGATTTGCCGCCAAATACGCATTGGCTCATATTTGCGTCTTTCGTGAAGACGCATCCAATGAATTCCACGTTGCGTCTGAAATCAGCATATACTAGCTGTTTGCCGTCGTTGACTACCTCGCTAGCCGTCACTTCATCTTCAAATACGCAATTAACGAAAACAAGTTCGCAATCAACATAAGAAGTTGCCTCCTCAAGCACTTTTGACCCCGTTCCACCTTCGTGCAATTTCAACGCTCCGACAACATGTTTGCCGTTGATAACCACATGCTTTTCTTTCTGCATTTTCTTGATTATCTCGGCCGAAGAAATGCTTCCGTTAGCATTGCTTTCACGAGCGTTGCAGCTTGTGAACAGACCCGAACCGAATAAGGCCGATGTCAGCGTTATAATGATGCTTCTTATGCTCATTTTTTTATGGTTGTTTTCTGATAGTCTTGTAATAAGAATCCATGATATCCTTGATTACGGCAGATGTAAATTTATTATGCTTCATCTTGTTGATATCACTGCTTAGTTGTTGCAAATTTAGTGTTTGGCAAGCGAAAAACGTTGTGCAATAATGCTTTTTTATCTTTTTTATAACACTTTTATCCTTTGTCCAGAACGATGAAAATTAGTGTTCATACATAAAAAAATCCCGAGATGACTCGTCGCACTCTCGGGATGTGTTTCAATTTTTTTTGATAAACTTCAATCGTTGCTTCTCGAGTACTGGAAGATGTAGTAAACAAGAGTTGCAAGCGAAGACAATGCTGCAACAACGTATGTGTATGCTGCCCATTTCAATGCATCTATGGCATTTTCACGAGTTTCGCCGACAATTACGCCTTTGTCTGTAAGCCAGTTTACAGCTCGCTGGCTCGCATTGATCTCAACAGGCAGCGTAACGAAAGCAAATATCGTGAATATTGCGTATGCTGCGATGATTATCAAAAGTGCAAATCTGTATGGCAAAAGTGACGGAAGCATGAACGATCCGATAAGCATTATCCAAAAGATAACGTTCAACACTCGGCTGCTCACGTTCTGAAGCGGAACAAGCATTGTTCTCAGTTCTAGCATTGAATATGCTGTCGCATGTTGCACTGCATGGCCTGTTTCGTGAGCCGCAACGGCAACGGCCGAGATGTTGCGTCCATAATAGACGTCATTGCTGAGGTTGATTGTCTTGTCTGTCGGATTGTAGTGGTCCGTCAGAGTTCCGTCAACCGGACGTATCGTAACGTCATATATGCCGTTGTCATAGAGCATCTTTTGCGCAGCTTCTGCTCCGCTCATATTGACTCCAACTTGCTGATATTTCGCAAATTTGCTTTTGAGGCGGTGGCTGACAAGATAGCTTATGACCGCAAAGATTATAAATAATATGATCATTCTCTTTATTTTTTTGTAGTTCGATTAGTTCGCATCAAAATCTTTGCCAAGTTTGCATGTCATGACATTTTGTCAGAAAAGATTTTCTCAACAATTTGTTCAGGACGTATGTCGAAGCATCTGTAATCTCCATATTTACAAGGCTTATTGCCGTATATTGAACATGGGCGGCATGCTAATTCGATCTCAACGACATCATCCTCACTTTGTTCATATCCAAGAAATCCTGCATAGCGATGTGTTGCTCCCCAAACGGAGACAACTCTCACTCCAAATAATGAACATATGTGCATCGCAGAAGAATCCATGCTTATCATGCAATCAAGATTTGACATTAGCGTCATCTCATCTTCAAGCTTGCCTTTGCCAATGACAGACTGGCTTCCGATAATATTTTTCTCCCACTCTTCGGCAACGGCTTTTTCTTTCGCTCCTCCGCCAAAAATGAAAACTTTAGCGCCTTTGTCTGTGAGTAATTCCACCGTTTTCTTCATCTTGTCGAGAGGGTAGACTTTACCTTGATGCTGTGCAAATGGTGAAACGCCGACCCAAATCTCGCCTTCTTTTTTTTCGCCTTCTGCAAGTGGCTTTTTTGTCATAAAGTGTCCTCCCAGTTTTATTGGGAAACCGGCTTTTGCCATCACTTCGGCATAGCGATCTGTTGTTCGTTTCAGCTGATGCTTGTCTTTGCCTGCAACCAATGCGTGCTTCTCGCTGCGTCCTTTGTCTATGACATAAACTTTTGTTCTCGACAAAAAACTAAATAAGAATCTGACGACTTTTGTCCTCAATACGTCGTGCAGGTCAATTACTGTGTCATAGTCATTCTTCGATAGCGATTTGTAGAGTTTCCACAGGCCTTTTATTCCTTCGCCGCTTTTCCGGATGTTCGTGCCAATAAATTGTAGATTGTCGAGCTTTTCGAAAAATGGTTCGAAGAATGGTTCCGACAGCATGTCGAATTGCACGTCGGGATATTTCCTACATACAGCAGAAACAATGGGCGACGTCATTGCCACATCGCCCATTGCAGTCAAACGTATGATTAGGACACGTTTCATTTCTTGTTGATGAAAGATTTTGTTTATTTCTTTCCTTTATACAGAATTGGATTCAGACTTTCGTCATTGTACATCTTCATCTGCTTATATACTTTCATGTATTTACGTCCTGCCTCAATGTCTGCAAGTAACTCTTCGATAGCTGTCGAAAGATCTTTGTGTTGCTCGCGAAGAACGTCAAGTTTCTTCTGGCATTTTGCAATATGTTCGGCGTCAACGTCTGTTCTCTTCGTCTCCTGCTCCATGTGATAGATCTTCAATGCGAGGATTGAATATCTGTCGATGGCCCATGCCGGTGACTCTGTGTTGATTTTTGCATCAGGCAAAACCTTGACATTCTTGTATTTGTCAAGGAAATATGAGTCGATAAACTCAACCATGTCTGTGCGGACTTGGTTCGATGCATCGATGCGTCGTTTGAGAATTAATGCAGCCTTTGGGTCAATCTCAGGGTCTCTGATGATATCTTCAAAATGCCACTGAACTGTATCAACCCAGTTCTTGTGATATAGTAAATGTTCTATCTGGCTTTTGTCGTATGGATTCTCTATTTCATGGTCAACATTGTCATACTTGTGGTAATCAACAATTGACTCATTGAATACTTTCCAAAAAAGCTCTGTCTGTTTCATGTCGTTTCGAAATGTTTTGCCGTGCAAAAATACGATTTTTTTTGTAATTATACGATATTGAATTCTGTTCTATTTCTCGTTTTGCTTTGGTTTAGAAAATTTTCATTCCGCAGATTTATGTATTTTGTTCTCAAATATCAACTTTGTGAAAATTAATATGTTGAAGCAATGTTTTTTTGAGAAAAAACAACAAAAATGCAAATATTCTGAGTTACTCTATGCGTAGTTGTTTTTTTGGTGTTATGCCAAGCTCTTTGAACGATTCCGTTTGTCGCATTATGTTGTTTCTGCCGTCATAAAGTTTCTTCCTTGCATCCACAAATGTCGATGACAGCTTCGAAATGGCTTTCTCCATTTCGAGAAAATCATCTTCGAATCCGACAACTTTGTCGTATAGCTCCGACGCTTTTTTCACGATGGCTTCAACGTTTTTATTGCGTCGGTCTTCCTGCCATAGGTTATATGCCAGTTGAAGCGACATCATAAGGTTGCTTGGAGAGATGATGATGATATGCTTTCTGTATGCTTCTGCGCTGAGGTCCGCCTGCTGTTTCATAGCTGCAATGTAGCTGCTTTCATTTGGGATAAACATCAAGACATATCCAATTGCTCCATTGACAATCTTTGAGTAATCCTTTTCCGCAAGTTCGTCAATGTGTTTTTTGATGCTTTTGACATGCTCCTTTATCAGACGTTCTTTCTGCACTTCGTCTTCAGCCGAAACAGCTTCAGCGTATGCCGTGAGCGATACTTTTGAGTCGATGACAACAGACCGTCCCTCTGGAAACTTTACAATGACATCCGGACGATAATTGTTGCCGTCTCCATCTTTGACATTCTCCTGTATGAAATATTCTTCGTCTTTTCGCAATCCGCTGTTCTCAAGCATTGTTTCGAGTACCATTTCACCCCAGTCTCCCTGTATTTTGCTATCTCCTTTTAATGCTCTTGTCAAATTCGCCGCATCGTTGCCAATGCGGTCTGTCTGTTCCTTGATCGATGTGACGGCAATGCTTTGCTGTTGCGCAAATAGCTTCATTTGTGCTTCAAACGAATCTTTCAGATGATTGCTGTTAACTTCATTCTGTTTTTTGCTCTCTTCAACGGCTTTTTGGAAGGCTTCAAATTGCTCTTTGACTGGTTTCATCAGCTCGTCAAATTGTGCGCGGTTCGTGTTTTGCAGGTCTGCTTGCTTCGCTGCGAGTTGCTCCGCCGCTTGCTTCTGCATTTCTTGTTTCATCGCTTCGAATTTCTCATTCCATTGGCGATCGTTTTCCGCTCGCAACTCGTTGAAGTGCTGGCGTTCTTTTTCAATCTGCTCATTAGCTGAGTCAATGAGTCCCTTCGCACTCGCTTTTTCTGCATCGATCAGTTTCTGCATGTTTTGTTTCTCTGCGTCGGCCAGGTCTTTCGCATTTCGCCTTTCGGCTTCTATTATTTGTTGGTAGTATGCATCTCTCTCCTTCATTCGGAGTTCTGTCTCTTGTTTCTGACGTTCGTTGTCAGTCTTAAGCATCGCATATTCTGTTGCTGCGGCATTGTTTTTTGTAGAATTCCGAACGTTCGCATACAGTAATGCGATTATGAATCCTATGGCAATTCCTATTGCGAGATATATGAGTTCCATCTGTATGAGTTGTTAGTTTTGGAGAAAATATGATCCTTCTATTCTTTTGATTGCGCTTCCGCCAAAAAGAATCCTGTCGCTTTTTTTCATGATCTTCACATCATTGAAAACTCTGTCGTTGCCTCCTTGCTCCAGCGTCGCTGAGCTACCGTCCCACATGCCGTTTTTAAGCATGTAATATGCAAATGCCGAATTGGACGAACCTGTTGCGGGATCTTCCAGATAACCGAAACGAGGTGCAAATACTCTAGTGTGGGCGATTTTTGCAACATTGTCTGTCTCTTTGCTGAAAATCAGAATGTTGCCTATTCCGTGGTCGCATACGAACTGTTTTAGGTGCGCTTCGTCTGGCCATATCGAAATCTCATCGCTGAGTTTTTTTATAGGTACGATAAGTGTCTTCAATCCGGCTTCGATGTTGTCGATGGGGTAGTGGTTGTCAATGATTTCTTCGCTTACGCCAAGAGCCTTTGCAATCTCGCTTTTCGTTACGGGAATGTCAAGATCAATGCCTTCGGGCGATGTGATGTAAACAGCGTTTTCTTCGTTGATGCGATTATACACTGTTAAGCAACCTTTTCGATTCGTCTCAATCTCTATCTCACTCTTGTTCAGCAAATCCTTGTTGCTTTTGATGAATTCATACATCGTCGCGATGGTCCCATGCCCGCAAAAATCTACTTCACATTCCGATGAATAATAAGTGAGTTTGCAATCCGCAATTTTCGATTTTCCGACGAATACTATTTCTGAAACGAATCCTGCATGTTCTTTGCCGATTTGCAGCATCTGCGAATGGCTGAGTTCTGTCTCTCCCGTTATCAGGCATGCGGCTGGGTTTCCCAGGGATCCTTCGCTAGTGAAGGCATCAACTTTCTTATATTCAAATTTCTTCATACTGTTGTTGCGTAAATGAAAAAGGGAGCATCGTATGGATGCTCCCTTCGACTATGTTGTCAATCTTTCTATAATTAGTTCAAAAGAATCGACACTTTGTTCTCCGAGCATTCCAGATATCCTGCATTGCAGTCGAATGTCACGTCTGTCCCAGCTGCGCTCTTCACTCGTATCTCTCCTTTTTCCAAGGTAGATATGATTGGCGCATGGTTCACGAGTACCGTAAAACGACCTCGTTTGCCAGGGACTTCCACCAGTTCGATGTCGTCGTTGTATAGCGTCTTCTCTGGTGTGATTATCTCTAAATGCAATTTGCTCATTTTCTTTTCCTTATTTATTCATTATGCTTGATTAGGCATTAGCCTCTTTAAGCAATTTCTCGCCCTTCTCGATAGCTTCTTCAATTGTACCAACGAGGTGGAATGCTGCTTCTGGATATTTGTCGAGCTCACCATCCATAATCATATTGAAGCCCTTAATTGTGTCTTCAATTGATACGTATGCGCCCTTCAAACCTGTAAACTGCTCAGCAACATGGAATGGCTGCGAGAGGAAGCGCTGTACACGACGTGCGCGTGCAACAACAAGTTTGTCCTCTTCCGAAAGTTCTTCCATACCGAGAATTGATATGATATCCTGAAGTTCGTTGTACTTCTGAAGCATCTCCTTAACGCGTTGTGCACACTCGTAGTGAGCCTTGCCGACAATCTCTGGAGTAAGGATTCGCGATGTTGAGTCCAGAGGGTCAACGGCTGGGTAGATACCAAGCTCGGCAATCTTACGGCTCAACACTGTTGTAGCATCAAGGTGAGCAAATGTTGTTGCAGGAGCAGGGTCTGTCAAGTCGTCGGCAGGCACATAAACAGCCTGTACAGATGTGATGGAACCATGCTTTGTTGAAGTGATACGTTCCTGCATCGCGCCCATCTCCGATGCCAATGTCGGCTGATAACCTACGGCCGATGGCATTCGGCCGAGGAGTGCCGAAACTTCGGAACCCGCCTGTGTGAAACGGAAAATGTTGTCGATGAAGAGAAGAATATCACGACCGGCACCATTCTCATCGCCATCGCGGAAACTTTCTGCAATGGTAAGACCAGAAAGTGCTACTCGTGCACGTGCTCCTGGTGGCTCGTTCATCTGGCCAAAGACCATGGTAACCTGTGACTTCTTGAGTTCTTCCTGGTCGACATCTTGAAGGTTCCATTCACCCTTCTCCATGCCTTCCTTGAACTTCTCGCCATAGTTGACGATGCCTGATTCGATCATTTCTCGCAAAAGGTCGTTACCCTCACGTGTACGTTCACCTACGCCGGCAAACACAGAGAGACCATTGTGTCCCTTTGCAATGTTATTGATAAGCTCCTGGATGAGCACTGTCTTACCGACACCTGCACCACCGAAGAGACCAATCTTACCGCCCTTAGAGTATGGCTCGATGAGGTCAATGACCTTGATACCAGTGAAAAGGACTTCGGCTGATGTCTGCAACTCTTCAAATTTTGGAGCTTCATGATGAATTGGCAGACCTCCATCTTTTACGGGATCCTCTAGTCCATCAATAGATTTGCCAATCACGTTCAGCAGACGACCTTTAACGTTGTCGCCCTTAGGCATTATGATAGGCGAACCTGTTGCTACAACTTCCATGCCTCGCATCAAACCGTCTGTCGAGTCCATGGCGATGCATCGAACGGTGTTCTCGCCAATATGCTGCTGGCATTCTATTACAATCACAGAGCCGTTCTGACGTGTGATTTCAAGTGCATCATAGATCTGAGGCAATTCGCTGTTGCTAACGTCAAACTCGACGTCAATAACAGGACCTACAATCTGGATGATTTTTCCATTCTTAGCCATAATTGCAAGATTATATGTTTTTTTTACTTTCTTATCTAATTAATAACCAGCGTTTTCTTGTCCGCTGTTGCTTTGGCGATTATGCCACTTTTACTCAATTGACCTTGCATCTTTTGTGATCACCTCTTTCGCTTCATGAGTTTATCGCCAAAGTCAGCAAAGAATCGCTTGCCTTCAGCCGAAATGTCCATCTCTCTGAGAGTCATCATCGCTTTTTCATAAAGCTGTTCCATCTTTGCTTCAGTCGCTTTCTTTGCTCCAGTCGCTTCGAAGATGGCCTTTACGGCCGCTACCTTCTGTTCTCTAGGAGCATCCGCATCGCCAAGCCATTTCGTGAGCTCATCCTTTTGCTCAGCATTGGCCATCTGCATTGCGCTAATCAGGAGATATGTCTTCTTGTTCTCCATTATGTCGCCTCCAATGGCCTTGCCGAATGTCTTTTCGTCTCCGAAAGTGTCGAGCAAATCGTCCTGCAGCTGGAATGCAAGACCAAGGTCTATACTATATTTATATAGGTTCTCTGTATCTCGGGCATTGCCTCCGCCAATCAACGCTCCAATCTTCATCGCACATCCGAGCAATACGGCCGTCTTTAAGCGTATCATTTCCATGTACTCTTCAAGCGAGACATTGTCACGCGTCTCAAAGTCCATGTCGTATTGTTGTCCTTCGCACACTTCGGTAGCGGTCTCGCTGAATGTGCTCATGACTAGCGAAAAAGCAGGGCAGTCTGTTTTTGCCAACAATTTATACGATTCAATCAGCATCTCATCGCCCGAGAGTATGGCCGTGTTTGCGTCCCATTTGGCAACAACTGTCGGTTGATTGCGACGAATGTCTGCCTTGTCCATTACATCGTCGTGTAGCAACGTGAAGTTGTGGAACATCTCGATGGCCAAAGCTGCAGACATCGCTTTCTCATAGTTGTCCGTAAACAATGAGCAAGCGGCAAGGCACATAACTGGTCTAAGTCTTTTGCCTCCAAGCGACATCGAATATTCTATTGGCTCATAAAGCCCGAATGGCTCCCTCTTGAATGCCAATTCGCCAATGCCTTTCTCTATTTCCTCTCTGAGTCTCTCTATTGACAGCATACTGATTAAAGTCTTTGTTGACTACGAAATTCAAAATTATAAAAAGATTTTAAAACTTGTTAAACTGATTGCAATTTATTTCGCAATGCAGTGCAACATCTTTTTTTTATACGCACATAATCGTTCAAAAGTTTTTCAGACGAATACAAAAAAAGCGCCACGTCTCCGCAGCGCTTTATGATATTACATCTTAAAACTTAAGAACTCAGAACTTGAAAGTCTTCTTTCCATCAATAATCACTATTCCCTTGTAGTCTTTACCAACTCGCTGACCCTGCAGATTGTATCGTGGCGCATCCTCGTTCACAATCTTGTTCTGCTCGATTCCTGTTGGTATTGGAGTAGGGTCGTATATTAACGATGCATATTGGCTCCATGCTGTCTTATAGTCCTGGACATATCCGTCTGGAACGTAGATTGTGATGATGCTACTTTGTTCGCTTCCGGTCTCGTCTGTTGAGAAGACATCGTTTCCGATAGAGGCAGGAGTCGTGTTTGTGATTCTCAGTTCAGTTAAATTCGTGCATCCCTCAAATGTTGAATCTCCGATGCGGGTTATTTTGTTTGGTAATGTGACAATGGTGAAACCTGCGCATCCTTTGAAAATGCCCTTGCCTAATTTTGTGGTATTTTCTGGTAATGCGATGTCGTTGAGGGCTTTGCATTCGCTAAACGCAAATATTCCGAATTCTGTAATTGCGCTATTGCTGCCGAACTCTATGTCGCTGATCTCTTTGCAATATGCAAATGCATAATCACCTATTTTTGTCGCATTTTCGCTGATGACAACCGATGTGATTTCATCCTCGAATGTACTCCAAGGTGCTCTTGGGCTCAAATCGTTGGTTCTGTCTCCGTAGTCATTCATTTTTCCATATCCAGATATCGTTAAGACTTTTGATGACTCGTTGTAGTCCCATGTGAGATTAGTGCCACATACGCCATTAGTGATTTTGTCCATTAAATCAGCGTATTCCTCCCAAGCTGTTCTGTATGCAACTAGAGAAGTTGCTGGAACGTCTATTTTTATGTTTGTGTTGATTTGTCCAGATGATGCGTAGAAGACACCTTCATCAAGCGTTGCGGGAATATTTCCTTCCACTATTACGGATGTGAGTGCATCGCAATTTGCAAAAGCTTTTGTTCCGATGCTTTTGATAGATGCAGGTATAGTAATGTTGGCAAGTGATGAACATCCTTCGAATGCGTAGTCTCCGATCATCTCGACTTTTTTGAAATCGAAGTCGATGAGTTTTGTACATCCGTTGAATGCGTTTGTGCCAATGCCTACTATGTAGTTCGTGACATCTGTTTTTGTTAATTTGTCATAATATTGCGACCATGGGGCATTCGTATGGCCGTTTTTAGTGCCATAGTCGTATGTGTTACCGGTTCCGCTTATTGATAATATGTTACTGTTCTCATCGTATGACCATTTTGCATCATCACCGCATTTTCCGCCAATCTGTATGTTGGCTGCGTATTTCTGCCAGTTTGTCGCAACTTTGTAGACGCTGAGATCGCTTCCTGCAGGTATGTAAATAACGCTTCCGCTATTGAACACTTCCATGCCTATTGTCGCTGGGGTCTGGCTGTTAATGATAACAGTGCTTGATGAAGCTAAGGCCCCTGCGCCAATTTGACTTACTGTCGAAGGTACCGAAATTTCGTATAGCGATTCGCACTGATCAAATGCGTTTTTGCCAATGGCTGCCACAACTCCATTCTCTGCGAAGTTCACCTCTGATAATTTTCTGCATAGGTAAAAGGTGTAATCGCCTATAAACGAAACGCTTGAAGGGATATTTACGCTTTCGATTTTTTCACAAAGATAAAAAGCGTGGTCTCCAATAGATATCAATTTTCCGTTGTCCGAAAAAATTACGCTCTCCAAATTTACGCATTGATTAAACGCCTTTTCTCTGATTAGTTCGACAGATTCAGGAATGGTTAGCTTTGTTATTTTGGACATTTGAAATGCGGAAACTCCGATGTCTTTCAATTTGCAATCCTCAGCAAAGTTGATGCTTGCTACATTAGAATTCGCAAATGCCGATGCTCCTATCGTTTCAACACTGGCAGGTATGTTTATGCTTGTGATACCCTTGCAATTGCCAAAACAAGATGGACCGAGTCCTTTCGTCGTGTTGTTTCCTGCGAATTCGACCTCTGAAAGTTGTGGATAGTTGAAGAAAGCCATTTCGCCAACGTATGGTACATTTTCTCCGATGACCACCTTGCAGATTTCGTTTCGGTATGTGTTCCATGGAGCATTTGTGGATCCGTCCTTGCCTTGTTTCTCGAAATCAGGTGTGCTACCGCTGCTTAAAGTTATTGCGTGGCTCTCTGTGTCGTATGACCAGGTTGCGATTGTTCCGTCATCAGCGACGTTGCATGTCCCGTTTATTGTTTCTGCTGCAATGCAAATACAGATGAGGTTAGTTAGTAGTGTGAATACTAGTCTTTTCATATCGTATGTGTTTTACCAAATTTAGGTTCGCAAAAGTACATATTTTGTGCCAAAAATTATTATTGCGCTTGATTTATTGTGTTTTTTTGACTTTTTGTAACAAAAGCAACGAGTTGTGTGATGATGAATGAAACAATGTTAAAGTGACGCCTTAATTGCTCATTTGGGAAACTATTTGTAACTTTGTGCCGTAAAAGTACCAAATTAGAGGTAGATTATGGAACAGAAAATTAAATATGTCGCACCTCGCGTCGTTGAGTGCGAAATCGATGAAGATATCAATGTGATGATGCTTTCTAGTTCGGATACACATCCGGGTGGCGGTATCTTCGAGGATTGGTCGTGGGGAGGAAATAAGAGTACTTCTGCGGCTGAGGATATTTATAGTAACTCTTTTGATGATGATAAAATGAAATAAGTATGAAAAATCTAGGTCTATTTTTTAGCACTCTTGTATTTGCATTCGGCATTTGCCAGACATCTCAAGCAGAGTCTTTGGTCGTTGCTGCAGGTGATGATGTGCATATTTCTGAGTGGAAGACAGTCGATGCTTTGAGTGTGGCTGAGGGCGGAAAACTAACGGTTTCTGAAAATTTCGGCCTCGTTGTTAATGGCGAGTGTGTTGTTAATGGTGAATTGGATGTTACTGCAGGACAATTCAAGGCAGGAGGTCAAAGTGGTACAGGACTTGTTTCTGGCACAGGTCTTGTTACAATGAAGACTTTTAACGTTAACTTTAATTGCAGCAAGGAATCTTCACTGTTTGTTGATGGATTGGCAAGAGAAATCGATCCTCAGTATTGGAATGGCCATCAATATTATCTTAAGTCTTCATCTTCGAATTGGACTGATGGTGCTAATTGGTCTTGTTATCCAGATGTAAATATCTCTTATTGGACTCCTGCCACAGGATACGGCTATCCAGGTAAGGTTGCCCAGAATGAGGATGTCGCCCATATTGCTGAGGGCTTGAAGATGACAACTTCTGAAAAGCTTTCTCTCGGTGGTGTTGAGGTCGATGGCGAACTCAAGCTCGTTAATGGTGGCAGCATTGATATTGAGTGCTCTCAGAACTGGGGCGATGGCGGTGCTCACAAAGGTGCCGTTGTAGTGGAATCTGGTGCAACGCTCAATGTTAGTAAAAATAGTGTCGTAAATGTAAAACTTGGCGAGCTGCAGATTGCGGCTGGCGGTACTCTTCAAGGCGCTGGTACAATTGAGTGCGATAAGGTTGATGTTGATAAGAATGCGAATATTGAATACTCTGGTGTCGTAAAAGAGAATCAGAATGCTCTTGGAAATAATGAGTGGGTGTATCAGAATGCGACAATTACCTCTATGAGTAGTGGCGATTGGAATTCTGTACAGTGGAAATACCAACAGGAGTCAGGACTTTATGTAATGAATAGTAGCCTTAAGCCTACTCGCAATGATGTTGTGAATATTGCAAAGGATACATCTGTTAACTTTACTCAAGGTGAGAACTACGCCAATAAGATTAATGTGAGTGGAAAGCTTACTGTTTGTGGTGGCGTTTGGAATATGGCACAGAATGAGCATGGTAATAAAACTATCGTAAATGTTAACGACGGTGGCTCTATCGAAGTCTGTGATGGCTCTACTCTCAATATCACAGGAACTCTGAATGTCGCTGATGGCGGTTCTGTTAAGGGTAACTTGAAATCTACAGAAGTAACTAAGCCTAGAACATATACTTCAACAGGTAATGGACAGTGGACGGGATCTAGAAGCAAGTATCCTTGGAGTTGCAGTGAACAAGGTGCAAGTCCGTATCCTGATGATGAAAATGATATAGTCGTTATTAACCATAAAATAACCCTTGATGGAAAGGAAATGTCTGTGGGAAAACTGAGAATCAGTGATGAAGGAGAATTGATTGTTCAGGGTACGGATTTTGATGGTTCGATAGAAGTTTATCAGTCTGTGGATGTGTATGGCATACTTGACGTTGAAGAGTATGGCGCTATATATTTGAAAAATGCAAAATTTACTGCTTATCCAAAATCTATGGTATCCGTCGCAAAAGACGATGATGGAGTCAGTGGAATTTATGGTGGTGATGTTGTTATTCGTCATGGCGTGGAGGATGCAGCGTCTTTCTATGCCTCTGATTTCACACGCACAGTGACTGTTGAGCATGAGTTCAACTGTATGCAGCAGTATATGGTTGGTTCTGCAACGATAAGCGGTAATATTGATAATTGGGGCGAAGATGGTCCAGGCGCGTTCGCAAAGTACAGTGCGTCTAGTGATGGATTCTCTCAGATTGACGATGCATGTTTTGCTAATAGTGAACATAACGTCGCAAGTTTGATCTTGGCAGGTTCTGGTACAAGAACTCTGTCGCAGACAGGAAAGCTATACAATGGTGTCCAAACGTATAATGTGGTGACAGCGAAGGGTAAGAAATATGGCTGGAATCTTATCCAGAATCCTTTCCAGACACCAATTCAGGCAAAAAATTCGGTTGAATTTGGTTCTACTGTAGAGAAGACGATTTGGGTTAGAACGTTGCAAGGTGGCGAATATACATTCGGTACTTACAATACAGCAACAGATGAGTCTGTATACATCGGTAATACAATTGCTCCACAGCAGGCATTCTATGTTAAGACTACAGCTGCTTCAACTGTGAAAATTAAGTATCCGACTCGTGGCGTTGATGGCGATGGTGTTGGTTTGAAGTCTGTTGCCGTTTCAACGGATGTTCTTCGTCTCCGTGTTAACAACGGTGGTAAGAGTGATGAGTTGGCTTTGGTATTCCGTGAAGGTGGCGAGTTGTATAACTTCGAGGGCGATGCAAATAAGTTGACTGATGAAGACAAAATGAGTCAGATTTATGCGTTGAAGAATGAGGATAAAAAGCTTGTTATTCCTTTCTATCCTGAAGTTAAAGATGTCGAAAGTGTCACTTTGGGCGTGAAGTTGAATGGTGGCTCTGATGCAACAATCATTGCTTCAAATCTAAACGAGTTCGATTCTGCTGATGAGATCATTTTGAAGGACAATGTCCTTGACAAGGAGGTTAACCTCCGTGAGGTCGGTTCTTATTCTTTCACGGCAGAAAAGGGTGTTGATATCAAAGATCGTTTCGAGATTTCGTTCGGCAATAAGTCTGTCGAAGGTGGCGATGGCGATGCAACAGCAGTAAGCAAGAACACTGTTTCTAAGATTCGTGTTGCAGCAAATGCAGAGGGTCTCATCGTTAGCCTCCCATCTGAAACTTCAGCAGTGGTTCGTCTCTATGACATGACTGGTCATATGGTTTCTGTAAACGAAATCTCTGAGCGTCGCAATGTGATTGCAAATGCTCTTAGCGGTATCTACGTTGCAGAGGTTACGACTGCCGATGGTCAGGTAAAACGTGAGAAGGTTAGATTCTAATAGATACACAATCTGAAATAAGTAAGCGGAAGCTTGGTGATCCAGGCTTCCGCTTTTCTTTTTATGGTTGATATATGATTACTGTTTTTTTACTTGGGATGTGTTGTTCCTAATCCGTCTACTTTGAAATTACTTTTCAATCTCCTCTATTTTTTTTCTCCATTCTTCTGGAATGACGATGCTTTTGCCTTCTTTTGTCTCGATTGCGACCATTACGGAATCCGATTTCGTGTAGATTCTGCCGTCTTCAGTCCCCCTGATTACCTGAATCATTCGTAGGCTTTTATTGCCGAGGTGATAGACGGATGTGCAGACCTCTACGTTGTCTTCAAGACGAATCTGGGCAATGAAGTCTGTTTTGTAAGATGCGACCAGTAGTACTCGGTCATTGCAATAAAATTTCTCTCCATAGATGCGTTTAAGGTAGTTTGCACGTCCGATGTCGAAATACGATTGCTGCACACCATTATTCACGTGTCGAAGACCGTCAAGGTCGTTAAAGCGCTTTTGAACAATCTCTCGTTCAGGAAAATTATGTGTCGTAATGTCTTTATCAAAAAAATCCATAGTAGTAAAAACTCTAATCTCTAATAATTTTCACCATGCCATTCCGCTGTAGTCGTATGATGCTGGAAGGTTTATGTTTTTGCATATCATCTTTCCTGTAGTCTACAACGTAATCTACTCCCGCAATTATCTCTGGCGAAATTTCGCTGAATATGGCGGCGGCTGGTTGTCCGCTTATGTTCGCAGAAGTGGATACGATGGGTTTCCGGAATCGCATACACAAGTCATGACTGAACTTTTCATTTGTAGCACGTACTCCAACAGAACCATCTGCAGCAATAAGGTTGGCTGCAAGATTTTTTGCTCCGTCAAGAATCAATGTGAGTGGCTTGTCGCTCAGCTCTATCATGTCGTATGCCACATCCGGCATTCTGTCAACATATCCACAAATTCTCTGAACATTGTCGAAGAGGACAATCAAGCTTTTCGAATCGTCTCGTTGCTTTAGAGCATACACTTTTTTTACAGCTTCGCTATTTGTTGCATCGCATCCGATACCCCATACAGTATCTGTTGGATATAATATCAATCCTCCGTTGCGAAGTACTTCAATGCATTTTTTTATATCTTCTTCCATCGTCTTTTTATTTCGTAGAGCAAAACTATCACAAACTAATGATAATGCAAAGATAATGTTGCTAAAAATAGTCTACGGACGTGTGCAAAGAAAAAGATGGAACAGATATGCCTCTGTTCCATCTTGATAATTATGGATGTTTAATGCTGTCTTGCTTATACTGCAACGTCAAAGTCTCTAAGACATTCGTTAAGCGATGTCTTGCGGTCTGTCGATTCCTTTCGTTTGCCAATGATAAGAGCACAAGAAGTTCCAAATTCACCGGCAGGGAATTTTTTCGTTATTGTTCCAGGAATCACAACAGAACGAGGTGGAACGTATCCCTTTGTTATTATTGGTTCAGAACCTGTAACGTCAACAATTTTTGTAGAGCCAGTCAAAACTGTTCCGGCTCCGAGCACAGCTTCTGCACCAACATGACATCCTTCAACGACAATGCAGCGAGAACCGATGAATGCGTGATCTTCAATGATTACGGGAGCAGCTTGGACAGGTTCGAGAACTCCGCCAATACCAACACCACCGCTCAAATGAACGCCTTGTCCGATCTGCGCACAACTACCAACAGTAGCCCAAGTATCGACCATTGTACCACTGCCAACGTGTGCGCCAATGTTTACGTAAGAAGGCATAAGCACTGCACCACGCTCAATGAATGAACCATAGCGAACAACTGCTGGAGGAACAACACGTACACCTAGTTCTTCATAATGTTCTTTGAGTGGAACTTTGTCGTAATATTCAAATGGTCCTACCTCAATAGATTTCATTTGCTTGAGTGGGAAATAGAGGATTACCGCTTTTTTTATCCATTCGTTTACTTGCCACTCTCCATTTTCAAGAGGTTCTGCAACACGCAAAAGACCCTTATCCAAAAGGTCAACTATTATATTGATGCAATCTTTTGTCTTTGACGCAGCCAAGAGAGAGCGGTCTTCCCATGCGTTCTCAATTGTCGATTTCAAATCAGTTATATCCATTGCCTTATGATTTTTAATTTTTAGCAGTGCAAATATAATGATTTGATATTAAAATGAAGCTTGAATTAAGAAAATTTATACTTAAGGCTTCTTTTGACTTTCGAATTGATTGCGGATGTCTGCTGGATTGCGTGATATTGAAACTATGCCATCAAAGCAAGGACCTTATCAAGCTTTTCCTCCATTGGCAATGCTGCATCGATCCACTCTATATGTGTCCCTCGTCTCTCCATTCCACGGAACCATGTCATTTGTCTTTTTGCAAACTGATGAATTGCTATCTCCAATTCTGCTTTCATTTGATCAAATGTCATATTCCCTGTCGCGTAAAGTGTAAGGTATTTATATTCCAACCCATAATAAATGAGGTCTTCGGCTGAAATACCTCTATCCAGTAGTTTTTGAACCTCTTCGACCATTCCTTCCTCAAATCTGGCGTTGAGTCTGCGAGTGATTTTCTCGCGTCTCAAGTCGCGTTCAATATCAAGTCCAATAACAAGTGGTTTGAGATCAAGCATTTCGCTTTCGTCAATTGGGTTTTCTGCGTAGAATTTTTCAATCTCAATTGAGCGTATTGCTCTTGTCTTTGTATCTGTGTCGGTTGTGTTGTGTAGCGATTTGTATTGTGCTAGAATTTCAGTCAATTCTTCGAGACTTTTGCTTTCAAGCGAAGCACGAAGTTCTTTGTCTGGTGGTACGCTTGTATGTCTGTAGTTTTTCAGTACAGCTTCGATGTATAGGCCTGTTCCTCCGCACAAAATCGGTGTTTTTCCCCGTGATGTGATGTCGAGAAATGCTTCTTGAAAATCATTCTGAAATCTATAGACGTTATATTTCTCACCAGCCTCGCAAATGTCAACAAGATGATATGGAATCTGCTTCCCATCGACAATATAGTCTGCCAGATCTTTTCCTGTGCCAATCGTCATGTCTCGATATACTTGTCGAGAATCTCCGCTTATTATTTCTCCGTCGATTTTGTATGCCAGATGTGCAGCAAATGTTGTTTTGCCACAAGCTGTTGGTCCAAGGACCACTATAAGGTTATTCTGCATTTTTGTCAATCTCTTTTTTGTCGGTCGTCAGCTCTTCTACACCAAAAAAGCGTTGCAGAGAATGACCTAAGCGTGTCTTTTCTGTCAATGGTATCAGCACAGAGGTAAATACGATGCTGAGTAGTACTATATAGTAGGTAATCGCTTGAATATCTGCTCCTTCAATCATTCCATATTGTTGTGGAAGACCAGCCAACACGGCAGCCGCCAATCCTTTTGGAACCATTATGGAAATAATCATGTTGTCGTATGGCGTGATTCTATGTCTTACCAGTATTTTTGTTGCAAATGGACGAAGAATATAAATAGCAATGACAATAGTTGCCGCAATTGCAACAATGAACATTTGTTCGACAGGGATGCTTATACCTATGTATATAAAGAAGAATATCTTTAAAAGAAATACAATCTCCTTATATAATTTCTTCTCGGCATCGGAAATGATGCCAACATTGTCCACGTTAAATGCGTCAGAAACTTTGCCGATCTGTTTTATGACAAGGTGATTGTTGCCAAGTATGATGCCAAATGCCAATGCTGCAATAGGGCCGCTGAAGTGGAGCAGTTCTGCAACACCATAGACAATAAACATGAATGCAAACGTAGCAAACTGGGTGTTTACTTCAGTTCTAACCCAGTTGAGTAGGCGAAGCCAGACAAGTCCTCCGAGAATGCCAATTACCGATGCAAGTACGAGCGAAGAAATCAGGCTTCCTATGATTTTTCCTATCTCGAAATCACCGCTATCATAGCTTCGCAAAACGCCAAGAGTGAAAACGATGCAGAGGACATCTGTAAGTGCCGACTCTATAATTAAGATGGTAGAGGCCTCTTTCCCAGTTTTCAGAGCTCCGATAAGTGGAATGACAACTGCAGATGATGTGCCGCCGCAGATAAATCCAGTCAATGCACTAGCCATTGGCGAATACTCGAAGCCAAAATATAGAATTGAAAATATTGTGGCTGCAGTGGCAACGAAAAATATAGTGGTCAGTTTGAATGCTTGCGCTGCAGAGCGAATGAGCGTCGATACTTCAAGTCCAAGTCCGCCCTCAAAAAGAATCACAATAAGTGCTATTGTAGTAAACAAATTGCCAGCAACACCAATTGATTGTGGATCTACAAAATGAAAAACGGGTCCGACTAATATGCCGAATATGATCAAAATAAGCACATCGGGCACTTTTGTACGCTTGAAGAAATGCGTTAGCAAGTGTCCAATGAAGTAAAGTAATCCGAGAGCAATAATTGCAGATGACATTCTTTCGCTATTTCGATTTGTGTGTAAAGATATATTTTTTTTTGCTCAGTTGCAACTTTTGTGATGTAGAATGATGCCTTATTATTGTTCGTGGTATGTGATAAATCGACGTATTACACTTTTTAACATGCCATGCAAGTCGGTGAGAATCATGCCGATAAGTGAAAAAGCGGGGTGCGGATGTAAAAAAACAGCTGAAAACATTTGGAGGGGAAGAAAAAAGGTTCTAATTTTGCACCCGCTTTCGGAAACGAACCGGGGGCTTAAGGACAGAAGTTCAAAGGACATTGACATACTGGAGACAAGTGCAAACAAAGGAAACAAGCGGTCAATTC
>JAKSLG010000029.1 GCA_024401295.1 Bacteroidales bacterium | reverse complement strand
CTCGATGAGCAGACTTTCAATGAGGCGTTGAGCAAGATTGCTCGCATCGTCTTTGAGGCGAATGGTGACATCGTGATACAATATAATGACGAGTCGTTGCCAAGTGAAAAGATTGGTAGCCGAAGTGAAGGGATGGCAAACATTGTCTTCACCAAGAGTAATGGCAATGTCTCGGTGGGCAATACGACAGCCATTGGTGATGTTGAAACCATAGAGTTCAGCGTCTATCCAAACCCTGTGGCCGACCATGTGCATGTCAATGGTCTCAAGCAGGGGCAGATGGTACATATCTTCTCGATGGAAGGTCGCCTCGTTATGCTGTCAAAGGATGCTGACATCAACATGTTGGGACTCAAAGAAGGCATATACCTGTTGCAAGCAGGCAAACAAATTGTTAAACTAATAAAGAAATAGAAATGAAGAGATTAATACTTTCAGCCCTCGCTATCCTAGGCATGGGCACAATGGCCACAGAGGCTAATGCGCAATTTTATGTATGTAAAGACGGATCGGTAGTCTATAGCATGACAAGCGATGTGCCAGACAGCATCACATTCCATAAGCCAGTGTTTGATGCGCAACCATCGCAACCAACTCCTCAGTTACCAAGCGGTCAGTATAACGGCCATGACTATATCGACCTAGGTCTTTCCGTCAAATGGGCAACAGTAAATATTGGCGCAGAGAAGCCTGAAGACTATGGATATTACATAGCATGGGGCGAAACAACTACGATAACAAAGGAGTCATATTTAAGTGATACATACAAGTATTATGCTAAACGAATGACTGCCGAGGCTATTCCTGCAGTTCCTGCACACACTGATGCTGATGGTTTCCCAGTTGCAGCAACACCAGAAATTCCTGCTCAATATGAAACTGGCTATACCAAATACGTTCCATCGTCAAAAGCTTCAGGCTATGGCTATGATGGCTTTTCTGATGACAAGACAACCCTTGAGTTGTCAGACGATGCCGCCAACGTCAACTGGGGCGGATCATGGAGAATGCCAACCTATAGCGAATGGAAAGAATTGCAAACTAAGTGCACATGGACAAGGACAACAAAGAATGGTGTCAGTGGTTACAAGGTGACAAGTAATATAGCTGGCTATACAGACAAATGGATATTCCTTCCCGCTGCTGGTTACCGCTACAGCTACCTCGGCAACGCTGGCTCTTACGGCTACTACTGGTCGTCATCGCTCTACGAGGGCCTCCCGTACAACGCATGGTATATGTACTTCTATTCCAGCCGCGTGGACACGTACAACAACAGCCGCTACTACGGTCAGTCTGTTCGTCCTGTTGCAGAATAAAGTGAGGCTAATAGCCGAACGAATATGATTAATTTGGTTTATTTGATTTATTTTCCGCGAAGCGGGATGAGTTACATAATAAAGGCTCGCATCTTGGGGTGCGGGCCTTTTTGCTTTATGTTTGAACAAATATGTCAGCTAATCATGCGGCTGTGCCATATTCATATATGCTATCACTTGCAAGATCTATTTCGTCGTTCCAATAGACGCATGTACGGCTCGTGTCTAACTGAGCTTGTTGGAATAATCCATACACATCAATGAGCGAACGGAAGGCCGGCAGAGTGTTGATGTCGTCCATCACATCATACTTTACCTTATATCCATCGTCAAATTCTACATATAAAATGTAGTTGTCAAGCACTGTGAGTTTATTTATTTTTGGTATCATAATGGTGGTAATGTCTGAATGTTGAACACAAAAATACAAAACGTCTACTCCTCAAACCCCTTGTGATAATAGTTTTTTTGGATGCGACACCTAAAAACTTTTGTTATTTTATTTGAATGTGAATAAGTCAAGACCATCGAAGACGGCAAGATTGTCTTCATACGCGATGGCAAAAAATACGACGTAGGCGGACGTGAGTTATGAAAAATCGTAACGCTTAGCGTTTCGAAATAACAACAAAGGACATCTCCTTGCGTGGAGGTGCCCTTTTGTTTTGTCTGTTTTTTTGCGGAAAATCTTCTTACCACATCATGCCAAGCAGCCAGAATGGAATGGCGTTGCCTGCCGGGTAGTCGGTATTGTCCCGTGCCACGTAGTCGGAAGCTTTGGGCTTCTTGCTTTTTCCGCCCACCTCAATGTTTATGGCGTTCCCTTCCTTGATGGCGATGTAGTCGCCCTTGGTCTCGTCGCGCATTGCATAAATGTCGTAGGCTGCATTGCTCAGGCAAAATACAACGTATGCCTCACGTGAAGTGCCCTCGTCCGCCTTCAATACTGGGTATGCGCAAGGGTCGTCAAAAAGCATCTTCGCGCCTGTGCTTCTGGCTTTGTTGTCGTTCTGATAACGCACTATTTTCAGAATGCCAACATTCTCCATTACAAAGAGAATCTGATAAAGCTTTTCAGCTCCCACGCCCCAGTCTGCACATAGTGATGATACTTGCACTCGTGGTATCGACGACGAAGCCAGAGAACCGACAATTGCACGCATCAGGCGGAGATTGTTCTCGTTTATGCTAGGCAGAAAGAATGGTATGTCGTTGTTGAAAACCTTGTCCATTATAGCCATATATCTGGCCTCAAAGTCCCCTTCGCTATAAAACGGCCTGCTTCCCATCTGCCTGTATAATGCAAATTGACTAAGAATTTCTGATGATGGCTCTACGGGCAAAACGCTGTCACCCAATTTATATGTAGGATAAAGAGTACCTGTCTGCAGGAACAGAAATTCGCGAAACGACATCAATGGCATTCTGATCGGTACAAATCTGCGCGAAAGGTCGGCACCTCCACTACGTAGCACTAGCGACGACGAATCGGAAACCCATAATTGCTTGCCAGGGAAATCGTCATATAGTGCCTTGAGGTGTATGCTCCAGTTGTTGGCGTAATGAATCTCGTCGATTATCACTCCCTCGTAGCCATTCATGAAGACATACGACACGAAGTCATACAGATTGAAAGTCATCACTTTAGGATTGTCGGCCGAGAAGTATAACATTCTCTTGCCTTTTGAGTGATGGAGCATGAATGTCGATTTGCCGCATCCTCGCGATCCGGTGAGCATGAAACTAGTAGGCAGCTTGCCATATTCCGTCGTAAAAGGTCGCATCCGATGAGGCAGCGCTGCCATTCGGCGCTGCATGGAAGCCACTAGATTGTTTATTATCTCGCTATTCATCTCGCTATATTTTTGGGACAAAAGTAAGCAATACTTTTCTATAACAGAAAAGAAATTGGCTTTTTCTTTCTATTGTGGAAATATTTCCGCAATTTTCTTTCTATCATAGAAATGTTCGAAGGCCTATTTCGTCTTGTATCTATGCCCCCCCGTTCTGTGTAGGCCCCTGTTCGGCGTAGGCTTCAGCCTACGTCGGTGTTAAACGCAAGGCTCCAGCCTTGCATATTAACAATGTAAGTGCCTCTCACGCAAAATGTCTCCTTGAGCTGTTTGCGTTAAAAAAAATCGGTAAGATCAGCGTAAAGCACGGCGAATGTCTGAGCGAAGCGAGTTTTTGCCGTGTAGCTGAGTGAGACGATTTTTTAGCGAGACAGCTCTCTGCGACGAGCTCTTTTCTTGGTTCGTTCTTTTCTGAGCGGTACAGAAAAGAATGAACGTAGACTGCGAAGCTGAGCGACAGCTAAATGAACAAAGACTGTAACCTGAGCGATAGCTAAAAGAAGACATGACGCATATCGCTCATTCGTAATTTTAAATAAACAAACATCCTATTCAAAACCCTACTCTTTGTGCTATATGTTTTTCACTTTAAACTATAAATGTTAACTTTGCATGATTTTCTTGCAGACAATGACTAAGGATTGGAAATATTGGTTGTATCAACCATATAAGTGGCTGGTTGTCATCCCTATATTCGGATTGGCGACTCTTCTTGGTGCAATATACATAATCATCATGGCCCCGTTTTCGCCAAATCTCTCATTTTATGGCGGTGTGATGTGGGCAAAGGTTATGCAGTGGGTCACGCCAATGCCTGTTATCGTCAAAGGTCGTGAAAATATAGCCAAGGGCCAATCGTATATCATAGCCTCAAATCATCAGGGTGCATATGATATCTTTGCCATCTTTGGCAGTCTCGGGCTCAATTTCCGATGGATACTCAAAAAGGAGCTTCGCAAAGCGCCTGTCCTCGGCTATACATGCGAATTGATGCAGAATATCTTTATTGACCGTTCATCGAAAATGGCAGCTTACAGAAGTATTCAGCGTGCAAAAGAGATTCTTCGCGATGGTACGTCTGTCATGATTTTCCCAGAGGGCACGCGAAGTGGTTCGAGCGAACTCGGCCCGTTCAAGCATGGTGCCTTCAAATTGGCATATTCGCTCGAATTGCCTATTTTGCCTATCACACTCAAGGATACTCACAAGGTCATGTGTGGCGGACTCTCGACGCTCATGCCGCATAGGGTAGAGCTCATCATTCATGAGCCAATCAATACGATGAATTTTGTAGATAACCAGAACGGACTTGTCGAGGCTACTCGCGAGGCTATCGCTTCGGGATTGTAGTTCTCCTTAGATATAAACACGTAAAAAATATATTCACATAACGACAAAATGGGTTTTATTGACGAAATAAAAAGACGACGTACTTTTGCAATCATCAGCCACCCTGATGCTGGTAAGACAACTTTGACGGAAAAATTGCTTCTTTTTGGTGGCGCTATCCATGTGGCTGGCGCAGTAAAGAGCAACAAGATTAAGAAAACTGCCACTTCCGACTTTATGGAAATCGAGAAGCAGCGTGGTATCTCGGTTGCGACGTCTGTCATGGGTTTCGAATATGACGGCTACAAGGTGAATATCCTAGATACGCCTGGTCACCAGGACTTTGCCGAGGATACATTCCGCACATTGACGGCTGTTGATAGCGTTATCATTGTGATTGATGCTGCAAAGGGTGTCGAGACTCAGACTCGAAAGCTGATGGAAGTTTGTCGTATGCGAAACACGCCTGTGATGGTGTTCGTCAATAAGCTTGACCGTCCATGCAACGACCCTTTTGACATTCTTGACGAAATCGAGAATGAGCTCCACATAAAGGTGCGTCCTCTTTCATGGCCAATCGGCAATGGCGATCTCTTCAAGGGTGTTTATAATCTCTACGAAAGTAGCCTCTACCTTTTCCAAGCCTCAAAACAGACGGTTGAGGAGGGACAGAATATTGCCGTCGATTCTGACGAACTCGACAAGAAAATCGGCGAACGTGCTGCGGCACAGCTTCGCGAAGAATTGGAGTTGACTGAGGGCGTTTATCCAGAATTCAATGTCGATGATTATCTGCGTGGCGAGGTCGCTCCTGTGTTCTTCGGTTCTGCACTCAATAACTTTGGTGTGCGTGAGTTGCTTCATTGCTTCTTGCGTATTGCTCCGGCTCCTCAGCCATCAAAGGCAGAAGAAAGAATCGTCAATCCGGAAGAGGAGAAGTTCTCTGGTTTCGTTTTCAAGATTCATGCGAACATGGACCCTAACCACCGCAATCGAATTGCTTTCGTTAAGGTCTGCAGCGGCAAGTTTGAACGTAATAAGGCATACAAGCACGTACAGTTGGGTAAGGAGTTGAAGTTCTCGAGTCCGACAGCCTTCATGGCCGACAAGAAGTCGATTATTGACGAGGCATATCCTGGAGATATTGTTGGTTTGCCTGATTCCGGCAACTTCAAGATAGGTGATTCAATCAGCGAAGGTGAAAAAATCATATTCAAGGGCTTGCCTTCCTTCTCGCCAGAATTGTTCCGATACATCGATAACGACGACCCGATGAAAGCAAAGCAGCTGGCCAAAGGTATCGACCAGCTTATGGACGAAGGTGTCGCACAACTCTTTGTAAATCAGTTCAATGGTCGCAAGATTATCGGTACGGTCGGCGCACTTCAGTTTGAGGTCATCCAGTATCGTCTGCTCCACGAATATGGCGCATCATGTCGCTACGAACCGATTTCGCTCTATAAAGCCTGCTGGATTGACAGCGACAACGATGCGGAACTTGAGGAATTTAAAAAACGCAAGGTCCAGTATATGGCAAAGGACAAGTGGGGACGCGATGTTTTTCTTGCTGAGTCCGGTTATATGCTTCAGATGGCGCAGGAAGGCTTCAAGGATGTACGTTTCCACTTCACAAGCGAATTCTAAAGACATATTGTCATACAAAGCAAAAGGCGGCCTCGATTGAGATCGCCTTTTTACATTGTGTTTTTGTTTATTTGTATTTGAACGTCTTGTTCTTTATGAAAAAGAAAAATTTCTTTTTCTCATTGAGTTTGAATCTGTTGAGATACTCGTGTTTCGCTCCAGAGAATTTCAGAGCATTGACAGGGACCATAAATAAATGTTCAGGATTCGCTCCGCTTCCGCCTACTCCAATGGCAATAAATACAGGAGTATTGTTTTCTGCCTGATATTTTCGATATCTTTCTAGTTGGTAGTCTTTCGCAACAAAGACCCATTCACCGGCAAATCCCATACGGAACTTGCATTCAATTGCAATCGTGCATATCTGTTTTGGCGTTTCAATGTCGACAATAAGATCTGGGTCTAGGTTGTGTTTGTCGTATTTGCCGTTTATGTATTTATCGCCAGTCCAGTTCTTTATTTTGAAATTAATGGGAAATCGTTCTACTATATATTTTTCAAAATTTAATCCATTCTTTTGTTTCCAATCTATGACTTCGGTCTCTGATTGTATGGATTCTAATTCTGTCTCTATGGATTTAAACAAAGTGGCCGCTTCGTCGTCAGACATCGGAATGTTTTGTCTGAATGTCAGCTTCTCGTTATCTGTAAGGATGCCGTCTGCCATCGCCATTTGGCGAAGCAGTTCCAATTTGTCTTTGTAATCCATATTCAGATTGCCAGATGGATAATCTTCTTCGTTTCGAAGAATTCGCCTTTGAAAAAGTCTGTAAGGTTTTCGACCACAACCGATGTTCCGAAAGCCTTTATTTCATCGTCAAAATCTCCACCTTTTAAATATAGTATACCGTTGTGGCATGCGTTTTTGTTCGTCGTGCTGACGAGATGACGAGTCATCTTGACAAAGTCCGGAAACGCCGTGACAGCGCGGCTGACAATAAAATCGAACTTTTCGTGAATCTCTTCAGATCGGCTATGCTTTACGCGGACATTTGTCAATCCGATGGCTGCGGCAATGTTTTCTGCAACTTTCACCTTCTTTCCGATTGAATCAACTAGCAGAAACTCCACCTCTGGAAACATGATTGCTAACGGTATTCCCGGGAATCCGCCGCCTGTGCCGACATCAACAATCTTGGTGCCGCTTACAAATTGTGTGTATTTTGCTATGCCGAGCGAATGAAGGATATGGCGTTCTTCAATCTGCTCAATATCTTTGCGTGAGACGACATTGATCTTTGCGTTCCATTCTGAATACAGCGATGGAAGCTGCTCAAACTGAGCTTTCTGTCGTTCACTGAGCGTGTCGAAATATTCACTAACGAGGGTGCTCATCAGTCGTCCTCCTCGTCGTTCTTGTCTCTCTCGCTGATAGCAAACCTGTCCTCAGCGGTCTCGGTGTTCTTGAGAATGTTATATAGCAATTCGCGCGAGCGGAAGAGCTGTGCCTTTACGGTTCCCAAAGGCAACTCGAGCTGTTCGCTTATCTCTTCGTATGACAATTCCTGGAAATAACGCATTTCAACGAGCGTCCTATAGCGAGGCTTCAACTTCGAAACGACATCGCGCACGAGGTCAACAATCTGCGAACGGATCATCTCCTCTGCAGGATCGAGACCATCATCGATGACAGTTCTTGGCTTTGAATCCTCTTTCTCGTTGTCGCTGTCGTCGAGCGAGATGATGATTCCTCTCTTTTTACGTAGGAAGTCAATGCCATTGTTTGATGCAATCTTGAACAGCCATGTACTGAAAGCGAATTTCGATGAATATAGTCTGATGTTCTTGAATGCCTTGCCAAAAGCCTCAATGGTGAGGTCTTCTGCGTCACTCTTGTTGTTGACCATCTTGAGCAACATGAAATATATCGAATCGCGATAGCGCGACATCAATTCGGCATACGCCTTCTGGTCGCCGGCAATAGCTCTGTTGACCAGGTCAAGGTCGTATTTCGCTTTGTCGGAGTGAACGGTAGCGGTTTCATCCTGAATCTCTATTTCCATGTGTCTCTGTGTTTGGTTGTTACACTTTTTATCCATACGATGGCCTCAATCCATGGAACAAGAATGTCCATGATGAGGGTATATTGCCAAAGCCCTTTCTCGCCCATTCGTGATTGGGCAATTCCGAGCGATGTATGCATCACGATTTCTCTCGTAGCAAAAATCGAGCCAACAATTATTCTTGTCTGCTCGTCTCCGAAGATTAGTAGCGCGATGCTTCCCCAAATGAATATCTGTCTGCTGATAACTTCGAGCGCCAGCATTGTCTTTATGCTTGTTGGATAATATGGCGCTGTGGTTAGATGACGAGCCTTTTGCTGAACCCATTCGCTCCATGTGTGCTTTGGCTCGCTAATCGTTTGACTGAGCGGCGTATAGCATACGGCGGTGTTCTGGCGTGTGCCCATTTCCGAAACAAACATGTCGTCATCTCCAGACTGTATGCAAAGGCTCTTTCTGAACTTTGAACTGTCGTTGTAAAGCGACTTTGTGTATGACATGTTGCGCCCTACACCCATGAATGGACGCATTGCAACGGCATATCCGAAATACTGAACGGCGTTCCAGAACGTCTCGAAACGGATGAAGAAGTTGAGGAAGCCTTTGGCTTTTCTGTATTTGCCATATCCGATAACCATTTCCTTGCCATCTGTATATGCATCGGCAATCTCACGAAGCCATCTGTTTGACGTCGGACGGCAATCTGCATCGATAAACACCATGTGTTCGTTTTTTGCAGCTTTGATGCCAACCGTTACTGCCAGTTTCTTGCCGTGTCTGAAAATCCTGTCAACAGGAATCGATGTGTAATAGAGCGAAGGGAAACGGTTTTTCAGTCCTGCAAGGACAAGTGCTGTATCGTCTGTCGAACAATCGTCAACAACAATAATCTCGTATTCAAGAAAATCCTGTTCGTAGAGCAGAGGAATAAGTTCTTCAAGATTCTCTGCCTCGTTTTTTGCACATATTATAACAGAAAAAGCCCTGTTTTTTGTCGTTCGTTCAGGATGGCGCTTTATGCGAAACATGAAAAATGCCCAGTAGAAAAGCTGAAAAGCACCTGCTGCTGAAACGATTGCCAATATTATCAAGAGTATATTATCCACAGATTCCACTAAATATTTAGTGCAAATATATTGAAACCTTTTGATATCATTGTCGTAGTTTTCGTTTTTTTTGAACTTTAATTGCTGGCGATGGCTACATATTTTTTTATGCATCGGAATATTAGACTTTTGTGTAAGCCTGTTTTTAAAGCATGGATTGTTTCGCGCATGAGGAATGATCGTTTAGTCGTGCTTTTTGTTGTGATTCGTTGCTATCTTGAAAGATTACAAATAGCATAATTTTGTTGCGCATTATTCCGAATGAAAAAAATAGTTGTAAATTAGCGGTCACAATTATTTAGGAAGTTACTAAAAATTAAGGGAACATGTCAGTAAATAAAGTTATTCTTTTGGGCAACGTAGGTAAGGATCCGGATATTCGTTATTTTGATCAGAACAGTGCGGTTGCCAATTTTACACTCGCAACAACTGAGCGCGCACATACGGGCCGTGATGACAAGCAGATACCTGAGAGAACTGAATGGCACAATATTGTTGTCAGAGGTGGTTTGGTTCAGGTTGTTGAACGTTTTGTTCACAAGGGTTCGAAACTATATGTAGAAGGCAAGATCAGAAGCCGTCAGTTCGTTGACCGCAATAATCAAAACCGTTTCGTTACAGAAATTCTAGTGGACGAACTTGAGATTTTGAGCCGTCGCGAGCCAAATGGTTCGTCAACAGCTTCGGCACGCTACAGTGGATCGCAGAGTGAACTCGGTGAACCATATACCGCAAGCGGATATGAATCGCCTGATATGGATTTTGATTCGCCATTCTGATAATGATATGAGCAGTCGCTAACCAAATTTTATCACATTGGACTCCGATTTATATCACAGTATATTGACCGACCTTGATGCAATAACATTGAGGCCGGTCACTTTTGAAAGCATTATGCTAGGCGTCGCGCTCGTTGTCTTGTTGGCAATGAGTGCTTTGGTTTCGGGCAGTGAGGCCGCCTATTTTTCTATCACGCCACAGGAACTCAATAAGATCAAAGAGGGCGGAAGCTCTCGCGATAAGAAGATATCGCAGCTTTTGTCAAATCCTGAAAAACTTCTTGCAACGATACTGATTGCCAATAATTTCATCAACGTGGCAATTGTCATGATCTCTGCATTTCTTTCGATGCAGTTGCTCGATTTTGGCGATTCGGCGGTGATGCAGTTTATTTTTGAGTCGGTTATCATTACAATGTTGATTCTCTTTTTCGGCGAGGTCCTTCCAAAAATCTATTCGACGCAACACAGCTATCGTTTTGCGGCATTCATGTCGTATCCACTCTCGATAATGTCGGTTTTATTCTCGCCATTCAGCTTTTTGCTGATGAAGTCTTCTGGCGTTGTCAACGGCCGCATTGCGAAGCATCAGCACAATATGTCAATCGACGATTTGTCGCAGGCACTTGAGCTGACCAAGGAAAGTATCAGCGAGGAAAAGGAAATCCTGGACGGCATCGTTAAGTTTACCGGATTGTCCGTTTCTGATATCATGACACCTCGAATGGATGTTGTCAGTCTTGACCGTTCCGACGATTTCAGCAAGGTACTGAAGACGGCCATTGAATCGGGATATTCTCGTATTCCTGTGCATGACGAACGTGAGGATGATATCGTGGGTATCCTTTACGTTAAGGATATCCTTCCGCATCTTAACAAGGTCCATTTTGCTTGGGATAAGTTGTTGAGAAAAGCATTTTATGTTCCTGAGACAAAGATGATTAACGACTTGCTTCAGGAATTCCAGACAAGCCGTATGCACATGGCCATCGTTGTTGATGAGTACGGCGGAATGTCGGGAATCGTGACGATGGAGGATATCATCGAGGAGATTGTTGGCGACATAAACGATGAGCTCGATGAGGAAGAGAAAATGTGGCAAAAAATGCCGGATGGCTCTGTCGTTTTTGAAGCGAAGATTTCGCTCAACGACTTTTTCAAAGTTATCGGTAGTGACGGCGAAGAGTTTGAGAAGTCACGTGGCGAAGCCGAGACGCTTGCTGGTTTCCTGCTCGAAGTCAATGGCTTGATTCCGCGAAAGGGTGATAAAGTCAAATTTGGCAGCTATGAGTTTGAAGTGATGCAGGCCGATGCTCGTAAAATTGTGAAAGTAAGATTTGTAAGACGATGAAAAAAGTCTTCTGCTATATATCGTTGATCGTCATGATGCTGGCTTGTGGCGAGCCGCTAGTGCCAAAACCGCGAGGCTATTTCCGCATCACGTTGCCTGAGCATGAATATGTCTCGTATGACAGCGTTGGTGAGCCTTATGGCTTCGAGTATCCGACGTTGGCATCCGTTGAGCCTGATGTGGATCAAAATGCAGAGCCACACTGGATTAATATCAATTATAAGGATTTGCGTTGCAAAATTCATGTGACGTATAGAGATATTCATGGAGATGTAGAGGAAGCCCTTGAGGACAGCCGCAAACTCGTCTATAAACATACGATAAAGGCCGACGCGATAGGTGAAAGTTATTATGAAGATGCTGCTCGTCGCGTTTATGGCACGCTCTATAGAATTCGCGGAAATGCAGCAACTCCATTGCAGTTCGCTTTGACAGACAGTACGCGTCACCTTTTCCGTGGCTCTGTATATTTTTATACGAAGCCAAATGCAGACAGTCTTGCGCCTGTGGTTGCATACATAGAGGACGACATAGCTCATATTGTAGAAACATTCAATTGGAAATAGGAAATGCCACTATTCAAAAAAACGATAACAGACAATGCTTCGATGGGTATCTGGCGC
Source organism: Bacteroidales bacterium (assembly GCA_024401295.1). GTDB lineage: Bacteria > Bacteroidota > Bacteroidia > Bacteroidales > Marinilabiliaceae > W3P20-009. The sequence continues at coordinate 9,718 of JAKSLG010000029.1, read as the reverse complement.
ATGTCGGAGACGCTTCAGGAACTAGAGTCTCAGTACGAGATTAAAGAGTCGGAGCGCAATGTCTATTCGTGTTTTCGCAATGATAAACGCAAGAAGGAGTGGCTGACTGTCCGTATTCTGCTTCGCGAAATGCTTGGCGAAGAGGTTGAGATCTGTTATCGCGATTCGGGAAAGCCTTATTTGAAAGATTCGTCTTATTGCATATCCATCACGCATACAATTGGTTATGTTGGCGTCAGACTGGCCTCGCATCCGGTGGCTCTCGATATGGAATATTTCTCAAAACGTGTCCTCCATCTGATACCTCGTTATGTGGCTCAGCGCGAGATGAAGTTTATTCCAGAAACAGAAGGTGACGAACAGATCCGTGCGGCTCTTATCATTTGGAGTGCTAAAGAGACGATGTTTAAACTCTTTGACTTTCAGGATGTCCTCTTCGATGAGCATATGTTTGTCTCGAGCCTTCGAATGGGCAAATCAGGCCATTTTAGAGGAAGCGTTGCAAAAGACGGTTTCCAGGCTGATGTCCGCTTGTGTTATGAGGTTTATGACGATTTGATACTAGTATATTGCTAAGGTTTATGTCGATATACGAAAGCATATTAAATAATAGTGCGAGTGGCAAGAAAATGCTTGCTGTCTTGATAGATCCTGATAAATGCGATGAGGTGCATCTCGATAGTCTTTGTGCGAAGTTTTCTCAGGCTTCTCCCGACCTGATATTCGTCGGAGGAAGTCTTGTCGGTAGTGATACAGACGAGACTGTAAGGCAGATTCGCAGAAGGACGGATATTCCTGTTGTCTTGTTCCCTGGTGGCGGTTCGCAAGTGACTCCGAATGCAGATGCGATGCTTCTGTTGTCGCTCATATCGGGACGTAATGCCGAGTATCTTATCGGTCAGCATGTCAATTCTGCATTGAAAATCAAGCAGAGTGGGCTTGAGATAATTCCAACAGGATACATTCTTATTGATGGCGGTCGCGTGACCTCTGTCCAGTATATCAGCAACACAATGCCGATTCCGCATGACAAGATAGATATTGCTGTGGCGACGGCGATGGCTGGCGAGATGTTGGGGCTTAAAATGCTCTATCTGGAAGCGGGTAGTGGAGCCCAGCACCCTGTGCCATTAGAAACCATTGCGGCCGTGCGCAAAAATGTGGATATTCCTTTGATTGTTGGTGGTGGCATACGTGATGGAAAAGCAGCTATGGAAGCTGTGGATTCAGGTGCAGATATCATTGTAGTTGGCACGGCTTTCGAAAATAATCCATCTTTGCTCGTCGAGATTCGAAATGCTATAAAGAAATAGCCCTTCATGAAATTACTCATTGCAGACATAGGCAATACGCGCGCAAAAATTGCCGTATATGATGATGGCCGAATGATATCTCCAATATCATCAGTCTCTCATGAGCATGCTGTAGAGGTGGCTGTCAATCTATGTCATGAGAATGAAATAAGGTTCGGTATGTTCGCCTCTGTTGCAGCAAATGAATTTGAGCAAATATTTGTTTCGCAACTTTCGCAGGAAGGCGTTGAAATGCAGAAACTTACCAGCCAAACGCCTTTACCTTTCGAAATAGCGTATGATTCGCCTCAAACGCTTGGCGCAGACAGAATAGCTGCAGTAGCGGGTGCTGTTGCAGAATTTCCCGGGACGGAATTGCTCGTCATAGATGCTGGAACTGCTGTTACTTATGAGTATGTCTCTGCTAATGGGATATATCGTGGCGGAAATATTTCACCTGGTCTTCAAATGCGTTTTCGGGCTTTGAACGCGTTTACGGGGAAATTGCCGTTGTCTTCATTGTCAGATATGGATGGTGATATCGGAACGACCACTCTATCAGCTATTTCTGCAGGTGTTGTCCGTGGATTTAATTATGAGGTGAATGGCGTGATTGAAGATTTTGTTAATGGAAAAACAGAAAGCGACGAGAAAAAATGCATAATCCTGACTGGAGGTGATTACAAATATTTGGTGATAAAGGTTAAAAGTTGTATCTTTGCACGTCCAAATCTTGTGCTTGATGGTATAGCGAAAGTGGCATCGGCAATGTTTGGCACGCAATTTGAATAGGCCTAAGTGCAGACGAAATTGCAATCACGGAGTTAAAAATACAAAAACAGAATAACGATGAATAAGATTAACGTTTTGGCAGCTGCTCTTTTCATGACAGCTAGTGCCACATTCGCTCAGAAAGGCATCGACGATGGTTCAAAATATGGTCACGGCGCAGACAGCGTACGTTGCATCATGAACTTGGTTCAATATGGTGATGCTGTTAAGCAGAAGGATTTCAAGGGCGCATACGAACCTTGGCTCGTTGTGTTCAATGAATGTCCACTTGCTAAGAAGACAACTCTTTACACTGATGGTGTTAAGATCGCAAAGACTCTCTATCAGGGTACAAAGGATGAGCAGTACTATGACTTGCTCCTCAAGGTCTATGATCAGCGCATGAAGTATTATGGCAACGATAAGAACTATCCTACTTCGTATCTCAAGGGTATGAAGGCTTTGGATATCTTGAGCTATAAGACCGGTGCTGAATTTGACAAGCAGGCTATCGCACTCTTCGATGAGGCATTCAAGGGCGATGCAAAGACAATTCAGCCAGCTTTCATTCAGAAGTATATGCTTTCAACTGTAAACTTGTACAAGTCTGGCGATTATACAGCTGAGAATGTTGTTAACAACTACATCAACGCTGGTAATATCCTTACTGCGGTTCAGAATTCTGACAAGAAATTCAAGGGCGATAAGGAAAAGGCAGATTTCGAGGAGCTTACATCAAGCACAAAGGATCAGGTTGATCAGATTTTTGCTCAGAGTGGTGCAGCCGATGTTGAGACACTCAACAATGTGTTCGGTCCACAGCTCGATGCAAACAAGGATAACGTTGATTGGTTGAAGAAGGTTAACAAGTTCCTCTCTAAGTCTAAGGGCGGTGACGAAAGCGAACTTTTCTTCTCTACATCTGAATATCTTCACAAGATTGAGCCTGCAGCTTCTTCTGCTCGTGGCTTGGCTCGTATGAGCATCAAGAAGGGCAACATGGACGAGGCAATCTCTTACTACAAGCAGGCTATCGAACTTGAGGAGGATAATGCAGACAAGGCTAAGTACTACTATGAGCTTGCAACTGTTCAGTTCTCGCTTCACTCATTCTCTGCAGCAAAGAGCTCGGCTCTCAGCGCAGCAAGTCTCAAGGAAGGTTGGGGCGACCCATATATCCTCCTCGGAACAATCTATGCAGCTGGTGCTCCAGGCATCGGTAGCGAAGAGTGGGAAAAGAAGGCTGGCTACTGGGCAGCAGTTGATAAGTTTGCTAAGGCTAAGAGTGTTGATGAAAGCGTTACTTCTGAGGCAAACGCAAAGATCAGCCAGTACTCACAGTACTTCCCAAGCAAGGAGGACCTCTTCATGCATGGTATGAAGGTTGGTGACTCATACACAGTCGGTGGTTTCATCGGTGAGACAACAAGGATTCGTGCAAAATAAATGTTGACATTTATAAATAATGCCAAACAAGCAGCAGGTAGCACTTTTGTGCTGCTTGCTGCACTTGTTTTTCAATCGTGCATCCACAATACACAAAAGGAGTTGGAGGCCGTTGAGGAACTGGGAGAACGTCCGTCGCTTTCGATGAAGGATGTCCATTCACAAGTGACAGATTCCGGATTTTGTAAATATGAGTTCGAGACTCCGGAACTTATGCAGTTCGACGATGTTGAAGAACCATATGTTTATTTTCCAAACGGATTGAAATTCAAGATGTTTGGCGAAAAGGGAACTGTTACGAAGAGTCGCATTAGATGTAATAATGCGAAATACTACAAGGATAATGCTGTTTGGGAGTTGAACAACGATGTCGAAGCCATAACCGAAAAGAACGAAACCCTTAATACGGAACAGCTTTTTTGGGATACGAAAGAACATCGTGTCTATTCGGAGAAGTTCGTCAAGATAACAACGCGTTCGCAGGTGATTACAGGCATGGGCTTTGAAAGCGACGAGAAACTCTCGAAATATGAAATCAAGCACCCTGGTGGCGAAATAGAGGTCGATAATGATTGACGGCAATGAAGGTGACGTTTATCGGACAAGGCAATGTCGCTACTTTGTTTTCAGAAGCGACGCGTAACTCTGGTCATGACGTTGTTATGCAAAACAGCCATGATGTAGAAAGTCTGAGTGATTGTTCCGACCTTTATGTCATTGCCGTAAGTGATAATGCCATAGCTGAAGTCGCTTCGCGAATGCCTCGTGTGAAGGGCGTCGTTGTTCATACATCAGGTGCGACGGATATGGATGTTCTCAGTCGTCATGAGAATTATGGCGTTCTGTATCCGTGTCAGACATTCACGAAAGGAGATAAGATCGATTTTTCGACGTTGCCGTTTCTCGTGGAAGGCAATTCTGAGTCATCGGTGAATGTTGTTCGTGATTTTGCTGAAAGCATTTCGAAGATTGTCAGTTCCGCATCGAGTGCCCAACGTGCTCATTTTCATGTGGCTGCTGTCATGGCAAGCAATTTTGTCAATAGGCTTATAGCTAAAGCAAAACAGCATCTTGACGCACAAGATCTTGACTATTCTTTTCTCAGGAATCTTGTCGAACAGACTGTTGAAAAGGCCTTTGCAATGGATCCAATAGATGCGCAGACAGGCCCGGCACGACGTAATGACGATCATACTATAAACCGTCATCTGTCGATGATTGAAGATGAAGATACTCGTTTGATTTATAATGTGATAACTCAAAGCATACGCAAGCAATATGAGAAATTTTAAGGAAGATCTGACAAAAATCAAGGCTTTTGCCTTTGATGTGGATGGCGTCCTTTCGAAAACGACCGTTCCAATGTTTCCAAATGGCGAGCCAATGCGCACGGCCAACATTAAAGATGGTTATGTCATCCAGTTGGCTGTAAAGCTGGGTTATAAAATTGCCATTATAACTGGCGGACGTACCGAAGCTGTAAAAGTGCGTTTTGAGGCACTTGGAGTCAAGGATATTTTCATGGGTCAGTCTGAAAAGACTCAGACATATAAAAACTGGCGCGATGCGAATGGTCTTGATGACAGCGAGATTATGTACATGGGTGATGATATGCCGGATATTCCAGTCCTTCGACTTGTTGGCATGCCTGTTTGTCCTGCTGATGCTGTCACAGATGTGAAAAACGTTGTTCGCTATGTTTCGCCATTCAACGGCGGTGAGTGTTGTGTGCGCGACGTGATGGAGCAGGTTCTTCGTGCTCAAAACAAATGGGGGTCTGACTTAACATGGTGATAATAATATGAATGTCATAGCATATCTTCGTCTGGTCAGGTTTTCGAATGTCTTGTTCGTTGGCCTTTTCCAAATATTGCTGCGTTGGTGCGTAATATTGCCGATATTGGGCGTGTATGAAGTGGCTCCGGCGTTGGAGACAAGCAGTTTTATCCTGCTCGTCATTGCAACTATGGCATTGACAGCGTCTGGTAATGCTATAAATGATTATTTCGATGCGAGATGCGATTCAATCAATCGTCCGAATAGTCAGGTTATAGATAGGCTTGTGGACCGCAAGGCTGCGATATTACTGCATGTTTTTCTGACACTCGTCGGCGTCATGTGTGGTCTCTATTTGGCATTCGAACTGCGCAAAGAGAGCTACGCTTTGTTTTTTGTTGCCATACCTGTGATTTTGTGGTTCTATTCGACGCATTTCAAGAAGCAGATGTTGATTGGAAATCTGGTTGTTGCGTTGATGATGGCTCTCACGACGTTCATCGTTGCTTCTGCAGAAATTGCCGCTATAGTGGCACAAGGCAATCGCGAAATTATTAATAGTACGGCCTGCAATCAGATCTGGACATATACGGCAGTTCTCGCATTTTTCGCATTCATCACGAATCTATCGCGTGAAATCATTAAAGATATGGAAGATGTCGATGGAGATGCGCAATGTAAGTGCAGAACATTGCCAATTGAGATGGGCATAAGAAATTCAAAAGTCATAGTGATATTCCTTGAATTGTTTATGCTTTTCGTTTTGTGGCTTGTCTATTTCAAATCATCAACATTGATGCAGGTGCCGTATTTGTGGTGTTACTGCTTGTTGTTCGTGACAATGCCGACGATATATATATGTATAATGATTTCAAAAGCATCAACGATAAAGGATTATCATTCAGCAAGTATGTTGTCGAAAATCATTATGGCTACAGGTGCTTTTGCAATGGTTTATTGCCAGTTGGTTACAGCGTAAATATAAGAAAATGAATAGTGTCATAGAAACCATAAACGCTCACAAAAGCGTTCGACGTTATAAGAAGCAGGCCATAGACAAGGCCCTGTTGAACGAGATCATTAACGCAGGCATGCGTGCATCAAATACGGGTAATATGCAGTTGTACAGCATTATAGCAACAACTGACGATGGCGTTAAAGAGCAGCTCGCTCCAGCTCATTTCAATCAACCAATGATAACTTCAGCACCTGTTGTTCTGACGTTCTGTGCAGATGTCAACAGGTTTACGAAATGGTGTGAGATGCGAAATGCTGATGCTGGATTTTATAATGCAGAGTCGTTGATCAGCGCATTTGTTGATGCTTCGCTTGCTGCACAAAACGTATGCATTGCTGCAGAGGCTAATGGATTGGGAATTTGCTATTTGGGAACGACAACATATAATGCAAAACAGATTGTTGACGTGCTCAAATTGCCAAAAGGTGTTGTCCCAGTGACGACAGTCACGGTTGGTTATCCAGACGAAGATGCGCCAATGAGCAGCAGACTGCCATTGACTGCTATCCTGCACGAAGAAACATATCATGATTACTCTGAAAAGGATATATGCAGCGCATTTGAGGCTATGGAAAATGATCCGAATAACGAGAAATTTATTCGTGAGAATAATAAGCAGAATCTGGCTCAGGTATTTGCAGAGGTGCGCTATTCAAAAGCCAACAACGAATTTTTTAGCAAGGAGTTCCTTGACGCTCTTCGCGGTCAGGGTATGTTATAAGTGACAATAAAAAAGTCAAACTATTTGTTGCAAATATTTTTGTACATGTAACACAAAACCTGTTTGCATCGTAACAACTTGTGTATTAGTTTGATGCATTTTGAGCGTTTTTAGAGATACAAGTGCTGGGCGCACGTAATTCTTTGTGCAATCGTCAGAAATGTAGAAAATTAGTGCTAATTTTATGCTCTGAAAAGTTTTAACAAAAAATGGAAAAGGAAATATTAGGTATGGCCAGCGATCATGCTGGTTTCGTAATGAAGGAAGCCATCAAGGCTCGACTCATCGCGGCTGGATATGAGATAAAGGATTTCGGAACATACAGCGAAGAGAGTTGCGATTATGCAGATTATGCTCATCCATTGGCAACAGCAGTGAGCCAGGGAACGATCAAGCGAGCAATTGCATTTTGCGGAAGTGGAAACGGCATTAACATGACGCTCAATAAGCATAATGGTGTGCGTTCGGCATACTGCTGGAACGAGGAAATCACTCGTCTTGCACGTCAGCACAATGATGCAAACATTTGCGTTATGCCTGCTCGATTCCTCAAGGAGGAACTTTGTTGGACTCTCTCGGAGATTTTTTTGGCAACAGAATTCGAGGGCGGTCGTCATCAGAAACGTGTTGAGAAGATGATGCGCTTCTAAAAGAGGCAAAAGGAATAAAAATTAAAACACAAAACGTATATAAAAATGGCTAAAAACGCAACACAGTTGGCTGCAGACAACATCCGTATTCTTGCAGCATCAATGGTTGAGAAGGCTAAGAGTGGTCACCCAGGCGGTGCTATGGGTGGTGCAGACTTCATCAACGTACTCTATTCAGAATTCTTGCAGTATGACCCACAGAACCCAACATGGGTAGGTCGTGACCGTTTCTTCCTTGACCCAGGTCACATGGCACCAATGCTCTATGCTCAGTTGGCATTGGCAGGCAAGTTTACACTTGAGGAGTGCGCACAGCTTCGTCAGTGGGGTTCACCAACAACTGGTCACCCAGAGTATGAAGTAGCTCGTGGTATTGAGAACACATCTGGTCCTCTCGGCCAGGGTCATGCATACGCTATCGGTGCTGCTATTGCTGCTAAGTTCCTTGCTGAGCACACAGGCAACCCAACATTTGCAAAGGAGACTGTCTACGCATATATTTCTGATGGTGGTATTCAGGAAGAGGTTTCTCAGGGTGCTGCTCGTATCGCTGGTAACCTTGGTTTGGACAACCTCATCATGTTCTACGACTGCAATGACATCCAGCTCTCTACTGAGACTAAGGTCGTTATGAATGAGGATACTGCTGCTAAGTATCGTGCACAGAACTGGGAAGTTATCGAAATCAATGGTAACGATGCTGCTCAGATTCGTACTGCAATCGAGAAGGCTAAGGCAGTTAAGGGCAAGCCAACACTCATCATCGGTAAGTGTATCATGGGTAAGGGCGCTTTGAAGGAAGATGGTTCTTCATACGAGCGTAACTGCAAGACTCATGGTGCTCCACTCGGTGGCGATGCATATAAGAACACAGTTAAGAACCTTGGCGGTGACCCAGAGAATCCATTTGTTATCTTCCCTGAAGTTAAGGAACTCTATGCAAAGCGTGCTGAAGAGTTGAAGAAGATCGTAGCAGAGCGCTACGCAGAGGAGAAGGCTTGGGCTGCTGCAAATGCAGACAAGGCTGCACAGCAGGCTGAATGGTTCTCAGGTAAGGCTCCAAAGATTGACTGGAGCAAGTGTGTACAGAAGGATAACGATGCAACTCGTAATGCATCTGCAGCTTGTCTTTCAGTTCTCGCTGAGCAGGTTCCTAACATGATCTGTGCTTCTGCGGACCTTTCTAACTCAGATAAGACAGACGGTTTCCTCAAGAAGACTAAGTCTCTCATGGCAGGCGACTTCTCTGGCGCATTCTTCCAGGCTGGTGTTGCTGAGTTCACAATGGCATGCTGCTGCGTAGGTATGGCTCTCCACGGTGGTGTTATCCCAGCTTGTGGTACATTCTTCGTATTCAGCCAGTATATGCTCCCAGTAGTACGTATGGCAGCTCTCATGCAGCTCCCAGTTAAGTTCATCTGGACTCACGATGCATTCCGCGTAGGTGAGGATGGACCTACTCACGAGCCAGTTGAGCACGAGGCACAGATCCGTCTCATGGAGAAACTCAAGCGTCACGATGGCAAGAACTCTACACTCGTTCTTCGTCCAGCTGATGCAAAAGAGACAACAACTGCATGGGCTATGGCAATGGAGAACGTTGAAAGCCCTACAGCACTTATCCTTTCTCGTCAGAACATCAACAACCTCCCAGAGGGCAACGACTATGAGTTGGCACGTAAGGGTGGCTATATCGTAGCTGGTTCGGATGCAAATCCTGATGTTATCCTTGTTGCTACAGGTTCAGAAGTATCAACACTCGTTGCAGGTGCAGAGCTTCTCCGTGCAGAAGGCAAGAAGGTTCGTATCGTAAGTGTTCCTTCTGAGGGTCTCTTCCGTCAGCAGTCTAAGGAGTACCAGCAGAGCGTACTTCCTACTGGCGTTAAGAAGTTCGGTATGACAGCAGGTCTTCCAGTAAACCTCCTTGGTCTCGTTCCTGAGTCAGAAGGTACAATCTGGGGTCTTGAGACATTCGGTTTCTCTGCTCCATACAAGGTGCTCGATGAGAAACTCGGCTACACAGCTCAGAATGTTTACGAGCAGG
>JAKSLG010000028.1 GCA_024401295.1 Bacteroidales bacterium | reverse complement strand
GAGGCTCTCAAACCTGATATCGTATTCCTAGATGTTCAAATGCAGGATGGTACAGGTTTCGACTTGCTGCTCAATGTCAAGGAGCGAGGGTTCAAAGTAATTTTCGTTACCTCGTACGATAATTTTGCCATCAAGGCTATAAAATATAATGCTGCCGACTATCTTTTGAAGCCTATCGAGCCCGATTTATTCCAGGAGGCTGTAGAACGTGTCTTTGAGATTCTCGATAATAGGCAGTCTGCTGTCTCTGTAGAGCAGTTCAACAGCAACTACAACAAGTTCGATAGAATAGGACTTCCAATGTCTGATTGTGTCAGGTTCATATCAATAGATTCTATATTATATTGTTCTGCTGATGGCAATTACACTCATTTCTATTTCGCCGATGGCACCGATTGTCTTGTCAGCCGCAATATGAAGTACTACGAGGATATCCTTCCTCAGAGCCTATTCATTCGCATTCATCGTTCATTTATCATCAATATTCACCACGTAGACAGGTATATTAAGGGTGAAATTCCTTCAATAGTAATGTCCAATGGATTTCAGATAGAGATTTCCCGTCGCAAGAAGGACGAATTGCTCGAATTGATGGATATCAAGATTTAAACAAAATCGAGAAACATAAAAATCAAAAAATGCCTAAACTCTTGATTTGCAAGAATTCAGGCATTTTATTGCGTGATACCGGAGGGATTCGAACCCCCAATCTTCTGGGCCGTAACCAGAGGCATTATCCAATTGTGCTACGGTACCATCCGTATGTCTTTCAAAGACGATGCAAAGGTACGCCTTTTTTTGATAAACACAAGAGCCGTTATGTTTTTTTATGAAAATATTATAGCATCATTCCTCCGACATATCAACGTCTTCGATCTCTTCGCTATCTTCTTCACTACCCTCTTCTTCGCTATTATCATACTGAAGTTCGGCCACTAACACTGTCTTCGTAGCAAAGTTCGTAAGGAAACGCTTGCGATTAGACTCTGGCGAGAATGTGTAACGAATGCCACGCGACTTGCTTGCACGATCGCCCGATGGCGTTCGCTGAAGAGCATCGTTGAACTCCTTGTCTGATGTGATGACCTGCAGCCATCCGCGCTTGTAGTATAGGTATATCCAGAAGTCACCCGTCGTAATCTGCATGCATACTCGCGGACCTGTCTTCTGGGCAATAAACTCAGCTTTTATGTTTGCCTTGCGACATACGTTTCGATCACGCATGAGCATGAGATTAACCGTCGTATCGCAGATATAGGCTTTTTCCTGCGTCAGCCACGTAAGTGCGACATTGTCGAAGGTGAAGAGCTTGCCGACAGAAGGTAACAGTTGCGTTTTCTCTTCAAGTCCCTTGTTGCGTATTGTGTTGATATAGCGAACGTCAGCCGTATCGTAGAGTTCGTACATACGAGCCATAAAACTTGAATAGAGCGAGTCACAAGTCGGTGCCTTGCTTTCAAGTATCTTCTTGTAGAGCATCGTTGCGAGTTCGTCTGTAAACATGAAGTCGATACTCATCAATGCGTTGACAGTCTGCACGTTTTTGTTTCTATCATCGCGGATATTGCCGGCGGAACGTATCTCGAAAGGCATTTTCTTGCCCATCATTTCGCTGACTCCAAGCTTGAGTTCACCAAAACCTTCAATTGCGTTTTCCGAAGGGATGAAACTCATGAGTGCTCCGATTGTGTCCGGCTTGGCGATTTTCTCCTTGCGGGTGAGATCGAATCGGTCAAAAGTCGTATTGTAGTAGAGCAAGCCGTCGGCATTCATGATTGAGATATCGGATGCATCCTTTCGCACTTCGACGAACGAGCTATAGACATGCGTTGAGTCCTTGCGAATGAAGAAATCCTTGAATATCTGATGGCGTTCCCGTGGATTAGACTTATAAACGAGCAGTTTCTCACCAATAGGGATGCGCACGCGTTCAGGATTTATGACCGAAGTGAAATATGCATAACCCGTCGGTCCTTTCTTGGCGTTGTGGATCATGCGCGCACCACCATCCCACTCAAGAAGCTGTCGGCCGTTGCGGATTCTGACTTCGCCCTTGAAGGCAAAATGGCGGTCAAATTTTAGTTCGTCACTGACATGTCCGCGAGCATTCGAGACGAATCGTGTCTGACGACGTCCGTCTTCATCTCGATATTCATCTTTCTGTGCATAGACAGAATCGACAAAAATCGTGTATTTGACCTTTTCGCTATTGAAGAAATCGTAATCGCCAATTGCACGATAGTCTACAGCTCCATTGATGAATGCGCGTGCATTATATATCTGATGATATGTCGAATCGGTCTTGAAATCGATGCTTGCATTATTGAGCGGATCGATGGCAATATGGTCACGAGAATTAGACTGGCGTATCGTCAGCAAACCATCGGATGCAACGTTGATGCGAGCATCGGCGACATTGACATATTTGACCTCCTCACACTGCATCGTGTTGGTCGTCGCATTGAACGTTGCATAAGGCACATAGATGAGCAGCGAGTCGTTTGTTTCGCGTTCACGTTTCGTGCAGACAAAACGCAGACCAGGATCGGCACCATGCATACCGATTGTCTGTTCATTGCGTTCCATATCCCACGTAAATTCCTTTACACGAGTCTTGAATTTTATCGTGTTATACTCCTTCTCGCCACCGAGCGAATTCTTATAGGCGAATTTTCCGATTCGTTCGGAGAAATCGAGTGTTGAAACCATGCAGTTGTTGCCAAGGAAACGTTCGATTTTCTCATTCTCTTCAAAAATTGCATGGAACACTTCGTTTTCGGTCAAAGCATCGTTTGTCTCGTATTTTGTCTCGCCATGTACAGGACTATACACGTAGTTATACCAGTCGCGATCGGCCTTTGAACTCCTGATGAGATCGCGTCGCAGACCGTCGGAAACGAGTTCCTGCTCGTTGTTGTCGTTGGTTCGATACTGAGCGAAATAGGTGGTATCGGTCGTCATTGTATGGTCTGTGAAGGTCATCATGGCAGCCTCAATCTTGGCCTTATGAGGCAGATCGGCCTCGCCTACACCACGCAAACCGCTAGGCGTAACACTCAGACCTCCATCGAGAATACAATCGTAGCCGCTGTCCATATTCGGATTTGGGAACATCCGGAATTTTCCTATTGTGTTATAGACATTCAGCTTGTCGTTGAATGGGAAAAATTCAAGTTCGGTGGATCCGCTGCGCATCTTGCCAAGTCGATCTTCGGCTTTCTGCTCCTTGCCAAGCTGCACACCAGGATAGGTTGTCATGCCTGATGCGGATTCCGTAACGGTGAAATTATATGTCTCTCCGATTGTCAAGTCCGGCAGGAAAGTAAAATCGGTACTTGACGACAAAGATTTGATATATTCAAGGTCGCCATTGCCTCGCAAGCCTGCGTTTGAAAGGTCAACTTCGGCATAGAATGTGGCACGATTATCATATATCGGATAGCCCTCCTTCGGAGACAGCACTTCGAATCCGAGAGAGTTATCCTCCGGCCTGATCACGAGTTCGTGGCGAATATCCGGGAAGATGTTCGAGGTCAAGACGCCATCAAACTGCGTGTTTGTATATCGGATATCGTTGATACCGTTGAACGTGAAAGGATCAACTGTAAAGTAGAATTTATCACGCTTATACTGTCCGTTCTGGATTTTGTCATCGTCATAATAGACGTACGATTCCTTTGTCGATACGAGCTGCGGGTATGTCGCATCGTGACCACGCAGACCACTCTTATTGTTAGGTCGGTCAATCTGCAACTGACCAGTCAGATTACAGATCGTATTCTGAACAGGCAGCTTCATACGCTGTCCGTATTGGTCGATTTCGTGAGAAAGGACGGTCATATTCATCGACTCGATATGCTCAAGGTTGATGCTGTAATCGTCGTATGAAAAATAGAAACTCTCTCCGTTGAGCGTCACCATACCGGCCTGTATCTTACCGCTGAATTCAAAATCGCGGTTTTTCTTCAAGAACACGCGACCGCCTTCCGGATAGAACGCAACATTCTGATAATCAGAAATTGATATACCATTAACGCCATTGAGCTTGATATCATAATTCTGAAGATCGATTGTTCCATTTGGAAGCAGTCCACCCGTTTTCGGATCATATTCGCTGGTGAGACTCTCGAAAATCATCACATCATAATCCACATCGGCAAGGCGAGGATTACGCAGGTTCGGATTAGCACGTTTGCGTGCATCCGTAGCTTCAGCCTCAGCCAGGCGATTATCGAGATAATTGTAGAGTCGCTGCGTTGGACGCACTACATCATAGACCTCGTCGTATTCGACGAAATTGTCAAATGAATAGAGCATCATAGTCTGGCGAACCTCTCCGACCGATGCACCGACGAACTGCGCATAGGATTCGACGGTGAATTCGTCGCCACCATTGTAGCGCACAAAGTCTTTAATCGACTGAAACGGATGGGTCAGAGCCATACCCTGAATATCATTATATTCCTCCTGACGATAATAGTCGAGCGATTCGAATCGGGCAATACCTCGGCTTGCACCATCGACGACGCCAAGATGCATCTCGTTGTCACCGACACGCCATTTAACCTGCTCGATATCCATCGTAACCATGTGGTAGGTGTCGAAATACTTGCTTCGCTCCTGACCTTCGCCGGCACGAAGCATCGTTATTTCCTTTGACTTGTCGTCGTAGCGGAAACGGAGTCCCGAGTGGCGTATTTCGCCGTCATTGAGCAATATGTTTATGCGAGTGTTTCCACTTTCGATGCGATTCGGATAGAACGCGAAACTCTGCGCACGTGCGACGATAAAAAGCGTATCCTTGCGAAAAACCGTGAGCGTTGCAGGATCTTCAGGCGTTCCGCTGCCTTGGAATCGCTGTCCGATCTGCGAGAATCCACCTTCGTAATCGATATCCTTGAAGATGCCTTTCATCTCGCGACGCTGGCCGTCTTTGGTCGTAAACTTCGGATATGTCTTGCCAAGCGAGCTATGGCTCTGAACGACCTTATGATCGAGTCGGCCATAAAGCGGAAACGAGAAATAGTCGTAGTTGACAAACTGCACGCTGTCGATGGTGAAGGAACTTTTCGACATGTCAATTCCATACTTGCCGAATGTGGCGTAGGTCTTGTCGGCCTGGAGTCCGCATCGAGCCCATGTCACCTTTCCACTTTCGCCAATCCATTTCCTGGCATCAAAATCGCATGTTCCCGACGTTTCACAAAGGTCGATACTATCGCCCTCGGCATAGCATATTATGCGTGATTTCGGGATATCAATGAAGAGGTGCGAATTATCGTTGCGAAAGGTGACCTGCGATGCATCGGTCTTCCACATTGCAGAATTCGATTTTGCAATGGCACCACTACTCAAATATTCGTTGGTCGATTGAAGATATGTGTTGACTCGCTGAAGAGTCACTTTTTTGTCGCTCAGCTTGCCGACAAACACATCATACCAGACATTGAAATTCTGTCCGCTGATTCTGGCATTTGGCTTGGCCATTTCCATCATCGTAGAGATGAATGCGCCATAGTCAGGGAATGGTCTGGCCTTACGCTGTCGGAGAGAATTACTTCCACTGATTATAAGGCGCTTGATGTTTTCATCGGTCGTAGGGGCGAGCATGAACGTTTTCAGCTGCGAGATAAATTCCTTAGCCTTCTTCTTGTCGCTCACGGTACTGAAGAAGTCGTTCATCTGCTTGACATATTCCTGAGCGTCTGAACTGAATTCCGTTGTTTGAGCAACGGTTTTATTGCCGCCTCCGCATATAGAGACGACCACAAGAACCAGTGCAACACAGGCCAACGCAAGCAATCTTCGTATCATCGCGGTCTATTTGTTTACGTTCATAATGGATGCCTTCATGATCGCACGGTCGTCGAAATGTCCGACAACGTTTGCAAAGACGCGTGACACCTCGCTCGACACGGCTTTGCCACTTTCGCAGACGAGTTCTTTGGCATCAATCTCGCTGTTTCCAGCTGTTGTGAATTCCACTTTTTGAGCGCTTCCAGCCAATGTCTGATGTGAATTATCAGACAACTTTGTCACAACCATGCGCGACACAATTCCAGTCATATTCACATGCGAAGCCTCACTCGTCGTGACATAGAGACATTCCGTCTTGGCCGCTGTCGAAATAGACATCTTGCCAGCCTGTACGGCCTTAACGATTACTGCCATGCGAGCCTCGACACTCTCGACTGAGAGCGTACTTCCCTCAATTGCAGAAAGATAGACTGTTGGACAAATTATATTCTTGGCATATATCTGGCTTGCATTATGCGTCGATAGCATCAACGTATTTTCGCTGCGGATAGGCGTTACGATGCAGAACGTTGAATTGCCATACGTGATTGCCTGCGACAGACGCGGAGAGACAATACGAACCTTGATTTCAGACTGATCGACGAGGCTTCCGGCACGCATATCAAGCTCGAGATTATTGCCACGCGTCTCAACAAGTACCTGCTCGAGAGATTTCTTTGTGGCCTCAACGATGACCTGACGTTTCTCGCCGACGGAAAATTCCACATTGAATGTCGAACGAACGGTTACGCTGTCGAATACACCTACTTCAAATTCTTCGCTTTGTGTAGCTTCGCTCGTCTTGGCAACAAACGGTGCAACCTGCGCCGATGGCACCTGAGCGCCAGGCACGACAGGCGACTGACCCGAACAGATGACCGTACCGTCGGCAAGTATGATGTTGCCATGGTTTATAGTGATGACGTTGCCACTGATATGAACATCGCCATTAATCTCCTTTATATCAATCTGCATCGCTTATACTTTTTTTCTGTTGACAATTTTTTCTACGTATTTACATATTGTTTGTTGCAGCACGTCTGCGGGCTTCAAGCTTTGGAGCAGCAAGGAGCAGCGTCACTGCGCCAAAGATAACCAGCATGCCCATAATGGCAATTATCGATGGTCTCTCGGAAAATACTATGACGCCTATCAACACGGCCGTGACTGGTTCCAGAGCGCCAAGTATGGCCGTCGAAGTCGAACCTATATGGCGTATTGCTGCAGCGAGGGCTACCAATGATATCAATGTCGGGAAAACTGCTAAAATCGCTGCACATACGACAGAACGCATTGTTGAAGGCAACTGCAAGTCACACAACATGTTAAGCCTGACAACATAGAGCAGGCTTCCAAAAGCTATGCTGTAAAATCCGACTTTCAGCGACGACATTTTCGCAAGGCTTGTCTTCTGGACACAGACGATGTAGACAGCATACTGAAGCGACGAGATGATGACAAACATCACGCCCATCAGGCTGTCAACCGACGATCCACCATCGCTATTGAGCATGACTACGCCAATGCCGACAAGCACAAGAGACACTATCGTCAGAAGGCTCGGACGCTCCTTGAAGAGCAATATCATTATGACCGCAACCATTGCCGGATAGCAGAAAAGCAATGTTGAGGCGATCGAGACATCGATGTAGCGGTAGCTCATGAAGAGAAAGATGGACGAAAGCGAAAAGAGCATGCCCAGAATCAGAAGCTGCACACATTCCTTGAATGTAAGTAAAAACGATTCGCGACGGAAGACCATCAGGCCCGCCATCAGCACCGCAGCAAGAATATAGCGGCAGGCAAGTACCGAATCGGTCGTCATCCCGTCTTCATACATGAAGAGCGCAAGTGGATTGACACCATAGGCTGCAGCCGAAATCGCGCCCAGCAGAAATCCTTTTGTTCTGATTGTCATGACGAATGCTTCACTTTGCAAGAATCAGGACATCCTGAGTAGAGCTGAGACCTTCGCCGTTGAAATAGATATTGCCAAACGAAACGACAACGGTGTCAATCGGTATGTTGAGATTGACAACACACTGACAGTCATTCTCGAGCACCGAACGGTTCAGCGAATCCTTGAGCTGAGCAAGCGAAAGTCCATTGCATCGCGCAATGTTGCGCATGAATTTTTCATTCGAGATACGAACGACAACACTATCCCGGCTATCACGAACACAGAGCGTGTCCGACATCACGAAGCTATATCCGCGGATCACTCGTGAATAGCCATCCGTGTCAAGACTCATCTCGCTATTCTTGAACCACTTGTAGGCAGCGATTGAAGCTGCACGGCGTTTCTCATATTCAGCACTCTCATCTATCGTGTCGCCACTGAAATAATAGGCTATATTCTTTGCCGAAAGAGGCGGGACGAGGCCAAGCACGAACAGGAAACCGATTGCATGGACAATCATCATCTTGTAGCATCGATTGCGATCCAAGACGAGCATCAGCATGAAAACGAGATTCAAGATGCCGGCCATGATAAGCCATACGCGCATCTCTGTGAGGCCGTATTGAGCGATGCGGTAGATGACCGATGTCCAGAAAAGGGCAATCACAGGAAGGCTCAGAATCGGCATCCAGTAATAGAATCTATTGAAGACATTGACCATCGCTATGCGATAGAGCGACGTTGAGATAATCGACACGATGAAAAAGACATACGTCATTCGAGCAACGCCGCCATTAGGCAATTCCCACGAGAACAATATCTTGAAGATATATACATAGAGCATCAGCAAAAAGAACATCAATGCCGGACTCACAAGGAAATTGAGCAGTCCGTTGGCAATTGGACTTGTGATGCTCGTAACGCGTTTTGAACTAGAAAAAAAAGCAAGGAACTCGATAGGAAAGAGCAACGTCCATGGTATGGCCATGAAGCGCCATCCGACGTTGACATCAAAAAGCGTTATCGAGACAAAATTGAGAATGAGCAACGTCACCGTCACTGCTGTCGAGACGAGTGCACTGCGAAGCAACGCCCAACCTAACGAGGCAAGGCGCGGAATGAACTCATTATCGTTCTTGAAATCCTGGCATACAAGACATCCCAGCCACAAGAGCGTGACGATTGTCGTATATTGAGTCGTGTCGCGCAACTCGATGAAACGCTCATCGGCGCATGCCACTATGAGAAGCAGCAATACCGGCAACATCAAATCATAGGCAAGACGCATCGAATGGCCTCGTGGAGTGATGTAGTTTGTAAAGAGCGTTATCGGCAGCATCATCGGACACACAAGCCATACCGAGTCCAACAGTTTGCCTTCCCAGACATTCAGGCAGAAGGTATTTACGATGGTCAGTATCAGCAGAAGAATCGTCTCTATCGGGCGATCTTTCACTGTCCGGACAGTGGACTGCGTCGTTACTTTGATTTGTTCTGCAAATGTCATTTGAGACCCTCCAATGCTTTTTTGATTCGGCGGGCTGCTTCACGCAGCTTCTCTTCGCTTGCAGCATACGAAAGTCGGATATAGCCTTCGATGCCGAACGCAGATCCAGCTACGGTTGCAACGTGACCTACGGTCAAAAGATAATAGACCATATCAGATGAATTGCTGATTATCTGACCGTTATATGATTTGCCGAAATATGATTCAACATTTGGGAAGAGATAGAAAGCGCCTGGAGGCATCTGGAGTTTTATGCCTTTTATCTCGCTGAGAAGGCCGAACATCATGTCGCGACGTTTCTTGAACTGGGCAGTCATCTGGCGCGAAGGCTCATCGCTCTCGGTCAGAGCGGCAATCGATGCGGCCTGCGCCAATGTGTTGATACCAGAAGTCTGCTGACCCTGAAGTTTGATACAAGCCTTTGCAATTTCAAGCGGAGCTGCCAGATAGCCGACACGCCAGCCCGTCATGGCATAGCCTTTCGACATTCCGTTGCATATTATCGTGCGATCCTTCATGCCCTCAATCTGCGCCATCGAGCAATGCTCGTCGCCATAGGTGATCATGTCGTATATCTCGTCGGCCATGACGATGACATTTTCATGCTTTCGCAAGACGCCGGCAAGAGCCTCAAGCTCTGCACGCGAATACATTGCGCCGGTCGGATTCGAAGGCGAATTTATCAGAAGCATTTTCGTGCGCGGAGTGATGGCAGCCTCGAGCTGGCTTGCTGTGATTTTGAAGTTCTGCTCGATGCCACATTCCACGCTTATGACTTTACCTCCAGCCAATTTGACAAGTTCGGCATATGTAACCCAATATGGTGCTGGAATGATCACCTCATCGCCCGGGTTGATCAAGCTCATGATGACAATTTGGAGCGTATGTTTGCCACCGGCCGACACTGCGGTCTGATTTATTTCGTAGTCGAGCCCCAAATCGCGCTTCAGACGTTGGCAGATGGCTTTGCGCAATTCCGGATAACCGGCCACAGGCGGATAGTGTGTCTGATTACGCTCGAGTGCTGCTATAGCGGCGTTCTTGATGTGATCGGGTGTATTGAAGTCTGGCTCGCCAATACTCAGATTGACAATATCATAGCCTTCGGTCTGCATTTCGCGACATTTCTGCGACATTGCAATTGTTGCAGACTCGGCCATATCTTTAATTCGCTGTGAAATCATTTTCAAAGGATCATTTTGACAGCCACAAAGATAGCGCATAAATGCCATTTTGCATCATTTATGGCAAAGAAAAAACGTCTCTTTTTTTGACAAAAAATGTTTTTTCGGAAGAGTTGTGCGATGTTCTGGTAATCTGATTATCAAATGTTTTTGGGGATGAAAGCCATGAGCCGGCCAAGTCCAACGGCGTTGATCGGAGCGAGGATGGCCAGTGAGGGGGTGGCGAGAGGACGCCAATGGCGGCCGAAGCCAGGGGGAGACTTCCCCCACACGCAACAAAAAAAGCAACTCCCGCCAATCGGAAGTTGCCTTTAACAGTTTGCACTGGCAGTTTTTTATCTGAAAATGTTTTTTCTGAGCTCAGCCAGATAGTCTTTCATCTCTTGCGAATCGCGCTTTTCGATGATTTTTTTCAGTCGTGTCATCTGCGAGATGACGTTCTCGATCTTGTCGGGAGTGTACGGGCTGAAGAGGATTTCCGATGTCAGATAATCGTCTTCGGAGAGCACTCCTTTAGCTGTGTCGAGGTGCTTGGTGAATGTCGTTCCCGGAGCATCAGGATAGCGCATGCTGGCAGCGAAAACCATCGACGACACGAACGGTATCGAGAGCGCATAGGTCATGGTTTCGTCATGACCATCGAAGGTGTATTCGTGAAGGTTGAGGTTGAGCGAACCATAGAAATCGCGGAAGAATTCCTTGCCTTTCGGATCGCTTTCAGCTATGATAATTGCGTGATTCTTACTGAGTTCACGAAGATTCGCGAATGTCGGGCCGAACATTGGATGCGTTGACACGAACGGATGGCCGCAAGTCTCATAGAAGCTCTTGAGTCCTGTCTTGACCGATGCGATGTCGGAAAGCAAGCAGTTTTCAGACAAATACGGGAGGACGTCGTGGAACATCTTGAGCGTGTATTTGAGCGTGACGGCGTTGATGACAAGTTCGGGATTGAAATCGCGAATCTCATCAAGCGTGGTCAAGCGACGTGTGTTGAACACATACTGCAGACGCTTGATGTCAACGTCGTATATTGCAACCTCGTGGAGCAGGCACATTGAATCGGCAAAGAACGAGCCCATCTTGCCTGCACCGATTATACAAATTCTCATAATTCTGTCAAATTACAGATTTCAAATCAGTTACTATTACTTTTTCGACATCTGCTTCATGACGGCATTCTGCGTAGCAACAGACTCCTCGTGAATATCCTCATAGAACTTAACTACGAAATCCGGATTAAGGCCTTGTTTTTCAGCCTTTTCACGTCGGCTCTGAAGCACCTCGTCGTAACGGCGCTCCTGCAAGATTGTGATGCCATGCTCATACTTGTACTTACCGATTTCCTCAGAAATCTTCATACGTTTTGCAAGCGTCTCGAGCAAAACGACGTCGAGCTTGTCAATCTCGCCGCGGAGTTCGTTGAGAGTCTGCTTTGTGCTGTCACCTACAACATGTTCACGCAAAACCAATGAATCGAGAATCATCTTCAAATGAGCTGGCGTAACCTGCTGCTTTGCATCGCTCCAAGCCTGTGCAGGACACTCGTGGCTCTCAATGATAAGACCGTCGAAGTTCATATCCATGGCTTCCTGCGACATATCCTGGATAAGGTTGCAATCACCCGTTATGTGCGATGGGTCTGTGATGATTGGCAGATCTGGAATACGGCGGTGGAGCTCGATTGGAATTTGCCACATCGGATGGTTACGGTATTTTGTCTTTTCGTATGTTGAAAAGCCACGATGGATTGCACCTAACTTCTTGATTCCCGCACGATTGAGACGTTCGAAAGCACCAATCCACAACTCTAGATCCGGATTCACAGGATTCTTGACAAATACCGGAATATTCGTACCTCTGAGTGCATCGGCAATCTCCTGAACAGCAAAAGGATTCGCTGTTGTTCGTGCACCAATCCACAATAAATCAACACCATACTTGATTGCTTCATGAACATGATGAGCAGTTGCAACTTCCGTTGAAACGAACATTCCTGTCTCTTTCTTAACTCGCTGCATCCAAGCCAGACCTTCAGAACCAATGCCCTCAAATGCGCCTGGACGTGTACGTGGTTTCCAGATGCCCGCACGGAAAATCTTGACGCCATTGGCTGCAAGTTCACGCGCTGTGTTCATGACCTGTTCTTCGGTCTCTGCCGAACATGGACCTGCTATGACCATTGGTCGTGCAAGCTCCACACCAGGAAGGGTTATCGGCTCTAAATCAAGTTTAGTTTCCATTGTATATATCTCTTTTTCTTTATTTTACATATTTTGAATTCGGCGCAAAGCCTCTTGGAATACCGGTACTTTTGCACAAAGCGAAATACGCAGGAAACGCTCGCCTTGTGAGCCGAAAATGAAGCCCGGAGTGACAAAGACACCGGTCTTGTTCAAAACCTCATCGCTCTGCTCTTCTGCACATTTCCATTTGTCGGCAACACGCGCCCAAACGAAGAGACCGCCCTGCTTTTCATCAAACGTACAACCGAGAGTGCGCATAATCTCGAATGCATATTTCTGACGCTCACGATATTCCTTATTGATGGTATCGAACCACTCCTTGTCAAGTGTAAGTGCCTTTGCTGCGGCAACTTGCATTGGACGGAACACGCCGCTATCCATGTTAGACTTAACCTTCAGCACGGCGTTGATGATTTCGCTGTTTGAAGCAGCCATACCGAAACGCCAGCCTGCCATGTTATGAGCTTTCGACATCGAATTAAGCTCGATTGCAACATCCTTTGCTCCCTCAATCGACAAAAGGCTGATTGGCTTTTCATGAAGGATGAAGCTATATGGATTATCGTTGCAAATCAAGATGTTATGCTTGCGGCCAAAATCAACAATCTTCTGATAAAGCTCCATCGTTGCAGGGGCACCTGTCGGCATGTTCGGATAGTTGGTCCACATTATCTTAACGCCGCTCAAATCCATCTTTTCGAGTTCATCGAAATCAGGCTGCCAGCCCAAATGCTCATAGAGTTTATATTTGATCGTGCGGGCACCGACAAGATTTGCAACCGATGAATATGTCGGATAACCTGGATCCGGAACCAAAACGCCATCGCCTTCATCAATAAACGTCATCATGATATGCATGATGCCCTCTTTCGAGCCGATGAGCGGCAACACTTCGTTTGCAGGATTAAGCTCAACGCCATACCACTCTTTATACCATTTTGCATAACCTTCACGAAGTTCAGGAATGCCCACATATGATTGATAACCATGGACATTAGGCTTCTTTGCCTCTTCGGCCAATGCTTCAATTACATCGGCATGAGGCGGCATATCCGGACTACCGATGCCCAGATTGATTACATCGACACCCGACTTGCGCATTGCGTCAAGACGGCGATTGTTGCGCGAGAAATAGTATTCCTGCACGCTTCCTATTCTTTTGGCTGGAGAAATTATCATAATATTATTCTTACATTTCTTATAAACACTTAATCTTCAACGCTTTGGCGACCTGTTTCATATTCACCCAAAACGGTCAGTTTGTCACACAATGGACGCGCAGCATCAAGCGCCTGAATATATCGTGTATAATTTGTAAACGACAAATCGACATAGAAGAGATATTCCCACTCATGTCCCACAACAGGGTTCGATTGGATCTTCGACAAGTTGAGACCATAGAATGCGAAGATTGTCAACACTTTAGAAAGGCTTCCGACCTCTTTTTCCTGAGGAAGCGAGAATACAAGCGAAGCCTTGTTGATGCGATTTTCAGCTAGCAAATCGTCTTTTTCAGTACTGCCACGGTCGCTGACAACAAGAAAACGTGTGAAATTCTTCTTATTCGTCTCGATTCCCTTGTGGAGTATGTCCAGTCCATAGAGATTCGCCGCAAGTTCAGGGGCAATGGCGCCCACATTTGTGAGTTTCTTTTCTGCAACGTCCTTTGCCGAAAGCGCGGTATCGTCGCTTTCAATCAGGCGAATGTTTGGATAGTTGCGGAAGAAGGCTTCGCACTGTCCGAGAGCCATTGGATGTGAACGTACTTCCGTCAAGTCTTCCATTTTCACTCCCGGCAAAACCATCAGGTTGTGCTTGATTCGGAGTTTATATTCGCCAATAACCTCAAGACCAGAGTCTTTCAGCAAAGTATAATTCGATTGAATTGAACCGACAAGCGTATTCTCTATCGCAACAATTCCATAGAGCGAACGGTCCTGACGGACAAGGTCAAAAAGCTCTTGAAACGTCATGCAAGGAACAACCTCAACATCATAATCCTTGAAAAATTCACGTGCGGCGATCTCATGATTGGCACCTGCGACGCCCTGAATGGCAACTCTCCTAACTTCTTTCATTTCTTCTTGTCTTATATCACAACAAAAAAGCCCACCTTTTCGGGTGGGCTTCTGTAAGTCTTTATATCATCGAACTACATGCAATACCCACCCTTTTCTTGGCGATAGCCAAAAAAGCCATAATAAAAGCCGAAATAAAATCGAGTGCTAAGCATGCGTCTGTTATTTTTTTGCTATTTGTGTTATTTTTATTCACGGATGCAAAGTTATGAAAAGTATTATTAGGTTGTTCTCCACCAGACAAAAAAAATATATATGTTCAGAACATAATCCTTTTTTGCATCTAATCTCGCAATTCATAGCTACCTTTGCGTCAACAAACAATAAAAGGACATACGACTATGCGATATATCAAGACGACAATAGAACTGACACCTTACGACGAAGTTGCATCGCAGATTTTAATGGCCCAGATGGGCGAGATGGGTTTTGACTCTTTCTGCGACACAGAAAACGGTTTCGAAGGTTATGCGCAGGAAGGCATGGCCGACGAAGAGTCACTTGCAACACTCTCGCCAATGGTCGAAGGCGTCGAGATGAAGATGACAAGCGAAATGGTTGACGACGAAGACTGGAACAAGGAATGGGAAGAGAACTACTTCAAGCCTATCGTCATCGGCGACAAGTGTCTTGTTCGCAGTCCGTTCCACGAAAGTCAGCCCGGCTTCAAATATGAAATCATCATCAATCCTCAAATGTCGTTCGGAACAGGCTATCACGAGACGACGACACAGATGATGGAATACATCATGCAGGCCGACCTGACGTCTAAGAATGTCCTCGACATGGGTTGTGGCACAGGCATTCTCGGCATATTGGCCGAAAAATGCGGCGCTGCAAAAGTCGAATGTGTCGATATCGACGAATGGTGTTTCAAGAACGCGACAGAAAGCATCGAACTCAACGGATGCAAAAACATACACATCACACTCGGCGGTGCCGAGACATTGCCACAGGAACCTGTCTTCGACGTTATCCTTGCCAACATCAACAGAAACATACTCGTGCGCGACATGCAGATCTACGCCGCAGCGCTCAAACATGGCGGAACGATAATGATGAGCGGTTTCTATGAGCAAGACATTCCCGTCATTACAGACGAAGCCAGCAGACATGGATTAAAACTTGAAGAGACGCACACGATGAATGAATGGTCTGCAATCAAACTGCTTAAACTGTAATGCATGGCGTGGCTCTACCTGATACTTGCCGCCATATTTGAAATAGGATGGCCGTTGGGATTCAAGATGTCAAGCGAGAACCCTGACCGTTTCTGGCCATGGATGGCTTTTGCTTCCGCGTGTATGGTTTTGAGCGGGGCACTACTCTATATGGCACAAAAGACTATTCCCGTCAGCACAGCCTATGTAATATGGACTGGCGCTGGTGCAGTCGGCACACTGATAATCGGCATTTTTTGTTTTGGCGACAGCGCTTCATTCATGCGGCTTTTCTTTGCCTTTCTCATCATTGTTGGCATAATCGGCATCGAAACTTGTCGCTGAAAGCATTCACAGCAGGCGGATGCCATTGATGATTCGGTCCGTCATTCGATTGCCATCATGGCGTGCCGAGTAAAAAGTTTCATGATGATCATAAGTGCAGATGCCACACACGTTTATGTTATCTGGCTTGACGCCACACTCTTCAAGAAGCCAGACATTGGCCTGCCATAAATCCAGATGATCGCCGCCTCGCATCGAGTCTGCCACACGTTCACCATCATTGCGATGCACCCTTTGCATCGGGAAACCGGCCTGACGGAATTCTTCTACGACTTCCGGACCGACTTGAAAGTTGTCAACGCCAATAGACGGTCCGACAATAGCTTTCAAATCTTGCGGATTTGTTCCATATTCACGCATCATCACCGCAATGGCTTTCTGAGCGATGCGGCCTACCGTTCCTCGCCATCCGCTGTGAATGGCCGCTACCGCACCCCGCACTTCATCACAAAGCAGAATCGGAACGCAGTCTGCCGTCTTCACGCCAATACCCAACATCGGAACATTCGTCACCAATGCATCTACGCCATCAAGAACCGACATATCGATATCGGCCGATTTAACAGCCACTACCCTATCGGAATGAGTCTGCTTCGGCAAGATGACGGCAAAAGGCACTTCTTCATTTTTTCTCGTCGAAAATGCCTCTGCACCACAAAAATCGTAATCCATAACTGCTCTGTTTTGCACGTCAAAATTAAACAAAATACCTTTTCGGACGGCCATCCCAACGTTCATTCGTGCCGATAATAGATGAATTATGCCCATTGGTCGAGATATCAGCTTTTTCTATTGCGATATTCAAACCATTATATATATTTGCATCACATGAGCACAACAAAATTCATATGATAAAGGTATAGCGACAACAGATTTTTAAAAGAAATCAGCCGGGTTATCACGTGTGAGATCCGGCTGATTTTTTTCTATAAGGTAAAAACAAGTTATCAAAAGGCAACCTTGATACCAGCAACTGCAACGCCCTGATAGCCGAAGCCTGCTTCAACAAATGCACTGAAATTTTTAGTTCCGACCTCAATTGAAATCGGTGATGCCTGCCATGCAAAACCTGCCTTTTTCTTGGACTGCTTCATATCGGCAAACAAATCATCGTGCTTTTCATAAAGGTTCAGATATACACCGCCTGCGATGCGCGAATACATGCCAATAATCCGACCACGAAACCAATAACCTTTGGCTGTAGGCATAAATGAGATGAAGTTGTTTTTGAGTTCAACACCTTCGTGGTCTTCGTCCTTGCAGTTAATGCTCTCGTATGCTGCAACGAAACCCAAGCCTGCCTTGCGACGAACATAGTGCAGATATTGCAAGCCAATTGCGCCAGTAGCCATCTCCGGTTCATATTCACAATCGATAGGCGAAGAGAAATGACCTCCGAGAGAGTTGCTGATAATAGGAACAGAAGCAATACCAATACTCACTGAAATCTCTGTTTGAGGATAGTTGTCGTTTTTCTTTTTATATTGAGCATTTGCACAAATAACAGCCGACAAGAGTATAGATATGATAAAAGTAATTCTTTTCACAACTTCGTGTTTTATACGTTTTTACATCACAAAGATAATACAAATATATCAATAAATCGTCTTGTCACCCAATATCTACTCCCCCACATGCATTTTACCAAATTTTTGTCAACATAGAAACATCTATATATTGACTTCCGGTGGCACTTCCGAAACAAATAATGTAAGTCTTGCAGGCAACAAGATTTGCTATTCCGATAATTTCACGCTACCTTTGTTCTGTTCTTTACAATCGTATTAAATAACATACAACACAATGAATATTTCTGTAATCGGTGCTGGCAATATGGGAGGCGCTCTCATCCACGGATGGGCAAAATGCGGCAAGGTCAGCAGCATCACAATCTCCGACAAGAATGAGGAACTTCTCGCCTCTTTCAAGGCGAAATACCCACAGATTAATGTAACAACCGACAATGTCAAGGCCGTTGCTGGTGCAGACATTATCGTGGTTGTTGTCAAGCCTTGGCTTATGCCTGCTGTACTTGGCGAAATCAAGAACGCTATCGATCTGAAGAAGCAGATTGTCGTTTCCGATGCGGCAAACTTCACTACCGACAAACTCACAGAAGCTCTTGGTGCCGACGGCAACTTCTTCTACGTCATACCGAACATTGCTGCCGAATTCGCCGCAAGCATGAGTTTCATCGCCAAAGGCAAGTCTGCATCCGACGAGGCTCTTGCTCAGGTCAAGGCTCTTTACGACATGGTCGGTGACACTCTTGTTGTAACCGAGAATCTTGTAGGCCCTGGCATGATGATGGCAAGCTGCGGCATCGCCTATGTCATGCGCTACATTCGCGCCCAAATGGAAGGTGGCTGCGAAATGGGCTTCTACCCAAATCAGGCAAAGCAGATTGCACTGCAGACTATGCAAGGCGCCGTGTCACTCCTCAAGGAAACAGGATGGCACCCAGAGGAGGCTATCGACAAGGTAACTACCCCTGGAGGCGTAACCATCAAGGGACTCAACGAACTTGATCATGCCGGATTCAACAGTGCCGTCATTCGCTCTCTCAAGGCCGGATTGAAATAATAACGCAGACATAAATAAAAACGCAGACCATCAAAAGGTGATCTGCGTTTTTTTATGCGTATTTTTAAGCATTTACATTCTCGCCTATTCTTCGTCCATATTCATACGGAATACGGTTCCTGCCACCTCGCAGAAGTCTTTCGACAAAGCAACAGCCTCAACAAGCGCATCATTCTCATATTTGAACTTTATTGCAGGCGAACCGTTTCTCATGAGAGTCACATTGCCATTTCCGTCATTGTCAAGCTTATAGCTCTTCATATCCGGGAAATCAGGAAGCGGCTCGTCAAAGGCGAATCCTGCAACCATGTCTTCGTTCATATAATCGCGTGTATACACTTCATCGCTCAGCGACAACGACTCGCCATTCCACTTCAACCATCGTCCACCAATAAACATTGCCTTAATCCACACGTCTCTGGTGTTGTCTTCATTTTTTCTAAGTCCCATCACCATTTCATCGACACTCATATCGTGCAGTGCCTTTGGATCATCACCTATCTGTTCTTTATAATACCAGTCGTCAAATTCGTCAACTACATCTGTGCTCTTAATCTCCGGAAGTATCGATTCCGCTACTTCAAGCTTGTCTCCGTCAAGCGTATAGTATTTTGTCATATACACCGACGGACATCCGTCGTATGTACTTATGCACTGATGTATTACCGAATATTTACCGTCGTTGCGCTTCAGACATATTATATTGAATCCCAGATACACGTCTTCGTATGGCAAAGCCCATTGCTCATCCATCACGTCATACGTTTCCGCCGTGCGTTCACTCAACTGCGTCTCATCAAATTCCAACGGATTGGCTTCAAAGTCTATCAGCACTTCCCCACCAAGGAGTTTCCTCACTTTCAATGCCACATCTTCTGTCAACGTATATGCAGCACATGCTGCACCAGCTGTTTCTTCTGCCGTCGCTACTTGTGCCGTATCTGCCGATGTCTCATTGCTGTTCGATGTCGTCTTCACTCCACACGATGCCACAAACATCATTGTCAATGCCGAATATAGAAATCTTTTCATAGGAATCTTTTAATACTTGTTTCTGTTCGGTAAAATTACTGCATTCTTTTTACTTATGCAAAAAAACAATCCTCTCAATATATGATATTTGCACGCCAGCTTAAAGGCTTTCCCTCATTCTTTGCCGTTTCTTATTTTAGGGACAAGTCAAACTAAATTAAACCTTATTTCCTTAACTTAGCAACTGGCTCGAAAAAGCGGCGGTATCATAAGGATCTAATCTGTCATATTATTTAGACTTTATATTCACGAGTATTCTATAAGTGAAATAAGGCAATAATAGCCCTACTATTTCACAGAAATATAATGTACAACATCTTCTAGATATATCTAGAATCGAATCTTTCAGAAATAACAAAGTTAAAATCAAACAAAAAGTTATCAGAAGAATTCTTGTTTTTTCCTTCTTATGGATTTCTGATATGGACAATACAAAAGAGAACATAGCAAAAGTTACTTTATGAACTATCACGAGTATTCCCCATGATACGCCAACGGAACTCAATTCTTGTATATTCCAAAGCACATCATATAATAGATTAAATACTACTATATGAAAAAACCATAAAATGATAAACGACAACAATGTCCTCAGAAATACTAACTTATTTCCCATATGTTTCAGATGCTTTTTTTAATAAACTTGCATCATAATTAGTTATAATCCATTGTAATTCTTCAGGCTTGACGTTATTGTTCTTTTTAAGTTCATCGTCTTCCTCTTTATATCTTTTTGAAGCCCAATAAGCCCTCGGATTATAAAACAATTGTCGTATGTATTAGAAAAATCAGGTTTTCCACCCAAGATTTTTCCCTCTCCATATTGTATGCCTGTTTGACTTTTGCCTAATGCTTATTTTCTCCGACAAGTCAAACCGATGTTATGTAATAATATACGATAAGTCGTTATGCTTGTCATCGACAAAGGTAATGAATCGGTGGCGAAAAACAAGAAAGTAAGGCACTTTGTTGCGTCCCTTTAGTGCGGCTCATGGCTTAATACCTTTGTGCCTAGCTCGCATCTCTCTATGAGGTTGTCGTCTTTGTCGAATTTGAGCGAATAGCTCTTGATCCTTGTATGGGCCTTGTCGAGTACTGTCTCCTCGTGGTGAGTTTCGATGCGGCCGTCTTTGGTGTATTCTTTACGTATAGTTGCGCTATGGAAGTCACCTCGACAGAAATCAAGGTGACTCACTATTACGCCGCCTTCTCTCTTTATCCGGTCCAATTCTTCCTCAAATTCCTTGTTCTGTCTTTCGTTTACCTTCCTCATGCTTTCAGCATACTTCCCGCTTTGTTCTACAGCTTCAACAAGTCTTTTGATGCTTTCTTTTGTGTAGTTCTTCATGTTCTAAAGTTTTGGTCTCTATATGAAGATAAAACCATGCGGAGATTATTAACCGGAGAGTGAAAAAAAACGACAATTCTCCTCATTCACTATCTTTTCAGATAAGTTCCAAGGCAAAACATAAGCCAACAGCAAGGTTCTTGCCTTACTGTACTGCTACATGAATAATATGAGGTTGAGGATGCTAGCAAGGCTGGAGCCTTGCACCTAACAACGACGTAGGCTGGAGCCTACGCCGAACGAGAGAAAGAAAAAGAGACGCTGCCGATGGGCAACGCCTCTTGATGTATCAACAACCTTTTCCTGTATTAGAATCTTTGTGTTACCTGCTTTAAGCAGGAATAACATTGATACCATATTTCTTTGCCCATTCCACCAGTCTGTCGAAGTCTCCCTTTCGCCACATCTTTACATTACGAACTCGACCACTTGTGCATGGCAAGATATGGTCATTGTCACTATAGAAGTCCCAGTTGCCTTCTTGAATTACGTTGCCATAGTACTTGTTGGCATGAAAATCTACTGTTACTTCCGTATCAAAATCATAGAACAGGTGTTGCAAGTATCTGTCATAATAATAAGTGCTTATTTCCTTGCATGGGAAGGCTTCTCTCAATTTGTCAAGGTTAACGGTTTCTTTCTGGCAATAAGCCTTGAAGATGAGAAATGCTGATTCGCTTTTGGAGGCAGGTTTCTGGTTCATGCTCTTTCCGTCAGCATCAACCACGATGTAGCGGGTATTGTCTCTGTTGCTTACCTTTATGATACGCCTTGCAATAACCAACTTGTCTGCATCATTCTTGAAATGATTGTAGAGCACTACCTTGAAGAGATTCTCATTTGCATTCCAGAAATCTTCTATAATCTTCTGTTCATCCTCTGTCTCTTTGTATTCTGCATCCAAAAGCTGCTGTGCCTCAGAGCTATACATTCCGTATAATGCCTGCTTGAATGCTGGATGCGCGTAGATACGCTCCAGTTTGTCACTCTCCGAAGCCTCAATGGCCAAAATGCTGTAGCTCTTGTCGGCATCGGAGTTGGTGGTTGGACAACTGAGATTTCTGATATAGCCATCCAGCATAACCTTAGTTTCCTGCGATATGGTCTGCGCTTGGGCATGGATTGAAGAGGGCGTTATCACATAGTCAAGCAAATCTTGGTAACTGAGTGGCACGAAGTCTTCTGCCGTAGGCTTTGTCCTGTCTGGTGTCAGATATACCATCAGTGGCTGACAATATTTTCCCTGGCCAATGATATTCTTAATAACTCCCATGGCATTTTTGTACCTCACGGTTTGCGCTTTGTCTTTATCTCCAGCATCACCCTCCTTGCTGTAGATTTTATTCTCAACAACGAGAGGAAGGGTCCAAGTTTCGTCGGCTCCATTTTCGCCCTCAAAAGTTATACGCAACAGCATCCAAATGTCAAATCGGTTCTGAGAGTCTGTACTGAATGCTCCGCTCTTGGTTTTTTCCACATAGTCCGCAAAATCGCTAGATCTGCCACGTGCTAAGCCTATGATAGACTGCTCCGTACGGATTGTATCCACCTCTAGACGGTAGTTGCCGGTAATCAAGTGCGGGCGCACTATGTCGTAATAGCACTTATATTCGTCTGCATTGCCATGCTGATCGCTGGTGTGGGCTGCTACTAACGACAGAAATTGCTTCAACGGATTCTCACCCAACTGATGCGATTCTGCAGGATTTAGCAACCATGCAATGAATGCGCTGTGACGATTTTCATTACGCTCAAGACCGAGAATGTTGAACACTGTACTTGTTTGATAATAAGCATTCAACTCCTGATAAGCAGGATCTTTTAACAAATTTAAAATACAATTTGAAAACATATTCTTGAAAAATTTAAATCAACGTGAGTTCGACGAATTTGTCTTAATTTTATGTGTATTTAATAGAATTGAAAGATTGCCCTATGTATCAATCCTCCAACCGTCAATCACCATGCTTTCAAGCGAATCGTATTCCTTAACCACATTCTTGCGATTCATCTCCATTAGCATCATCCTAACCTCCTCTTGGGGGATCGCACATATCACATACTGATAATTGACAAGGTCATTGATACAGATATATGGAATCATTCCCTTAAATTCTTCTGTCAGATACTTATCATTCCAACGCATAATAGGTGAAAACATCGGAGAGCCATAATGTTCTTTTATAAACGCTATTTCACGTTCAAAACTACTTGTGTTCATTTTTTTTAATATTTGAAAGTTTTGGACAACATCAACCTCCCATCTTAGTACGTTCAAACTCTTCCAACTCAGCCTTCTCTTGTTCGTGCCGAAGGCGAAACTCTTCTTCAGTTGGAACATGTACTGCGTTTATGGCCTCAACGAGACGGCTGATGCTATCCTTTTGTGTGATTCCCCATTTCTGTTTGTTTTATCGTTACAACTATAATATAACACGCTGCCTCGAAAATTGACTGGTGAGTCTATTTTTTTTCTTCACTCTTTCAAAACAAGCCAACTTGCTATCATATATAATATGAATAATGACACGATGAGTCATTATGCTTGTCATGCAAAGATAATGATAGTGTAAAAAAAACAAATGATAGTGTAAAAAAAACAAAATGAGGACAAATAACAAAGCCGAGCCCTCGACAAGAGAGCTCGGCTTTGTTTATAGTAATCTGTTTTGGAAATTACTTCTTGTTGGCTTCAACCCACTTACGTGCGTTGATGAGTGCGTCGATCCAAGGTGTTACCTCATCGGCCTTGTGGTCAGCTGGGTAGTGACCGCACTGCCATGGGAAGATGGCGCGCTCAAGGTGAGGCATCATAGCAAGGTGACGGCCGTTCTTAGAGCAGATACCTGCTACGTTGTACTTAGAGCCGTTAGGGTTTGCTGGATAGCCTTCGTAACCGAACTTACCAACGATGTTGTATTCGCTCTCTGCGTATGGGAGTGAGAACTTACCCTCGCCGTGAGCAACCCAAACACCGAGGCGGCTGCCTGCGAGTGAGCTGAGCATTACAGAGTTGTTCTGTGGTATCTCCATTGTGAGGTAGATGCTCTCGAACTTGTGTGAGTCGTTGTGGAGCATCTTTGGCTTCTCTGCATGCTCTGGGTAGACAAGTCCGAGCTCGACCATAAGCTGGCAACCGTTGCAGATACCGAGGCTCAATGTGTCAGGACGAGCATAGAAGTTGTCAAGTGCCTGCTTTGCCTTAGGGTTGTAGAGGAATGCACCTGCCCAGCCCTTAGCCGAACCAAGAACGTCGGAGTTAGAGAAGCCACCGCAATATACTATCATGTTGACATCCTCGAGTGTCTCGCGGCCGCTGATAAGGTCGGTCATGTGAACGTCCTTCACGTCGAAGCCAGCGAGGAAGAGGCTGTATGCCATTTCGCGATCGCCGTTGACACCCTTCTCACGGATGATAGCAGCCTTGACGCCTGTAGTGTTGTTGCGCTTGAGCGCTATGCCACGTGAAGCGAGAGAGCCGTTAAAATCCTTAGGAAGACGGATGTTGAGAGGCTGGTTCTTGTAGTTGTCGTAGCGTTCCTTTGCCTTCTGCTCGCCGCTCTGCTTGCAGTCGAGGAGATATGAGGTCTTGTACCATACGTCGCGGAGAGCGTCGATGGCGAAGTTCATTGTCTCGCCGTTTACGCTGATAGTGAGCTTGCGGTCCTGCTGTGGACGACCGATATATGAGTAGAGGATGCCCGATTCGTCGAGTATGCGTGTTACCTTCTCAAGGTCCTTAACCTGGATGACAACGCCTGGATTCTCGCTGAAGAGTGCTTTCACAGCATCGCCATCGCCAAGTGTTGAGACGTCGGCTGTGATACCCCATGATGTGTTAGCGAAGTTCATCTCGAGGAGAGTTGTCACAAGACCACCGGCAGAGATATCGTGACCAGCCAAGATGAGGCTTTCGTCAACAAGGCGCTGCAAAGTGTTGAAGCCCTTGATGAAGTATTCTGTATCCTCAATTGTTGGAGCCGAGTCGCCAAGTTTGTTGCATACCTGTGCGAATGCGCTACCACCGAGGCAAAGCTCAGAACTTGAAAGGTCGATATGGAGGAGAGCTGTCTGCTCGTCGCGAACGAGAACTGGCTCAACAATCTTGCGTATGTCGCTTACCTCACCCATTGCTGAGATAATAACAGTACCTGGGCTCATCACCTGGTCGCCGTTCTTATACTTCTGAGTCATCGAGAGCGAGTCCTTACCTGTAGGAATGTTGATGCCAAGGTCGCAAACGAAGTCGCTCATTGTCTCTACTGCCTCATACAAGCGTGCATCCTCGCCCTTCTGACGACAAGGCCACATCCAGTTGGCAGAGAGCGATACGCCCTTGAGACCATGTGCGAGAGGAGCCCAAACGAGGTTGGTAAGAGCCTCTGCTACTGACATTACAGAACCCGAAGCAGGGTCGATAAGTGCTACTGCTGCTGCATGGCCTATTGATGTAGCCATACCCTTCTTACCTTCGTAGTCGAGAGCTACAGCGCCGAGATCGTTGAGAGGGAGCTGGAGTTCGCCAGCGCACTGCTGTTTAGCCACCTTACCTGTTACGGAACGGTCAACCTTGTTTGTCAACCAGTCCTTACAAGCCACTGATTCAAGCTGAAGCACCTGCTCGAGCTTTTCGTTTATCTGATCAGCAAAGTATTCTACCTT
>JAKSLG010000027.1 GCA_024401295.1 Bacteroidales bacterium | reverse complement strand
GTCTGATAGAGCCATTCACGAGCACTCATGCCCTTCTCCCAAGGACGATCCTCGGCAAGACGTGAGTATGAAGTCATGTAAACTGCTGTGCCGGCCATTGGAAGAGAACCAGTACCACCAGCAAGACGGTCGCGAATCTCACCACCAGTACCAGTAGCGGCACCGTTGAAAGGCTCGACAGTAGTAGGGAAGTTGTGAGTCTCGGCCTTGAGTGCGAGAACTGTATCGATATCCTTAGTCTCGAAGATGGAAGGCTTGTCGCCACACTGAGGAGCGAACTGCATAGCCTTAGGACCTTCGAGGAAGGCAACATTATCCTTGTAAGCAGAAACGATGTAGTTAGGGTTGGTTTCAGAAGTACGCTTGATGAGCTTGAAGAGCGAGAGTTCCTTCTCTTCGCCATCGATGATGAACGTACCACCGAAAATCTTGTGACGGCAATGCTCAGAGTTGACCTGTGAGAAGCCGAACACCTCAGAGTCGGTGAGCTTACGTCCGAGACGCTTAGCGAGTCCGTCGAGGTATTCCATTTCAGGAGCAGAAAGAGCAAGACCTTCCTTTTCGTTGTAGACATGGATATCGTCGATATAGACGATAGGGTCAGGCTGCTTGTCGATAGTGAAGATGCTCTGGTCGAGTCCCTTGTAGAGAACCTGGAGCATAGGGTCGAAAGAGGCCTTGTCGTCCTTCACTGGGAAATACTCCTCGATGCGGAGGATGCCAGTAAGGCCCATGTTCTGTGTAATTTCCACGGCATTTGTAGACCATGGAGTAATCATTTCACGACGAGGGCCAACGAAGTAGCCGTCGATAGTCTGCGCCTCGATTTGGCTGGCGTTGCCGAAAAGCCATTCGAGTTTCTTGATGTCGTCAGCAGGAACATTCTTTGTGGCATTTACTGCCAAGATGTTGCCTGTTTCGCTCTTGAAAAACAATACCATTACTTAATATGTTTGTTTGTTTATTTCTTGTACAAAAATAACTCCCGCAAAGTTAAACAAAAAGGGCGAGATAACGGCATATTAAAGTATGCAACATTATCACAAGTTGAATTTTATGACTATTACCTGCGTTTGTCCGGCAAAAAAACGAGGCCTATTGTTGTCTGGCATCATTTTTTTCTTCAACCTCATCGCCATTTCCCATTATGAGCCATGTTGCAGAGACGAAAGGCCATCGCTTCACAATGGCGATTATCGGCTGCATACCGACGCCAGACGTTCCGTTGATGACGCGATTCAGATATTGTCCGGACCAGCCCAATTCGGCGGCGAATTTCGTCTTCGATCCTCCTGTCAGAGAATCGATCAGCAGTTTAATGCGATCCTTTACCGTTGTCATAAAAAAAAGAGTTATGTTTTCAATCAGCAAATTTACACTTTTTTGTTTAAAAGCAACAGTAGCACTACCCTATTATCACAAGAGTTCTCAAAATGTGCAATAAACAAATATCGCATTTTTCGCATTGGAGATTATCATTTTTGAGTTCTTTGTAATATTTTTGTAGAAAAAAACGGACTAAAAAATGTCAGACAAGATTGTTCGCGGTCGTTTTGCACCATCACCTTCAGGACGTATGCATTTGGGCAACGTCTATGCGGCGGTCATGTCTTATGTTGCAGCCAAAAGCGTTGGCGGCGAGTGGATTGTGAGAATCGAGGACCTCGACAGACAGCGATGCAAAAGCGAGTTCTGCGACATGCTGCTCGAGGATCTGGAGTGGCTCGGTCTGCACAGCGACGGCGAGATTGTCTATCAGAGCCAGCGCGATGAGATTTACGAGAATGCGCTTCGCCAACTAGAGGCTAAAAACCTGACATACAGCTGTTTCTGCACTCGTGCAGACATCATGGCGGCAAGTGCTCCGCATGAGTCAGACGGCGCGGTTGTCTATGGCGGCAAATGTCGTCATTTGACGATGGCAGAAAGAGCTGCTCTGGGCACTGTGCGCAAGCCATCGACACGCCTGATTGTGCCCGACGAGATTGTTGTTTTCCGCGACATGAATTATGGTGAGCAGCGATGTAATCTGCTGACCGATTGCGGTGATTTTATCATTCGTCGTGGCGATGGCAATTTTGCCTATCAGCTGGCGGTAAGCGTTGATGATGCCATGCAGGGCATCACGCAGATTGTCCGCGGACGCGACCTTTTGAGTTCGACTCATCAGCAGATTTATCTTCGCCGGTTGCTCGGCTATGAGGTTCCGGATTTCCTGCATTTGCCGCTTCTTGTTGCCGCAGACGGCCGTCGCCTGGCAAAACGTGACATGACTGCGGACATGTCGCACTTGCGTGAGCGTTTTTCGCCTGAGGAGCTGATTGGCAAGGTTATGCATATATGCCATCAGACGGAATGTGCCGAGCCAATGTCGGCTTGTGATGCGGCAAAACTTTTTGATGTCGGCAAGATTGGTGTGGCTGATTGCAAGATTTTCAGTTGAGAATATTTAAATTTGAGGCATGGCATGCTGCAATGGGAGATGAGCCCAAGCTGACCAGAGCCAACGGCGTTGAACGGAGCGGAGACGGCCAGTGAGGGGGTGGCGAAAGTGACGCCGCAGGCGGCCGAAGCCAGGGGGAGACTTCCCCCACAAGAAAGAAAAGAAAAAGATTGAAATATGGACTATATCGTTGATAAGTTTGCGGATATCAAGGTTTTGCGCTATGAGGTTCCGCAGTTTGAGAAGTTGCCTCTGAGGCGAAAACTGCTGCTTTACTATTTGTCGGAGGCGGCATTGTGGGGACGTGATGTTTTTTGGCATCAGAATGGTCATGAGAGTCTGCTGATGCGTCGCACGATGGAGTGTATTTTTACATATCAGCGACAGCATGGCGAAGTTGATGCTCGTCTTGAGGTCTATCTGAAGCAGATATGGTTTGCCAACGGCATTTATCATCATTATAGCAATGACAAGTTTGCGCCTCAGTTTTCTTCGGCAGACCTGAAGCAATGGGTTCGCAAAGTTCCTGTGGATGTGTTCATTAGCCATGTCGGCAAAACGCCGGACGAGGTTCTGGAGCGCTTTGAGCCGGTGCTTTTCAATCCGAACTTCCAGCCGAAGAAGGTGTGTCTTGACGAGGGGAAGGATATGGTCTGCGAATCGGCCGTCAACTTCTACCGGAGAGTGACGCAGGCCGAGGTGGAGCATCTGTATGCTACGACGGGCAAGAATCCGCTTAACAGTCAGGTAAAAAAGGACGAGAACGGCAATATAATTGAGCGCGTATGGCGCATGGGCGGAATGTATGACTCGGCAATCCAGAAGATCGTCTATTGGCTTTCGAAAGCGATTGACGTTGCCGACTCCGAGGCCCAGGCCGATGTAATACGCTTGCTGATAGACTATTACAAGAGCGGAGATCTCGAAGACTTCGACAAGTTCAACATTGCATGGGTTCAGCAGCGTGACAGCGACGTCGATTTCATCAATGGATTCATCGAAGTCTATAATGATCCTCTTGGACTTAAGGCGACGTGGGAATCGATTGTCGAAATGGTTGATAATGAGGCTTCTGAACGCATAAAGCTGATTTCGGAAAATGCTCAATGGTTTGAAGACCATTCGCCTGTAGATGCACGATGGCGCAAGAAAGAGGTCAAAGGTGTCAGCATGAATGTCATCAACGCGGTGATGCTTGGTGGCGACTGTTATCCTGCGACACCGATTGGTGTCAATTTGCCGAATGCCGATTGGATTCGTGAGCAATATGGCTCAAAATCGATCTCACTCGCCAACATAACTCATGCCCACCACATGGCATCAAAAAGCAGTGGTGTTCTTCAGGAATTTGCTGCCTCAGCCGCCGAAATTGAACGCCAGGAGAAGTATGCCCAAGTGGCCGACGACCTTCATACGCAACTTCATGAATGCCTCGGGCACGGCTCTGGACAAATGGCCGACGGCATCACGCTCGACAACCTGAAAGCCTATGGAAGCACCATCGAAGAGGCTCGTGCAGATCTCTTTGCACTCTATTTCATGGCCGACGAGAAGATGGTTGAAATCGGTGCATCGCCAAGCATCGAAGCAGCTTGGGCACATTATGATGCATATCTCCGCAATGGCCTGCTCGTACAGATGGCGCGTATCGAAGAGGGCAAAAACATCGAGGAAGCCCACATGCGCAACCGACAGATGATTTGCAAATGGATCATGGAACGTGCCGAGCCTAAAGGTATTGCAAAAATTGAAGATCGCGAAGGGAAGCATTTCGTTGTCATAAACGACTATCCTGCAATGCGCCAGCTTTTCGGCGAACTTCTCGGCGAAATCCAACGCATCAAATCGACCGGCGACTACGAAGCCGCCAAGAACATGGTTGAAAGATATGGCGTCCGTACCGACAGCAGCCTTCATCACGAAGTCCGCTTGCGTTATTCCGCTCTCGGCATCGCACCTTTCAGCGGCTTTGTCAATCCGCGAATGAGGCCTGTCGTTGCCAACGGACAGATAACCGACATCGCCATCGACTACGACGAAACTTATGTCGATCAGATGCTCCGCTATTCAAGAGAATACGCTGTTTAACCACTCTTAATTCATTGAAGTCATGCAAGTTAAGATAGAGCCATCGTGGCAACAGCTATTGCAGCCAGAATTCGACAGTCCCTATTTCGAAGAGCTGACGCAATTCGTCAGGAAAGAATATCAGACTGCCCAGATCTTCCCGCCTGCTAAGCAGATTTTCAGTGCTTTCGACCATTGTCCGCTCAACGACGTCAAAGTCGTCATCCTCGGACAGGATCCATATCACGACATCGGCCAGGCCAACGGACTATGCTTTTCGGTCAATGACGGCATCCGCCAACCGCCATCGCTCGTCAACATCTTCAAGGAAATTGCCGATGACCTCGGCAAACCCATTCCCGCATCTGGCAATCTCGAACGATGGGCCGACCAAGGCGTGCTCCTGCTCAACGCCACACTCACCGTGCGTGCACATCAGGCCGCTTCGCACCAAGGACGCGGTTGGGAGCAATTCACCGATAGCGTTATCCGCCATCTCGCGCAGGCTCGCGACAACGTTGTCTTCATGCTCTGGGGCTCATACGCCATCCGCAAGACACCTCTCATCGACGCCACTCGCCACTGCATCCTGACCGCTCCACATCCCTCGCCGCTCTCGGCGTATCGCGGATTCTTCGGATGCAAGCATTTCAGCAAGGCCAACGAATACTTAATTGCTCATAATCAGCAACCTATCGAGTGGTAACACATAACAGAAAGACATCCCGAAAGGATGTTTTTCTTTTTTTTGCGGGGGCAGTATCCCCCTCGCTTCGGCCGCTTCGCGTCACTCTCGCTCCCCCCTCACTGCCCCACCCCGCTCCGTTCACCGCCGTTGGCCTTGGTCAGCCCTTGGCTCATCTCCCAACTCCATAAACACAAAGAAATCCGTAACAAGCCATGCCTGCTACGGATTTCTTTTCAACAGTCTATTCTTTCACCTCTTAGTCCTCGAGGTTTATTGCGTAATATGCTACTTTACCATTTGGATAAATGCCAGATATAAAGAGTCCTTCACTCGCCGTGGCAACAATCTGCTGGAAATCCTTTGAAGAAGTTACTCCCATGCGGTTTGCCTTG
This sequence comes from Bacteroidales bacterium, assembly GCA_024401295.1. Lineage (GTDB taxonomy): Bacteria > Bacteroidota > Bacteroidia > Bacteroidales > Marinilabiliaceae > W3P20-009. Next base: position 20,548 of record JAKSLG010000027.1, on the reverse strand, counting down.
ACGATGATAAAACCTTCGCGCATGCCACTCTGCTTAAGTTTGCCATCAGCAAGTTTCGTCACCTTGATGCCGTTGCGGATGCGCAGGCGCTCTCTGTCACTGTCGCTTATAGGCTCAAATGTTGCTCCGAGAAGTTTCTGGTCGTCATCGAGTTTGACAATGCCTGTCGTGCCTCTCACGTTTTTAAGCGTTGCAACAATATCTTTCGATTTGCCATCACGGATAATACCAAGTTTCACTGATTCGCCAGGTCTGCGCGTACCTATCTTCTCTTGAAGAGCTGGCACAGTATTGACCGACTCGCCATTTACACTCACGATGACGTCACCACTGATTATGCCAGCCTCCTTGGCTGCACCGCCATCCGAAACTTCAGCAACGAACACACCTTTCACATCGCGCAGATTATGCTCTTTCTGCAATTCCGGTGTCACGTCGGCTATCGACACACCCAGCAATGCTCGCTGCACTTCGCCATACTGCTTGAGGTCTTGAACCACTTTCTGAGCTATCGATGCTGGCACGGCAAACGAATATCCGCTATAACTGCCCGTTGTCGAAGCTATGGCAGTGTTTATGCCGATGAGTTCACCTCGTGTGTTCACCAAGGCGCCACCACTATTGCCCGGATTAACTGCCGCATCGGTCTGTATGAACGATTCGATGCCGATATTGCTCTTTTCGTTTACACCACCAAGTGTACGGCTCTTGGCACTGACGATGCCTGCTGTCACCGTACTTGTCAGGTTAAACGGATTGCCAACGGCCAACACCCATTCGCCCACCTTGATGGCATCAGAGTTACCAAACTGCAGATAATGCAATCCGTCTGTCTCAATTTTCAACAAGGCGATATCTGTCGTCGGGTCGGTACCGATAAGTGTCGCATCAAATGTCGTGCGGTCATTGAGAGTAACCTCAATTTTGTCTGCCGATTCAATTACGTGGTTGTTTGTGACGATATATCCGTCGCCACTGATGATTACGCCCGAACCAGCTCCTACCAATACGTAGTTTGTGCCATTTTCATCCTTCTCCTGTTGTGGAGCCTGTTGCTGACGTTGACGAGGACGCTGACCAAAGAAAAAATCGAAAAAAGGATCGCTGAAATCCATTGAACCGCCATAGCTATAACCATTCTGACGATTCTTCTGTTCTTTCTTGATCTTAACGTGTACCACGGCATTCACACTCTGCTCTGCAGCTTCCGTGAAATCCGTTGGCGCATAAGTCTGGGCCACAAAATGGCCTATTGACGATTCGAATGGCATCGTTGCTGTTGTCGTACTCGACGAGTTGCTGTTCGTCGCAATCTCATAGCGCGAATATAAATAAGCTCCGAAGGCTGCGCATCCCATTGATGCTGCAATTGCCAAAACATACTTTCTGATTTCCATAGTCAATTAATAAATTAATTAATAACCATTGTTGTCTGTGTACATCTCTTATGTTCACGATGCAAAGATGCATTTGACAAATTACATGCCAAAAAAATTTCAACCAAACAACAAAAAAACTCTACAAGTGGAAGGAAATGACCTATTTTAAACAAACGTAACGTCTATTTGTGAATTGAACAAAGTCATTACTAAGAGGTGTATATTGGCATGCAAAAATCCCATGCCCGCAATTTCACAACGAGCATATAAGCCATAAAAATATCAAAACAATCTATTAAAAGACAGCAAATTGCACCTTTAAAGATTCTGCCGAACCCATTCAAACAAGGCCACGCAAGCTGCATGAGAGACATTCATGCTCGTTGCCGGACCACTCATTGGAATATGCACGTGCATCGGACAATCCTGAAGCAACTCCTGTCGTGTTCCGTCCATTTCATTGCCTACGACAAGAGCCATTTTTCGAGGCAATTCCGACTTGAAAATATTTTGTGAAATGCTCGACGTCTCGAGCGCAACAAGCTGATAGTCAGAAGGGATAAACTCCTTATAATTCTCCGGCGTTGCACTTATCAATTCAACATAGTCCCACGCCATACATGCGGTCTTGCGAATTTTGCTTCCGCGATGAGGCTCATTTTCGATGCTCACGACACGCTTTATGCCGATATTAGCAGCAATGCGAATGAGACTGCCAATGTTTTCAGGCGTTCTGAGCATATCTGCAACAATTATCGGTGCATCGCTTGGACCCTCTGCTTTTCCATCGAAAAGCTGACGTGAATCTATACAAATCATTTTTTGATTCATTTTGAAGATTTGATTTCTAACACTTTAACGCCAATAATCGAACACTCATAGAGCAGATATATTGGCATCGCTACGATTATCAGCGTGAAGATATCAGTTGTTGGAGTTATAATGGCTGCGGCGATGAGAATTGCAAGAATTGCATGTCTGCGATATTGCGACATCATCGAAGACGTAACGAGTCCGAAATGACCCAGAAGTATCGCAACCAAAGGCAACTCAAACATTATGCCCATCATCAGGCATAGCATTGCCATCGTGCCGACATACGATTGCAAATCAATCATGTTGACAACGATTTCCGAAACTTGATAAAGCGCCAGAAAACGATACGAAAGTGGAAATATCAACACATAGCTGACCGCTGCACCGACATAGAACAAAAGTGTTCCGCTAACCATCGCTATACGGACAAAATGTCGTTCGTTGCTGTAGAGCGCTGGCGCTAGATAATTAAATATCTGCCATAATATATATGGTGCACTTACGACGATGGCCACATAAAATGCAACTTGCATATGTGTCATGAACTGCCCCGTCAATTCAGTGTTAATCATCTGTATTGCAATTGGTTGCATCTCAGCATTAGGCAACCAGTCACGAATCAGCTGATAGAGTATGAAGTCGTCCGACGACGGAGCCAAAACGATGTCGAACAACAAATCCTTGAGACAAAAAAACACGATGGCAAGCACTGTCATGCACACCACAATGCGCATGATTACTGCTCGCAACTCATCGAGATGTTCCCAAAAAGTCAGCGATTTTTCTGCCACGGAATCTATTCCTTTGTTGACTTTTTCTCCTCTTTGTCCTCTTCGCTTTCGATGCCGTTGACGCCATCCTTAAACGACTTGACACCTTTGCCGATGCCGCGCATCAACTCTGGAATACGCTTGCCACCAAAGAAAAGAAGAGCAACAAGAGCTATGAGAATTATCTCCTGTGTGCCTAAGCCCAATAATAACAATTTCATCTTTTTGAATTTATTTCGAGTGAAGGTTTAATTTCTTGAATTTCAGCAATTCTACCTGCGGCAACCACGCACATCGGCGCAATCAGAATCGCGGCATAAATGCCAAAAAATGGTATTTTTATAGCAAATGCATACAGGCAACCTATGCCACATAGCATTACGCGACGGCTCCTGACGAACTGCAGACTTTGGCGATAACCAAACCCGTACACATCGAAGGTGTAGTCGGCCATTGAAAAGCCCATAAAATAGGCACTGACAATAAAAATGAAAATCGGAACGACAAGACCGGCCATCGGAATCAAAGCCAGCAACAAGAGCGGAACTGTCACCACAACTTGCATCAGCATATTTCGCAGAGAAATGGCTATACCTCTGAATATGCTCCACGCAAATCTTGAAAATGAAAATGGTATGACCTTTCCCGTCTCTATGGCCATCGTTTTCTCTGCAAGGAGACTGAATATCGGGCTCAGAATGACGAGCACGACATTGCCTGAAAAGAGAAATACGAACGTCAATGTCAGAATCCACGAAATGAACCATGAGACATTTTTGATTGCGACGGTGAGCCATTCGCTCATGTTCGCATTCGTTATCAAGCCATCAACCCAGTTTGCAACCATATTGCCAATCGGGTTGGCAGAATATATGCCCAATGCGAACACGGCAATTATAATGAGAAACACAAGCCAATACACACGCATCAACTTATGTTGCTGCATGTACGAAAGCGACGCGAAAACGAGCTTTAGTGATTTGAAAAATTCCTTTATCATGGACTTGTGCTTTGTTTTTATAGAGCCTGCATGTCGTTGAGTTTCTTGTAGTAGCCGTCCTTTGCAATGAGTTCTTCGTGCGTACCTGTTTCAACAATCTGTCCTTCGTTGAACACACAGATTAAATCTGCATTTTTGATTGTTGAAAGACGATGTGCCACAACAAGTGATGTTCTATTGGCCATGAGCTTTTCAAGCGCATCCTGCACAAGACGCTCGCTCTCAGTGTCAAGAGCCGACGTCGCTTCATCGAGAATCAAAATGTCCGGATTGCGCAATATTGCACGCGCTATGCTCAGGCGCTGACGCTGACCGCCAGACAACTTCGAGCCGCGATCACCGATTCTTGTCTGGTAACCATCTTCACTCGAGATGATAAACTCATGCGCATTTGCCACTTTTGCAGCCTTCTCAACCTCTTCCATCGTGGTTTGCTCAACACCGAATGCTATGTTGTTGAAAATGGTGTCGTTGAAGAGCATTGCCTCCTGATTCACGTTGCCCATCAGGCCTCGCAGGTCATGGAGTTTATAATCTTTTATGTTTATGCCGTCGATGAGAATTTCGCCTTTCTGAATATCCCAGAAACGAGGCAACAGATCTACAAATGTCGATTTTCCACTGCCGCTCTGACCAACGAGAGCAATCATCTTTCCCTTTGGAATTGTCAATGAGACATTTTTCAATACGTCTATCTCACCATTGTATGAGAATGTAACATTGCGATATTCGATACCCTTCTCTAGTGAATTTATCGTTTTGCCCTCTGTATTCTCAAAAATCTTGTCGGGAGCAAGTAATATCTTGTCGATGCGCTCCATTGCGGCCATGCCTTTCTGAATGCTATAAAGTGCTGTCGAAAAGGCTTTTGCCGGATTTATTATCTGGTAGAATATTCCCAAATAAGCGAGGAAAGCTGCCACAGAAAGTGAGTTGTCGCCCGACAATATGAGCGTTCCGCCAAACCATACTACAATGATTATCACAATCGTACCAAGCACTTCACTAACCGGATGTGCCAGGTCTCTGCGACGCGAAAGGCGTTTTGCTATCTCGCAATATTGCTGCGATTCATTGTCGTAACGGCTATTGATTCGAGGCTCTGCATTGAATGCCTTCACGACTCGCAAACTTGAAATCGTCTCCTCGAGAATGCTCAGAAGTTCACCCATTTTGTCCTGACCTTCACGCGATTGACGCTTCAGCGACTTGCCAACACGACCTATCACCAGACCCGCCGTTGGCAACAATACAAAGGCGAATAGCGTCAGTTGCGTGCTCATCACGAACATCGAAATCAGATATACCAATATCAGAATCGGATTCTTCAAGAACATATCTATCGACGACATCACAGATGCTTCTACTTCGGTCACGTCGCCCGTCGCTCGCTGCATAATATCGCCCTTGCGCTCATTGCTGAAAAAGCCTACTGGCAGCGAGACAATCTTCTCAAATATCTGACGACGGATGTCGCGCACTATGTTATTGCGAAGACCAACGCTCGTGTACGATGCCAGATATGCCGTGCCACACTTGATTATCGTGCCCACTATCATGAACAGGCCCGAATAGAGCAACGCATAACCCGGGCCATACGTCGTCTTGATGAACGTTATATAATAGTAAAAGTTGTTTTTCAATACTGACAAATCGAAGTCCCACGCCATAAGCTGCTGAACCTCATTGCTTTGCTGGAATATGATTTCGAGAACCGGAATCATAAATGCCATTGATATCACAGAAAATGCAGCCGACAATATGTTGAACAAAAATGTCAGTCCGACCATAAACCAATACGGCTGTATATATCGTCCTATAACTTGAAAAAAATAACGCACTGAAATCTGTTTTTTCGATTCTACTTTTTTTGTGTGAGGTGGAAGTCTCCCCCTCGCTTCGGGCGCCTTCGGCGTCACTCCCGCTCCCCCCTCACCGACCGTCTTCTCTCCGTTCGGCTTGGTTTGCTTTGGCCAGCGTCCACATCTTCTCCCATACCGGATCCAATATGGTTTGCCAGAATTTTAAAAATCTTGCCTCCCTCACGCAAAGCAAAGAAGGCAAGATCGTTTTTCTACATCTCTATCCTATTGTGACAGAAATCACAAATTAGGATTGTACACGCCAGTATAAGTCTGAGGCGTAATAGCCCTGAGTTCAGCCTTAATATTGTCATTAACAGCAAGTGTGTCAATGAACTGAGAAATCGACTGCGCATCAATCTTCGTATTCGTGCGAGTCAACTCTTTCAAAGCCTCGTATGGATTTGGATAACCCTCGCGACGGAGAATTGTCTGAATGCCTTCCGCAACAACTGCCCAGTTATTCTCAAGGTCGCGAGCAATTGCGCTCTCGTTGAGAAGAACCTTAGACAAGCCCTTCATGATCGACTTGATCGAAATAATTGAATGAGCCATTGGCACACCTACATTACGAAGGACTGTCGAGTCTGTCAAGTCACGCTGCAAACGGCTGACTGGCAATTTTGCCGACAAGTGTTCGAGAATAGCATTTGCGATACCGAGGTTGCCCTCAGCATTCTCATAGTCAATAGGATTAACCTTGTGTGGCATTGCACTCGAACCGACTTCGCCCTTCTTAATCTTCTGCTTGAAATACTCCATCATGATATACATCCAGAAGTCACGGCAGAGGTCGATGAGAATAACATTGATACGCTTGATAGCATCAAACACGGCACTCAAATTGTCATAGTTCGAAATCTGAGTCGTATATTGTTCACGGCTCAAACCGAGTGTCTCATTGACGAATTTATTGCCGAACGCAATCCAATCGTTCTTTGGATACGCCACGTTATGAGCATTGAAGTTACCTGTTGCACCACCGAATTTTGCAGGAATAGCAACCTGCTTGAGCGATGCAATCTGAACCTTCAGACGATTGACAAAAACCTTGATTTCCTTGCCAAGACGTGTTGGAGAAGCAGGCTGACCGTGAGTCTTTGCAAGCATTGCAATATCCTTCCACTCAGCTGCCAAACGATCAAGTTCATTTGTAAGGCCCTCAATCTCCGGCATGAAAACATCGTTGATTGCCTCCTTCATCGACAAAGGAATAGAAGTGTTGTTAATATCCTGCGATGTAAGTCCGAAGTGAATGAACTCCTTATATTTCTGCAAGTTAAGCTTATCAAATTGTTCCTTGAGGAAATATTCAACAGCCTTCACGTCATGATTTGTTACCGATTCGATATCCTTGATGCGCTGAGCCTCTGCTGGAGTGATGTTGCGATAGATATTTCTGAGAGTCTCGAAAACCGACTTGTCGATATCTGCAAGCTGAGGAAGAGGTATTTCGCAAAGCGCGATGAAATATTCGACTTCAATACGAACGCGATACTTAATCAACGCGTATTCAGAGAAATATTCGCCGAGTACGTCAACCTTATTTCTGTAGCGACCATCGACTGGCGAAATTGCTGTCAGAGACTGTAATTCCATATTTTTATAATTATAAATCTTTACGTTTTTATTGGTTCTGCAAAATTATACTTTTATAGCGTATTCTTTGCAATAACAATCGTGTTCAATATTCACTTTTACAATTACTTAACCTTTACGAAAGGCAAGCCGTTGGAACCGCCATAATACTCTGGCAATTTTCCATCCCATTTTTCGATGGCATACTGGTCAACAAGCAACTGATTGAGAGACATCGCAACGACACGGTTGTAGTATGCCTCACCATCACCCTTGATTTTCAATGCTTTTGCCTCACCTTCTGCCTTTGCAATTTCAATCTTGGCTTCCGCCTCAGCTTCCTTCACTTTGTTCTCGGCCTTCAAGGCATTCTGAACAGCTTCATTCTTCGCATTGATTGCCTCTGCAAGTGTTGCAGGCGGAGTGATCTGCGACGTAAACTCCTCAACGATAAAGCCTTCGCCAGAAAGACTCTGTTCGAGACGCTTGCGAACTTCGCTCTCAAATTCACCTCTATTTGCCATCAAATAGTCCGATGTATATTGGTTCGCGCATGTGCGGTATGCCTCATAAATACATGTGCGGATGTAGCCATCCTCAATCTCACGGAGCGAACGACGATATTTCACGAAAACATCCGTCGCTTTCATCGGATCAAGACGATATGCGAGAGTCGGATCCATCGTGAAGATTGAGGCATCTTTAGCATTCACGGCAAAAGCCTCGTAATTCTTGCGCTGAACGTACGTCGGATATTCGAAAATATCCTGAGTGATAGGATTATACCAGACCCAACCTTTGCAAGTCTCGATCACGCCACCGCGTGTATCCTCATTGCTTGACCACTTCAAGAATCTTATACCGACAGAACCTGAATCAATCGTTGTACAATTTGTCAAGCTCATTGCAGCGACGACACCAATGGCCATCTTGAAAATCTTTTTCATTTCAATAAATTTTAGTCCTATAAATGTTCCGATGATATGAATCGGCTGCGAAACTATTCGCAATTAATTGCTATTTTTGCGCTTGCAAATATAAAAATAATAACGATTTTTTCATAAACAACATGCTTACACTTTTTGAATGCAAAGTGCGCTATGTCAAACCAGATGAGCGCAGCGGAAAAGAGAAGAGAGTCACAGAGGCATATCTTTTTGATGCTCTGACATATACTGAGGCCGAAGAACGCGTGTATAAAGAAATGCCGCAGATAATCAGTGGCGAATTTGCCATCGCAAGTATTCGCAAGGCAAAGTATGCCGAAATTCTGCCATGCGACGATGGCGACCGTTGGTTTAAAGTTAAGGTCTCATTCCTCATGATTGACGAATCTTCCGGCAAGGAAAAGCGTGTTTCGCAAATGGTTCTTGTTTTAGCATCAGATGTCAAAGATGCTGTTGACAAGACTGTTGAAGGCATGGGTGGCAATGGCGATGAGTCGTTTGAGGTCAATATGGTCATGGAAACGGCAATTATGGATTTCTTCCCATTGTTCGACAAAGATGCAGTTCCAGAGGACAAAGAGGTTGCTCGCAGACCAATGGCTGAGGGCGATGAGAATTTGCCTAAACTTTGAAAAAAAGCACAAAACACATAGTTTATGAGCGTTAATACAGGACATCCCAAAGGCCTCTATCTGCTCTTTGCTACCGAAATGGCTGAGCGATTCAGTTATTACGGAATGAGGGCCTTGTTTGTATTATATCTTGTGGCCGCGTTCTTCGACGGACGTATGTCGTCACAGATTTACGGATCTTACACAGGTCTGGTATATTTGACCCCACTTCTCGGAGGCTACATCGCCGACAAGTATTGGGGCAACAGAAAATCAATCATCGTGGGCGGACTCATAATGGCTGTGGGTCAGTTTCTTATGTTCGCCTCGGCCTGTTTCGCCAAGCAGGCAATCTTCGAGCAGGGCGGTGCAATAGATTCAAGCGTCGACAACGGCCTCTCCACATTCCTGCTCTTCGCGGGATTGGCCTGCCTGATATTCGGAAACGGATTCTTCAAGCCAAACATCTCGACAATGGTGGGCGACCTCTACGAGCCAACCGACTCGCGCAAGGACTCGGCCTTCACTATTTTCTATATGGGAATCAACGTGGGAGCCTTCATCGCGCCTCTCATCTGCGGATCCTTCCACAACGAGAACGGCTGGCTCGATCCTTCATCGTTCAAGTGGGGATTCCTGATAGCGGGTATCGCTATGGTGCTCTCAGTGGTGGTTTTCACAGCGTTCAAGGATAAGTTCCTGACAACACCCGAAGGCCTCCAAATCGGTCTTCCTCCAAGCCAGAGCGAACTCCGTCATCAGAAAGACGCCGAGGCCAAGCAGAAGGCAGGAAAGGCAGACGAGCCTGAGGTCGAGAACTCACCAATCCGTCTCTGGGGCTGTCTTGGCGCCGCAATTCTTATGCTCGTAGGATTCTCACTCAACTGGGAGACAATGAGTTGGGAAGGCACCACCGCCAACGACTTCATCTCGGCCGCTATCTACGCACTCTCAATCGCCCTGCCAGTATTCATCATTACCGACAAGGGACTCACCGGTGACGAGAAATCACGAATCGGCGTTATCTACATCATCGCCGTGTTCGTAATCTTCTTCTGGAGCGCCTTCGAGCAGGCAGGATCCTCACTCACAATCTTTGCCGATCAGCAGGTGGATAGGACAATCGGGGATTGGACAATGCCTACAACCTGGTTCCAGTCAATCAACCCAATCGTTGTGGTATCGTTCGCACCGATTATGGCCGCCTTGTGGAGTTTCCTTGGAAAGCGCAATATGGAGCCATTCTCACCAGCCAAGCAGGCAATCGGCCTTGTTCTTCTGGCCCTCGGATACGTAGTAATCGCCGTTGCTACCAACGGAGTATCAGGTGACACCAAAGTATCAATGTGGTGGCTTGTGGCCCTCTACTTCATCCACACAATAGGTGAGTTGAGCCTTTCACCAATCGGCCTCTCAATGGTAAACAAACTCTCACCAGCACGCCTTGCCTCATTGCTTATGGGCGTATGGTTTATGAGCAATGCCGCCGCCAACATTTTCAGCGGAAAGTTGGCAACATTGCTTCCCGGCTCCGACGGCGAGGCCCAGAGTTTCCTCGGCTTCCAGATCACCAACCTCACCGAATTCTTCACCGTATTCGCAGTAATGGCCGGAGTAGCCGCCATAGCCCTCTTCGCCCTCTGCCCAACATTGAAGAAGATGATGAAGGGAATACAATAAAAATCTCTAGAAGGAATCATAGCCTATCGACAACATATCGGTAGGCTTTTTCTTTAGAATATGAAAATCAGGATTTTGCACACAAATCGAGTTGTTCAGTTCAAATAGAAAACCAAAAGAACATGGGAATAAACATCAACACAGCAGAACTTCATCAAATATTGGATACGATGCCTTCAGACCAGAATATCATGCTTGTCGGCAAGCATGGCATTGGAAAATCTGAAATTTTATCCAATTATTATGAGTCAAAAGGAATGAAGGTCGTGGCTCTGTTTTTAGGCCAAATGTCTGACCCAGGTGACCTTATTGGTCTTCCGCGTAAAGATGAGGCAACTGGCAAAACAGTTTTCATGCCTCCATATTGGTTTCCTATGGATGAAAAACCTATTGTGTTGTTTTTGGATGAACTCAATCGTGCCCGTCCTGAAGTTTTGCAGACAATCATGGATCTTGCGCTCAATCGCCGACTCGCAGGACGTTCGCTTCCTAAAGGCAGTCGTCTGATTTCTGCGGTCAATGATGGTGATGAATACCAGCTCACGGATCTCGATCCAGCTCTTGTTTCTCGATTTGACATCTACACGTTCAAACCGACAACAGAAGAATGGTTGCTTTGGGCTGCGAAGCATGATGTTGATGTTCGCGTAAGTGACTTTATCAGCGAAAACCCATCCTGGTTAGATGGCGACAACGGTACTACCATACAAATGGATACTGGACTTGAAAAGTCGCCAGACCGTCGCGCTTGGAAAAAGGTTTCCGATTACATCAAAGGTTTTTCGGCTATCGAACAATTTCAGCAGAAAGTCATTGCCGGCATCATAGGCGTTAAGGCGGCGTCTGTGTTCGCTTCGTTTGCGATGAACAATCAGCTGTTGTCCGGCAAGGATATCCTTTGCGATTTCAAGAAATGTGAACAAAAATTACTTGGTTATAAACTTCACCAATTGTCGCAAGTAAACGAATCAATATACCGAACAATTGAAACAGAAAGCGACATCGACAAGAAAGAAGCTGCAAAAAGCATTCAGCTTTACGTCGATTTTCTGATGGCGAACAACAAAGAGGCTATGGCGCATTTTTCTTCTGTTATTGAAAAACAGATCTATCCTAAAGCGCTTCTGTTTATAAGTACAGAAACACCAGGAGTCTATAAGCAGATTCTGGAATTCATCATGAGCTTGTAGCATAAACATCCTCTAAGGCCGATGACTTTACAGGAGAGAATCGATAAAGTATCACAAATGTGGTTTCTTATGGAGCCACTGCTTTTTGCTGTCTATTGCTCTCATCAGCTTGTACCCAACGACAAATTGAAATGTGCGATTCGCACGGGTAAAGGATCTATTGAATACAATCCCGAAATTATTGGACATTTCAATGATCATGATCTAGAATTGCTTCTTCGTTCCGAAATCGTCCGAATTTTGCTAAAGCACCCCTATGACCGCCAACCGGAAGACTGCATATCCGAAGCCATCATATCTGCAAGCGACTGCGTGCTGACATGCAACTATACAGATCTGACGAGCATTGGACTTACGACAGTCGATGAATATGGCCTTAAGCCAGATGAATCGTTCGAGTGGTATGCTCATAAGATTTCTGCCATGATGGCAAATAACAGTCAGTCTCAAAACGATGACAGCTCAGAAGAATCTGATGGCGATAGTCTCAGCAATGGCTTTAATAAAGGTGAGAGTGAAATTAGTGAACAAAAAGAGGGAGATGGGGAAAACGGCAACCGCAACGAGGGAAAGCCCTATTCGAGTTTACGAAACGAGGATAAAGAGAATGGCGATATTGGCAATGATCCAAGCAGAGCGCAACAATCAGAATTGTGGGAAGAAGACCAGATGAGACAAGAATGCATCAATGAGATTATCACGTCAACACATAGCTGGGGTTCAATCGGAGATCAATTGCGCGAAAAAATAATTGCCAGTACAAAACCTCAAATTGATTATCGTCGTGCCTTTGCCGGGTTCCGTGCATCTGTATTGTCAAGCAAACGCCATCTCACCCGTATGCGTCCTAACCGACGCATGGATTTTGAGCAAATGGGATCCGTTTATGAATTGACGACAAGACTTCTTGTAGCAATTGATGTGAGCATGTCTGTTGATTCAGAAATGCTGTCTCATTTCTACGGACTTATCAATCGCTTTTTCAAATATGGAATTGAGCATATTGACGTTGTTCAATTTGACGTCGTACTAGGAACGGTCAGAAATATCAAGAAAGCCTGTACAGACATTGAAATTTGTGGCCGCGGAGGAACTTCGTTTCAGCCAGTCATCGATCTTGCAGCTAATGAGAAATACGATGGTGTAGCCATATTTACCGATGGGTTTGCACAATCGCCATCCGTACCGACAGGTTTCCATACACCAATCCTTTGGGTCGTTGATTCAGAAGATAGTTACAACAGGCACCATGACTGGATGGAACTATTGCCACATAGCCGAACGTGCTGGCTAAAGATATAAAACACTACAACAAAGAGGCTTATGTTCCCTCTTCGCCATAGGCATCGCCATATTTATCAGCAAGAGCATCACCATCAAGACCTTCAAGATCACCAAGAATTTTCAATGCCTCGCGACGACACGAACCACACACAAGAGTGTCCGCCCGGAATCCATCGCATACCTTTGGTCTGTCTGGCGACAGAAAAATTGCGCATAAGCCATCATCCGTAAGATGCGGGCATGGGAAGCCCCCGGATTTTCCATTCGGCAAACCTGGAATCGGAGATGAAATGCTTGGAGCAATGCAACATGCGCCACACCCTTTCCGACACTCAAAAAAATGACTCTCCTGCCTTGTCATTCCTGCTTATCCTTTTGGTCAATAACTCGCAGCAACTGCGCAACGCTATTCAGATAGACATCCAGTTTATTTGCCTTCATGATGTTCTTGCGAAGCTTATGTTCAGCCTCAGGATAGAGGTATTCCCAATATGGCTGCAGCTTGCCCAATAACTGCTTGTCACCACTCATATGCTGTTGATGTGCGTCAACCAATTCCGAATGAAAACGTCTGAAATTATTCGTATCCAATTCCTCAAGACCTTTCATTTTACGGGCGAGAGAGAGATCAGACAAAACGCCTCGTCCTACCATAATTCCCAAGAGCGTCGGGAACTGACGACAAATTTCTTCGGCTTTTTCCACAGAACGGATATCGCCATTATAAATGACCTTATGTTTGCAAGCCTCAACAAATTGGCCAAAAGCCGCCATGTCACATTCACCCTTGTACTGCTGCTTTCCATAACGCGCATGGACTGTCACGTGACGCAAAGGTGTATCATTGATATTGTCGACAACCTCACGCCATTGATCTGATGATGTGAAGCCTAATCTGATTTTCATCGAATATTCAACATCAGTCCTGTTAGCCATTGCTGACAGAATTTCACGCAGGCGGTCTGGATAGTTGAACAGCACGCATCCCTTGCCATGCGCTGCAATTGGCGGAAACGGACAACCAATGTTGACATCGATGCGCTTATATCCATTTTCACAAACGACATCCGTCAATCGGTTTAATTCGTCTGCATTTGCAGGCAAAATTTGTGGTACAAGATTGTCCAGTTCATCGGCTGCAAGTTCACGCAAATCACGCTGACGGAAATCGCCACGCTCAATACGAATAAATGGTGTATAATAGAAATCTACGCCACCAAAATATGAGGCGAAAAGTCTGCGAAAAACAATATCTGTATAACCTTGCAATGGCGCAAGATATAGCTCTTTATCAATCATTTATCAATTAATTTTTTCTATTTTATTCATGCGATAATACCACACGTATGCTTCAACATTTGAGAATCCAGCCTCCGTGAGCAGACTCTTATAAGTTTTCAACTGTTCTTGTGAATCCGGGTCAGGCTTCTTTCCGAATTTATAATCGACAATAACTGTCCTGCCATCCTTTAGACGGACAATTCGGTCTGGCCTATACTCAGCCCCGGCAGAGTAGAACGTAACTTCTGCAAGAATCTGCTGCGCACTTACATCAAACCACTCTCTGACAAGCAGATCGGCCGTCATGCGATGATGCAGGCTTCGCTTGAAATATGAGGCGAAACGCGAAGTCAGTGCACCATCAAGATTGGCACTGTCCACGGCCGAATCAATATCGGATGGAGAGACAATATGCTCCATGATTTCATGCAAGATATTGCCGAGACGAATGGAATTCTCACGCATTGATTTGTCAGGAACACCTTTTTGCTCCGTTACACTAACCTTGCCATTCCACTCGTGCAATTCGTAAGGCACAATAGACACCGTCTGTGACGATTTCTTCCCCGACTCACTTACGCGAGACAACTTGCCACACGTATAAACCGCGAAGGTGTCTTTGTCTGCTGAACCATTCTCAATGACATTGCCCTCAAAATCAACATAAGAGACATCCATGCCACCAAAGCCATTCTTCTCATCACCGTCTGTCATAGACGAAAGCGCACGAAGTGTGTACTGCCCAATGTTAACCTTATTATTGTTCGCACCCCACATAACAAGGACATCTTTTGCACGTGTAGCCGCAACATACATAAGATTGAGATTATCAATATAATTCATCGTATGTTCGTGCAAATAGCTATCGACAAAATCAGTGTCTAATAATCTCTGATTATAGACAACTGGAAGTCGGTCAAAACCAAACTGATTATACGGAGCCGGCAAATCCTTCACCCAAATATATTTATTCGGCTTGTCAATTTCCCAATCTGCGTATGGCATCAAAACGACAGGAAATTCCAAACCTTTCGACTTATGAATCGTCATTATCTGAACGGCATCCTGATCGTTAGGAGCAGCAATCTTCATGTCGTTTTTCTTCTTGTCAATATAAACCAAGAAGTCTGCGATATTCACATAACTATTAATCATATAAGACCTTACATGATCAATAAAAGCTTCAACGAAGATAAAATCACGTTCGACAATAGCCGATGGGATCAAACCGATTATTGAATTGACGGTTTCGAGAAGTCCGCGACCACTAAAAGAAAGAATCTCGCTTGAAATCGACTCTATAGAATCGCCATTTTTCCACCACTGAGAAACTTCTGCCAAATCGCTATCTGGATTGCAAACCGCCACAAATGAAAACAACGAGATCTTGTCGCGACGGTCACAAAGATATTTCAATGCACAGATTATAGCTTTGACAACTGGAGAATTGCAGACTAGAAGGCTGTCTGACGAGATGACAGGCACGCCCTTTGAAGCCAGATAATTCATCGTATTCGAACCCTCACTTCCGCTTCTCACCAGAATGCATATATTTTTCAGACTATAGTTATATGTCTCCTTCAAATCGATGATAGTTTCATATACCTGTCTGTGAATCTCCTCATTAGCATTGCCTCTATTGGCACCTGTCATGCATACCTTGACATAGCCTTCAACCGCGCTCTTTTGTATATTCGGAGCCACCTGCTGCTCAAACGACTTATATACGCTTTCAATGCTATTCGAATCAATAGAATCGTCATTCATCGATGCGCACAACTTCTTGATAAACATATTATTAAAGTTCACGATATTTCTTGAACTTCGCCAATTTGTATCAAGACTTTCCTTTTTGACATATGCACCGACTTTCTCGTCTTTATCAATATTGGCAAGAGTGTGCCAATCGGAATTTCGCCAACGATAAATAGCCTGCTTGACATCACCAACAATCAGGCAGTCGGATGATGTATCGAGACAGTTTGCCACAAGTGGTTGAAAATTAGACCAGTCAACATCTGATGTATCCTGAAACTCGTCAATCATTATATGGGAATAGCGAGAGCCAATTTTCTCATATATGAATGGCACAGAACTGCCCTCAATCAAATCCTGGAGCATCTTGTTGCTGTTCGATATGGAAAGCTTATGATTAGCCTTTGACCATTCGTTCATTGCATCTGCAATATACGACAAAAGGCCTATGACATAACCATGAGACAAAATTTCAACAGCTGTATTGTATGGGCGCAATGCCTTAAACCACAGATCTTTGAATGTGGCAAATGGAATATCAAATTCATCAGGAAATGGTTCGTTCCAACCTTTACTTTCTTTATTCCATCTAGAAACCTTTTCTATAACGGATTTTAAATCAACATCTTTCCTCAAGTATTCTCGACAAAGTTTCAGCAGAGAGAACTTCATCGACCTACTCTTTGACATAAACCTATCAGCTTCAGCATTGCCACAAGAATCTGAATAATGAGCGATGATATCTTCGAGTACCTTCGTCATTTCTGACTTGCGTGTTTTTGCCAAATCCATGAGCTGTTGAGACCGCTTCAAATTCATTGTCTCGGCAAAAACGCGACCATCATCATGCGTTATATCCTTTGCCAAATGCCTGATTTCGCCATCAATATTCCATTTCCCTTCATCATCCATGCGTTGCGTCACAAACCTCAGCACAAGATCACGCAAATCCTTGTCCACACGCAGATTCTGCATGACAGTATCCGTTGCTGCATCTATGATTTCATCTGTATTGAGTTCGATTCCATAGTTTGACGCAAGACCGTTTTCAAATGCAAATGCTCGAATTACTCGCTGAACAAAAGAGTCAATCGTACTGACACAAAACTGCGAATAATTATTGAGTATCAATGTCATAGCCGTCTTGCAATTGGCAACAATCTCCGAATCACGTGAGGTGTCGTCCTTATCGAGTCCAAGCATCTCTCGCTGTCGTTGTAACAGCTTTTCACGACTATCATTAGATACATCACAACTGGCTATTTCATGCAAATCGCTCACAATTCGCTCCATCATCTCAGCCGTTGCCTTATTCGTAAACGTAACGGCAAGGATATGCTCGTAGCTCATCGGATTTCTGATGAGCATATCGATGTATATCTTTGCAAGCGTGAATGTTTTACCAGAACCTGCCGACGCATTATATACAAGCAACGGTTTCTTTTCCTGATCTGTTTTCATTTGCTACCCTCCCCCAAAAACTGCCTTATTCTATCCAAGTTTTCATGTGCCATTTTATAACCCAGATCGTAAAGTCTATCTAGGCTTTCAGTATCATCCGTCGTTCGTCCGACACCACAACTTTCCGTAGGTCGCATAACCATTGCAATACCCTTATTTTCAATATCTTTGAGACTATCCAATTGCGCATTATAGGCATCATTGCGATTGCCCAGCACTTCACGCAACAGTGGGTATTTTCTATAAATCACGGATGGTATGTTTATCGCCCCTGGCTTTTTCCTATAATCGTCCTCCTTTGTCAAGACAACCAGTAATTTTTCGCAGCCATCAGCCAATGCCCGTTCAAATGGAATCGAGTCGGTCACACCACCATCGACCATCGGGATGTTATCGACCTGCCCCATCGGACACATTATCGGCAAACTGCACGATGCTCGCGCAATATCGGTGAAGCGGTCAACATCCTGATACTCTTCAAGATATTCCGCCTTGCCTGTCTGAGCATTGCTTGCAACCATCACGAGGCGTTTACCACTACGCTGATATGTTTGAAAATCAAAAGGATATATATCGTTTGGAAATGTATCAAACAAAAAATCCATGTCTATCACTCCATGTCCGCCAATCATTGGTTTCAATCCAATATAGTTGCGCAAACGGAGTAAGTCTATATCGCAATAACGAGTGCGTCCTTTTTGTGCAGAGGCATAACTCGCACCTGTCGTTGCACCCGCAGAAGTTCCTATAATGTACGGGAAATCAATATGATAATCAATGAAGCAATCCAACACACCGGCTGTATATACTCCACGCATGCCACCTCCTTCAAGCACCAGTCCAACTTTATATTTCTTCTCCATAATCTCTATTTTCTAAAAAGGAAACAATAGTGGCAAAATCAGCACCATCACGATGCCCATGATAATTTGCAACGGCAAACCGACCTTGATGTAATCCATGAAAGTATATTGTCCAGCAGGCATGACAAGTGCGTTTGGTGGAGTTGAGAATGGTGACGCGAAGCACATTGAGGCACCAATAGATACAGCAAAAAGGAATGGCTCTGGAGCTACACTCATTTGACTTGCACTTTGCAATGCAATTGGCGCCAGAAGCACCGCTGTTGCCGTATTACTGATAAACATTGTCATCAGCGATGTGGCCATATAAATGCCAGCCATGAGCGCCATCGGACCATACTGTCCAAATGTTCCAACAAGAGCTTCAGAAATCAAATGCGAAGTACCTGTTTTTTCAAGTGCGATACTCATTGGCATCATGCCGCCAATAAGCATAATGCTTTCCCAATTGATTGTTTTGTATGCAGCGGAAACGTTTCGGAAACATCCCGTCAGAACCAGCATCAATGCTGCAGTGATCACAGCGGTAACAGGAGCAACAGGAATGAAGTCAAACACCATTGCCGCAATCATTGCAATCATTATCGCAGCAACAACTGGCGCTTTATATTCAAGAGTAACACCCGCCGCATCATTTTGTGGTTGACCAAGCACAATCCAATTGATAGACTCCTTTGTCAATCGCGTGATGTTCTCCCATGTTCCCTGAACGAGCAAGACGTCACCGTCATGAATATTCTCTTCACCCAATTCATGTAGGATATATTCACCTTTTCGTCTGATTCCCAATACGTTGAGCGAAAACTTATCGCGAAAACCGGCCTCTTTGATATTCTTGTTGATAAAACTTGAAGTCGGCATTATCAGAAGCTCTGCAATTCCGATGTCGTAGAAATCCATTGCTTTACCCTGCCCGATTGCAACCTCCGTTTCATGCTCGTTTAGCAATTCAAAACTGAGGTCATCAACCATTGCGTTCACTGCCGAAATGCGTCCCGTAACATATAGAATGTCGCCTTTCTCAAGCGTCATCTGCCCCGAGGCCATGTGCTGTGTAATAGTCTTCAGAAAACGATGATGCTTTGCATCACCACGACGGACCTCTAGTATGTTAACCGCATAATTGTTACGCAAATCAAGTTGCGCTATCGTTTTCCCGATTATCGCAGCCTTTGATGGAACTCTAAGGCGGAATAGATTATCAGCCAAACCATACTCCGCAATCAATTGACCTGGTGTTTTCCCTCTGCCCTTTTTCGAATCGGTTTGTTCAACACGTTTTGATAAGAACCATTTACTCAATGGCCACAACACAAGCGTACCGACAACTATGCAGACTATGCCAGAAGGTGCAAATGAGAAAAACTGCAATGCAGGGCGACCGGCTTTCTCAAGAGTATCCGAAATAATCAAGTTTGGTGGAGTACCGAGCAATGTCAACATACCACCCATTGAACTTGCAAAAGCCAACGGCATCAAAAGTCGCGATGGCGACATGTTTGCGCCCGCTGCCAAGCTCACTATAATCGGGAGCATCACAGCCACTGTTCCTGTGTTGCTGACAAATGCGCCGAAGCATGATGTCACAATCATCACGAGAAAAAACAGTCGCGTTTCGCTCGTTCCTGCCAAACCAAGAATACGTGTACTTATCGACTTCGCCAAGCCCGTTTGGAATATCGCGCCACCCACGACAAACAGACCTATCATCATCACGACAACGGGATTGGAGAATCCGCTAAGAGCCTCTTCCGGCGTGACAATCTGAAACAACATCAATGCCAACATCGCGCATAATGAAACTACATCTGCACGTATTTTTCCGTTGACAAAGAATATTGTCGCTATTATTAATATCGCAATCGTTATGTACATAAGAAAACTCGAATTTTATTGCAAAGATACGATTTATGTTTTGAGTTGTGGCATTTAAATATGGCAAAAAAAAGAGGCATTGCAAATGCAATGCCCCATTATTAAGATATTACGATTCTGCTGATTAGAACAACTTCTTAACCTGCTCGTAAACATTCTGAGCTGTGTAGCCGAGTTTCTCATCGAGCACCTTGTA
>JAKSLG010000026.1 GCA_024401295.1 Bacteroidales bacterium | reverse complement strand
TACACAAAACAATTCAAAGCTAAATGCTTACGTATGTGTACAATTATCCAAATTATATTCGCTTACAAAAATAGTAGTTTTTTATCGAATGCTTGGCGTTTTTGAACATTTATTTTATTGAGAGATAGCGATTTGCAGAGGTTTGGAGCGTTATCAGTGTGATGTTCAAAGAGTTGGCAAACGCGCACCTCCATTACTGGGGCAGTCTGTTCTTGCCCGTCTCGGTAAAATAGAAATTGACAATGATAAGCACGTGATTAAAATCACGTATAAGAAACAGAAATAATGAATCCGAACTTTTGTCCGCCACAACGTCCCGTTAGTCATCGTCGCAACTAGAAGCAAAGGGGCCTGCCTAGCACAAGGAGGAACAGAGCAATATGTGGAAAACGTTTTTCATGATAATTGTTATTTGCAAGGCTTGAGCCTTGCGCAAATATAACAATGAATATGCTTTAAGCAAAAACTCACCTTCAAAAATGGCTTCAACGAAGCCATGAAAGTCGCCTTGAGCTGTTGTTTTTAGTGTGAAGAACATCAAGAGAAAAAATGCCGCCTCAGTGGAGTGCCGTTAAAAGATTTCGCCCGGAGAGCCGTTAAACGACCGGTGCCGTTCAACGAGCGGAGCGAGGCGTTTTAGCGGTCGTAGGCTCGCAGCAGAAATCTTAGGCACGGAAGTGCTGCGGCAGAGTCTTCTTCTTGCTTCGGTTCTTCTTCTGACGGACAGAAGAAGACTGTGAAACTGAGCGTAAGCTAATGAAGAAAAAGTCAGATCGTCTTCTGTCGGCACAGAAGATGGAAGACATGAACAAGTAAGAAAACGCACCCGTTCGGCGTCGGCTCCTGCCTACGTCGCAGATGGAAGCAAGGCTCCAGCCTTGCACAAATTTACCGATTATAATAATATCCACAACTTTTTGTATGACATTTATGACTTCGACAATGCAGTCCATTCCGGCATGTTTAATTGTATGAATATTAGGATGCAGCAAGGAATGAAGTATTTCCAAGTGCGAAAAGAAGACAACAAAACGATTCTCGCTGTGATAAACCGGGAGGCAAATCACAGCAATTTCTGATGCTTCACGAAACGATACACAATCGCGACTCTGACACATCACAATCGCTTCACCTGATTCTTATGCATATACATTCTACATTAACGAAGAGATAACGAAGGGATAACGAACCCTTAACGAAGGGTTGCAGATGAATAAACATGCAACGGTGTCGGCATCGAAAAGAGCAGAAAAAACATACGAAAAGGGAAATAGCTCAGAAAAAGAATGTCTGCAAAATACAATTTCTGAATAGTTGTATTAATTTTGTATCACTTTATAACAAAGGAAGAGATGAATGTGAAGAAACTACTTGCGATTTGCGGGACATCTGGAGCTGCAGCGCTCTGCGGATGCAGCAATGCCACAGACGGCAACGCTCATTTTACAGAAGAAGATCAGAACCACATGGTTCAGCTTGGCGATGACTTTTATGAATTCAGCAACGGCGGTTGGATGAAACAGCATCCGCTGCCTGCAGACAAGAGCCGCATCGGAGCATTTGACATATTGGCCGACGACAACGACAACAGGCTGAAACTTCTCGTTGAAGAGGCTATCGAGAGCAACAGCCCTCATGGTTCAACGGCACAGAAGATTGCCGACCTCTATGCCTGCAGCATGGACACCGTGCAACGCGACGCCGACGAGTTTAAGGCTTTTGCGCCATATTTCGAGATGATCGACAGCATGAAGACGGCAACAGACATTGCCAGAACTATGGCTACGCTCGAATTTTGCGGCGTACCAGTGATTCTGTCTTTTGGCAGCACTACTGACGCCGGCAACAGCAGCCAGTGTATCAGTGCTTTCTGGCAGACAGGCATCGGTTTGCCAGACCGCGATTTCTACTTCAACAGCGATGAGAAATCGGAGAGCATTCGCGCTGAATACAAGACGATGCTGAACACATTCGCTGAATATCTGGGATGGGAAAATGCGCGGGAGCGCGTGAATGCAATATATAATTTCGAGGAGACACTTGCCTCGAAAATGTACACACGCAAACAGAATCGTGACCCTCAAGCCACATATAACAAGCGAACATACAGCGAGTTTAAAGAGCAAGTGACGGGCATCGAGTGGGATACATATTTCGAGGTGATCGGAATTGTTCCTGAAGAGATTGATGTTTCGCAGATTGACTATGCAAAGCAGGTAGGCGACATAATCGGAAAGACCGACATTGCGACACTTGCCGACTACATGAAGATGCGTATTGTGCGCGGCTATGCCAATCACAGTTCAACACGTTTCGTTGATGCCAGCTTTGCATTCTATGGCAAGACTCTCTCGGGCATGCAGGAGAAAAAACCTCTCTGGAAACGTTCGCTCAATGTTGTCAACAGCATTGTCGGTGAGCAGCTTGGCCAGTTGTTTGTCGAGAAATATTTCCCACAGGCAGCCAAGACACGCATGCAGGAACTCATCGAGAACCTACGCACAGCCTTTGGCCAGCGCATCGACAATCTCACATGGATGGGCGATACGACAAAGGTAAAGGCAAAAGAGAAACTCGCATCCATCACAGTGAAAGTCGGCTATCCTGACAAATGGACAGACTATTCAGCACTCGAGATAAACAAGGAGTCGGGCCTCATCGGCAACATTATCAGCGCATACACATTCGAGATGAAGCGCGACCTTGAGAGAATCGGCAAGCCTGTGGACAGAAGCAGATGGTACATGACGCCACAAACCGTCAATGCATACTATGAGCCGACAGCCAACGAGATCGTCTTCCCTGCCGGAATTCTCCAACCGCCATTCTTCTATGCAGACGGCGACGACGCCGTGAATTATGGTGCAATCGGTGTCGTTATCGGCCATGAGATGACGCACGGCTTCGACGACCAGGGTTGTCAATTTGACAAAGACGGCAATCTCAAGAACTGGTGGACAGAAACAGATGCAGAACAATTCAAAGCCGCAACATCAAAACTCGTGGACCGCTATTCGTCGTTCATCGCAGTAGATGACATACACGCAAACGGCGAGCTCACATTGGGCGAAAACATTGCCGATCTTGGCGGTCTCAACATCGCATATCAGGCTTATCACAATGCCCTTGGCGAGAAGGAAGCACAACTCATCGACGGACAGACAGGCGACCAGCGATTCTGCTACGCATATTCAAGAATATGGGCTGCGAACTATCGCAAGGAGGCCATCTTCAACCAGGTGAAGACCGACCCTCACTCACCTGCACGCCTGCGCGTCAACGTGCCTCTGCCACTTGTCGATTACTTCTATTCGGCATTCGGAATCACAGAAAAAGACAGCATGTTCGTTGCAAAGGACGACCGAATCGTCATCTGGTAGCGAACAATCTGAAAATAAGCAAAGAAAAGCCAGTTGCTCCTTCGTGATGCAATTGGCTTTTTGCAATTGACGGAAGCACGTATTTTGAATTTATTTATTACCTTTGCACGTCAAAAAAAGAAACAAATAACAGTCATACGACATGAATATATCTTACAACTGGCTAAAAAAATACATAAATCTCGACATGCCTGCCGAGAAAGTATCTGAGACACTGACATCTATAGGTCTTGAAGTGGACAGCGTAGAAGAGATGGAAGGCATCAAAGGCGGCCTTAAGGGACTTGTTGTCGGCCACGTGCTGACATGCGAAATGCATCCGAATTCAGATCACCTTCATGTATGTACCGTTGACCTCGGCACAGGCGAACCACAACAGATTGTCTGCGGTGCGCCAAACGTGGCAGCAGGCCAGAAAGTAATCGTTGCAACGATTGGCACAGTCCTCTACGACGGCGACCAGTCTTTCACAATCAAGCCATCGAAGCTGCGTGGCGTTCCATCAAACGGCATGATCTGTGCCGAAGACGAAATCGGAGTCGGCAACGACCATGCAGGAATCATCGTATTGCCTGATGACACCCCTGTCGGAATGACTGCAAAAGAGTATTACAAGCTCGAAAACGACACAATGATTGTTGTCGATATCACTCCAAACCGCGCAGATGCAGCATCGCACTATGGCGTTGCACGCGACCTCTACGCAGCACTTTCACTCACAGACAACACACTCAAGCTCACAAAGCCAAGTGTTGAGGATTTCAAAATCGACGACCATTCATTTGAGGTCGCTGTTGAAGTTGAAAATCCAGAGGCTTGTCCTCGATACTCTGGCGTTGCAATCAATAACATTGAAATAAAGGACTCTCCAGACTGGCTCAAAAAAGCACTTCAGTCAATAGGCCTTTCACCAATCAACAATGTCGTTGACGTAACGAACTACATTCTCTTCGCTCTCGGTCAGCCACTTCATGCATTCGATGCAGACAAGATCAAGGGCAAGAAGATCAAGGTTGGAAACGTCGCTGCCGGAACAAAATTCGTCACACTCGACGGCAAGGAGCGCGAACTTCATCAGGACGATCTTCTCATCAAGAATGGAGAAGGCGAGCCGATGTGCCTTGCCGGCGTATTCGGCGGTCTCGACAGCGGTGTGAGCGCAACAACAAAACGCATCTTCCTCGAAAGCGCATGGTTCAACCCTGTTGTCATCAGAAAGACTGCACGTCGTCAGCAACTTTCGACAGACGCTTCATTCCGCTACGAACGCGGAACAGACCCGAACAACACAATCTATGCGCTCAAATACGCTGCCATGCTCATAAAGGAAGTTGCAGGCGGCACAATCTCGAGCGACATCATCGACCTCTACCCTGCTCCAAAGCAGCACTTTGAAGTCACATTCAGCAAAAAACGTGCAACCAACCTCATCGGCAAAGAGATTGGCGACGAGACAATCAAGAAGATTCTCACTAACCTCGAAATAGAGATCGCTGCCGAGAATGGCGACGAAATGCAGCTGCGCGTTCCACCATACAGAGTTGACGTGACACGCGAAGCTGACGTCGTTGAAGACATTCTGCGCATCTACGGCTACAACAATGTTGAAATTCCTGATGAGGTTCATTCAACAGTTGTGTATGCCCAAAAGCCAGACCCGACAAAGCTGCAAAGCATAATCGCAGCACAACTGGGAGCACAGGGCTATCAGGAGATCATGTGCAATACGCTCACAAAGAGCGCATACTACGACGGACTTGAGTCGTTCAAGCGTGACAACTGCGTTGAACTGCTCAATCCACTGAGCTCCGACCTCAACGTATTGCGACAGACACTCATCTTCAGCGCACTCGAAGTTGCACAGCACAATCGCAACCGCCGAAACCCAGACCTGAAGCTCTTCGAGATAGGCAACTGCCACTCATTCGCAGGCGAGGATCGCACAGACCTCAAGAACTACAAGGAAGAGCTCCGTCTCTCGCTCCTCATCACAGGCTTGCGCAACGAGCCAAACTGGAACACACCAGCAGAGCAGGTTTCATTCTTCGACCTCAAGACTACAATCAATAATATCATTGGCAAACTTGGCGTCAAGATGCAGAACATTGAAGAGACAGAACTCAAGAACGAGCTCTTCAGCGAAGGCATCACACTCGTGATTGATCACAGCAAAACGCTTGCAAACTATGGCCTCGTAAGTCCTAAACTGCTCAAGCAATTCGACATCGACGCACCTGTTTACTACGCAGAAATCAACTTGCCAATACTCTTTGAAAAGAGCGCCAAGCAGAACAAGATTCTCTTCGAGGAACTTCCAAAGTATCCGGAAGTGAAGCGTGACCTTGCATTGCTCATCGACAAGCAGGTGACATTCGGCCAGATCAAAGCAATTGCGCAGAAGACAGAGAAGAAGCTCCTGAAGCGAATCTCGCTCTTCGACGTATATGAAGGCAAGAACTTGCCTGCCGACAAGAAATCGTATGCAGTCAGCTTCTATCTGCAGGATCCATCGCAGACGCTCAACGACAAGCAGATTGAAAAGATCATGTCGCAACTCACAAACAATTTCAAGCGAGAATTGGGAGCAGAATTGCGATAAGTTAAACTTATAAATGCAGAAAAGGCGTGGAATTTCATTTCACGCCTTTTCTATTTGAGAAAAATGCAAAAATATGCAATATAAGCCCCATAAAAGCCTGAATTTTAATGTCCAAAGGAAAAAAAACAGATATTTGACAAAAAAAATTTACATTTTTTTGCTTTTTCATTTGCACAATAAACTAAAAGGCGTACATTTGCAGTCAGAACAATTTGAAAGCTAATAAGTAACAACCAATTAAAATTATAAATAATGAACAAGACTCAACTCGTTGACGCAATTGCAGCAAAGTCAGGCCTCACAAAGGTAGATGCAAAGAAGGCTATCGATGCTTTCATCGAAGTAACAGCTGAAACTCTCAAGAACGACAAGATCCAGCTCGTAGGTTTCGGTACATTTGGTGTTCAGGAGCGTGCAGCTCGCACAGGTCGTAACCCACGCACAAAGGAGACTATCAAGATCGCAGCTAAGAAGCTCGTTAAGTTCAAGGCTGGTAGCGAACTCGAAGCTAAGATTCAGTAATCATACATCGAGATTCGTTTCAAAAGAAAACGAAGGCCGTTTCCATTACGGAAGCGGCTTTTTTCATGCATCATGACAACGAAGGAACTCATAGCTGAACTGAAGAATTATGTCGGCGACGACCGGGCTGCCCTTCTGGAAAGAAGGCTCAAAGACCGCACACGCTACATAACCATCGTTCTAGAAAACGTTTTTCACGAGCAAAACGTAAGCGCTGTCATCCGTACGTGCGAATGCCTTGGCATACAGGACATACACATCATCGGAAGCTGGAAAAAGAGCAACGTGTTTGAGACCATTGACCGCGGTGCAGCAAAATGGCTCAACATATACCATTACACCAGCGATGAAGACAACACCAGGACCTGCCTCGACAGGCTGCGCAAAGAAGGCTATAGACTCGTTGCCACGACGCCACATCTGCCCGACGAACTGCCTCCAATGCCAGGCTTCGGCGCGTCATACAGCCTGACAAGGACACAATGTGAACTGTATGACTTCGACGTCTGCAAGGGACGATTTGCAATCATCATCGGAAGCGAACGACGCGGCATTTCACAAACCGTTGCCAACGAAGCCGATGAAGCGATCAGAATACCTATGCGAGGATTCACCGAAAGCTTCAACCTGTCGGCAACGACGGCTATAATAGCCGCACATCTGCGCCATGAAATCGAGCAGAAGATCGGCAATATCGGTCTGAGCGAAGAAGAATGTGATGAGACACTTGTCGAATGGCTCAAAGCAAGCATCAGAAACATTGACGGAATAATGAAACGCATCAATCAAGAATAAATTCCATGGAAAATCGAAACATTCAGAAGAAAGAGCGACGCGAATGGACAGTCATGAACCTGTTCGCCGAATCGTATGCGCAATTTCCCATTGGAGAAATTGAGAAATCCGAGATGCCTGATTTCATCGTCAAAACGATCAAGGGACAGCGCATCGGCATAGAACTGACCGAGCTGAAATATGAGCGCAAGGAGAAGGAGTTCAATATGCGCGCTCATGAGGATTTTCTGAGTACCATAATGATTGATGCTGAAAACATATTCGCAAGCCTAAGCGACCAGAAGCTGGTTGTCGACGTGCATTTCAGCGACAGCATTGCGCCAGAGATTGTTCAGCAGCCAAGCGGCGAGCAGGCGCAATTGATCAGCCGTGGACTTTCGGAGACAATCGCGCGCATTGTCAACGAAAACATGCCCGAATCGACAGGCAAGCATTACATTGTTGACCGCACATCGAAATACGGCGACATGAATCTTCCGCACATGATCGAAACCATGCACATAACAAACGTGACGGGTCGCATGGAAGAACCGCTATGGTATGCGAGCATATCGACACGCGTCAAGCCGCTAAGCGTCGAAAGCATCGTCCAGAGAATCGACGACAAGGATCACAAGCTAGCAAACTATGACAAAACGTGCGACAAACAATGGCTCATCATCATACAGAACAGCTTTCTGATGTCGAGCAAATATGATCCTGTTGTTGTGCAACGGGCTTTGCGCCATCGCTATAGCACGATCTTCGACAAAGTCTTCGTATTCGAACGAAGCGAAGCAAAAGTCAGCGAACTGAACCTCATCAGACGTATCAACACATCGAGATGAGCAGAGAAAAGTTCTGAAAAAAAAGGGCAATATGTTGCGAAAATAAAAAATGGTTCGTAACTTTGCGCCGTCAAATGACAAGTATGGCCTCTTCGTCTATCGGTTAGGACGAGAGATTCTCAATCTCTAAAGAGGAGTTCGATTCTCCTAGAGGCTACAAAAATCCGTCGGCTATGAAAAGCCATAGCCAAAGGCAAACAAACACAATGGCCTCTTCGTCTATCGGTTAGGACGAGAGATTCTCAATCTCTAAAGAGGAGTTCGATTCTCCTAGAGGCTACAAAACAGCTGTCAGCGATGACGGCTTTTTTTATATTTAGGAAAATTCATTATTAGGAATCAAGAATATGGCTGAAAGACGAGTAAGAGTGCGTTTCGCACCAAGTCCTACAGGCGCGCTGCACATCGGCGGCGTTCGTACTGCTCTCTACAACTACCTTTTTGCACGTCATCATGGCGGCGACTTTATCCTCCGCATCGAAGATACTGATTCGCAGCGTTTTGTGCCAGGTGCCGAAGCATACATCATGGAATCGCTCAAATGGTGCGGTATCACAATCGACGAAGGCATCAACGAAGGTGGTCCTCATGCGCCATATCGCCAGAGTGAACGCAAGGAGATCTATCTCAAATATGCGCAGGAACTCGTTGACAACGGCAATGCATATTATGCATTTGACAGCGCCGAAGAACTCGACAAACTCCGCAAGGAATATGAGGCAGAAGGCAAGACTTTCGCCTATAACTATACGGTGCGCGAAAAACTTCAGACATCGCTATCGTTGCCAGCCGAGGAAGTCAAGGCCCGAATCGAGCGCGGCGACGTATGGGTAATCCGCTTCAAAATGCCTGAGAACGAAGACGTCCAGATGGATGACATCATCCGAGGCCACATCACGATAAACTCATCGACACTCGACGACAAGGTGCTCTACAAGTCGGCAGACCAATTGCCAACATATCACCTTGCAAACATCGTTGACGACCACTTGATGGAGATCAGCCACGTGATCCGCGGCGAGGAATGGTTGCCTTCTCTCCCACTCCACTATCTCCTTTACCGCGCATTCGGATGGACAGACACACAGCCTGAATTTGCACACCTTCCATTGTTGCTCAAGCCACAAGGCCAAGGCAAGCTCTCGAAGCGCGACGGCGACAAATTCGGCTTTCCTGTGTTCCCACTCTTCTGGAATGCACCAGATGGCTCAACTGCAAGTGGTTATCGTGAAGACGGATATTTCCCACAAGCATTCATCAACATGCTTGCACTTCTCGGATGGAACCCGGGAACAGATCAGGAGATATTCTCAATGCAAGAACTCATCGATCAGTTCTCGCTCGAAAAGGTGAGCAAGAGTGGCGCACGTTTCAGCCCAGACAAAGCAAAATGGTTCAACCAGCAATATATGCACGTTGCCGACGACAATGAACTTGCCGACAAGCTTGTGCCAATGCTCAAGGAGAAAGGCATTGAAGCGAGCAAGGAGCGTGCCGCAAAAGCCGTAAGCCTCATCAAGGAGCGCGCAATCTTCCCGCAAGACCTGCTGCCACTTACAATCTACATGTTTGAGGCTCCTAAGGAATATGACGAGAAGTCCGTTACCAAGTTCTGGAAGGCCGACAACGTTGTCAAATTCAAGGAACTTCGTGAGCAGCTTGCTGCAGAAAGCGCAATTACAGTTGAGGGAACCGAGCCAAAGATTCACCAATGGGTAATGGACAACCAGTATTCAATGGGTCAGCTCATGAATTGTCTTCGCATTGCGGTGATTGGCATCAGCCAAGGCCCAAGCATTTTTGCAATCAGCGAATTCATCGGCAAGGACGAGACCATCGCCCGTATCGACAAAGCGATTGCCACACTTGGTGAAGGAAAATAAATTGATCAGACTATGATGAACGAGAAAGAATACAAGACGGCCAAGAAGATGTACACGACAAGCATTGTCGCACTCATTCTTGCAACAATAGGAGTAATATGGGAACTTGTCAATGTCTTCTTCTTCAATGAAGCATGCCGTGACAGCACCATCATCCTCCTGTTAGTCCTCTATTTCAACGCCGCTGTTCAGTTCACAAACAGCCGCAAGACTATCAAACGGTACGAATCAGAAAACTGAGCCAACCATATTTTTCAATATACCAGCCCTCCCCAATCGTATGGCGGAGGGCTTTTTTTATCAGGGGGAAAGGTTTTACGAAGGAAAAAACGCAAAAAGTCAACATTTTTTCGTGCAATCCTTTGTTGTTACAAAAATAATTTCCATATTTGCATTGGGATTTTTCATAAAACTTGGATTTAGTTAGCTGATTTAGGGAAGAAAGGACCTTGCAAACGTGCTCGGTCCTCCCTTTTTTTTATATGGGTACATCATCTGCATCAAGTTGGAAAAACATTTCCCAAAAAGTTGTCTTTAAAAAAGGCGAACGAATTAATCAAAACGACATCTTAATATTAAATTTGCAGTCAGAAAAATTGACGCTATGAAAGAATGGATTAAGCTCAAATGGAAAGCATATTATAAGCCAATATATCGTGTGGCAATATTCGTCGTTGCAGCCATCATAATGGTTCTGTCGTTTCCGAACATTGAGCGCATGCAATATGAATATGAGTTGCAGCGTCCATGGCGATATGAGAACATCATTGCACCATTCGACTTCCCTATATACAAGACTGAACATGAAATCACGACTGAGCGCGATAGCATTCTTAGCAATTTCCGCCCGTTTTACAAGCGCGACAGCATCGAGACGTCGGAAATAGGAAAAATGGTGCACCGGGCAATGTCGGAGAGCAGCAAACGTATTGAAATGATATGTCCGCCATCTGTGGGCATCGATTCGATAAACGGATATATTGAATATCAGCTCACGAAAATCTGCAAGGATGTTTATGAACGCGGCGTCATTGATTTCCAGGACCAGAACGAAATGGGCACGCGCAATGACGTTGAGCTGATGGTCATTGAAGGAAACATCCTTGAGCCATACGCCCTATCGGAATTGCTCACAATGCGCGAAGCCTATTCGGAAATCACGGGCAAGATAGAGAAAATGCTCGTTCGCCGATATGGTTCATCATCGTGGGTGAGCACACTTGCAGAAAAATTGCCGATAAGCGAACTCATCGAAGCGAACATCATCTATGACGCGGAGAGAACGTCGGCAGAACGCGACCAGAAACTTGCCAACATGTCGCTGACCTCGGGCATGGTCATGGCCGGACAAAAGGTGATCAGCACGGGCGATATTGTTGACAAACGCGCAGTCAGACTCATTGAATCGATGAAACAAGCTGTTGACACGCAATATGGCGTCATCAGCCGCTCAAATCAGGTTCTTCTCGGACAATTCCTTGTTGTCCTGTGCCTTTTGTCGACAATATACCTCTTCCTGATGTTTTTCAGAGCCGACATCTTCAAGAAACTAAGCAACATAAACTTCATCATACTGCTGACGACATGCTTTGTCGTTGGTGCAGGAATAATCTCGCAACGTCATGGAAACATCAGTTTCGTTGTTCCGTTTGTCATTGTTCCAATCGTGATGCGAATATTCCTTGATTCACGCCTGGCAATGTACGTTCACACGATAATGATTCTGATCATTTCGTTCCTTGCATACAACAGCCAATTGTTCATACTTCTGCACGTACCGGCAGGAATGATAGCAATAATATCGCTCGTCCACCTGACACGACGAGGCCAGATTGTACGCACATCATTTCTGCTCTTCGCGACATATTCATTGATATACATTGGCTATATTGTCTGGCAGACAGGCGAATATGAGAGCGTAAATCCATACATTCTGCTCATGTTTATCGTGAACAGTCTTTTGCTCTTGCTGAGTTATCCGCTCATCTACATATTTGAAAAGATGTTCGGCTTCATTTCCGACGTGACACTCATGGAGTTGTCGGACAGCAACAACGAGTTGCTACGCGAACTGTCGGAAAAAGCACCTGGCACATTCCAACATTCCGTACAAGTTGCGAATCTGGCACAGGAAGTTGCCATTCGAATTGGCGCAAATGACATGATGGTTCGTGCCGGAGCAATGTATCATGACATCGGAAAAGTCGTAACGCCGGGCTATTTCACAGAGAATCAGGCTGGTATAAATCCGCACGACGGAATGGACTATAAGGAATCGGCACGAATGATCATCAACCATGTTGGAAACGGAGTCAAACTGGCTCAAAAATTCGGCATTCCTCAGCAGATTATAGACATAATCAAGACGCACCACGGTCGTTCGCAAGCAAGATACTTTTTCGTCTCATGGTGCAACGAACATAAAGGTGAGACACCGGACATTGAAAGCTTCAGCTATCCTGGTCCTATGCCAACCACCAAGGAACAAGCCATCGTAATGATGGCCGATGCCGTCGAAGCAAGTTCCAAGAGCCTCACGGAATATACAGAAAAGAGCATTAACGACCTCGTTGAAAAGATTATTGGAATACAGATCGAGCAACAGCAATTTAAAATTGCACCTATTACATTCCGAGACATTGAAGTGGCAAAAGAGATTTTCAAAGAGAAATTGAAAAACATCTACCATGGCAGAATTCAGTATCCGGAAATGCTAAAATAGAATTCAAACAAAGGCTGCAAAAAAATATTGCAGCCTTTGTTGTTTCATGCGCACAAACATCTAATGATCAAAGCGTTGATATGATCGATTCAAGAAAAAAATGCAAAAAATAGAGTCGCAATATTGTTAAAAAACTCAATTATGAGTATATTTGTTTTCAGTAAACGAACGAAAAACATACTAATCTAAAAATAGAACCTAAAAGATGAAAACACTTGCATCAGTCATCATGTTTCTATTCGCTGTTGCCGCCATGGCACAAGGAACAGTGACGGGAACAGTAATTGACGCTCAGAACAGTGAACCGATAGTCGGTGCCGCCATAGTAGAGCAAGGCACGACAAACGGCACAGTTACCGACATCGACGGAAAATTCACTCTTAAAGTTGGAGGCGATGCCAATTTGGTAAAGATTACATATTTGGGCTACAAAGACCAATATGTCAGCTTTTCGCCAAACAAAGCAAAAAGCAACCTCGGCACAGTTAAACTCGAAATTGACTCGAAAGCGTTGGATGATGTTGTTGTCGTTTCGACAATCTGCGTCACACGCAAGACTCCGGTTGCTCTTTCTACGATTGATCCGGTGCTGATTGAAGAAAAGCTCGGCACACAGGAATTTCCTGAAATACTCAAGTCAACACCTGGCGTGCATGCTTCGAAAGACGGCGGCGGATATGGCGATTCGAAGATAAACATGCGAGGATTCCAATCGGCGAACGTGGCAGTTGTCGTAAACGGCGTTCCAATGAACGACATGGAATGGGGCGGCGTATATTGGTCGAATTGGACTGGCTTGGCAGACGTTACACGTTCGATGCAGACTCAGCGCGGTCTTGGTGCATCGAAGATATCATCGCCATCTGTCGGAGGAACAATCAACATTGTGACAAAATCCATTGATGCGAAGCAAGGCGGTACGATTTCGTATGCCATAGGCAACGATGGATACAACAAAATCACAGCATCAGTTTCGACTGGCATGAATTCCAAGGGATGGGCATTCAATCTCCTGCTTGCTCGCACATGGGGCGACGGTTACATTCAAGGCACTGAATATGAAGGATATAACTGGTTTGCAAACATCGCAAAACGCATCAATGATAATCATCAGGTTTCAATCACAGCCTTTGGCGCACCTCAATGGCATAACCAGAGAAGTTCATACGATGGCCTGACAATCGAAGGATGGCAGTTGATGAAAGATTACATGAAAGGCGAAAGCGTTTACAAGTACAACGCGACATACGGCTTCGGCAAGAATGGGGAACGCAAGACATCGGCCAGGAACAAATACCATAAGCCACAGATTTCACTGAACCATCAGTGGCAGATAACGGACGGGCAAAGTCTTTCAACGGCTTTATACACATCAATAGGACGTGGATACGGCTATAGCGGACAGAGTTCGGCACAATATAGTAGCTCATGGTACGGCGCGTCGAACGGCGTGCTGAACACCTCGTTCAGAAATGAAGACGGCACATTCGCTTACGACAAAGTGCAAGAACTGAATGAGCAAAGCGACCATGGATCCGAAATGGTCATGTCAATATCGAAGAATTATCACACATGGCTTGGTCTGGTATCGAGCTACGACAATAAAATCAACGAAGACCTCAGCCTATCTGGCGGTGTTGACTTCCGCTGGTACAAAGGCGTTCACACAAACGAACTCATTGATCTTTACAATGGTGCATACTACATCGACCGCACCCGAAACAACGTGAGAATTGAAAACAACAGTGCGGCTGCCGACTCTGATTTCAGGAACAAGAAACTCCACGTTGGCGATGTCGTATATCGCGACTACGACGGATACACAATCCAAGGCGGTATATTTGCACAGGCAGAATACACACTCAACCCACTAAACTTCTATGTTTCGGGATCAGTATCAAACACAAGCTATTGGCGTCATGATCGTTTCTACTACGACGCAGAAAATGCAGACTCAGAAAGACTGAATTTCTGGGCTGGCACAATAAAAGGCGGTGTAAACTACAACATAGACGACGACTATAACAACGTCTTCATCAATGCCGGTTTTATCAGCCGTGCGCCATTCTTCTCAGGCGGTGCATTCCTCAACAGCACTGTCAGCAATGCAACCAATCCGGATGCAGTGAACGAGAAAATCGCATCAATCGAAGCCGGCTATGGATTCCAAAGCAACAGTTTCAAAGCAACAATCAACGCATACTTCACCAAGTGGATGGACAAAACGATGGCAAAAACCGGCGAATATACAATGGACGACGGTACGCAGGACCACTACATGGTGAACATGGAGGGCGTAGACGCAGTACACGAGGGCGTTGAAATCGAACTCGTTGCAAAGCCTACAACATGGGTAGAACTCACAGGAATGCTTTCCATCGGCAATTGGGTGTGGGACTGCAACGCTACCGGCTATTTCTACAACTCGACATCTCAGCCGCTGGCCGACATCAAAGGACATCTTGCATCGGGCATACAAGCTGATGACCACGCAAAAATGACTCTTAATCTCGACAAAGTCAAAGTCGGCGGTTCTGCTCAGACAACAGCAGCATTGGGTGCAAACTTCAAGCCAATGGACGGATTAAAAATCGGAGCAGACTGGACACTCCGCGCACGCAACTACGCTGAATGGCAGTTAAACAGCAACGACATCGTGCCATTTGGCGAGAAAAGCTATGATGAAGCATGGAAGATTCCTTCTGCAAGCACTGTTGATGTTCATGCTTCGTATACATTCAAGTTCTGCGACAACATCAAAGGCACATTCTCCGGTAATGTCGAAAACCTCTTTGATCAGGAATATGTTGCCGACGCATACGACGGTGCCGGACACGACTGGAAGAGCGCCTATCGCGTTTTCTATGGCTTCGGCCGAACATATTCAGTCCGCTTCAAACTCGCGTTCTAAACCCAACTAAAGCTAAGACAAATGAACAAAAACACAATAAAAGCATTGGTCGGAATAGCGGTCATGCTATCTGCCTGTGACTACAACGAAGAGCACTTCGACGGTCTCGACGAAATGATCAAGAATGCACATAAAAACATCGTCACAGAAAACTACACACTGACTGCAGACGACTACACTGCCATAAGCAAATACAACGCCGACGAGTTAAGCGCACTCGCATCGTCGCAGACATTCGCATCATCTGAAATTGCACATAGCTACATTATAAAATTTCTTGGAACAAAATTTCCTACAGCAGACGCCACATCTGCCGTAAACGTCACATACAACGTGATTGCCGGCGGTTCTGAAAAGATGGTTGCACTGAACACAGCAAAAAACTATTCGCTGAACAGCGACGACTACACATCTATTTGGGACAATGAGAAAGTGAAGTATCTCACGCCTTCTACAACAAACAGCATTACTGCAATACTTGCAAAAAATTATGCAGATGCCAAAGAAGGCGACTACGCTGCCGTGACCTATAAATTTGACAACAACGAACCTGTCATTTCAGGAGAGGCTGCGCCTGCGACATACAATTCCACAAGCAAATTTGAAGGCGAAGGCTCGTACGTGATTGCGACAAAAAGCGGTGATGATTACGTTCCATTCGGCGTTCTTACGGATGAAAGCAAGGCATACGGATATTTCGCAGCAGACCCGATTGCTGTCAAAGACGGCAAGATTTCGCTCTCTGATGCCGAAAACTATGTCATAACGATTGCCAAGACAACCAACGGATACTCACTTAAGCGTCCTGACGGAAAATTCATTTATCAGGCAGGCAAATACGACAGTTTCAACATCGGAGAATATCCTGAAGAAGGCGGCGACTGGAACATCACAGCCACTGAAGGTAGTAAATTCAACATTGTCAATACAGCCAACAGCAAATGTATCAAGTACGAAACAGGACATAGTTCTTTTGGTTCATACGCGTCTGAAAAATATGAAGGACAGAGCAACTACCAAGACATTGTCTTGTTTGAACTTGTGGAACCTGATGTGAAAGGAAATGAAGACGTCATTGCATCTGCGCCAGAAACGATATATGCAATCTTCAAATTCGATGGAACGAAATGGAGCACAGACAATGACATTGTCATGCTTACCGCTGCCGACTACAAAGCGATGGGTCAACGATATGGGAACCTCAGTTCTTCTGCATTGCCAAACAACTATTTGCCTGGATTCCTTGCATCAACATATCCGTATGCGCAACAAGACGAAGTCAAGACAATCGCATATTTCTACTACGACTCGACAAGTAAAGAGACATCTGTACGTGCAGACAGCTATAAATATGTGAATGGCACGTGGATTAAAGAGGCTGAAACCTCGCAATTCGTAAAGAAAGGCAATGAATGGATATATGATCCGAGCGTCATCATCAACCTGCCATACGTCAAGAACGACCCCGTCTCAACGCCATTCTATCAAGCTGTTACAGACTGGGTGTGGGCGAACATTGACCAAGCCGATGGCTGTACTGATAAAGGCCAGGGATATGTGACAAGCTATGGCAACAACGAGTACTTCACAGGTTCTTCTGCTTATCAGAACGATGTCGACTGGCGTGCATCAGCCGCAAAAGCACAAAACGAAACTGCATATGACGGAATGGACGACAAAGCAATAGTCGAAAAGATGCAAGAGAATCTAATCACGACATACGCTGCCACTCTCGGAGTCCTATACCCTAACGCGACAACGATTGAAGGACTTGACGTCACATATACGATAAACTTCAGCGCGTACATGACCGAAGGAACATTCCAGTATCAGGTTATATATAGAGTTATTGGAAACGGACAATTCGAATATGTGGAAGACTCACTAAAAAAGCTAGAATAACACTAGTCTTTGACAACAAAGCTCCCGCGTTTGATATATCCAAATTCGGGAGTTTTTGTATTTTTGCATAAAACAATGCTGATTCCAATGAAAACGAAAGGTTTTGCCATACTTTTATGCACAATAATGGTTGCCGCATGTTCCGAAGATCCATACGATAAGGACACAATGCGAGACGAACCAAATCAGCCACAATCCATGCGACCTTCCGGGCCAATAGAAAAACGCATTGAAGTCCCTAAAGTCGGCAACAGAAAGAACCTCATTGTTCATTCTACAGTATGCGACGAAGACACAATAATGACATATTGCCTGGAATTCGAGCCGCAAAAATATCATTCCAAATGGGTCGCATTCCGTTTCGACGGAATTACACGACAGAAATCAACAGGACGACAAGATTTCTTTGACGATGACCCTTCCCTACCCTCCAACTATCAGATTGGAAGCAAGGCATTTGGCACTCCATACGACAGAGGTCATATATGTGCATCGGCTGACCGTCTGTACAACGAAGAAGCAAATCTGCAAACGTTTTACATGAGCAATATTAGTCCACAACTCAGCTCATTCAATCAGCATTATTGGACTCGCTATGAATCTTTCGTTCAAAACCTTGGACGAAACAAGAACTTTGCAGATACACTTTACGTGACAAAAGGCGGGACCATCAGCGATGACAAAATAATTGGATATGTAACGAGGCAAAACGGCACAAAAATTGCTGTTCCAAAGTATTATTTCATGGCCTTGCTCGCTGTAAAAAACAGGAAATACAATGCGATTGGATTTCTCATGGAGCATAAAGACTATGGCGTCAAAAGTGCTGACGATGTCAGCATCAACGATGTCAAAACTCATGTCGTCAGCATTGATGCACTTGAAAAATTCACAGATATAGACTTCTTCTTCAATCTGCCAGACGAGATTGAAAATGAGGTCGAAGCAAAAGTAAACGAAAACTTTTGGGGATTATGAATTGAAGAACCAAATAGCGATAAATCCGTATCAACACAAAAAACATATCTATGAAAAGATTATTGTTAATACTGATTCTGATTTTCTCGACAAAAATCTATGCAACAACATATTGCGAATCAGATTCTGTCGAAAACAAATATACGGAAGAGTGGTTATATTCGCTCAGAAAGCCACAAGAGAGCTTGATGACGGCATTGATTCATTACTACAAAATGCCAGAGAACATCTCTCGAGTTTTCTATTGTCTGGCAGTTACAAACACACAACGTTTTGCAAACCATGAACTGGTGGCCGCAAACAACCTCTATATGCTTTGTGATGAGGAAAAAGACGGCAAATACTATCATTACAACCACTGGAGCGAATCTGTCAGCGACATTCTTGAGATCTACAAACAAGAGCTCGGGAAAGACATTTATGACATGACAGACCTGCTCGATTGCATTACATCGCATCACGGACGCGACAAAATCAAACAAATGTCGCGATACCACGAATTGTATTTCGGCAAGCCGTTGCCAATCCGTTCGGATGCGAAGTCGAACATACACAAGAAAAAAGGCGGTCTTCCATGGTGATGAGCAAAAAGATAATTGCATTGTTATTCATCTGTCTCGGAATGTTGGTGCATACCAAAGTTGATGCTCAATATTCCGACACAATCCGTATCGTAGAATTGGATTCGATAATTGCAAACAGCCCCGAAAGTATCAACATGTTTGCTTATTTGAGTCCATTTGTCGATCCGCAGATCATCTATTGTCAGCTATTCTGGGCTTCAGACCGATTCAAGACAAAGGAACTCAAGCATAACAATCCATTCCATCTGATGAGCCCAAACGGCAAATTACGCCGATTCACGAGCATCGATGACGCGATAGAAAGAATGGTGCTTGCCATGGCCGACTATGACATGAATACGCAGTCGTACACAGACTACCTTGAAAAGAAGGCAAAATCGAATTGGACTCCCCGAATGTCGGAAAGGCTTCTTGAAATATACAGAAAGCTGTATGGGAAGCCATACAACCACGAGAAACAACTTTTCGACTACAAATACACTCCTGCGCCATTGCGATTTGCCAAAAACGACAGTATCGGTCATAGCAAGTATAAGCCGTATGACATGAATTTTCAAATCACGAGGAAGGACAAAAATCTTGTTCAGGCTGATAATTTTCTTGGCCCACTTGCCGTGTTGGCAAAACGCGTCGATACAAAGATGCTATTCGTGCAAACACTTTGGGCGACTAACCATTTCGACCCGAAACTTGTCAGCCAAAGCAATATTTTTCAAATTCTCGACGACGGATTCCGCATTGCGAAATATGACAATATAGAAGATGCGCTTGCGGACTATCTCGTCAGAATCTTAGACTACGACGTCCGTCAAGAGTCATATCTTGACTATCTCGAACGACGAAGCGACAAACAATGGACAAAAGAGATGTCGAAAAAACTGCGCTCACTCTATCGAGAACTCTACCATCAGGAGTACGACGAGAGTGTCTTCCCCGGATATAAGCCGAAAGAAAGAAAAACGCGCACGAAAACATCATATTCCCGTACGCGTCTATAGTTTTCGCACTAACAGTGCGGATTATCAATCCTTGTAGATTGCCTTCTTGCCTGCAAGAAGTGTATTCTTCATCAATGACACGATTGTCATTGGACCAACACCACCAGGCACTGGTGTGATATAGCTACATTTTGGAGCTACATTCTGGAAATCAACATCACCCTTCAAACGCCATCCACGCTCTGCAGTTGGGTCTGTTACGCGTGTTGTACCGACATCAATAATCACGGCACCTGGCTTTACCATATCGGCAGTCACGAAACCTGGCTTACCAATTGCTGCAATAATGATATCAGCCTGAAGACAGAGTTCTTTCATGTTTGCAGTACGGCTATGGCATACAGTCACAGTGCAGTCTATACCCTTCTGCGAAAGGAGGACACTCATCGGACGGCCGACAATATTGCTTCGACCTATGACAACTGCATGCTTGCCCTTTGTTTCAATCTTATAACGCTGAATCAAATCCACAATACCTTGTGGCGTTGCAGAGATGAATGCAGGTGCACCGATAGTCATACGACCGACATTCTGTGGATGGAATCCATCGACGTCCTTCTTAGGATTGATTGCTTCGGTAATCTTCTCCTCAGAAATATGCTTTGGCAATGGGAGCTGTACGATAAAACCATCAACATCAGGATCGTTGTTGAGATCATCAACTACAGCGAGCAATTCAGCCTCTGTGATATTATCCTCGAAACGCTTGAGAGTCGATGTAAAACCGCACTCTTCACACGCTTTCACCTTGTTTGCCACATAAGTCTCGCTACCGCCATCGTGACCGACGAGAACCGCAGCCAAATGTGGGCGCTTGCCGCCTGCTGCCACAATCTGAGCAACTTCTGCTGCAATTTCCTCTCGAATTTCCTTCGAGGTCTTCTTACCGTCTATAAGCTCCATTTGTATATTGTTTTTCTATTATCTTTTATTCATCATACCGCCCATAAGACGAGCCATATTCTTTCCTGCGCCCGAATTCATAAACTTCATCATCTTACGAGTATCCTCAAACTGCTTCAGAAGTCGATTTACTTCCTGAATGCTCGTGCCGGAACCGGCAGCAATACGCTGACGACGGCTTCCGTTGATAATGTTCGGATTCTGACGTTCTTTAGGAGTCATCGAATAGATGATTGCCTCAACACCTTTGAAGGCATTATCATCAATATCAACATTCTTGAGCATCTTGCCGACGCCCGGGAGCATCGATGCAAGATCCTTAAGATTACCCATCTTTTTAATCTGGTGAATCTGAGCGAGGAAGTCGTTGAAATCAAACTGATTCTTGGCGATCTTCTTCTGAAGTTCGCGAGCCTCCTTTTCGTCAATCTGAGCCTTAGCTCGCTCAACGAGCGAACGGACATCGCCCATACCCAAAATTCGGTCGGCCATACGGCTTGGATGGAATACATCCAAGGCATCAATCTTTTCGCCTGTACCAATAAACTTAATTGGCTTGTTGACAACATTGCGGATTGAAAGAGCCGCACCACCCTTCGTATCGCCATCGAGTTTTGTAAGAATTACGCCATCGAAGTCAAGACGATCATTGAATTCCTTTGCCGTATTGACGGCATCCTGACCTGTCATCGAATCGACTACGAACAATATTTCGTGAGGTTCAAGAGCTTTCTTGAGCGAAGAAATCTCGTCCATCATCTGCTCATCGATAGCCAGACGACCGGCTGTATCGACAATTACGACATCGTTTGCATTCGACTTAGCATGCTTGATTGCATTCTGGGCAATCTCAACAGGATTCTGATTGCCTGTTTCTGTATATACTGGTACGCCAATCTGCTCTGCAAGGACTTTCAACTGATCGATTGCGGCAGGACGATAAACGTCACAAGCAACAAGCAAAGGATGCTTGCCCTTCTTTGTCTTCAGGAGATTAGCGAGTTTGCCAGAGAATGTTGTCTTACCTGAACCCTGCAAACCAGCCATCAATATGACCGTAGGATTGCCTTTCAAATTAATTTCCTGCGCTTCACCACCCATCAGGTTTGTCAATTCGTCATAAACGATCTTGATCATCTGCTGGCCAGGCTTTACTGCCGTGAGCACATTCTGTCCTATTGCTTTCTGCTTAACGTCGTCAACAAACTGCTTTGCGACTCTATAGTTTACGTCGGCATCGAGCAATGCCTTGCGGACTTCCTTGAGAGTTTCGGCTATATTGAGTTCTGTGATTTTTCCTTCGCCCCTCAATACCTTGAACGAGCGCTCGAGCTTTTCGCTTAGGTTTTCGAACATCATAATTCTTTGCTTTTTATATGCTTTTTCTGAAGCGCAAAATTAAACATTTTCAGCGCATAATCAAAATAAAAATCCTTTTC
Source organism: Bacteroidales bacterium (assembly GCA_024401295.1). Classification (GTDB taxonomy): domain Bacteria; phylum Bacteroidota; class Bacteroidia; order Bacteroidales; family Marinilabiliaceae; genus W3P20-009. The sequence goes on along the minus strand of JAKSLG010000026.1, from coordinate 5,549 downwards.
ACGAACACCATTATCACAATGATGTCACCTTCAAAATACAAGTTGCTTGTTTACTGTATCTGCAATCTTCACACCAAAATCGCGACTAAAACGCCTTTCGCCACAGCCTGCGACTGGAGTCACACCGCTTTTCGAACTCACGATGAAACATTCACTGGCCTTATTCAACAAGCCTTCAGTGATTCCTACGACATATTTTACTTCGTAACCATGTGTTTTTGCGGCTTCTTCAACACACTGACATATCGGGTCTTTCAATGCCCCATCGGCATAACCAACGCCGACAAGACTACCCTTCATCAAAAGGTAAATATTTCCGGCCGTTGTCCTGACGATTCTACCATTGGAGTCTACAAGGCACGCTTCATCAAGCTTTTGACGCTGCGCATCTTTACGCGCAAGACTATCAACAAAACTTGGAAACTGTATCCACGAATATTCTGAAGGAAAAATCGGCAATTCACGGAATATTGAGACAAAAAAATGCTCACGACTTGGATCATATGGGCTCTTCTTCAGACGTTCGTGCAAAATTGCATAATGCAAACCACTGTCTGCATCAAGCCAAAAGATGAGCTTCACAAGAGAATATGGAGGATAGTGATTCTTCTGACACAATACTTCGATGCGACGCTTCAACTCATCTGAAAATGGAATAACATTTCTGTCAACGCCAATCTTCACAAGCGAATCGACAATATTCATATAATGTTCGCGCCATTGAAACGGCTGGTTACCTTTCAACGCGAACTCATCAGAAATACACAGGCCTGTATGAAAAGGCGACGAATTGATGTCTGACACCAATTCGCCGCATTTGGTTATCGTGCCGTCAACGCATATTTTCTCACACCATTGACGTTTCGACACATGATTCGCAATAGGGTCTATACCTGTCAAATCGGCGAGTATATCCATCATGCGAAACTTGAAATACCGTGATTAAATCTGCTCGAGCTTGCTTACGCCAGCTGTCGCAACTTCTTTATTTGTCTTCTTGACAAGTCCCTGAAGAACGCTGCCTGGACCAACTTCCATGAACGAATCAACACCTGCAGCAATCATATTGTTGACAATCTGAGTCCACTTCACAGGTGCTGTGAGCTGAGCAACAAGATTCTTCTTAATCTCCTCTGGGTCTGTAACAGCCTGAGCTGTGACATTCTGATATACAGGGCACTTAGGAGCTGTAAACTTAGTCTCCTCAATTGCCTTTGCAAGTTCTGCACGAGCAGGCTCCATGAATGGAGAGTGGAATGCGCCACTTACAGCAAGCTTCAAAGCTCTCTTTGCGCCCTTCTCTGTGAGCATTGCACAAGCCTTGTCGATTCCTTCCAAAGAACCAGAAATAACAAGCTGACCAGGGCAGTTGTAATTTGCAGGGACGACACCGTCAACGCTGCTGCAAACCTCTTCAACTGTTGCATCATCGAGACCGATAATTGCAGCCATTGTCGAAGAAGCCATCTCACAAGCTTTCTGCATTGCCATTGCTCGCTGAGAAACGAGCTTAACGCCATCCTCAAAAGACATTGCGCCAGCAGCAACAAGAGCCGAGAACTCACCAAGCGAATGACCTGCAACTACATCTGGAGCGAACTTTTCGCCCATCACCTTCGCAAGTATTGTTGAGTGGAGGAAAATCGCAGGCTGAGTAACCTTTGTCTGCTTGAGATCCTCGTCTGTGCCAGCAAACATAAGGTCTGTTATATTGAAGCCAAGAATTTCATTGGCCTTATCGAACATGCTTTTAGCTTCTGCCGAATTCTCGTAGAGGTCCTTGCCCATTCCTACGAATTGTGCTCCCTGACCGGGAAATACAAATGCTTTCATCGTTTCGAATTTACTAAGTTATTTTTCGCAAAGATAATCGGAAAAGTTCAATTCACAAAATAAGAGCCCATTTCTGACCAGCAAACGAACTCTCGATTTTACACAAAACAGATTGACAAAGACTTATCAGATCATCAATCCCATGAAAAGGACATCATCCGTCTGAGGATTGTCACCCTTCCACTGCGTGAAGAAATCCTGCATTGTAAGACACTGCTCATCCATATCATCATTATGTGCAGCACGCAGGAAACGCTTGATATTCTTAATGTTGATACGATCATTATTCTGTCCTCCGAACTGATCGCTATAGCCATCAGAGAACATATATATGGTATCGCCAGTATGCAATTGCAATTCTGTATCGACGAACTTACGCTCGACCAGTTTTGGCTCGCGGTCGCCAATGCTTCGTTTCGTACCTGGGATCTCAACGATATCCTGATTCTTAAACACAATGACCGGACGACGTGCAGAACTGATCAGAACAGACTTTGTCTTCACATTAATAGATGCGACAGAAATATCGCAACCGTCCTTGGCTGCACCCTCTTCGCTCTGATTGCGACCAAGTTCTTCTACAAGCATATGATCGAGTCTTTCCAATAGTTCCGAAGGACGAATATTTTCGCCGAACTGTTCACATATATCGCTGATAATCGTCGATGCAATCATGCTCATGAATGCGCCAGGAATGCCGTGACCCGTACAATCCGCACAACAGACAATGAGATGATCTCCAATTTGATTGAACCAATAGAAATCACCACTGACAATTTCCAACGGACTATAGAATATGAAGGATCCCGTTATATCGCACATCTCCAACTCTTCCGGACGTGGCAATATAGATCTCTGGATATGTTCCGCGTATGCAATGCTATCCTGCAGACTTCTTGTGACACGGTCTGACATTGCCTCTTGATTGCGAAGCTCGATAATCTTATCGTCAAGTGCCTGCTGAAGTTTTGTCTGCTCAAGCTCCAGTTTAGTTCGATATTTCACAACCATCATTCTGAAATATGCCAGAATGGCGATACAGAATGCTATCAAAATGGAAATGATTACGATTGTCTTGATATGCGATGTTCTATCGAGTTCCTTTATGCGCGAACGATATCCCTCAAGCTCCTGCATAACGCTCTCCATACCGAATTTGCTTCGCTCAAGCTTCGTGTTTTCGTTGACCATAATGACATTAGCCTGAAGCGAATCCATATACAAATCCTGCCCTACCAAGACATTGTATATCGACTTATAGTCGCCAATCGCCTTGTAATAAGCCTTTTGACTTTCAAACATACAATGGCGGCTAAACTGTCGGTAATCAAAACGCACGGAATCAAAAAGCAGGAATCTAGCGCGCTCCATGCTGCCATAAACCAATTCCAATTCACCTTCAAGGAGAACGTTCTCCTTTTTCAAATGGAGCTTATATTGGCGGCTTATGCTATCGGCTTTCTGAGCATAAACACGAGCCGACTCATATTCGCCACTTCGGCATAAAGCGAGGCCACGAATGACGTATCCGTCTGCCAGATATTCCCAATATTCGCCACGCTCAGCATAAGGTTCCATTCGCTGCGCCGTATTAGCAGCAAGAATATACTCGCCTTGCAGCAAGTGAGATTTCGCACGATTGTAGAGATAATAAGAGCGATTATAATCATCGGAACGATCAAAATACAAGGTCGCCTGCTGCAATGTCGCATTTGCAAGACGATGGTCGCCCATCTCCGATGCCATATTGACGATATCGCCAAGAACACCGATGATCCATGAATATGATGTATTTACAATCGTGATTGTATCGCAAATATCGTTGATTAGCGACAAATGGGACAAACCTCTGACAAAATCTCCTTTGTTTTTATAAATCTCGGACTGATACAGATTGGACATAACGAGGTATGGCACGTCGCCATCTGCTTCAAAAGTTTTTGCACAATCCTCAAGAAGTGACAATGCCGTATCGGGCGAAAAAGAGATTCTACAGAAAGCTTCAAAAAGTTCCAACTCGGAAACTATCCCCCGATACTCACTGCCAAGTTTTGAGAACACGCTTCGAGCTCTCTGCGAATAGATCACACAAGAATCTTCTTCGTCAGAATAGCAGCAGATGGTAGCCAGAGCCGCATCGGCCCACGCATCAGCCAACGGCGTGTCACTGGAACGCAGACTATCTGCGACTTGTTTCGCCTCGACGAACTTGCCTTTCGAGCCAAGCGCCTTACCACGCAGATATGCAGGAGAAAACTGCCCCTCAGGCACAGTCTCTTCCCTGCTGCAGCCCGCAAAAGCCACAACAGCACAAAAAAGTATGAATATCTGTTTTCCTAATGACATGATTTTTCCGAAGACGGATTTATTTGGACGCGAAATTACACCTAATTATGCATTTATCGGCATTTTTAACAAACATTTTTTTTATACCTTTGCCACGAAATACCACAAAAAACAATGATAGAAAGTCAGAATGCGAGCATTAACAAGCTCATTGTCCATCAAATAGGCTGTCGCGCCGAAGGAGAGAAATTAAAACTGTCAAAATCGCTTTTCGACATCAGCAACAGCGAAGAAATGGCATTTGTACTAAAAACATTCTTCTTCAAACCATTCAAGACAGAAGCCTACTTCAACCTAACATCAGACAACGGAGCTGAAGGCAATCAGATTTTCAATCACGCCTGCACTATCTTCGACTCACCCGAAACCTTTCTCGAAGAGAGCATGATGATTGCCGACCTTCTATTCGATGCGTCGAACCACCCGAAAATCCGTGGCGGCGAACTCTACGTCGTGCATTTTGTCGGATGTGTAGTTGATGGACAGCCATGCGATGCTATCGGCATATTCAAAAGCGAAAACAAAGAGACATTTATCAAGGTATTCCTATCGCAGGACGAGAACATCGAGCTTGGCACTCAAGAAGGTATTTCCATTCGCAGACTCGACAAAGGATGCATCATTTTCAACATAGAACGCGAAGACGGATTCCGCGTTTGCGCCATTGACAACATCAACAAAGGTTCTGAAGCACACTTTTGGATGGACGATTTTCTAGGACTGGCGCCAAGACAAGACAGTTTCTTCTTCACAGACAGCTATATGCAAATGTGCAAAAACTTTGTCAGCGACGTCTTCAACGATGAAAACCATGTCCCGAGAACCGAGCAGGTTGACATGATGAACAAAACCATTGACTTTTTTCAGAGCAATCCCCAGTTTTCGCACTCGGAATTTGCCACAAAAGTGATGGAAGAGCCACAAATCATCGACGCATTCAACGACTACAAGCAACAATTCGAGACCGATAGACAATTTCCTGAACCAATCCCGGAAACATTCGAGATCTCGAAAGATGCCGTCAAAGGAGAAAAGAAAAACTTCAAAAGCGTGATCAAGCTCGACAAGAATTTCCACCTTTACGTTCACGGCAGTCGCTACTACATGGAAAAAGGTTTCGATCAGGAAAAAGACCTCAACTACTATAAATTATACTTTAAGGTAGAAATGTAGCAACATCCGGCAATGCGCGCGATTCAAGAAATCGATTTTCAAAAAAAAGTCAAGTCAACTCTTGCATAAAAAAAATAAACTATCTAACTTTGCACCGCAATTGAGGAAAGAGGTATCTTAATCAGTTGCAAAAGCACATTGAACAATGCGGAAATAGCTCAGTTGGTAGAGCACAACCTTGCCAAGGTTGGGGTCGC
>JAKSLG010000025.1 GCA_024401295.1 Bacteroidales bacterium | reverse complement strand
TCGTGGTCATGTCTTCTATCTTTTCGTGCCGACGAAAAGACGGAGGCAAGAAAAGAGTTCGTCGCTGAGAGGGCAATTACATTATACAGTATGCAAGGCGGGAGCCTTGCTTTTAGCTTCGACGTAGGCAGGAGCCTACGCCGAACAATGGGGACCTTTTTGCGTGAGCGTTCTGGCTCGCCTAACCTTTCGGCATTCCTTCGGGATGCCTTCGGGATCCGTTCGAGATGAGGCCGTTATGGTGAAGTAGTATTTACGCGCTTTACGAGGCGGATTTTCACAGGAACTTGTTTATATACTTGACGCTTGCTTCATATTCCTCGTCGGTTATGAGGTGTTCGATTATCATCGGCATCGACGGATCGGCTTCGGAAGCGAGCTTTAGATAGAGCTGGATATCGAGCGAACCTTCGCCACAGGCACATTCCTGCAATTGGAACGTGTATTCCTCCTTGAGGCGGATATCCTTGAGGTGGCAACTGCAGATAGTGCCTTTGAGCTTATCGAAGCATTCGATGAGGAAGCGGTCGTTGAAGAAGTAACGCTCAGGAGAGGTTATCATATTGACAACATCGAGATGAGCGCCGAACTGCGGACGGTTGACATCGTGAATCAAGCGGAGATATTCGTCGGGACTGCTTGGTATCATCCAAGGCATGGACTCGATGCAGAACTTGGTGTGTTGTGGATTGGCAGTATCGATGATCTGCTGGATCATCTTGACAGCCATTGTCCAGAGTTCGGAACTGAAATTTTCTCGGTATCCGCCATCCCAACGAGGTCCGTAGGGCGTGCCGACAACATTGACGCAGCAGATGGCTCCGATGCGATCGGCCATTCGGAGCTGGTTGATGGCGTAGTCGATCCATTGAGCACGTTCGGCAGGGTCGGCCGCCAAAGTATTGCGCCAGACACCCACCTCGGCGATGACCAGTCCTGCTTTGTCAGCAGCCTCCTTGTAAGCCATATATACATCTTCGCCAGCCAGATAGTCGACTGGGAAGTTGACACATTTCAATCCGAGGGCTGCGTGTTTGGCTGCCCATTCTTCTGGAGACGAATGTTCCAGACGTGATGATATACCTAAATACATAGTGTGCGTTTTATGGGAATTTGTCGATTAAAAATGACGGTGATGCAGAACGGACGGGTCCATCTCGTTGAGAGTCTTGACTCCTGTTCTTGACATCACACTTGCGAGTTCGGATGTCATCGCATTGATTCTGTCGGACACCGCTTCAGGTCCCTGCTTCAGCAGAGGCATGAGGTGGCGACCTACAGACACGGCCTTGGCTCCAAGGGCAAGACATTTGTATGCATCCATGCCACTTTCGATGCCGCAATCGACAAATATATCCATATCCTTGCCAACAGTCTTCAGGATATCTTCAATAACCATCAGCGGTGGGACATTATAAGCCATCATGCCATGATGATGAGAGACCACGATGGCAGCACAACCGGCTTGGGCACACTTCTCGGCATCGCGGACACTCAGAACGCCCTTGACAACAAAAGGTACGCCGGCAGCCTTCACGAACTGGGCAATCTCATCAGTAGTCTTGGGTCTCATTTCGAGTCCGAAGATATTGTCATAGCCTCCAGAACCGTTGAAAGCATGGTCGATATCCATGCCGACAGCCACGCAACCAGCCCCCACGGCGTGACTGATCTTGCGGAAGACCTCGGCATTATCAGCATGAGGCTTCACGACCTTGACAGTCTTGGCTCCTGTAGCCACAATATCTTCAAGTTCCTTATCGTCACCCATTCCGACCCAGTGGAGAGTGTTGCTTCGGGCAGCAGCCTCGGCGTAGACAATCATGCCATTGACAGCCGAATGTTCAATAAAGTCGGCTCCCTTACGTCCCATCGAACCGAGATGAGACAAAGCGGCCGTCATGACAGGAGTTGAGAAACGATGACCAAAGATCTCAACCTCGGTCGAAGCGAGACCTGAATCGAGATAACGCGACTCGAGCAAGAGCGAATCGAAGAAGTCGCGTGTTATCTTATCCGGAGAAGAATGATATTGCATATTATTATTTGTTTTTTTGAGCGATAGATTTATTTATCTCGTCCATCATCTCGTCGGAGAGTTCATATTTGCTAATCACGAACAATCCGAGAAGGAGCAAGATGGCAGGAATAATGGTGACGAGCCAGAGGATGCCCTGTTCGGCGAGGAGAGGCTGCTTGGCCAGCTGGGCGTCGAACCCCACCCAAGCGAGGACGAAACCAGGAATGACACCACCCAAAGCCATTCCGGCCTTGAGGAAAAGACATGTTATGGCCGTTACGATGGCAGCGATGCGACGTCCTGTGGTGTACTCGCCATAGGTCACCACCTCAGGCACCAAAGCCCACATGTAGCCCGTAGCGACCAGAAGACCGGAACTCTTGACAAACTGGGCGATGCACAACAGCCAGAACATTGACCTAGTGGCAGGAATCGAGACGAAGAGATACATCATAATCATACCCAGAATGGCGATGACAATAAAAATGCTGAACATGCCTCTCTTGCCAACGCGACGCTTGATGAAAGGAAGCAGAGGCATAAAGATGAAGGCAGGAATAGTGCCAAGCCACATGAAGGCAGTAGTCATGAAAGTATCAGCACCGATATTGTAGGTCATAAAATAGGAATCGGCGGCATTGCTGACACTCATCATCGTGAAAGCGATAACGAAGAAGAAAGCAAGGATTCGCAAAGGCCGGTTGCGGAAGAACTCCATCCAGACATCACTCACCTTCACATCGTGCGAGCGGGCCTTGTCCATCACGACCTTCTCCCTTGTGCCTATGAAACAATAGACCAACAAGGCAAGTCCGACCAACGCAAAGATGCTCATAGTGATGAACCATGCATTGCCAGCCTCGGGAGTATTGTATTGCACTTCCATCTCGCCAGTTTCGGGATTGAGAACCTTAGGTGCGAAGATGGCGATGACCAGAGGCAAAGTCTTGACCAGAAGGGCCGCAAAATTGTTGAACAACATGCGGACGCTGGTCAGTATGGTAATCTCGTCGGTGTCGCGAGTGAGAGACGAATTGAGAGCGCCATAAGGGACATTGATCAACGTATTGCACATACTCAGACCTATATAAGTAAAGTATGCATAAAAAAGTGAGCCGCTGAAACCATTCCAGAAACAGAGCATGGCAAAGCCCGCAAGAGGGATGCCACTCAACAACAGCCAAGAGCGATACTTGCCCCACCGAGGATTGGACTTGTCGATAAACGCTCCGACAATAGGATCCCAGACCACATCGACAATGCGGACGACAAGGAACATTACCGCAGCAACGCCGGGAGCGAGTCCATAGACATTAGTATAGAAGAAGAGCAGCCAGATGCTGACTGTCTGGAAAATAATATTCTGAGCCAAGTCGCCAGAGCAGAAACTGATACGTTCTCTCCAACTCAGTTTGTAGCATCCATCATTCATAGTTTGGCAAGCGAAGATTGAAATTCGTTTGATTTTAGCGACAAATAGTCATTAAAATCTGTATTATGCCACAAAGATATAAAAATATTAATAACCAATGGTGTTTGAGTGGAATGATGACCTTGCAATGTCCTTCGTTCTTCTTGGCCTACGCCGAACAAAGCTCTAACTTACGTCACTACGACATTGGCGCGACTTTGCATGGCTACTTTGTAGCTTTGCAGACTGGGCGAACCTGGAATCCGAAGTCGCGGCAGTACTCGTCGTAATACACGAGGTCTGAATGAAAGTAGAGGTAGTATGCGTGAGAGTCGTCAGTGCCGAGCGAACGCGACCAATAGTAGCCGTAATAGAAACTGTCACAGAGGTTTTTACTATCGATGTAGCCTGTGGCAGGAAGGAAAATGTGGGGATCAGAAGCTACATTGTATGATGCATCGGCGGCATCATCATTGGTTTTTACGCCTTTGTCGCTGTCTTTCCTCGCCTTATAAACAATGTAGCCATTCATTCTCTTGCCATTGTATGTGTGGACCAATACCCAATAGCATTCGTTGTAAAGTTCTTTCAGCTGTTCGCGTGTGGGCATCTTCCATGTTCTACCCCATGTTTGTACGGCAACGTCGTCGACATCGTCGAGCTCAGTCTTGTTGTCAACATCGCCGTATGAACTGTCTGTGCAGTACTTGGTCAGTGTATCATACGAGCCCTTACACCACTTATAATTTGGGAAAGCGAAAGACAACTTGAATGCAGTCTCGCCCCAGGCATAGTATTGCCCCATTTCTTCCGGAGCTTCTGCACCAATGTTGCGGTCGGCCCATAAGGTGCCACTTGTGAGACCGAGATCGACAGGAGTGCCTATTGCCGCTTTCTTGCCGACACCTAACCACGCGCATGACATGGCGGTCATACATAGGAGAACGATGACTGGATAGATTATTTTCTTCATGGGTATTGTCATTTGTCTGGTATGATTGCAAAAAGATATGCGCTATTCCGCCACCTTAAAGACAATGCGGAAACTGCCATCGCCGTAGCTTGTGCTGGTGATTCGGAAATTGCCGATCTCCTTTGTTGAATTGACATGAGTGCCGATGCATGCGCAGATGTCGTAGTCGCCGATGCGGACGATGCGGAGTGTTTCGCTGGCATCTTCAGGGAGCTTGTCGAGCGAGACACCAGCCGGGATATTGTCGCGTGTGACGAATTCGAAGGTCACCGGGAGGTCGGCCGCGATGATATCATTTATGGTTTTTTCGATTTCGGCAATCTGTTCTGCCGAAGGGCATTCGGGAAGATTATAGTTGATCTTGCTTTTCTTGCGCTCGATGTGTGCATTTCTGCTACGTTCGCATCCGAACATTCTTATCATCGTCTGATTGAGCAGATGTTCTGCGGTATGTGCTGGCGGAAATTCCGCTTTGTTATGTTCGTTTAGTTTCATTTTCTTACTTATGCTATGCCTATTGATTCGCCAATTCTGCTGATAGACCAGAATCTTATGCTTTTTTCTGTGCAGAAAGGTTCCATGCGCCAAGCCGACTCGTAGCCACTAGCGACAAAATGCATCGGTACGAAGAGTTTCACCTCGAAACGCTCGATGAATTGGCGTGCGCCACGCGTGTAGCCGTTTCCGATACGGCCATCGACAGGGAACATTGCTATATCGAACGAACCTGTTTTCCTGGCGATGTCCTTGAGTTCACCGAGGAAACGCTTCTCTTCGGCCACGGGATTGACATCCTCATCGAATTCGATGCTATGTATGACGGCATCGGGAGTATCATCGGCCAGGAAACGCGCATACCAGTTATTGAGATCGCCTGCGTGGAAAAAACGCTTTCCACCCGTTTCGACAATCCATGAGACACCGCTATCGTTGCTGCCTGTGGCCGTTACGCTGACATGCTCATCATTCCACACAGCACCCTTGCCCATCCATACATCGGCCTCGGACGATTCCGCACGTCGGCGGCGCAGAATATCCTTCGAGAGGATATATGTCGTAGGGGCATGTCTCTGACGCCATTTGAAGATGTCGCGACAGAAATGATCTTCATGAAAATGACTTGCGAAGACATACATCGGCTTGTCACCATTCAAAACCTTCGCAATCACATCCGAGGGGTCATGCCAACAGTCGAAGACAAGGATGACTTCATCGGTTTCAAGCATGAATCCGCTGTGGAATATGTAGGTGAGCGTCATCAACGCCTATTCGTAAACATTTTCGATTTCGACGATATAGACCGAATGGAGTCCGCCGCCAGGATTGCTGTTGTACCAACGCTCGAGGAGACTCTTGTCGACAAACGATTCGTTCTGCATATCGACCCTGAAGAGCTTGCGGCAGTCGAGTGTCATTCGAGCCTGCTCAAAAGTGATGCTGCCCGATTCAGTTGCAACAGGCGTGAGGCCCGATTCCTTGACCTTATCGGTATCGCGACCCGACTTTGAGCCGCAAATCTGCAAGGCAGGACGGAACTCTTCGCTGAAAAACGAGAGCGTCAGACGCTCATTCTTCTCGATGAAATCGTGAGTGTAGCGTTCGGGACGAATGAAGAGGAAAGCCACATGCTTATTCCAAATGAAACCGACACCGCCCCACGACGCAGTCATCGTGTTGAAACAGTCTGCATTGCCGGCAGTCACAAGCATCCATTGCTTGCTGATAAGGTCGAAGGCATTTTCTTTGCCCAACACCGAAATATCTGATTTTTTCATCTCTTAAAGTTTATGTTTTGATGCCTCAAAGTTAAGAAACTGTCGTCAATTTTCTGCAAACGAGACGAGATTGTCATGCCGATAAAAAGAACCTGGAAATGATATTTTTATTAAAAAAGTGTCAAAATACGCAAATAATACTATCTTTGCATAAAATCTTATCATAAAATCATGAATATAAAACCCATCTGCAAGGGATTTCTTGCACTCGCAATCATCGCGCAAGGCATTTGCGCATCGGCACAGACAGCATTTGAAGAGATAAGCCAGAATCCACAGCGATGTGGAGGTGTGCTCTATGCATATCCAACGCCAACGACAAAACAGACACCAGCACCAAAAGGCTATGAACCATTCTACATCAGCCATTATGGCCGCCATGGTTCGCGCTACCTGTTGAGCGACAACGACTACCGACGTCCTCTCAACGCCTTGCAGAAGGCCAACGAGAAGAACATCCTGACAGAAAAAGGCAAGGATGTCCTCAAGCGTCTTGAGAAAATATGGGAAGAGGCAGAGTTTCATGGCGACGAGCTGGCTCCACTTGGCAAACGTCAGCATCGTGGCATTGCCGAACGCATGTATGCATCCTATCCACAGGTCTTCAAGGGCAACGCACGCGTGACTGCACGTTCAACAACATCGATGCGCGTGGCGCTGAGCATGGTGGCATTCTGCGAACGCCTCAAGGAACTCAATCCGAAGCTTGACCTCGACTGGGAGACAAGCCGCAAGAACATGTCATATCTCAACTATCACACAAAGCGTTATGACGACCTGAAGAGAGACCGCAACGGATGGAACAAGAAACACAACGAATTCGTTTCGCGCGAAATCAAGGCCGACAGATTCGTTTCGCAGCTCGTGAGCGACACATCGTTTTTCCGCACAGAGAGAATTTTCCCTAGAATGCTGATGAGCAACATGTATGACATCGCTGCAAATCTGCAGGACATGGAGACAGACCTCTCGCTCTATGACCTCTTCACGACAGAAGAGCTCTACGAACTCTGGCGCAACAGCAACAGCTGGTTCTACCACTGCGATGCCAACAGTCCGCACAACCTTGGCACAGCCATCGAGAGCACACGTCCGCTCCTTCGCAACATCGTCGAGAGCGCCGACCTGGCCATCGAGGGCAAGGGCGATGCAGCTACGCTCCGCTTCGGACATGACGGCAACATCATTCCGCTGGCAGCCATCATGCAGTTGAAAGGTTGCGACGCCGAGGTTGAAGATCTGTTCAGCATCGAAAAGGAGTGGCGCAACTACTATGTCTCACCAATGGGCGCAAACATTCAGCTCATATTCTTCAAGAACAAGAAAAATGACGTCATCGTCAAGATTCTCCACAACGAGAACGAGACATCAATACCTGTCAAGACCGACATTTTCCCATATTATCATTGGAATGATGTCCGCGCCTTTTTCATGAGCAAGCTCGAAGAGAAATAACGAGAGATTCAGAAATAAACGAAGAAACGGCATCGTGCAAAAGCTCGGTGCCGTTTTTCTTATCTGACGATACGATATTACAATTTCTGCAGATATCTCTCCAATCGATTCATTCCCTCGCGTATGTTCTCGATTGAATTGGCATATGAGAATCGTACAAAGCCCTCGCCATTGCTGCCGAAATCGATGCCCGGAGTTATTCCGACATGGGCATTTTCGAGCACATCGAATGCGAAACGCAACGAGTCGCCTGTGAACCTGCGAGCATCGGCAAAGACATAAAAGGCGCCCTCAGGATTGTGCGGTATTCTGAAGCCCATGGCCTTGAGCCTGTCGAGCATATAGAGACGACGTTCGTCATAGGCTTTCAGCATCTGCGCATGATAGTCGCTCGTGTCGCGCAAAGCAGCAATGCCGGCACGTTGTGCCTCGCTCGAAGCGCATATCAGGAAATTCTGCTGCATCTTCTGCAGCGTCGGCATATAGCGTTTTGGGGCAATCAGATAGCCCAGTCGCAAGCCTGTCATTGCAAAACGCTTGCTGAAGCCATTGAGAACAAAGGCATCGCCCGTATATTCAAGAATCGAATGAGCCTTGGCTCCGCCATAGACGAGGCCATGATAAATCTCGTCAGAGATGACTGGCACGCCGAGTTTTGCAACTTCAGCCATAAACTGCGGATTGAGCAATGTTCCGGTTGGGTTCATCGGCGAATTGATGAATATGGCAGCAGTCTTTGGCGTGATGCTCTTCTTGATTTCTTCGACGTTGAACTGGAACCCGTCATCGGCCGAAAGCGAGACATAGACAGGCTTGGCATGCGCCGCCAACACGAAGTTTTTGTAGCATGCATATCCCGGATTTGAGAGGATGACCTCGCTGCCAGGTTCGCATAACATCAGCATGAGGAACAAAATTGCCGGCGACGAGCCTGTCGTTGCGACGATGCAGTCTGGATCGACATCAACCCCATATTCGCGTTTATATAACTGCGCAATTTCCTCGCGCAACTCAACAAGTCCTAGCGAATGCGTATAGTGAGTTTCATGATTCGCGAGCGCCTGTCCGACCGCTTCATTGACACATTGCGAAACGTCAAAATCGGGTTCGCCAACCTCAAGATGAATGACATCGATGCCGTTACGCTGCATCTCGTTGGCCTTTTCGAGAACGTCCATCACGAGAAACGATGTCATCTTATCTACCTGCGGATTCATTTCTTCCAGTTCTATTTTTCTATTTGATCAATGCGCCTCAAGCCAGTTCTTGCCGATGCCGACTTCTGCCAACAGGGGCACATTGAGCTTGCATGCATTTTCCATCTTTTCGCAAACCAACTGCTTTACGACTTCGACCTCATCGACCGGCGTGTCGAAGACAAGTTCGTCATGCACCTGCAGAATCATCTTGGTCTTGAGTTGTTTTTCGTTGAGAGCCTTGAAGATTTCTATCATCGCAATCTTGATGATGTCGGCAGCCGTGCCCTGTATTGGTGCATTTATCGCATTGCGCTCGGCCACGCCGCGCACGACGGAGTTCTTGGAGTTAATGTCGTCAAGTTCACGACGACGGCCGAAAAGCGTGGTTACAGCGCCCGTTGTCTTGGCATCTTCGATGCACTTGTCCATATAATCACGCACGCCCTGGAAGCTCTCGAAATAGCCATCGATAATCTCCTTGGCCTCCTTTCGCGGAATGTCGAGACGCTCGGCCAGACCAAAGGCGCTGATGCCGTATATTATGCCGAAATTGGCCGTTTTTGCCTTGCGACGCATATCCTTAGTGACCTCGTCGAGCGGCACCTTGAAGACTTTGGCAGCCGTAGCTGCATGGATATCTTCGCCACGATTGAAGGCTGCAATCAGATGCTCGTCATTGCTGAAATGAGCCATCAGACGCAATTCAACCTGCGAATAGTCGGCCGCGAGAAGCACGTGGCTGTCATCAGTTGCGACAAAAGCCTTGCGTATCTCCTTACCATTCTCATCGCGGATCGGAATGTTCTGCAAGTTCGGATTCGTGCTCGACAGACGACCTGTGATGACAACCGTCTGATTGAACGACGTGTGAATGCGGCCTGTGCGCGGATTGACAAGTTTCGGCAATGCTTCCGAATATGTGTTGAGCAATTTGAGCAAACCTCGATAATTCAAAATCTCAGCTGCAATCGGATGGTCGTGTGCAAGTTTCTGAAGTGTCTCTTCGCTCGTTGAATACTGGCCTGTCTTGGTCTTCTTCGCCGAATCATCGACCTTCATCTTCTCGAAAAGAATTTCGCCGACCTGCTTCGGACTGCCGATGTTGAATGTCTCGCCTGCATATTCATATATCTTCTGCTCCGAAGCGGCAATCTGCTCTTTCAGATGAACCGAAAAAACATCCATCGACGCCGAATCGAGGGCGACACCGGTCTTCTCCATGTCGGCAAGGACAGGCATGAGCGGCATTTCAATTTCAGTAAACAGCTTGAATATTTCCGGTTGAGCCTTCAGTTTTGGCTCAAGTGCCTGCCACAATTGCAATGTCACATCGGCATCTTCTGCAGCATATTCTTTTATCGTTTCGAGCGGAACATCTTTCATGCTCTTCTGCTGGCTGCCCTTGCCAATCAAAGTCTCGATGGATATCGGCTGATAGTGGAGCAAAGTGGCTGACATGTCATCCATGTTATGACGCTGCCCCGGATAAAGAAGGAAGTGAGCAATCATCGTATCATAGAGCGTTCCTTTGACCTCGATGCCATAATGTGACAAGATGAGGATGTCATATTTCATGTTCTGCCCCACCTTGATGATGCTATCCGACTCGAAGATATCCTTGAAATATTCCAGACGACGCTTGGCATCGCCGTAATTATCCATAGCAAAGAGACCTTCCTCGGCGGCAAAGGGAATATAATAAGCCTTGTGGGCTTCTGTTGCAAACGACATTCCGACAATATCTGCCTGCATGGCTTCGATGCTGGTCGTCTCCGTATCGAAGCATACCAAAGGCGCCTTTCGGAGTTCATCGGCAAGACGCTTCAGCTCCTCATCGGTGTTGACGACGATATATTCATGTTCAACATCTTTGCTCGTCTTGAGGGCGATTTCGGGTATGATTTCTTCTTCTGCTGCCGCATTATCGTCGGCCGAACCGAAAAGTCCGCCAAGCTCACTTTGCTGCTGTGGCGCAAAAAGAGCATCGATGCGAGGCATGACATTGCGGAATTCAAGTTCTGCAAAAAGTTTCTGAAGCTCTACCCTGTTCGGCGCCTTCATCTGCGAACCTTCAAAATCAAAATCTACAGGAGCATCGGTTATGATCGTTGCCAACGTGCGCGACAGCATGACCAAATCCTTGTTGTTGATGAAATTATCCTTCATCTTTCCCTTGATCTCGTCGATATGCTCATAGATTCCATCTATGGAACCATAACTTGCAAGAAGCTCTTTGGCACGTTTCTCGCCAACTCCAGGGCATCCCGGAATGTTGTCGGACGAATCGCCCCACAAACCAAGAAGGTCGATAATCTGATCGGCACGCTCAACACCGTAGTGCTCCTGAATCTCGGCAAGACCCCACTCTTCTGCACCGCCGCTCGTCGATGGACGATACATCTTGACATTGTCGCGAACGAGCTGCGCATAGTCCTTGTCGGGAGTCATCATGAAAACGGTGTCGACTTTATCCTTGAGCTGCACAGAGAGCGTTCCGATGATATCATCTGCCTCATAACCAGGACATTCAACAACGGTGATATTCATTGCCTTGAGGAATTGCTTGATATATGGGACAGCAACACTAATATCTTCCGGCTGGGCCTCGCGCTGCGCCTTGTATTCCGGATACATCTCATGACGGAATGTCGGGCCATGAACATCAAATGCCACGGCTATGTAGTCGGGCTTACGCTTCGAAAGAACATCAACGACCGTATTGACAAAGCCAAAAATTGCAGAAGTGTTGACACCTTTCGAATTGATGCGTGGCGAACGCAAAAAGGCATAATAGGCTCGATAGATAAGAGCGTATGCGTCGAGGAGATATGCGTTTTTCATGATTCCGTTTTATATGTTTCTGCAAAAATAGCGAGTTTTTCGCATTTGTCACTTTTTCATGGCTTTTCAATCGAGATGAATTATGCCTGAAGCCATGATTTGCTGACAAAAAAATTTACAATATCAGACATCAGCGTTCTCATTCTGACATTTCAAATATGACATTTTTATTTTCAAAACGGGAATGGCAATTTGGTACAATCGCTATTCATATCTATTTTTGCATTATGGAACGATTGACAACCATACTATCAATAACTGGCTCAGACTCAACGGGTGGCGCGGGTATTCAGGGCGACATACGCACAATCGGAGCACTTGGGGCATATGCCGTCACAGCACTCACTTCCGTTGCTGTGCAGAATAGCCAAGGCATACATTCGGTCTTCAATCTTCCTACCAACATCATCGGAGACCAGATCAGGTCACTATTGAACGACATTCGCCCGAATGCCATCAAAATCGGCATGGTTGGGACGCCGGACATCATCGATGCCATAACAAAGGAAATTCACGCAATGCCGAACATCGTGTGTGGCATGAGCATCGAATCGTCGCAAGGCAGATCGCTGATGGACAACGATGCCATCGACGCCATGAAGCGCACAATATGGCCTATGACCGACATTCTGGTTCTCAAATTTCATGATGCCGAAATCCTGCTCAATCATTCCATCGTTGGCTCGACGGGCATGATCGAAGCCGCAACAGAGCTCATCAAGAGCGGGCCGAAGGCGGTTCTCATATGCGGTGGCCGTCATGCCAAAGGGGTGCTGACCAACGTGCTCATGGCCAATGACAACGTTTCGCTTTTCACCCTGCCAGACACAGACAACTGGAAGACGCATGGCATACATGGCAGCTTGTCATCTGCCATCACGACATTCCTTGCAATGGGCGAATCGACTGAAAATGCCGTCGCACGTGCCCACGACTACATCAAATCACTCGTGCTCTATTCGCTCGAATCGAGTTTCGGCATCACTCATCGATTGATGCAACGCGAGAATAGCCACGATGTCAGCAACAGACAGATGCAGCTCTACAACATGTTCATGGAGCACGTCGCCAACTGCCACAAGCAGATTCGAGACACACATACGTATGCCAACATGCTTTGCGTAACTCACAGATATCTGGCCCAAATCACACGTCGCGTGGCGGGCAAATCGCCAAAGCAGCTTATTGCTGAATATATCACTAACGAAGCCGAACGCCTTCTCCTATGCACTCAAAAGACTATTCAGGAAGTGGCTTTTGAGTTCGGATTCAGTTCGCAATCGCAGTTCGCAACATATTTCAAAAAGATAAAGGGCGTTTCGCCTTCAAAACTGCGATAATCAGAATTAAACAAAACAGATAGCACGGACAAGAGGATTGACCTTCAAGTCCGTGCTTTTTTCGTCCTTAGCATCGCGTGCTATGGCACGCTCAATATCTCAACTTTCACATTGACAACACCCGCAGTCTTCATGTCAATCTTGTCTGCAGCTGCACTCGAAAGGTCAATTATACGCCCTTCGACAAATGGCCCTCTGTCATTTATCCGCACCGTCACCGACTTGCCATTGCTGAGATTTGTCACTTTCACCTTCGTGCCAAAATCCAACGTGCGGTGTGCCGCCGTCAAGGCTCGTTTGTCATATTTCTCACCGCTGGCCGTCGGACGACCATGAAATTTATCGGCATAATATGAAGCCTTGCCCGTCAACACTTTGCCAACCTGACTTCCACCACTCGATGGCTTCGTCGTTGTCGTCGGCTTCTTCTTTGTCGTTGGAGAATAAGACGATGGACGCGACGAGCCGCACGATGCCAGCATCGCAACGACGACAAGCATCAAGATAAAGCGTAGAATCTTCATAATCAGATACTGTTCATGCGAGCAATATACTTGCCGATGATATCGAACTCAAGATTGACCTTCGTACCGACCTCAATCTGATGAAAATTCGTATTATCGTAAGTATAAGGAATGATGTTGACCTGGAAACTGTCATTTTCAGAATTGCATACCGTCAGGCTCACACCATTGACCGTCACACTTCCCTTATCAACAGTCATATAGCCCTTCTTCGCCATCTCGCGGTCAAACGAATATCTGAACGTGAACGTATATGAACCATTCTGGTCAATCTTCTCGATGCAGTCGGCTGTCATATCAACATGGCCCTGCACGATATGACCATCCAGACGGCCATTCATCATCATCGAACGCTCTACATTCACCTTGTCGCCGACTTTCAGCAGACCCAAATTCGACTTGTTGAGCGTCTCAATCATGGCTGTCACCGTATATTCGTCGCCCTTGATGTCAACAACTGTCAGACACACACCATTGTGCGCAACACTCTGATCAATCTTCAACTCGTTGGTAAACGAACATTTCAACGTGAAATGCTTATTGCTGTTTTCGTCAACGATGCGTGTCACGATCGCTGTCTCCTCTACTATTCCTGAAAACATATTCTTATCTTGTCTTTTGTTTTTTGACTTATGAATTTGCTCTATTGTGCAGAACAACCGCCACAAAGATAACTCTTTTTCAGCGAGCTGACACCACGAACAAGTGACAAAAAAGGCAGCCACCACACGAGCGACTGCCTTTAGACTTCTATTTCTTTCGTTTTATATCCGAAATATTATTCGATGATGCTTACCCAGCCATGTGTGTCCGGTGCATCACCATACTGGATTGCACGAAGCTGATTGTAAAGCTTGGTGCAGACTGGTCCGCACTCGCCTTCCTTACCGAAAGTGTAAGTCTTGTTGAGGTCAAGGTCGTCAACACGGCAAATTGGGCTGATAACAGCTGCAGTACCACACTCTGCTGCCTCTTCAAACGTTGCAAGTTCATCTTCTGGAATCTGACGCTGCTCAACCGTGAGTCCGTTGTCCTTTGCAAGCTGCTGGAGACTCATGTTTGTGATTGAAGGCAAAATCGAACTTGACTTTGGAGTGATATACTTGTTGTCCTTGATTGCAAAGAAGTTTGCAGGACCACACTCGTCGAGATATTTCTTCTCTTTTGCATCGAGATAGAGAACAGCCGAATAACCCTTCTCCTTGCCGATTGAACCAGGCTTCAATGATGCTGCATAGTTGCCGCCGACCTTGAATGTACCAGTGCCGAGTGGAGCTGCACGGTCATAGCCACGAAGGATGCAGACAGGTGTCGACTTGAAGCCATCCTTGAAGTATGGACCTACAGGCATCACGAAGATGACAAAGAGATATTCTGTTGATGGGTTAACGCCTACGCGAGGTGAAACACCTATCAAAAGTGGACGAATATAGAGCGAGCAACCTGACTCATATGGTGGAACGAAACGCTCGTTGAGCAAAACGGCCTTGCGCACGGCTTCTTCAAACTTCTCGATAGGCAATTTTGCCATCAAAATGCCATCACAAGTCTTCTGGAGACGCTTTGCATTCTCATCCATGCGGAAGACGCGAATCTTGCCGTCTTTACCACGGAAGGCCTTCAAGCCTTCAAATGCTTCCTGACCGTAGTGGAGGCATGTAGAAGCCATGTGGATGTGAATGTTCTCGTCAGAGCTAACTTCGAGTTCGCCCCATTTACCGTCTTTGTAGTAGCAACGTACGTTATAGTCAGCCTTCATATATTGGAAGGCAAGGCTGTTCCAATCAATAGTGTTTTCCATAGGAATTCA
This sequence comes from Bacteroidales bacterium, assembly GCA_024401295.1. Classification (GTDB taxonomy): domain Bacteria; phylum Bacteroidota; class Bacteroidia; order Bacteroidales; family Marinilabiliaceae; genus W3P20-009. The sequence goes on along the minus strand of JAKSLG010000025.1, from coordinate 18,919 downwards.
ATTTTTCCGCTAAATTAGAAATTTTTGCCCAACATTGATTCTCATTCAGCCCAAAATCTGATTTATTTCATTCATTTCTGCCTCTGTGAATGTCAGATTTGATGCTGCATCAAGGTTACTATCAAGCTGAGAGACACTGCTCGCACCCACAATCACACTCGTTACACCCTCGTGTGCAAGAAGCCAAGCCAATGCCATCTGAGGTAATGTCTGATTTCGACGTTCTGCTATTTCAGGTTAATTCCTTCTATTGATAAATGCTTATGGCACTCAAAAAACGTACTATTCTTCGCTACTCTGGTTGTAATATCGGCCGACAATGGCCTTTACAGGATACCATGCTGCAAGAATACCAACAATCGAAACTGTCACAAAGACGAGAAAAACATCGCCAATGCGCAACTCTACTGGATATGCACTAATGATATAATCTTCAGAATTAGCAAATCCGATAATTCCAAAATGTTCCTGCACAAGCACCAGAATAATGCCAAGAATAATACCAAGAACAACGCCGCCAAGCGATACAAGCCATCCTTCGAAAAGGAATATCCTTGTTACGAGACTTTGACTTGCGCCCATGCTTTTCAAAATGCCAATGCTCTCTTTTTTCTCAAATATCAGCATCGAGAGCGAACCGATTATGTTGAATGCCGCAATGACGATTATGAACGTGAGTATCAGAAATGCCATGAATTTCTCGACCTGCATCATTCTGAAAAAAGACTTGTGTTGCTCGAAACGATCGTTCACAACAAGATTCCTTCCATCCGCAATGAGCATTATTTTTTCCTTCAGGGCATCTACATCCGTTCCTTCTTTCAATCTTAATCCAATAGCCGAGACTTCATCGCCATCATAGCAGAACAACCTGCGCGCCTGCTCTATCGACACAAGAGCATAGTTTGAATCATAGTCAACTTGCTTGACTGCAAATGCGCCACAGATGCTTGCTTCTTCTTGAACGAACGATTTTTCTGGCATCGCCATGTTTATTTTACCCGTTCTTCGTGGCGTATAAAGCGTAATGCGCGAGGCCACCGATGTCGAACGGGCACCCAACTGATCTGCAAGTATTGCACCTGGCATACAATAATCAAACTGTTCGCTATCAATCAGATATCGCCCTTCATAGATGATGCTGTCTATATCCGTCACCATCTGAAACGCTGAATCGACGCCCATAACCATTGCCGGCATCTGTCGTTTCTGATAAGCCAAAAGGGCATTGTCGCACAAGATGCATGATGCGGCCTTGACTTCATCCAAATCAATGATTTCCTGAACAAAGACACTATCGGCCTCAAAGACTTTGCCTTGCACAGGCTCGATCTTCAGCTCTGGATCAAATGCTCCGAAAAGTGATCCGACAAATATATTCAATCCATTGAAAACACTCAAGACGATAAGCAAGGCGGCCGTTCCGACCAAAATGCCAATCGAAGAAATCATCGATATTATGTTGATGATATTCTGCGATTTCTTTGCGAAAAGATAACGCTTTGCTATGACCAGAGCGAGCGAACTCATTTGATGGCTTTTACGATCAGACCTGTTCCACTGCTATGCTTCATGCACACATCGAATGCGTTCAGGATCAAGCATATTGGCATAAAAGCTAAATAATAGAAAGGGAGTATGAGAAATGCCAATTTTGTCGCATTGATGGCAATGATAGGCCATTTCATCGAAAGGACCCATGCAATATGACCGGGCGTACCATACGAATAGAGTGCTTCGACATGGCTAAAACCTGCCGTCGTCAGTTTTTCGGTTATATCCGAAATGCTATATCCGTCACGAACATGTTCATCCACAAAACCATGTGCCTCTTCGTCATGATTGTCCGAATCTGATCCGCCCATATCAGATGGTGTGGAAATCAATAACATTCCACCTTTTGCAAGCGAATCATAAAAGTTCGAAAATACCTTTCGATCTTCCAGTATATGCTCCATGACATCAACAGACAATATCAGGTTGAAAGCCTCATGTGATGAAAACGTCGTCAGATCCTGAACCTCGAAATGGACTCTCTCAGCCATTCCCAGACGGGCAAAGAAGCCATTGCAATCTGCAACTTGCTCATCTTTTACATCAACGCCAAGAACCTTGTTCGATTTATTGAGACGAGCCAAATTATATACATATTGACCAAAACCGCAACCTGCATCAAGAGCAGAAATTCCAACTGCACCCATGCTGCTAGTCAACTTTCGCAATTCACGATGAATATACCACGAGCGCAAAAGCAAGACATCCAGCATCTTATAGAACAGCACTCGCAGCATTGGTGTTGCATTGAACACCTTGCCAAGTGAACGCTTTATCGGATCGTACTGCATTGACTGCTAAAACTTTGTTGTTATTTCTGGTCGAGCAATTTGTCAATATGCTCAAGATAGTCAAGACTGTCGTCGATATAAAATGCAGGCTCAGGCACAATGCGAAGTTGCTTGCCAATTCGCTGACCCAGTGTGTATCTTACGCGTACTTTGTTGTCGTTGATGTTCTTCAGAACTGCTTCTGTCTTTTCCGATGGAAACACAGAAATATAGAACTTCACAATCGACAAATCACTCGACACACGAGCAATCGTTATCGACAACATCGTGTTGAGAGTCAATTCGCGCAACTCCTTCTGAAACATCTCTGCACACTCTTTCTGCAAGAGACGCGATATCTTTTTTTGACGTGTAGATTCCATGATAATAGTTTTTATTATTCAACTGTAACCGACTTTGCCAGATTTCGTGGCTGATCGACGTTACACCCGCGCATAACTGCTATGTGATAGCTGATTATCTGCAACGGAACAACAGCAACAAGAGGCATCAGCGATTCATCGACATTAGGGACCTCAATGACATGGTCTGCCATCTTGCGTATCGTCTCGTCACCCTTCGAAACAATGGCTATAACCTTTCCCTGACGGGCTTTGACCTCTTGGATATTATTGACAACTTTCTCGTAATATTTATCCTTCGTTGCGAGTACAAATACTGGCATATTATTGTCAATCAAGGCAATAGGACCATGTTTCATCTCTGCAGCAGGATAACCCTCGGCATGAATGTAGGAAATCTCCTTGAGCTTAAGTGCACCCTCAAGAGCAACCGGATAAAGATAACCACGACCAAGATATATTGCGTTTGTCGCATTCTTATACTCTTCCGCAATCTTCTTGATATTCTTCTCCTCTTTAAGCATCTCTGTGATGGCATCTGGAATCTTCACAAGATCACCAACCATCTGCTCAAATTTCTCAGCACTTATCTTATTGCGTTTTCTGGCCATCACAAAAGCCATCATCGTGAGCGCCATAACCTGGGCTGTGAACGCCTTTGTTGATGCGACACCAATCTCCGGACCCGCATGCGTATAGATTCCGGCATGTGTCTCGCGAGGAATAGATGAACCCGCAACATTGCAAATTCCAAGGATTAACGCTCCCTTCTCTTTGGCCATTCGTATTGCCGCCAAGGTATCTGCCGTCTCGCCACTTTGCGAAATCGCAATGATAACATCATCCGGCTCAATAATCGGATTCCTATATCTGAATTCTGATGCATATTCAACCTCGACAGACATTCGAGCATACTCTTCAAAGAGATACTCACCGACAAGACCCGCATGATACGATGTGCCACACGCAACTATGATAATGCGTTTTGCCTTTGCCAGACGTGGCATCACTTCGTTTATGCCGCCCAGATTAATCTGATGCGTATTCAAATCCACACGTCCGCGGAATGTATCATATATCGACGTCGGCTGCTCATATATCTCTTTAAGCATAAAATGCTCAAAATCACCCTTGTCGATATTGTCTATGTTTATATCAACATGAGTGATTGTTGGATTCTTCTGAACATCATCAAGCGTTGTGACTCTCAAGCCTTGCGCCGAAAGAACCACCAACTCTTCATCATTGAGATATATCATTCTGTCTGTATATTCAACGATTGGAGTAGCATCCGACGCAAGATAGTATTCACCATTTCCCACACCGACAACGAGCGGACTGCCCTTGCGTGAACCTATAATCTTATCTGGCTCATCTACGCACAATACGACAAGGCCATAGGCACCAATAACTTTGGTCAATGCAAGTCGGACTGCATTCTCCGCAGAAAGCTTATTCTCCAGATAAATGCTTTCAATCAAATTTGCAAGAACCTCCGTATCTGTCTCACTTACAAACTTATATCCACGCTTCTTGAGCGTATTTTTCAAGTGAGTGTAGTTCTCAATAATACCATTGTGAACAACAACAAACTTGCCATTCATCGATTTATGCGGATGCGCATTGATGTCGTTTGGAAGGCCATGCGTCGCCCATCGGGTATGGCCGATACCAATATTGCCACTTATGTTATTGCCCTTTGTAAGCTGCTCGAGATCACGGACCTTTCCCTTGCACTTATAAACTCGTATCTCGTCGTCAAGCAATGCAATACCAGCCGAGTCATATCCTCTATACTCGAGGCGTTGCAAGCCTTTCACAAGAATCGGATAAGCAGTTCTATTTCCTATATATCCAACTATTCCGCACATACTATATCAGTTTTACTCACAAATTTTGCACAGACTATTTGATGCCTCTGCATTTCTTCTCCCAATTCCAGGCAGAAAGCAACGTCTCTTCAATGCTTTTCTCAGCCTTCCAACCAAGTTCGTTGTTTGCATACGAGGTGTCTGCCCAGATCTTTTCGATATCACCGGCACGACGTCCAACAATCTTATATGGCAAATTGACACCTGTTGCTTTCATAAAGGCATTGACAAGCTCCATGACAGAATAACCATTGCCTGTGCCTATATTGAAATATTCGTAGTTCGACTTATTCTTATCATTTATGAGCCTGTCGATAGCAACGACATGAGCTTTCGACAGGTCAACAACGTTGATATAATCACGTATCGGCGTACCGTCTGGCGTATTGTAGTCATTGCCAAAAACACTAAGTTCTTTACGGATTCCAGCCGCAGTCTGAGTGATATAAGGCACAAGATTATTCGGAACACCGACAGGTGACTCGCCAATCAATGATGATGGATGCGCACCAATCGGATTGAAATATCTCAAGGCTATACACTTAGCCTGTGGATTGACAAAAGCAAAATCGCGAATGATATCCTCTGCAATAGCTTTTGTATTTCCATATGGTGACTCTGCAGGACGTCGTGGTGTCGATTCAGTTACAGGCAACTTTTCCGGCTGACCATAAACCGTGCACGACGATGAGAAAACAAAATTGTTCACATTGAAATCCTTCATACACTCCAACAGATTCATCAGAGCTGTAAGGTTATTCCTGTAGTATTCAAGAGGTTTTTGAACTGATTCACCAACGGCTTTAAATGCAGCAAAGTGGATTATGGCATCAATGTTCTTGTTGCGTGAAAAGAAGTCGCGCGTCAATTCTCGGTTTGCCAAGTCAAAACATTCAAACTTAGGACGAACACCTGTTATCTTTTCAATATTATCGACAACCTCTTTCTTTGAATTCGAAAGATTGTCAACAATAACAACATCAAAACCAGCCTGCTGCAACTCAACAACAGTATGAGAACCAATAAAACCAGTTCCTCCGGTGACCAATATAAGTTTTCCCATTGAACCCTTATGTAAAAGTATACTTTCTTTTAAGCGAAAAAAGGAGGGAACAACCCGTGAGCTATTCCCTCTCTCTTCATAGTATCAAGAAATAATTAATATTCCCAAACATCGTGCTCTTTCTGGAAAAGAACACTCTTTATTCTTTCAGCTTCAAGGTTTGTATCTGTTACACCCTGTGCAAATTCAAGAATTGTTCGGTTATCATATACATTCGCCTCGGAATAAACGTAGCTTCCGAAACGACGCTTTGCAAAAAGATCGTCAAATGAATCTCGCTGCATCTCGTTCTTGGTGTTATAAGCTTCTTGAACCATCAAGTGTGGACGAAGCTCTGGGAAGTAAACCCAGAAACCCAACATCTGGTCAACACGCTCGCCGTCCTCAGACTCCTTCTCAAGAATTGGGCAGATGCCAATGATACGGACATCCATACGAGAATACTTCTTATCGAAGAACCATACTTCCTTAACAAGAAGCTTCTTCGCAAGCGTAACATCCATTTCTGATGTCACAACCTGACGCTCGTAGAGACCTGTATCTGGATTGCGGACTTCAACTGTATCAATTCCAGCACCCATCTTTGACTGAACAGCAGCATAGTCAAGACGACGTTCAAACTCATGACCGATACCAATCTGTGCATCATAAGCTGTGAGCTCACCATGGCTGATTGCGTCAAGCATCACACGTACCATAGAACGACGGCCATCAAGTTGTGGCTGTGTCGGATAATAGAGAGGGTGATTCATCTTCTCTCTCATATCAATGATACGCCAAATTGTCTTTGACCACATTACATCTGCCTCACGAACATGAACGTAAGGAATGCCTTTCTTATTTGCAATATGCTCCTTTTTGGCAACGTTGTCAACACCTTTGAAAGGTGATTGCTCAACCTCTGACGCATCGTCCTGTGCAAATGACACAGTAGCGAACATCGCCATGGCCAACAATGAAATAAACTTCTTCATATTTCAAATAATTAAATCATTAATCAACTGTGAATGACTGAGATGAAAGCTTACGTGAACCGCCAGGACCTGTTGCCTGAACATCTTCGAGGTAGAACTTAGCACCCTTTGCCAAACCGCTTAACATCGATTTCTGCTCCTTTGTGAATGTCTGATCATTCGATGTAAGGCTCGTAAGGAATCCACCCTTTGTCGTAGAGATAGTGAATTTCGTAACCTTAAACTGAACATCCATCACGAAGTCCTTCATCTCAGCAAATACGGCAGACTGAGCTGACAAAACGCCCTTCTTAATCTTACCGCCTGTGAGACCTGCAATAGAAGCCTCTGGATTTGGTACTCGCATCAAACGGAATTCCTTAGAACCGAGCGACTGTACCTTACCATTAACATCTGCAGAGACATTAATGCTAGCCTTAGCTGCACTTGCACTTGGACGGACAATCCAGCCACTGCCTGACTTCGAAATTGTTGCACCTGTTGCAGACACCTTCAAATCGCTCGAAGGAATACCTGCTGCAGAGATATCAACAGGGTTGTCCAAACCAATGTAGAATACGTTCATCTTTGTTGGAGAAACTACGACTGAAGGCTCGCCAACCTCGTATTCTGAATCAACAGAATAAGACTTCAAATCACCTGTTACAGGATCTGGAATCTGAATTGTTGCTGTAAATTTCTTCGAACCAACTGATGTAGCAGCCACTTCATACTTACCCTGACCTGCCTCAACTGGCAATTTCTCACCAGCAACAGTTACGATAGGGTCCATTGTCTCGTCGTACGCTGCCAACATGATATCAGCCTTGAAACGTCCGCCTCTGAGCACATAGTTCGACTCAGGAATAACGAGAGGACGGATACCTGTGAACTTGAACGATGCCTCGTCAACCTTTGCATAAAGAACATTCACAATGTCCGACTGTGAACTGCGGACGTCATTCTGAACCTTACTCAAGATAGACATTGTTGCTGCCATTGGGATGTGCTCAGTAATCTTTGCAATCCATGGCTCCCATTCACCTGGCTCATTCTCAATATCATCTGTATTGAACTGCTCTCTAAGAGATGTTACGCGAGCTGAATCATCGCCACAAATACCAATGAGATACTCACGATACTCGTCAATCATCGCCTTAAGAGAATCGCCTCGTGCACCACCCTGCTCAACAATCATAACCTGCGCAGCAATATCCTGATTGCTTACAGACAGATAGTTGTCTGGAGTAAATGGGTTCTCTTCATCACCTGGGCCATCGGCAGTGTAAACCATCAGACACTTGTAATACTGGATCTGGTTATACAATGCATCAGCCTTCTCTTTCAATTCAAGAGCCAACTTATACTTATCGCCGGCCTTCTTTGGATTCTGCGTATTCGCAGCATCAAAGTCATAATACTGCTTACGTATCTTCTGGTCAACCACCTCTGTCGAGTTCTTGATGCCGTTATCCACGAGGATAAAAGCATTCAGAAGGTCTCCCGACACGTTCAAGGCAAGCATGGCAGTCAGCATGAGATACATCATGCCGATCATTTTTTGTCTCGGGGTTTCGGGACAGTTACCACCACTCATCGATAATCGAATTTAGGGTTAATAATTCCGTGAATTAACTCAAATTATCGATTAGTAACCGCGCTAAGCATATTACCGTAAATCGAATTCAACTCACCAACAGTCTTGCTGAGTGAAGCAATCTGCTCACGATACTGCTGTACGCTCTGAACAGATGCTGCAAGTTCGCTCGAAATAGTGTTGAGACCAGATGCGAGTGACTCAGTTGACTTAAGCTGGTTGTTCAAACCTGAGAGCTGCTTTTCATATGCAGCATTTACTGCTGTCATGTTTGTGTTAAGCTGCTTTGATACTTCTGCCTGAGATGCGATAGACTCAGCAAGTTTGTTGCTTGATTCAGAGAACTTAGAACCAACAGCAGCAACCTGTGACTGAGCAGCTGCGAACTGGCTCAACGAGTCGTTTGCAACCTTTACATTATCAACATATGCCTTTGTTGCAGAAGTTGCGTCTGTGAGATCAGCCATCTGTGAAGTTGTGCTTGCAAGTTTCTTGACACCTTCAGAGAGCTGATTGATTGTTGTCTGGTCAATAGCACCTGCAGAAACAAGTGCAGAAAGCTCGCTACCACCATTGCCACCGTTACCTGTGTTGTGTGCAGATGACTTCTTACCGATTTTGTCTGCTGGATCCTCTTCGTCGAGACCGAGGAGTTCTGGGTAAACAAGTGTCCAATCTGGCATTGCGTGAGGTGGTTCAAATGCTGAAAGGAAGAAGATCAATGCTTCTACACCAAGACCGGCAACAAGCATGACGCCTGCACCAGGGAAGTGCATGATCTTAAACAATGCTCCTACAATCGCAACAGCTGCACCCCAGCCGTAAACATAAGCCATAACCTTCTTATAGCCTGGGCTTTCTACTAATTCTTGTATACTCATAATGCTAATTTATTTCTTGTACTATTATTTTCTTATTTGTTATTCACCAATATAATCACGGACGCAACGGAAACCAATGTATGATGTTGCGGAATCCTGATACTCATATGTACGCGTACCACACTGCATGTAATATGCGATGTCCTTCCATGAACCGCCACGGATTACCTTTCTCTTCATCACGTGCGACTCGTCTGGACGAGCGTTGTACTTGTAATCTGGGTTGAAGTCGTGTGTGTATGCGTATGCAGACTCATCGAATGCGCTAGATGTCCATTCTGCTACGTTACCTGCCATGTCATACAAACCATAATCGTTTGGAGCGTAAGATGCGACAACTGTTGTTGAAGCTGCGCCATCATCTACGTAACGGCCACGCAATGGCTTGAAGTTTGCAACGAAGCAACCTCTGTTGTTACGTGTATAGTAACCACCCCAAGGATATACACCAGCCTTGATACCACCGCGAGCTGCATATTCCCATTCTGCCTCTGTTGGCAGACGGTAGTCCATTGCAAATGGCTGACCTTCTGACTGGAGGAAGTTGTTCAAGAGATTACTACGCCAGATGCAGAATGCAGTAGCCTGCTTCCAGCTCACACCTACTATAGGATATTCGTCGAAACCTGGGTGCCAGAAATACATCTGAGTCCATGGTTCATTGAATGAATATGTGAAGTCTGCAATCCAGCAGAGTGTATCAGGATAAACGAGGACACGGTCCTTCATGATGAAAGACGAACGATCGGCTATATCATTCAATTCGCCCTTTGCATTGTAGACCTGGCCTTCATACTGCTTTGTCTCGAAGTTATAGCGATTAGAACGCTTTGCAGCCTGCTGGAGGTCAACCCACTCATACTCGTATTCGAGCTTGCGTGTGTCGAGTTCCTTGCGGCGGAAGAAACGCTCCTTCTCTGGATAATACATCTCCTCGAGAATCTCAGCATACTCTGTGTTTGTCCAGTCGAGTTCCTCGTCCCAGTTAAGGAATGGAGGATCGATCTCATTACCGAGAGCGTCCTCAGTAATAAGGAATTCATCGAACTGGTCGCCGAGAAGACGACGAGCAATTGAGTCGCGGACCCAATATACGAACTGGCGATATTCCGAATTGGTGATTTCTGTCTCATCAATCCAGAACGAACGAACCGTTACAGTTTTAGAATTCGCATTTGAAGTATGCGCTACGTCCTGCTCATTCTGTCCCATATTGAAACTTCCCTGAGCAATGAACAACATTCCATAAGGGTTTGGTTCAAAGAAGTTGGCATTGCGCGAAACGCCCACCAATTCTCCTGATCCAGTTCCACCGCAACTGCTCAGCAACAGCAGAGCAAATGCAAAAACAAATATATTCTTCATAATAGCCTATATATCTACCTAAAGTATTCTTACACTTTTATATCTCTTCGTTCGCTTCTCTACATCTATGCTAAACGTATAGCTTGCAGCGATTTCGTGCGATCCACTATTGTATCGGCGAAGGTCGGAAATACACAAGTCGTATGTGTATCCTACGCATACACCATTAGAAAGGTTTACTCCAAGCTGGAAAAAAATTGCATCTTGCAATCGATATCCCACCCCGAACGATAATTTTTTCTTCACATTGACCGCCCCGCTCATCTCAATCTGAGTGGACGCGAAGTCCGTTTTGAAGAAGATTCTTGGCTCTATCTCAATGTTTCCATTGTTGCCAAGTCTGCGACCTGCTCCAAACGTCATGACTGGTCTCGCATTGACTTTAGCGCCACTTTTCATCTCGACAGTAGGCGATGTAAGATGAAGCATCGACCAACTGAGATAGCTCTTATCTGATTGATAGAAAGCACCAAAGCCTACGTCAAATGTCGTTCCACTGTCATCGGCACCTTCAAGAGCCATATCACTCGATTGGTGATAGTCGTTCTCGCCACCGCTGACGGACGGATTCAAATCCGACACCTTGAATGCGACATTCAATGCTCCAAGCCTTACTCCCAACCCGAGGAGTCCCTTATTCAGCTCAATGTGATAGCAATAGCTGGCATTTATATTCATCGTCGTCAGCGCACCTTCTTTGTCGTGAAAGACGCTTGCTCCAACGCCATGGAAGTTTCCGAGAAACCTCACCTCGCCATCGAGTCCAAGAATCGTTGTCTGAGGCGCTCCTTCGAAGCCAACCCACTGCTTTCGGAATGCTCCGACAGCCTCAAAAGCGCCCGACCGTCCAGCTGCTCCGGGGTTGACAACAATAGGCATGTTGGCATATCCACTGAACTGCATTTCGTTCTGAGCCGAAGATGTTTCACATTCCAAAATGCAAAATAAAACAAAAAAATGCAATATTATATCTTTTCTGAAGCAAAACATTTACAAAAATTTCAATAAGTTTTGTTTTTACTCGGTCGTTTTGAAAACCAATTTTTATTTTTCAGATATAATATTTCTCTTTCGTTTTGATTTATTCCTCTGATAATTATCACGTTGGCAACTTATTACCAGAGTCTTACGCTGTAAAATCTACAGGGCATTATTTTTTTGCGGCAACCTTACGCCTTGCGACAGCTTTCGATGTCGTTTTGGCACCTCCAGCCGATTCCTGCTTTTCGTAAAGCTGCTTGCAATCGTCGTATGTCAGTTTTGAGGCATCAGTCTGCTTAGGAATCTTGACATTGGTCTTGCCCCATGCGACGTATGGTCCCCATCGGCCGTTGAGCACTTTGACATCCGGGTCTTCGTCGAATTCCTTGATCAGCTTCTGGCTATCGCTGACACGTTTTTCCTCGATTCGGACAATCGCAGTCTCAAGGTCAATCGTATATGGATCGTCAACGCCTTTCTTGAGGGAGATGAATTTGCCATCGTGACGGATATATGGTCCGAATCGACCTACGCCAATCACGACTTCTTTGTCTTCGAACTGGCCGATGTGACGTGGCAGCTCAAACAGCTGGAGTGCCTCTTCGAGGGTTATTGTCTCGATGTGCTGTCCATGTCGGAGTGCCGAATATTGTGGTTTCTCGTTTTCATCCTGAGAGTCGCCAATCTGAGCCATAGGTCCGAAACGGCCTACGCGAACGCTTACCGGTTTGCCGGTCTTAGGGTCGTTGCCAAGGATGCGCTCGCCTGTGTTTTTCTGCGAGTGTTCCATCGTGTCTTCGACTTTCTCGTGGAATGGCGCATAGAAGTCTTTCATGACTTTCTGCCATTGGAGAGAGCCTTCTGCGATTTCATCGAACTGCTTCTCGACGTTTGCCGTGAAGTCATAGCTCATGACCTCATCGAAGTTCTGGAGAAGGAAGTCGTTGACAATCATGCCGATGTCTGTTGGGAAGAGTTTGTTCTTCTCTGTGCCGACCACTTCGGACTTCTGCGACTTGTCGATTTTGCCAGAGGCGAGACGTATCTGTGTGTACTGGCGTTTTTCGCCTTCGCGACTTTCGCGGACGACATAGCCACGCTGCTGGATCGTAGAGATTGTTGGCGCGTATGTTGATGGACGTCCGATGCCGAGCTCTTCAAGCTTATGTACGAGCGAAGCTTCGTTGTAGCGAACAGGACGCTGAGTCCACTTTTCGCGGGATGTCACGTCTTTTGCCTTCAGTTTCTGACCGACGGCAACGCTTGGCAGCAATACTGATGATGTCTCTGAAGCATCATCGTCTGTCGATTCGGAATAGACGCGGAGGAAACCGTCGAACTTGACGACTTCGGCAGTTGCGACAAATGCCTGTTCAACATTGCTGCCCTTGATATGTATGATTGTCTTTTCGAGCTGTGCTTCAGCCATCTGCGACGCGATTGTGCGTTTCCAGATGAGATCATAGAGTTTCTGCTGCTGCGAGTCGCCACTGATATGTGGATTGGCCATATTCGTAGGGCGGATTGCTTCGTGAGCTTCCTGTGCACCCGCCGACTTTGTCTTATATCTGCGTGAATGGAGATATTCCTTGCCCATCGTGTCGCAGATGACGGCTGCCGAACTCTTGATGGCTGCCTCGGCAAGGTTTACCGAGTCGGTACGCATATATGTGATGAGACCGGCTTCATAGAGATGTTGTGCCACAGACATTGTCTGCGAAACAGAGAAGCCGAGCTTGCGGCTTGCCTCCTGCTGGAGTGTCGAAGTCGTGAATGGTGGAGCCGGATAGCGCGACACAGGCTTCTGCTCGACTGAACCGATCGTGAAGTCGGAAGTCTTGCAGTCCTCGAGCAGTTTCATCACCTTGTCTTCGTTGGCAAGACGGCTGTTGAGTTCTGCCTTGAGTTCAAATTTCTGTCCGTCATTTTCGATGACGAATGTTGCAACTGTCTGGAATGCAACCTGTGGCTTGAATGCAAATATCTCGCGTTCACGCTCAACGATGATGCGCACAGCAACTGACTGCACACGTCCGGCCGAGAGCGATGGCTTGACCTTGCGCCAAAGGACCGGTGAGAGCTCAAAGCCCACGAGGCGGTCGAGTACACGACGTGCCTGCTGAGCATTGACAAGGTCGAGATTGATTGTGCGAGGCGACTTGATGGCATTAAGGATTGCCTCTTTGGTGATTTCGTGGAAGACGATTCGTTTTGTTGTTGCCGCGTCAAGGCCAAGTACTTCTGACAAATGCCATGAGATGGCCTCTCCCTCGCGGTCCTCATCGGATGCAAGCCATACCGAATTGGCTTTCGAAGCAAGTTTACGCAACTCGTCAACAACCGCTGTCTTGTCTTCCGGTATTATATATTCTGGCAAAAAGCCATTTTCAACATCTACACCAAAGTTGTTTTTCTTCAAATCACGTATGTGGCCATAACTTGACTTGACAACATAATTATTGCCAAGAAACTGACCTATTGTCTTTGCCTTCGCAGGAGACTCGACGATCACAAGATCATATATGTTGCTTTGCTTTCCCATCAGTTAACTTCAAAATCAGACACGATAAAATTCGCACCGGCGACAAAATTACAGATTTTCATCAACAAAAAAACAGATTATCTATTAAGTTTTTTTGAGTTTTCTCTTTATACTTATATTATAAGTATAGAAAAAGTCCATACACGGAAAGATGTATGGACTTTCACTTGTCTTGCTGCTCACCTCTATGCTGTAGGCTCGGCAACCCCTGGACGAGGCTTTGTCACCTTCTTTGGCTCGTGAACTTCGACCACTTTGTATTTTACATCACCTTTTTCTACAATCATCTCGAGCTTTGCCCCGCGCGAAAAGAATACCTGCTTGCCATCTTTCACGTCGGCACGGGCACCACGTGGCAACATGTCGAGAATCTGACCTTCAGTCAACTTTACAGTCTCGACCTCAAAAGCCTGGTGACCTCTCTTGCCCATATATACGCGACGGTTTCTGTGCATCTTCTGTGGCTGGCAGCACTGGCAACCACAGCCGAACTTCATGTCGCGGTGATGGCCTCCGCGATGAAACTTGATATTTGCTGTGTCTTTCATTGCCTCTGCATTTGCATCTGCTGCAGCTTCGGTGTGATGGCGATGCATGCCTCTGTGCTGCTTCTCCTGTGCTGATGCGTTGACTGCTGTGACAGCGATAATTATCATCATCAGACCTGCCATGAAAATGTTCTTGTTCATTGTCTAATCGTTTTAGGTTGTTTTTATGATTTTGCAGATACAAATGCGGTGCCATTTTTTGTCATAATGGGTTAGTATTTGCCGTTTTTAGACAAACAGCATTCTTTTATCGACAAAATGCCGTTTGTCAACGGAATGTCCTTCATTGTATTTCTCTCGTTCGGCGTAGGCTCCAGCCTTGCATGCTTCATCTTCTTGCTTGGTCATGTCTTCCATCTTCTGGCCGTCAGAAGAAGAACCGAAGCAAGAAGAAGAAATGGCTTCAACGAAGCCATGAATGTCGCCTTGAGCTGTTTGCGTTAAAAAAAATCGGTAAGATCAGCGTAAAGCACGGCGAATGTCTGAGCGAAGCGAGTTTTTGCCGTGTAGCTGAGTGAGACGATTTTTTAGCGAGACAGCTCTCTGCGACGAGGTTTCTTCTTTGGTTCGGTTTCTTCTTTGACCGGTGCAAAGAAGAAATGAACAAGAAACTGTGAAACTGAGCGTAAGCTAAATGAACAAAATAATCGCATAACAAAAAAAGCGACGCCAAGTCAAAACTCGGCGCCGCTTCTAAACTTATAACTTTCAGACTTAAAACCTATCACTCAACCACGCGTCCTGCAAGATCATATTTCTTGCCATCGCGGATGATTACGACACGGCCATTCTCGAGAGTCTTGACAACAGAGTTCTTCTTGTCTGCCTCGATATCCTTGACACCTGTCGCATTATAGTGGAGCGTCACAACCATCTCGCCCTTATTGTTGCGTGCGCCTGAGACAAGGCTTACGACTGCAGAGCCGCTTGCCGGGTCGCTATCGACAACGGAACCGTTGATCTTGATGGCATCAGGCTTGATGTCGTAGTCGAGCTTGAGGCCTGTCTTGTCGTTGGCGAAGAAGGCTCCCTTGACGTTCACCTCGTTTTCTTCACGGCCTTCGACCTCGTAGCTGATTCTTACTGCTGCGCCCTGACCGTCGGCAACAGCCTTTACCGGATGCTTTGAGCCCTTTGCCCATTCGCCATTGAAGTTGCCCGAGTAGCCTTCGCCGTCGAAGTTGAGCCAGTATGCAGGTTCGCCGCCCGCAAACTCCTCGTCGGTGTAGAGGCGGTAGTTGAGCTTTATCTCGGCCTCGTTTGGCTCATAGCTGATTGTAGCATTGCCCTTTGCCTTGCCGTTCGATGCAGACTTCGAGACGCGGCCCTTCGTACGGCCACGGCCCATGTTCTGGATCACGATGATAGAAGCCTTGTTGGCTGTCTCTTCCTCCGTGCCGAAGAAGCCAACCACATGATCCATCACGCCTTCGTTGTTGGCGATGAGGGTCGCAACGGCATTCTTGGCGTCCTCGTCGTTGGCCAGATATATCAGGCCGGAAGCTATCACGTTGCTGATTGTGCCGTAGTTGTTCTGTGCGAGCAGACCAAAGTATTTCTCGAGCATGTCGTCTGAGTCAACGCCCTGATTTACATCTGCTGCCGACTGACCGATTATGACGCTGAGGTCCTTGATGCCGAATGTCGGGTCTTCCTCGCCGAGTTCAGCCTCGTGGCCGATTGTGCCGAAGAGAGAGCCTGCAATCTCACCCACGTTCAGGCTGTGGCCTGCGCCATCGAAGATGCCCGTGAATGGGTTCTCTGAGGTGCCGAGCTGCGACCATGTCTGTGGTGTGGCAGACTCTGTCAAGTCGATATCCTCAACAAGCGAGATGTTGATGTTCTCCGCGAGAGAGATACCGCTGTTGACGAATGTGGCAACATCTCCAATGTTCGTATTGTTGCTTACCTTTGCCGTAAGGATGTCGTTCTCCTTGTCATATTCAACTCCTGCATCTTCTACCTTGCTGATATTGTCCAGCGCTTCAAAGATAGAGACATCAAATGCGTCATCAGAAGTGCCAAACATATCCACATTTTCGCCGATATTCACGCCTGGATATGGCTCAAAAAGACCATTACCCTTGCCACCTGCGCACAGGCCTCTGAGAGATGTCATCTGAATGAAATTGGCATCACCATAATAAACATCTTTATCTCCAGTCAGACCGAAGTAGAGGACATTATCGTTCGCTTGCATTGGACCAACAGCCGTTATATGATAGTCTTTTCCAATAAAAGGACGTCTTACGACCAAACCTGCGTTGTCAGCAACTCCAATGAGGGTGTACAGCGGAATTCTGTCCTCAATACCATTCTGATACAAGATCAGATCGTTTATTGTTTCCGTATTATTCGGATCAAGAACTATTTTTGCATTTCCAAAGGTCCCTGTTGGTCGACCTTCAGAACCTTCACGAGATGGTTCTAACGATTGGCGATACATCTCATACGTAGGCACAACAACCTCTTTGAGAGCGCCATTTACTGTGATCTGACCAGATAGCGTCGGTTCATCATACCAACTTCGAAGATATTCGTCCTCAAATTTCAACTCTTCGATTTTCGTGCCATTAAAGCCATCAATATTAATTTTAGCGACATTAAGTCTATCTTGACCACCGGAGCCATCTTTAAGAGATGAGGGAACAGTGACTTTTGTTAAATCGCCAACATAGCCATAGATTGTGCAATTACTGTAGTTGCCGGTATAATCTACAAGTGCAATCCAACCTTCTGTTTCAACTTCATTTCCGTCTTCGTTTAATGTCACACCCACATACGTATGACCCGTATATTCAACCTTCACATTGTGACAACCGACATATCCTGTGTATACCCAATTGGGATTTTTAACTTCACACGACATCAATATTATGACACTGCCATTGACTGTTATAGTTCCGTTATCTTCACCAATTTTTTCATCGGCATAATCATTTAAGTATAAATTAAACACAGTATTAAGCCATTCATAACGTCGTACTCTAATTTCCGTACCTTCTTTGACATAATAGAATTCAGGTATTTCTGGATTACCTGGGGCATAATATTCTATTATTTCGTCGTTGTGTTCAGTTGGTGAGACAGTAGATATTTCACAAAGAGGACTGCCATTACGGTCTCTTGGCAAATCGATCCTGCAGTATGTAGGGTCTTTTTCCTTTTGATATAAGACAACATCTCCAAACGGGCTGCCGATATTGCCCAAAAGCATTTCTCCTTCATCTTCCTCTTCATCTCCATCTTTCTCTTCATCACTACGCATATACACAGGCTTCACTGATTCCGGAAAATCCGTTCTAACAAAAATACTCTGTGATCCTCTATAAATGTATGTGTATGGATGTTCACTTTCGTCGCCAACTTTATTATTGCTGACATTTTTCGGTGTGATATTGAACAATGAGTCTGGTCTATTAGAAGTCAAGCTTACGTCAGACTGTATCAGATAGCCAGAAACAAGGTTTTGTACATTTTTGAGTACTTTCCCTTCTTCGAGATCCTTACGAGAGAACGGCTTCCACTCGTTGTCATTTCCGTCCAAATAGTAGAAACTACGAGACTCATTGTCTTCGCTCGGCGGCGCACTTTTCAACGTAACGTCAGCACCTTTCTTGACGAATCGGCCTAGGTCATGCGAAGTCTGATTATAAACATTCTCTCCCGCCTCAACCGCAAAATCATAACTGATTTCATGGAAATAGATTATATCCTTCTTAAGACACACCTCAACACTGCAACTTCCCACGAAATCTTTACTAATTTCGATTTGATATTCATAAAAATCTGCCTTTCTAAGCTGTCCACCGTTTGCATCATTACCATCTATGAAGTAAACACAATCATCCGCATTAGAAAGTTTAATTTCACGAGAATTGGAACCTTCATAAGTGATAGTCCAAGAACCATCGTCGTTCTTTACAATGGGATCCTCTCCCGAAGCATTTGTCCCTGTGATTTTTACACCACGTGGCAGTTTCACATTAACAGTCATCACATTGTCTTGGCTCCATGCAAAGGAGCAGAAGACCATGAGTGACGCTAACAGAGTCATCAGTTTTTTCATAAGCATGAATTTATTTAATTTTGTTAATTTTCTGTGTTTTAAAACGTTGTGCAAATAAACATAAAATATGGTCAACGAACAAATTTTTGTTGCTCTTTTTGACGAACGGCGCAAAATCGGTGACGAACGGCGTTTTTTTCCTGTTTCATGCTCTCGTTTATTGTCTCTTCTTGCTTGGTTTTGTCTTCCTTTAGCTTGCGCTCAGCATCGCAGTTTCTGTTCATTTCTTCTTTGCACCGGTCAAAGAAGAAACCGAACCAAAGAAGAAACCTCGTCGCAGAGAGCTGTCTCGCTAAAAAATCGTCTCGCTCAGCTACACGGCAAAAACTCGCTTCGCTCAGACATTCGCCGTGCTTTACGCTG
>JAKSLG010000024.1 GCA_024401295.1 Bacteroidales bacterium | reverse complement strand
ATCCTAACGATGAGCCTGCCAGCGAGTTGTTGAAACGCATTCAGGCGGAGAAGGCAAAGAGTGCGAAAGGGAAAAAATCAGCCATTTCTTCGGTGGATTTGGATGAGGTACCGTTTGAGGTGCCAAGTTCTTGGTGTTGGACAACGATTGGAGAAATTACACCTTCCCTTCAATATGGAACTTCTGAAAAGTCATCTAAAGTAGGAAAGGTCGCTGTTTTAAGAATGGGAAACATTACTAGGAATGGAACGCTTGATTATTCTGATTTGGTTTATACTTCAAATGAGAAAGACATAGAGACCCTGATGCTGAAAAAAGGAGATGTTTTATTTAACAGAACTAATAGTAGTGAATGGGTTGGTAAAGTTGCTGTATATGAAGGCGAAATTCCTGCTATATATGCTGGGTATATAATAAAAATGACTCCATTTATAGTTAATTCCAACTACCTTACTTATGTGATGATAAGTAAGTATGAAAGGGATTGGTGTAATTTAGTAAAAACTGACGGAATAAATCAATCTAATATTAATTCTCAAAAATTAGCGTCATTCCCCATCCCTCTTCCTCCTCTCGCCGAGCAACATCGCATTGTAGCGGCAATAGAGAAATGGTTTGCCGTCATCGATCAGTTGGAGAAGAACGAAGCCGATTTGAAGAAGAGCATCGAGCAGACCAAGAAGAAGGTCTTGGATTTGGCGATTCGGGGAAAGTTGGTGGCGCAGAATCCGGAGGATGAGCCGGCGGGGGAGCTGTTGGCACGCATTCGGGCGGATGTAGAGACGCACGGTCGTGCGTCTAAAAGCAAAAAATCATCCATTCCATCGGTAGATTTGGACGAGGTGCCGTTTGAGGTGCCAAGTTCTTGGTGTTGGACAACGATTGGTGAACTGCTGACAAATAGAGACTCTGAAAGAAAACCAGTGTCTTCGACAGAAAGGAAAAAACAGTCAGAACGGATCTATGATTACTATGGGGCGACTGGAGTTGTAGATAAAGTTGCATCTTATTTGTTTGATGAAAGATTATTGCTAATAGGAGAGGATGGTGCGAATCTGTTATCACGAGCTAAAGACAATGCTTTTTTTGCGGAAGGAAAATATTGGGTGAATAATCATGCACACATATTAGACTGCAAAGAAAAATCTATTTTAGATTATGTCGCAGTTGTAGTAAATAGTATGTCATTAGATGATTATATAACGGGTTCTGCTCAACCAAAATTGTCTCAAGATAATCTAAATAAAATACTTATTCCTCTTCCACCCCTTGCAGAGCAAAAGCGCATTGTGGAGAAGATTGAAGAGGTGTTTGGGGTGTTGGAGAGGATAGAGGGGATGATGGGGTGAATTCATGACAATTCGTGTTCGTTCCTCTGTCCGGCGTAGGCTCTAGCCTACGCCGAAGCTAAAAGCAAGGCTCCAGCCTTGCACGAACTATTCGCTAGCATCATGAGTGATTTGGGCAGGTGCCTACGCCAAACGGGGCTTGATTTGCCTTTAGTGGTTCGGATATGTTGGTAGGAGTGTGTCATCAGTACATCAATCCGAAAAGCCACATTGGAATCTTGTTGTCAAAACCTATCTCGCGGTCGTCGGCAACTAAAATCTCGAGAATAAATAATCGGCAGACCTTAAAAACAGTTGGTTTATTTCGTTTGTTATCAATCTTGCAAAAATGTTTCTTATTTAAATATACCAAAGAGTTCTTCTATCTTCGCAACGATGCGGTGTTGTTCGGCAAGAGGGTGAGCTTTTTATAGATGTTTGTCAATCATAGTTTATTGGGCTGTTCTCTTTATATAAATGTTAAATATGGTAGAGGAAAATGCAAAATTTAGAGTAGTATCTTGTATTGTTGACAAAAAAATCGTAATCTTGCAGTCAAGATCCTATTAAGATGAAAGTGGGCCCCATGCCATGCGTACAGTTTTTGTACCTAGTCTTATACAGGGTCTATTTTTTTTGCCTCTAGCTGATTGTTTGGTGTATAATAGTTGCTTTGACCTTTTGTGTGATAGTATCTTGTGTCAAAGATATCATGAACCAATGCAATCTTGTCTTTCAAATAATTATAATACCTGAATTCTCCACGCTCATAAGCCCTTTGGATAGTCCATAGCACGTAGTCGGCTGCCTGTAGTAGAGGTTCCTCGCTGTTTTGCTGGATAAGTATTCGAATCGTGGAAGAGTTGTCGTAATTCCATTTGTTTATGAACGTGCTAATGGCATTGTTTACTGCCTCCTGCATAGTATCCTGACGCACAACGTTGCCCATTGCAGAGAAATAGATGTCAATGTCTTTGTAAAGATGAAGGCGGTTTTCAAGTAGTTTGCTTACGAGGTATTTGTAGATTTTCTTGTCTTTTAGATCAAACATCCTACGGAAAATATCCTCATCTTTCCTTGCAACTATGCAATAGAACTTGAAATCAATTTTTTTAAGAAGACGAAACACTTCACTTCTTACTTCCTGGCAGTCCTTGTTGGCATGAAAGGATTTGTTGGTGCTGTTTATTGATGGTATATCAGCAAGATAGTCATCATTTTTTATCTTCTCATGCAGTTGGATGAGAGCTCTGCGAAAAGACATAGGATCCTTTGTTTCCAAATATCCAACCATAAACGTCTTGCTCGCAGTTCCTCTCTCGATGAGATTGACACCCCTCTTTCCCAATATCTGAGGATCGCCAGCTTCATCAAAGAAGTAATATGCCTTTATATCTTCAGTTTTCTTCACAATTCTTCTTCCTCGTCTTTCGGGAACTTGCACTGGTCGAAATTGTAGTGCAACATTTAATACAAAAGTAATAATAACAACCGAAACTATTTTGCTTTTACGAAACTATTCATATTTCTTGTGCAAATAATGCTAATAAATATGCATACAAACTGGCACATAGTTCAGTACATCAACCCGAAAAGCCACATTGGAATCTTGTTGTCAAAACCTATCTCGCGGTCGTCGGCAACTAAAATCTCGAGAATAAATAATCGGCAGACCTTAAAAACAGTTGGTTTATTTCGTTTGTTATCAATCTTGCAAAAATGTTTCTTATTTAAATATACCAAAGAGTTCTTCTATCTTCGCAACGATGCGGTGTTGTTCGGCAAGAGGGTGAGCTTTTTATAGATGTTTGTCAATCATAGTTTATTGGGCTGTTCTCTTTATATAAATGTTAAATATGGTAGAGGAAAATGCAAAATTTAGAGTAGTATCTTGTATTGTTGACAAAAAAATCGTAATCTTGCAGTCAAGATCCTATTAAGATGAAAGTGGGCCCCATGCCATGCGTACAGTTTTTGTACCTAGTCTTATACAGGGTCTATTTTTTTTGCCTCTAGCTGATTGTTTGGTGTATAATAGTTGCTTTGACCTTTTGTGTGATAGTATCTTGTGTCAAAGATATCATGAACCAATGCAATCTTGTCTTTCAAATAATTATAATACCTGAATTCTCCACGCTCATAAGCCCTTTGGATAGTCCATAGCACGTAGTCGGCTGCCTGTAGTAGAGGTTCCTCGCTGTTTTGCTGGATAAGTATTCGAATCGTGGAAGAGTTGTCGTAATTCCATTTGTTTATGAACGTGCTAATGGCATTGTTTACTGCCTCCTGCATAGTATCCTGACGCACAACGTTGCCCATTGCAGAGAAATAGATGTCAATGTCTTTGTAAAGATGAAGGCGGTTTTCAAGTAGTTTGCTTACGAGGTATTTGTAGATTTTCTTGTCTTTTAGATCAAACATCCTACGGAAAATATCCTCATCTTTCCTTGCAACTATGCAATAGAACTTGAAATCAATTTTTTTAAGAAGACGAAACACTTCACTTCTTACTTCCTGGCAGTCCTTGTTGGCATGAAAGGATTTGTTGGTGCTGTTTATTGATGGTATATCAGCAAGATAGTCATCATTTTTTATCTTCTCATGCAGTTGGATGAGAGCTCTGCGAAAAGACATAGGATCCTTTGTTTCCAAATATCCAACCATAAACGTCTTGCTCGCAGTTCCTCTCTCGATGAGATTGACACCCCTCTTTCCCAATATCTGAGGATCGCCAGCTTCATCAAAGAAGTAATATGCCTTTATATCTTCAGTTTTCTTCACAATTCTTCTTCCTCGTCTTTCGGGAACTTGCACTGGTCGAAATTGTAGTGCAACATTTAATACAAAAGTAATAATAACAACCGAAACTATTTTGCTTTTACGAAACTATTCATATTTCTTGTGCAAATAATGCTAATAAATATGCATACAAACTGGCACATAGTTCAGTACATCAACCCGAAAAGCCACATTGGGATCTTGTTGTCAAAACCTATCTCGCAGTCATCGGCAACTAAAATAAAAATTTTACTTTCCAGTGACGATTTTGTGCTGGTGCGGACATTAAGGAGTTAGGGGTGAAGCTAATTAGGTATCAAGCAGGTTTCATAAATCAGGTAGTGGCTTTCTTGCATTCCTAAGGATGAATAGACTTTTTGCCCAAGAGTGTTTGTCTTGTCGACATATAGTCGCACTTGTGCTACGTTCTGTTCTTTAGCATCCCTGCATACGGCTTGATACATTGATTTATAAATGCCTTGCCTTCGGTAATCGGGTGCGACATAGACACTCTGAATCCACCAGTACCAGCCGTTATTCCAGTCACTCCACTCACGCGTGAGCATAAGACTTCCAACGACTTTTCCCTCGACTCTGGCTACATAATATAGGCCTTTGTTTTCATCGTTCATTGCCGCAGTCACACCTTTTATCACGGTCTCTTTGTCGAGCTGAGTGCCCTCTGACTCCATGGCCATGTCAACCTGAAATTTTGCAATTACTTCAATGTCTTCAGTTCGTCCTTGGGTGATTATTACTTCCATGATTGTCCTTAATCTGATTTACAAACTCTATCATCTTCTCCTTGATTTCATCTCTCACACGACGAAACTCTGGCAAAACCTCTTTTTCGCTTCCCTTAAAAGCATCAGGATCGTCAAAGCCAATGTGTAGTCGGCGACGTACATTGCCAATAAATACCGGACAAGATTCTTTGGCACCATCACAAACCGTTATGACATAATCCCACTCCTCACCAAGGTACTGGTCAATGGATTTTGGGTAGTGATTGCTTATGTCTATGTCTATCTCTTTCATTACCTTTATGCCAAGAGGATGAACTTCAGATGCGGGACGAGTTCCTGCCGAGCATACGGTAAGGGATGGATCAAGGCTTTGCAGAATGCCATGAGCCATCTGACTTCGACAACGATTGCCAGTGCATAAGACGAGAATTCGCATTTTGTGACTGTGGTTTGAAAACATATCCCCCCCAAGTATCTGTCTTTATTGGGGGGGATAATTATGTAGCTTTTATGATATGTTACGGGGCTTTGTACTATTTCTTCCAAAGTTCGCGGAGGAAGCGGAAGTAGAGCAGATGGCGCCATGTTGACCAATCGTGTCCTGCATAGCCACCTACGTAGTAGTCATATTTGATGTTGTGAGCGTCAAGTGCATCGGTAAATCCCTTTACACGCACGTTGAAGAATCCGGATTGTTCTTTAGTGCCTTGTCCGATGAAGAGGTAGTTGCACTTTTTGTTGACGTCAGGATCGTTGAGGAATTTGCCGATAGTGTTTTCGCAGTCTGTGTCACCTGCCGAGAGAACGCCGAAGTTCGCAAAAAGGTCAAGCGAGTTGAGGCCAACGAACATCGTGTGGCGGCCACCCATAGAGAGGCCAGAGATGGCACGTCCTTCAGGCTTAGCAATTGTTTTGTAAGTCTTGTCAACAAAAGGAATGATGCATTCGCGCATCTCGCGGTTGAAAACTTCAAAAGAGAGTTCCGTATGTTTCGGATGATTACGATGAACAACCTGATTGTTGACAATGGCAATGATCATTGGCTTTGCCTGTCCTTCTGCCAAGAGATTATCCATGATGAAGTTTACACGGCCATCATACATCCAGTTTGATGGAAGCTCGCCAGATCCACCCATGAGGTAGAGAACCGGGTAGGCCTTGTTCGGATTGTATTTCGGAGGAAGATATACATACATGTCGCGCATGCCCTCGGTGACTGTGCTGTAGTAGAACTGACGTGTTACTGTGCCGTGCTCAACGTCAGGTTTGGCATCATACCACTGTGGCCCATCTCCGTGAACGATGAGTTCGCTGTATGGTGGCATGGCAGTGAATGCTGCATATTGGTTGTTCGGATCTGCCATTGAAACGCCATCGATGACGATGTTGTACTGATACATATCGACAGGCAGCGGACCAATCTTAAGGGTCCAGATGCCGTCATCGCCCTTGGTGAAAGGTATAGGCTCTCGGATGTCGAGTACAGTGAGCATAGCGCCTGAGAGTTTCACCGATTCAGCCTTTGGCGCACGTATGCGGAAGATGACTGTGTGGTCGTCCTGCACGTCAGGAGAGTTGAGGTTGGCACTGAACGGAATGAGTCCTTCAGTGTCTTTCTGCGGATTGTAGGTAAGGTTCACATTTGATTGCTGCGCATAGCCGATGTTCGATAGGGTAGCGAAGGCCATAGCGGCGAGTAGTTGCTTTTTGTTCATGATACGGTTTTGTAATTAGTTAATGAACAAAGGTACAGATTTTTTTTTAACTCAATGGTTTTGTCCGCTTTTATGGCTTTGGCAGCAATAAAAAACCTCCAACAGTAGAAAACTATTGGAGGTCTCTTTCTTTACATTTTCAAGTCATTACTTGACGAGTATCTTCTTGCCGTTGACGATGTATATGCCAGGTCTTGTTATCTCTGTCAGTCGTCGTCCCTGAATGTCGTAGATGACTTTTGAATTGTCTTTGTCCACGAGGACATCCTCGATGGCTGTTATCGGATCAATGACATCTATTCTCTTCAAGAACATTTCCAGCTTGTTCTTCTCTCGAACAAGATCGCTTTGTGCGCCGGCCGAGATTCCATCAAATGCTTTCAGCGCCTTTTGGACAACCTTACGGTGATCGCCTTCGATTTCATCCAATGTGCGAGAAAGAATGCCTCCATATTGGATGCGGAACTTGTCGGCAATGTTTCTGTCGGCCTCGCTCACGTTAGGATTAAGCGTGCTGATCACGTCAATAAGCATGTCGAGTGTCGCTTTCGTATCCTCAAGCAACGTCTTGACGGAGTCGCTCTTGGTCTCATATTCTGCCAAAGCTGCATTTACATCTTCGAGGTGGTATACCATAACCGTCTCGTCGTTCAGATTGAGCACTTTAGCGAAGTCCTCATTGAACTTTTTAGCTTCAGCTTCATTCTTGATGATCAGCTCTTTGAGCTCTTCGTCCTTCGCGTTTTTATCTTTTATTTGTGCAATCTTGAGGCTGAGGCTGTCAAGCAATGCCTTCTCGGCTGATAGAGCGTCTTTTTCGTTGTCTTTCAGCTTGTTGTATGCGGTTATGGCATTGTTGATTGTCTTCTCGTCGGCAAGCGAGACTGTTTCAACTGTCAAAGCCAATGCTGCTGAATTGTTTGCACGGAATTTTTCAATCGCGGTGTTCAACTCTGCAGCGATCTTCTCGGCTTCCTTCTGTTCGGCGATTTTCGTTTTCAGGATATCGAGCAGGTCTTTCTCATCCGAGAGCAACGCCTTCACGTCGATATCGAGCATTCTGTATTCCTCAACAGCTACGTCGATGCCGTCCTCATCGCTTATGGCAACGCTTTCTGTCGTGAGTGCCAAAACCTCGCTATGTGCATTTCTAAATGCTTCGGCAGCCAATCTGTTGTTTTCGGCAGTCTTCAGTTCTTCAATTCTTATGCGGAGATTATCGAGAAGTTCTTTTTCCGTTGCAACTTTTGCCTTGACTTCTTCGCTCAGCTCATCATACGTATTCAAAGCTGTTTGAATAATGTCCTCGTCGTTCATTTTGACCGTTTCGATTGTCAAAGCCAATGCGGCTGCATTGTTAGTGCGGAATTCCGTTGCTGCAGCCTCTATAGCCTCAATAATCTTCAATTCGTCAACCTTGACTTTCAGGTCGTCGAGTTTAATCTTCTCTTCGGCCAATATTGTTTTGATTTCATCGGTCTGATTCTCGTATGCTGTCAGAGCAGAAGTCAATGCTTGTTCATCACTTGTAGCAACGGTCTCTTCCGTCTTGCCCAAAATTGATGCATTGTCTGTGCGGAACTTATTCACCGCAGCTTCGACTTCTGCCTTATGGGCATTTTCGGCTTCGATGTCGGCGATTTTTTGCTTTAGCTGTTCAAGAAGTATCTTTTCATCGTCAAGCAATTCTATAACCTCGCTATCGCTTATTTCGGCAAATGCAGCCAAAGCCGATTCAACAATCACTTTGTCGTCTGTAGTCACGTTGTTTGTCGAGAGCGACAATGCTTCAGCATGGTCCTCTCTGAACTTGTCGGCTGCCTTTTGGGCCTCGCTCTCAGTGCCGGATTGTTGTGAAGCGGCAATCAGCTTGTCGATTTTGTTCATCAAGCTATACAAGATGCTTCTCTCTGTTTCAAGCAACGATTTGACATCAGTCTCAAGAGCGTAATATGCAGAAAGTGCATTCTCGACGTCGCCCTTGTCTCCGATGGCAATTGTGACGGAAGTCTTGTTCAGCACATTGCTGTATGTCGTCTTGTATTCAGCAGCTTTCGCTTCGTTCTCCTCGATCTTTGCAATTGTTGCCATTTGAGCATCAAGCAAATCTTTATCGCTGGCAACGATCGTCTTGGCTCTGTCGCTCAGTTCAGCATAATCAGCGAGTGCCGCGTTGATGGCGGTCTTTTGTGCCGTTGTGACTTCATATGGCGCAATGCAGAGCACCTCTTTATGCTTTGTCTCGAATGCGGCAGCGGCATTTGCGTCGGCATCAATAGGCTTGACTGGCAATACCTTGTTGAATTGCACCGTATAGACATGATAATTCTCGCTATTCACGGCGATATCTTCGCCTTCGACAAGCAATGTCAGCAATCCTTCTGATGGGTTGAAGCTTTGTGTGCATTTTGCACCTCGGCCACTAAGAACAACGCTCAATTTTGATTCGTCAAACGAAGCTTTGACATTTGCCATGCCATCGACAAACGTCAGTGGCAATCCGTTGTATTTTGCCTGGGCAATTTCAGAATAATATATTAGTCGGACATCGTCGATAATCAGTTCATCGTCCTTTGATTCACCAGGTATCTGGTTTGTCGTGAAAGTTGCGAGAATATACTTGTCGGTAGCTGCGGCCTTTGCGAAATCCCATTCATTTTCATAGATTATCGGCTGCACGTTTCTGACCCAATCTGTCGATTCTTGGATGTTGATGCTACAGCTTGCAATTCGATGAGGTTTGTTTGCTGCAACTTCTGGATCGATGTATTTGTATTTGTCATGTATGGTCGCTTGCAGATGAGCAAGTTTCTTGCTGTTGCCCGTGCCTGCCTTGAACTTGCTGTAGAATTCAAATGCATCTGGCTGACCTGCTATAATTACGTGGTGATTTTTATCGTTTACGTCAGTATAATTATGGTTCGAAGGGTCCTTAGGATCCATGTTGCCCATGTTTATGATACCAGTAGTAAGGTTGCCGTTGGCATTTGCGCCGATTCCCATCATTCCGGCATATTTCGAGTAAAGCTTGACCGCATAACCTTCTCCGCCGCGGCCTTTTTCCTGAGACGGAAATGGCGACATCGATTTTCCTGTACCTGCCATACTGCCCACAGCAGAAGGGAACGAATTCCATCCTGGATTTGGTTCGTCTTTACTTTTGTTCCATAACTCGAAGTCTGAGTTTGGTATCTGGAATGAACCTTCTGGCGCGTCATAAGCCTCGAACTTGGCATAAAGGGTTATTGCTTCGGATTCATTGTCGGTTGCCAAGATTGTGTACTCCATATTCTTCTGCAACGACAATAATTGGCTGCATGCTTCATCGGCATACCAACCTCTGAAGTTATCGCCATCTGCACTGAAGTAGTATGTGTGGACATCGGCGACTGATGATTGGCTCGATTCCATCTCGGCTGTGTATGTCGGTTCCTCGCTTGAATTTTCGCTGACGAATATTGTGCCTTCGCCAACGGCTACAGCTTTCATCTTTGATGTGCTTTCTTTTCTTGCGAACTTGGCATATACAGTGGTCTCCGATGGTTTGCCAACAGTTCCGGTGACGCTCATTTCATACTTTGTCGTGTTGGCAATCTTGTTCGTCAAAGCCTCGTCTGCAAACCAGCCGGCAAACGTATAGCTTTCTTGTGGCAAAGCCTCTATGATATACACATGTGTGGCATCTTTGCCAGATTGAGTAGCGCTTTGTCTTAAACCGAATGTAGGCTGTCCGTTAGCTTCGTCTCTGACGGAAACCTTGCCGTTTCCTGCCGTCTCTACGACAACGCAACTACGGTACATGTCTGCGAACTTTGCATATATGTTCGTCTGCGATGCGCTTGCTTCAGCAGCACTCTCTGTATGAGTATATTTCGCATCTTTTGAAAGCAACGTCTTGCATTCAGATTCTTTGTACCAACCGACAAAGTAGTTGTTGGCTTTTGCCTGTGCATTCAAATAGTATGTCTTTATGCCTTTTGTCTTCTTGACGCTTGACATACTTGCATATGCTGCTGTGCCATTCTCTTCTGTCGTGACAAAAACCTCACCATTACCGATGGCTCTCGCTGTAAATTTCGATTCAATCTGTCCTTCATGAGTTATGAATTTCGCATACAGGACGACTTCGCCAGCATCACCCAAAACGGCTGTAAGGGTGTGGGTATAGGTCGGGTCCTTCGATATGAGATCTTCACATTCTGCATCTTTGTACCAGCCTTCAAACTCATCATTGTCGCTATCTGGAAGCGCGCTGAGATGGTAGCTTTGAGTTGTACTGTTGCCTGTTTGCGAAGCAGACATTTCTGTCGTATACGTTGCACTCTCTTCTGCATCTTTCGAAACGAAAATCTTGCCTTTGCCTGTTGCAATGACCTTGATTTTCGAGTTGTATTCATATTCAGCGAATTTAGCATAAACTGTCTGCTCTGTAGGCTCTCCGTCTACGGCCTGTGCGTCGTATGCGAATTGTGCATCATCTGAAAGTTTATTCTTGCATTCTGCGTCTGAGTACCATCCGGCAAAATAATGCGTGATGGCGTTCGGTCGAGCATTCAGATAGTATTTATGTTTGTCAACATCCGCGATTTCGTTGTCTGCCGTCAATGTCGTGCCGAATATATTGTCGCCATCAGCCGATGTCGCTATAGAGACCTGTCCTTTGCCTACCGCGCTGACTGTGAGTTTTGACTTATAATATATTCTTGCATCTCTGAATTTCGCGTATATGTACACCTGCGTTGAACCTTCATCTTCATTTGTCGCCTCAACGGAATATGTGTAATTTTCATTAGTTGCAATTTGTGTCTGGCAGTCGGCATCCGAATACCATCCGACAAATTCGTAGTGCGAGTCGGCTTTTGCCTTGATGTAATATGAGTGTTGGTCTTGGATATCAGTAATGGACTTGGTCGCTGAGGTGGAATAATCAGGAGTTGCATCAGCATCTTTGTCAACGGCAACAAGACCTTCGCCTTCGCCTACAGCGACTGTCAGTTCGGAATTATACTTTATCCTCGCAAATTTTGCGAAATAATCTTTTGTTGCGGGGGCATCTTCTTTTTCCGATTTTGAAGTGAAAGCCACTTTCGCTTCTGCCTTGTCGCTGACGTCGCTTGTACAGGCTTCTTCGTTATACCAGCCACTGAACTTGTATCCGGCATCCGGTTTCGCAAACAGGTAGAAAGTGACATCGCCAGATGAAGCATTGCGATCTTTTTCTACCTTGCCAGATGCGGAGGAACTTGTCGAATAGTCTGTTTCTGATGGGGTCTTGCTTTCGTCTGGTGTGACGTAAACCTTTCCTTCTCCGCTTGCTACTTTTACAGTTGCCCTTGCGTGAAAGGTTTTTTCTCCTGCAATTGCGTATTGGCACATGAGCACCATTGCACACAGAATTGCTGAAAATCTAAATGTCGTAATTCTATTCATTGAGTGTTGTTTTTTCTCTTTTGTTGGAATATGCCAGTTGGGCATAGGCAAATGCTGTTGCCAATGCCAATATGATGTGGCTGTTGAGTACAATCTGGTGACTTGTGGACAGCATTGCCGCACTCCAGATAAGGCATATGACGCTCATGCCCAACAACCAATATCTTCTGTATTTATAAAATAGCCATGGAAGTGGCGAAAATGGTATTGTCAGCCAGTTGAACGACAAACATTCAATTCTTGCTGCCAAGACCGTTATTGTCGTCATAAGACCAATCAGTAATGGAAATGCTAAAATGGTCATGCTTAGCGCATTGCTGTTGATGCGGAAGTTGGCAAGCGATAAGATGAAAAGCAGAAAGGCAACAAGGCTTGGTGTGATAATGTCGTCGTCATTGTCGCTTTTTTGCGCATTTAGTATTTCTTTCTGGCGGATAATCGGTCTGCCATGGGCCTCGGTCACTTTGAGAACCTCTTCCATTGCCATCGGGATGACAATCTTCTCGGTGTTAGGCAAATTCGCGTCTATCGTATTGCCCTGTGCAAATGTTCCAAAGAAAAATCTTCTCCAGTTGCGTCCATAGTATGTGTAGCCCATCTCATATATCGAACGCTCGAAGAGTTTTGGCCAACAAGCAACAGCAAGGCTGTCTTCTGTCGCTTCTCGCAACCATTCGTAGAGTCGTCCGGAACAGCTTTCGTGCAGACGTGTGAGCGGTCGAGGATCTTCTGATGCATGTTTGTCCATTATTTCCCAAAGCCGTTGCTTTGTGGCAATAGGCAAGTCGAGTCTATATGCGATGATGCTTCGTCCTTCAGAGATATAGCGGTCAATGTATTCGGCTGATGGCGTTATGTTTGTGAAACTCATCAGTTTTCCTCTTGCGAAGCTAAAGGCGTTTGTCCCAAGGTCTTCTTGCACGACGTCAAAAACATAGTCGAGATTATGCGTCGGACACTGCATCCGTAATGCAGAATGTCCCATGCACGAAGTGAAATCTTCACCTGTGCCAATGATGAGAACGTCAACCTCGACAAAATCCTCATCCGGGTGGTTCGGCACTCCTGTCGTCTCTTGCGAATATGACAGCAATGTACTCAACGTAAGTATCAATGTTATAATAGATCGCATCGTGAAAAAAATGACCTGACGGCAAAAATACTCATATTTTTTTAGACTATTATATATAAGTTGATTTGTTTGTGTTATTCTTTGACTTTTCTTCGCAGAGTTTATATCCAAAGATATTTTCATGTATCTTTGCAACTTGCAAACGAGTTTGTGTACACAAACATGCGTATAGAAATGAGTGATAATATGAATTTTAGACTTTTGACCGCCTCTGCTGCAATCGTGAGTTCCATGCTCTGTTCTTGTAGCGGTGACGATATGATTCAAGAACTCGAGACCTTCATACCTACAAACGTAAAGGTTGATCCTCAGACAGATACGTCTGTCAATTCCGATACCATAATAATCACCGAAACGATTATCAAATCTCCTCGTGACACGGTTTCGCAGGCTCCAGATGCCATCGCTTTTGACGCCGATTATGTTCGCGGAACATATTATGTTGAAGTGACCGGAAGTTGCCAGCGTCCTGGCCATGCCCGTCAGGCCTTTTTGGGTGCGTCGCGTTCAAACAAGATATATAGCCAGATTCAATTCACGAAAAAGGCCGATCGTTTGTACAATGTGGCCATTGAAGGTTTCCGCACCGTGGCATGGGATTTCCCGTTTGATATTGACGTCGAATGTCGTGTCGTTGATGCCATGTATGATGATGAATATTATTATGTTGTTGAAAGTTCTGAGTTTCAGATAGATCTGAATGCGGCTTGCGCTTATAGACAGCATGGTAATAAAGTCGATGCGAAGATAGAGGCCAAGGTTTTCCGCAATAGAATTCAGGTCTCCTTATATACGGATCTCAGCTGGAGTCCTAAAGATGACCTCGAGAAAAAATATGTTGGCTTTGCCGATATGACAATGGCTTGCGATTTCTCAGCCAAAAGAGAATCGAATGTCGGTGATTGGACATTTGGAAAACTTCGTGAAAGTTCTTGGTTTGAGCTGCCTTCCGATGAGAATATCGACAATGGCAATCAGCCTGAAGTTCCAGGCACGGATCCTGGCGACGATCCTGAGCCGGAGCCTGAACCGACAGAGGCTGTTCTGACCGATATGGTCGGCAACTATTTTGATCCTGGTATGAATGTCAATGTGCAGGGCTCATTCCTTGATCCTGTACAGACAACAATCGAGACGAAGGTCAGTGGCGAAAAGCTTTCCATCGCTCTCTATAATTTCTCTATCGAGCAGGATGGCGATATGATTGTTGTCGGAGATATAAAAGCCGATTGCGACGCAGTTTACAATGAAGACATAAACGGATTCGACGTAAGTGGCAAAACGGCAGTCTATATCAGTGACCTCGGACTTGAGGTTTATCCTGAGCTTGAGGGTACTGTGACAAAGGAAAAACTCGAACTCGTAATTGACATCGAAGTGATGGAAGGATTTAACGTTCAGGTTACGTTTAACGGCGATAAAAAGTAGGCAAATGAATGTAAAGAGTTTTATAGTATCTCTCAGCTGTGCAATGCTTGTCGGTTGCATCGCCGAAGAGGCTCAGAATACAGAATGTGATATCGTAGAAGTTACGTTTCCACAGGGCGTTAAGCCTGATGCTATCAACTATTTCGCTCCTATCGATACGACGCTTAATGCATATCCGCTGAAGATTGTCGTGCCGAACGGATGGGATTTGAAGACACTCGTGATCGTCTATAAGGTGACTCACGGCGCTGTGATGACATGGGAGGGCAGTGGCCCGGAAAACCTTGTAGATTACAATGATACGATTTTTGCGACGGTCACTTCGCAAGACCGCAACTGGCAGAAGCGTTATGCGATAATGGTGTCGCATCCATCCAAGCGATCGTTACCTCCGATGCTTTCGTTTGAAGACTGTTCAATCATCCCTTCGGGCAACAATCTCTATCAGCAGTTCTACGAGAATGTGGAAGGCGAGAGAATGGATATATGGGCAAGTGGAAATGCCGGTTTTGCCATGACGGGTCAAGGAAAAACGCTCGATTCCTATCCGACTTATCAGTCGGAAGAGGGCGAAGGCATCAACGGCTCTCGTTGTGCTGTTCTGCAGACTTGTTCCACAGGTGGTTTCGGCAAGATGGGCAAGAAGCCAATGGCGGCTGGCAATATGTTCCTTGGCGTATTTGATGTCACTCAGGCTATGAACGATGCCTTGTTGACAACGCATTTCGGCATAACGACATATCAGAAGCCAAAGACGGTGAAAGGTTGGTTCAAATATAAGCCAGGCGAGACGTTCTTCCGCAACGACAATGGCAACCTTGTCGAAGTGCCGGGACGTGTCGATTCATGCACGGTACATTGCGTATTCTTCAAGACAGACGATGAGCTCAAATATCTTGATGGTCATCAGGCCGGCGATGGATATGTTGACTCACACGTAGTTGCTCATGGAATGTTCGGAACGGCCGACACAGTCGAGGAATGGACAGAATTCTCGTTCGATCTCGATTATGAATCGTATGGTGCTGAGATCAATGCAATCGACCTTAAGAATGGCATTTACAAGATGGCGCTTGTGTTCTCGTCGAGCAAATATGGAGATATCTATGAAGGTGCGCTCAATAGAGGCGTGAATGACAAGGGCAAAGAGACATTTTTGCCAGGAAGCACATTTATGGTTGATGATGTAGAAGTAATATTCAACGAACAATGAAGAAGTATTTCGTCGCAGCACTCCTTGCTGTACTATCAATAGCAGCTGTCGAAGCTCAGGAAAAATCAGCTTTGCCTGTATGGACTTTTGATGCAAAGGCCGGTTTCAATTTCGGTGGCACATCGCCTCTGCCTATTCCTGCCGAGATCCGCGAAATCAGGTCGTTTGACCCGGGTATGCAGTTGACGTTGGCTCTCAACGCGACTCGTTGGTTCACTGCAAAATGGGGACTTGGAGCAGGCGTGAAATTTGAAAATAAGGGTATGGAGACCGATGCCAGAGTGAAAAACTATTACATGGAGGTAGTCGATGGCGATGCCAAGATGAGCGGAAACTGGACAGGCCTTGACTATACAAGCTGCCAGCAGCAATTCTTCACGGTTCCCATCGTAAGCCGTTGGCGTGTAGGTTCGCGATTTGATTTCAATGCAGGCATTCAGCTTAGCCTTCAGATAAAAGGCGATTTCAGCGGATATGTCAGCGAGGGCTATCTGCGCGAGGGAGATCCGACAGGCAACAAGATCGTCTTTGCCGGCAATTCTACGGCAACGTACTCGTTCGGCGAACATCTTAATAAATTTATGTTTGGTCTTCAAGGAGGCTTGAATTACAGAATCTGGCGTGGTTTTGGCGTGTTCGGTGATCTCTCTTGGGGATTGCGTGATGCCTTTGAAAAGGATTTCGATACGGTGGCATTTGCCATGTATCCGATATACTTCAATCTAGGTGTATCATACGCTTTGTAGTGTGAGAATAGGGTTGAGATAAGAGGATTTTTTTGAAATAGATAAAAAATAAAAATGCACACTCCGTATTGGAATGTGCATTTTTGATTAACGTATGTGTGATTAATATACGTAGCCTGGAGTAGAAGTGACCTCTTCGAGAGTGAGCCATTCCTGACGGCTGAAGAAGAATGCACTTTCGCGCTCTGCACTTGCGTCAGAGTCAGAACCGTGAACGGCATTGTGAGCCTTGCTTGTAGCGAAGAGCTTGCGGATAGTACCCTCAGCAGCCTTCTCAGGGTCAGTTGCACCAATGAGCTGACGGAAATCGGCAACAGCATTTTCCTTCAAGAGAACCATTGCGATGATTGGTCCAGAAGACATGAACTCGATAAGTTCCTGATAGAAAGGCTTGTCCTTGTGCTCAGCATAGAATTCACCTGCGTCGGCCAATGTGAGGCGTGTTGTCTTGATTGCTGCGATAGTGAAACCAGCTTCTTCAATCTTAGAAAGGATGTGGCCGATGTGCTTGTTGTGAACAGCACCTGGCTTAATCATCGAGAATGTCTTGTTGGTAGAACTCATGATTTAACTGTTATTAGTTGTTTGAATTGATTTTGTTAATTTTCCCAAAATTACAATTCTTGTTTGATATGTCAAAAAAATACGCCAAAAAATATTAATTTCGCAGAAAAAATTTGTTATCCAGATGATTTTATGCGAAAGCGACCTCGCCAAGTTTGCGGGTCTTCTGAACGATTGCAAATCCTTTGTTCTCACTTGTCATACGAATCCGGACGGTGATGCTCTCGGTTCGACTCTTGCATTGCGCAAGGTACTGATCAACATGGGAAAGGAGGCTACTGTCATAACTCCGGACCTTGCACCTACATATTTTTCATGGATGCCAGGCATCAAAAGTCTGATGACCTATGAGCGTCAGCAAGAGGAATGTGACAAGGTCATCGATGCTGCGGAAGTTGTTTTGGTGATGGATTATAACGATTTCAAGCGCGTTCGTTCACTTGGCGATAAGCTCTTGGCTTCTGACAAGAAATATGTGATGATAGACCATCATACAGATCCTGTCGCAAAGACCGATGTTATGTTCTCGGTGCCATCGGCTGCTGCGACATGTGAGCTTGTCTATTATCTCTTGCGTCAGGCTTCGCTGTGGCAATATGTCGATATTGATGTTGCGACAGACCTTTATACCGGCATCATGACGGACACTGGCGGCTTGTCGTATAATTCGAATGATCCTGATATTTATTTGGTCATGGCAGAGTTGTTGCGTTGCGGCATCAACAAGCCGGAGATTCACGATAACCTCTTCAACAGCAAGACGATGCGCCGTATGCATCTGACTGGTTATGCGCTTGGCAAGAAATTGCACCGCATCGAGAAATATCCGATTGCACTCATCACGCTCGACAAGAATGAGCTGCTGAAATATCACTATGTGACAGGCGATACCGAAGGTCTTGTCAATATGGCTCTTCAGATTAAGGATGTCCTTGTTTCCGCATTTATTATGGAGCGTCCCGATGGCGTGAAAATTTCGTTGCGTTCAAAGCAGGATTTCCCTGTCAATGAATTCCTTGCGGAGCATTTCGCCGGTGGCGGTCATTTGAATGCTGCGGGTGCGAATTTTGTCGGTCCTATCGACGAGGCTGTGAACCGCTTTACCGAGAATATCGTACCATTCTATGCTAAGTGGCTCAAAAAGAGTGCAAAATGAGTAAAGTCCTCTTCATAGCGGCAATCGTACTGACGCTGGTGTCATGCTCTCAGGAGCAGCCGAGACGTCGGATGCCTTCGCGCGATGATCTGATTGAGTATAATCGCAAGCTGGTCCATCGTGATTCGATGGTTATTGCGACATATTGCCGTGCGCAGAGTCTGGACACTGTGCCATCGCGTCAAGGTCTGTGGTTGACCATTACGAGCGAAGGCGACGGTCGTAAGATTGAGAGTGGAAATGTCGTTACTCTCGCTTATCGCATCAGCGATATCGATGGAACTGAATATTATACGTCGGAACGTGATGGACATAAGCAGATTGCTGTCGGGTCGGGCCAGGATATTGTCGCCCTTGACATGGCTCTCACGCAATTGCAGCTTGGTGCGAAGGCGACAATCATTGCGATGCCGGATCAGGCTTATGGACTTGTCGGCGATGAAAATCGCATACGTGGACGACGCATTTTGCGCTATGATGTTGAGGTTCTGGCTGTTGAGTAAATAAGAGATCTATGAGAATTAAGATTGCCATATCGATGATGTTTGCCGTGCTTGTCTCGGTCGGCGTTTCGTGTTCGAAAGATGAAGTTCCGATGGCTTATCAGGGCATTGCGTCTGTCGAACGTACGGATACGGCAATATTAATTCACTTCTATAACAACACGTTCGTTGTCAGCTTGTTGGAGAGCGACGTGGAGGATTCTGCAAGAGTCACATTCCGCATTGTCGCCGGCCGACGTCTGAGCGATACGGCGGAAATCTTTGAGGGCAGGGTAGAGGAGCTTTCGGAAGATATCAGAACACCGATAGTTCACGAAGTCTCGACATCGAATCTGCCGTGCGTGCCGACGGAACTGCACATAACGAGAGATTTCCGCCGCCTGGACTTTTTCAACGTGACGGCATATTATTACACGCGTCAGGATAATGAAGACCGTCTCTACATGGCATTTGATCCGACGCAGCAGGTCGGACGCACGGACAGTGTTGTCGTGCTATGGCTCAAGCATGTTCAGAATGAGACAGATCCAAAACAATATACCGGCATTCAGTATCAGACAATCAGCGTTCCGATGAACGTGCTTATTCCCGACTCTACGTCAGAGCGTCTGATGAT
Source organism: Bacteroidales bacterium (assembly GCA_024401295.1). Lineage (GTDB taxonomy): Bacteria > Bacteroidota > Bacteroidia > Bacteroidales > Marinilabiliaceae > W3P20-009. Next base: position 17,356 of record JAKSLG010000024.1, on the reverse strand, counting down.
ACATCTAAAGCGCCTTAATCTTGACGGCGATACTGTGACCGATAATTTTGTCTATTCCTATCGCAACGATTAGAGGAAATGTCCACCCACGCCGTTGCATAGATAGAAATCACATTTCTCATCGGTGCTTAGAATGCTCCATTCTGCAGCACATGAGCCAAGTAATTGGCTGATTCTCATGTTTATATTTCCCATGGAATGACGAAGGTTGGCCTCAATGCACAGGCGTATGCCGAGTGAGCCGTCGGCCTTGCGATATATCATGCTGTCAACACCGACGGGGCCTTCGTAGAGCGTGTTCCATTGCAATTTATCCATTGCATCGGCAAGCAGAAGGCTTGCTCGTGTCTCCCAGTCGGCAGGTAATTTGCCGTCGGATGTCAGTGGCGCAATAGGGTCGATTCCGATCAATTCTTTGCCAAAACGTCCCGTTGCGTCAGAGACGTAGAAATTCTTGCCTACATATTTTGCCTTGCAACCCTTCTTGATTTCGAAGAGCATGGCGAAGTCGGTTACACGGTCAAGAAGTGGCTCGCCGACAACGGCGCCGTCCTTGTTTATGCTGGCTGAAAAGCGGTCGATGGCAGCCTGCTTGAACGATTCGCAAGTGACGAGCGATACGCCGCGGCCAGATGCACTCCAGAGAGTCTTTATCGCTTTGCGGCTGTCGGCTTCGATAAAGTTTCGCAAATCTTCTGCTTTGCTGATGACGACAGGTGCTTCGTCGGTGTTGAAGAGCTCTTTGTCGGCTTCAGACCTGATGAGGCTGCGGGCGGTATGGTCGAGTTCGACCGATGAGAGTCGCGAGAAGAGTTTGCGATGACTGTCGGTGAACGAGTTGGCTGCATCTTTGCCGCAAAAACGATAGAGAACCTCGCGCGACATTCCCCAAGGCTTGAGATGTTCGCCCGAAGCAATGCGTCGTCGGGCTTCGTCTCGGTCAATGAATTGGCATGGTTCAAGTCCGCGCGTTTGCCAGAAAGCAATGATGTCATCGCTTGGCCGTTGCGCCACGACTGCATCGTCTTTGCCAGCAAGAAACATCATTAGTGGTGCAAGTTTTTGCTCAAATTCTTGCAGCTTAGGCGGTGCATAGTAATTGACCGTGTCTTTCTGCACGGCCATTTCACACGTTGGATTATAGACGAAAATCATTTGTTGAAAAGTCTTCGTACGACAGGTTCGATATCGCTTAGCTGCGCATCGATATTAAATATGTGGTTTGGCCTCATGATGCTCGTGTTGTGGCTCTTCTTGAAGAGTCCTTCGCCGCCTCCAGTGACGTTGAGAAGTATCGTCTGGTCTGCATCGACGACGCCTGTTTTGACGGCTTTGATGAGCGATGCTACGGCGATTGATGCAGCAGGAGCAATGTCGATGCCCTCTGTGCTGCGGAACAAATGTGAAGCCAGGTGGCCTTCGTCGTTGCCGACCGTCATGACGTCGCCATGCGATTCTGTCAGTGCGTCATAGAGCCCACCAATAACGGAGTAGGGTGGGAAGCGGTTTGCCAGCACGCTCGCGCTGATGAGAGCAGACTTACGGCGCGACAGCTCTGCATCGTATGGAAGCATGTGGCGTTGCTGCATTTTCCACGAATCGAAAATAGGCATGAACGGAGCATTCTGCGAGACGATGAGACGCATATTGTTGCTGCCCCATCGGCCATCGCCTCTTAGCCTTTTGTATGTCTCCCATGTGGCAATGGCTCCCGTGCCGCTGCCTACGGCTTGGAAATATGCGTCGGGAATATGTCCGATAGCTTCGACTGCCGAGAGAAGGCATGTTCCCATGCCGTCGCGACGTGCGATGTTGTGTGCTCCGCCCTCGCTTCTGAACCCGTCAATCTGGCAAATCCTACGCCCCAGTTCTATGGCATCGGAATAGTCGCTGCCCGATGTCGTTGCAACCACTTTCACGCATGGCGCAATAGGTTCGCTGTGCCACAGGGCATTGAGGTTGTCATATGGAATGCAGAGTAGGACATTTATGTTGTTGTCGGAGCATACGCGTGCAAATGCTCGTGCCGTGTTGCCGGCCGATGCAACGACGAGCACGTCGTCCTCTTTTTCTTTCATGCGCATCGTTACGGCATAGGCTTCAGTCTCTTTGAACGAGCAAGTCTGCATCTTTGCGCCTCGCAATGGCCACCAGCCGCTGAATGTAATCCACAAATTGTTGAGTCCCAGATGGTTCGCGAGTCCTTCGCTGCGATAGGCTATCGGTGCATTCGTGTATGCGAGAGGTCTGTTGACCGGAAGCCAGTCGGCATAGCGCATCAGTCCGTTTTCATCATTGCGGAATGCAATTTCCTTGACCTCATATTTGCTTTTGATTAGCGAATTTTTGCCGTCGGGATCGTTTATTATCAAGCCGTCGTCGGCAAATTCCTTGAGAGTGGCCGACGAAATAAGTGTATATTTAGTCCTTCTGAAACTATTCATGCTTATTGTGTGATAATGCAAATATACATTTTTTTATCGTTTGGCCAATTCCCATAAGCTGCTGGATATTATTTCGTGAGCAAAATTTGTTATATTTGCAAATTGACATACTGAAATATTACGCAGAAAATCATGACGCAGTCTAAACCGCTCATACTTATTTCAAATGATGACGGCATCCAAGCTCCGGGCATTCATGCTCTTGCTTCCGTTGCCGCACGTTATGCCGATGTGATTGTAGTTGCTCCGGATCGAGGTTATTCGGGTCAGAGCCATTCTTTCACTGTCGATGCGCCGTTGCGAGTGCGCGACTATGACATGAAAATCGATGGCGTGACTGCCTTCATGGTCGGTGGCTCGCCAGTGGACTGCATCAAGCTCGGTGTCCATGGCCTCGTGCCACGCAGACCGCAGCTCATTCTTTCGGGCATCAATCATGGTTCCAACACATCGTCGAGCGTTCACTATTCCGGTACCCTCGGTGCATGTCGCGAGGCTGCGTTGCTCGGCATAATGGGCATAGGTTTTTCGATTGATGATGAAGACGTCGATGCTGACATGACAGATGCATGCAATGTCGCAGCGAAAATCATCGAATGGGCCTTGTCTGCTCCTCAAAAGGCTGGCGTTTTCTATGGCGTAAACATTCCAAGTGGCTGTAAGCCATTGGGAATAAAGCCTGTACGTCTTGCGGCAGGACATTGGCATGAGGATTATCACATGTCGCGTGATCCTTGGAATAGCCGCTATTACTGGCTCGTTGGTACCTTTGTCGATGATGCGCCTGGGGCAACGGACACTGACGTATATTGGCTGCGCAAAGGCTATGCGACAATATGTCCATGCCGATTGGATGTGACTGATTATGACGAGCTTAACGCTCTTGCATCAACCTCTTTATAAAGATAGAAATATGTTCGACAAGAAACGCTACGGATTTATTCTTGGACTGATCCTTCCGGCAGTTACAACTTACGCATTCTATTATTTCGGAATGTCGAGTGGAGTGACTCTTGGCAAGTTTTTCGAATGGTTCATCACCATTAAATTTGCTTCATCGCTCATCGCTGTCAGTGCATTGTCGAATCTGGCTGCATTCATGGGTTTTGCCTATTCCGATAAGATGAATTTCGCTCGCGGAATATTCATGGCTACGCTCATTTGGGTTGTTGTCGTTTTAGTCTTGAAATTTATAATCCAAGGATAAATGAAGTATTACATCATAGCTGGCGAGCCTTCAGGCGACCTTCATGCATCCAACTTGATGCGTGCACTTGCCAAGCGCGATGCCGATGCCGAATTTCGTTTCTGGGGTGGCGATCTGATGAGCGATGCCCTTGGCGAGATTGGTTGCAAAGGTGATTATTCGGGCCTCGTATGCCACTACCGCGATACGGCTGTCATGGGCGTGTGGGATGTACTGACGCATCTCAACAAGATACGCCGAAACTTCAACACTTGCTATGCTGACCTGACGGCAAATCGTCCGGACGTGCTCATCCTTGTCGATTATGCAGGTTTTAATCTTCCGGTAGCAAAATTCGCTCATAAACGCGGCATTCGCGTATTCTACTATATTGCGCCAAAGACATGGGCGTCGAAGGAGCATCGCGTGAAGGATTTGAAGGCGTATGTCGATCGCATCTTCACGATCATGCCGTTTGAAACGGAACATTTTGCCAAGCATGGTATTGATGTTGTCTATTGCGGTAATCCTATCATGGATGCCATCACGAACAGACATCATGCCTATGAATCATTCACGGAATTTTGTCAGCGCAACAACCTTGACGAGCGTCCGATGATTGCTCTCGTGGCCGGAAGCCGCAAGTCTGAATTGAAATACAATCTTCCGGTTATGCTCAAAACTGTTGAGCAAATGCCTGGCTATCAGTTTGTAATCGCTGGCGCGCCATCATTCACCGCAGCGGATTATGAGCCATATCTGCAGAATTGTCCGTCGTCGGTTAGGGCTAATGTGAACGTGATATTCGGCGAGACATATCAGCTTATGTCACAGGCCCGTGCTGCTCTCGTGACGTCGGGAACGGCAACGCTCGAGACAGCCGTTTTGAACTGTCCTCAGGTCGTTGTCTATCTCATGTGGGGCGGTTGGTTCAGCGATTTTGTTGCGCATCTGTTCATCAAAGTTCCATTCATCAGTCTTGTCAATCTCATTTTAGGGCGCGAGGCTGTTGTCGAGCTTTTCCAGCGTGCATATAGTTTCGATCGTATGCTCTCGCTTTTGAGAAAACTCGCAGGCGAGTCGCATGAACGCGATAGGATGCTGGGCGACTATGCCGAGTTGCGTCGCATCGTCGGTGGCAGCGGATGTAGCGACAATGCTGCCGAAGCAATGCTCAGTGAGTTGAAGAAACAATAAAACATATTTCCAGTCATGTTCAGCCTTTTCAAAAAAGAACTTTCAACATTTCTATGTTCGCTGACAGGTTTTCTTGTTGTCACGGTTTTTCTCATTGCTTCGGGCATCTTCCTGTGGGTTGTGCCTAGCGAACTGAACATCATATATGGTGGTTATGCGACCCTCGAACCGCTCTTTGGCATTGCTCCATGGATCTATCTTTTCCTGGTTCCAGCCATTTCGATGAGGCTTGTCGCTGAGGAACGTCGTCTCGGAACGCTCGAGTTGCTTTTGATACGTCCAATCTCGCCGTTGCAGATTGTTCTTGCCAAGTATCTTGCGGGTCTGACGCTCGTTGCGATCTCGATCATTCCGACGTTCGTCTATATCTTTATTGTCTGGCAACTTGGCGAGCCAGTTGGCAATCTTGACCTTGCAGCAACGCTCGGATCATACATCGGATTGTTGCTCCTTGCCGCGCTCTATATGGCCATCGGCATCTTCACGTCGTCGCTCACTGACAACCAGATCGTTGCGTTTGTGTCATCTGTGGCCATGTGCTTCGTCTTCTATGCCGGTTTCGATTCCGTTGCATCAATACCGGATCTCAAATCGGTTGGAAGCATCATCTCCGAACTCAGCATCGCGCAGCATTACGACAGCATGGCGCGTGGCGTCGTTGACAGTCGTGATGTCGTCTATTTCCTTTCGTTTGCGGCCCTTTTCATTGCGTTGACCTCGTTTGCAGTGCAGCGATCGCACGTCTCGTGGAAGAAGATTGCGCTTGTGCCTGTTGCTGTTATCCTTCTGAATCTTGGTGCGCAGCATCTCTTTTTCCGAGCAGACATGACCTCCGAGGGCCGTTTTACGCTTTCACGTATCACGCGTTCATATCTTGAAGATATGGAAAAAGAGATTTTTGTCAGATTCTATCTCGACGGCGATCTCAATCCTGGCTTTACGCGTCTTGGCAAGGCTACGTCCGAGATGCTCGATGAATTTCAGCAATATGCGCATAATGGATTGATTTATAATCGAGTGCAGCCATCGTCAATGTCGAAAGGCGATGCAGACAAGCTTGCAAATGAGTTGGCTGAAGTCGGTTTGGCGGGTGTGCCTGTTTTCGAAACTAAGGAAGATGGGCAAAAGACACGAACCATTGTCTATCCTTATGCAAAAGTGCATGTCGGCGACCGTTTTACATGGGTCAATCTCCTCGAAAACGTTCCAGGTCTGTCGGCTGATGAAAATCTTAATCGAAGCATCGAAGACATTGAATATAAGCTTATTGATGCCATTCGCCGGATATCTGAAACAGAAAAGACACGCATTGCTTTTCTCGAAGGTCATGGCGAACTTGACGAACTCGATGTCGTTGAAGCCACAGATGAACTCTCGATGTCATTTGCTGTCGATCGTGGCAAGATTGGCACCGATGCCTCAATTCTCGACCCGTACAAGGTCGTGATTATTGCAAAGCCTGCCGACAAGTTTACCGAACCTGAGAAATTCGTGCTCGACCAATATGTCATGCGTGGCGGACGTCTTTTGTGGCTCGTCGATGCTGTGAATATGACACTTGACACACTTCGAAATGCTCCGCAGACCGTGGGATTGTACTCCGATTTTAATATCGAAGACATGCTTTTTGTCTATGGCTACAGAGTTAATCCGGAGGTTGTTGAAGATATCAATTGTGGCATGGTGCCAATCAGTGTTCAGCAGCCGGGCGAGGGTAGCAAGATCGTACCCATGCCATGGCTTTTCAGCCCGCTTCTTTCGACGAATCTTGAGCACCCAGTGACTCGTAATGTCAGCCTCGTAAAAGGCGATTTTACAAGCTATATTGATACTGTCGGTTCAGATCTCGATCTCGTTCGCACGCCGCTTCTGCGCACGTCGTCATACACCAAAGTCGATCGTACTCCGGTCTTCGCATCGCTTGCGAATATACATGAGAAACCTGTGCAGAGCGAGTTCAATCGCAGCCATCTCAATGTGGCTGTCCTCAGTGAAGGTTCGTTCCCTTCGGTCTTTGCTCACCGCTCTGTTCCAAGGCAGTTGAGCAATACTCAGCCGATTGTTGCATCGAGCGTACCTACGAAGATGATTGTTGTTGCAGATGGAGACATTATTCGCAATGATGTTCGCTTCAGAACTTCGCAAAATCCAAAGATTGTTCCGCTCGGCTACGACGAGCTTACGCGACAGACTTTCGGCAATAAGGACTTCATTGTCAATGCCGTTCAGTATCTAGCCGACGATGAAGGCTGGATGTCACTTCGCAATCGTACGTTCACCATACGCCTTCTCAATCGTCAGGAAATCGGCAACGGAACACTCTTCTACAAAGTCCTTGCGGTTGTCATGCCAGTTGTGCTGATGGCATTGCTTTTCGGCGTTGTCGCAATCGTCCGTCGCAGAAAATACAGTTGCTAAAACAGAGACAGAACCAAATGCCAGATGACTGGCACGATGAGCGATGGTAGAAGATTCATCGTCTTGCAATCCTTGATGTTGAGAATACTCAGGCCAGAGCATATAATCAACACTCCGCCGATCACGCCAAGATCGTTCACGAGAGTGCCTTGAAGCAGAGGCGATGATGACGCAAGTTTTGCAATCGCATAAATCGATCCTTGCCAACAGAAAAGTATTGGCGCCGCCCAAATCATGCCAACACCGTATGTCGCTCCGAATATTGTTGACGATACAAGGTCAAGCGTCGAGTTTGTGAATAGGTATGTGTTGTCGCCTTGCAGTGCGCTCAGAATCGGACCCACGATCGACAGTGTGCCGATGCAATAGAGCAGCGAAGCCGTCGTGATGCCTTGCATCAGCTGGCTTGCTCCCTTTTTCTGGGCAAAAGCTTCAACTCGTTGTGCAATGCCAATACGTGTGCCAATGAGGCCGCCGATGGCAAGGCTCGCGATGAAAAGAACCGGAAATTCGCTCTTGGCAATGTTTGTCGTGAATGCACTTGCACCCAATGCAATTGAGGCAAGTCCCATGGCGTCGAAAAGTACGACGCGATATTTTTCGTCTATGCCTTTGCGCATCAGGCTGCCGACAAACGAGCCCGCAATGATGCAGCATGTATTTACAATCGTTCCTATCATTCCATTCTACCGTATTTCATTTCATCGCCATTGGCGTCATATTGTTTGCGCTTGCCAGTCAGCGGGCCGTTGAGGCGTATCCTGACAACAACTGTGCGCGAGAGGCTTCTGGCAATCGACGTGTCAAATGCATCCATGTGATTAGGCAGATAGCGCATGCAGATTGCTCGCAAAGCCTCAATTTGTTCAGACTCATTTTCAACGAGTTCTGCCATTCCGAAACCTATTGCCGACTTATATTCAAGTGTGAAACTGCCGTCTTTCGGGCCAACGGTCGGCTTGCATTTGCTGACGGCCGACAGGCATACTTGTGGATTCTGTCTTATGGCGTCAATCTTCTCGCCTTCGAGCGCACAATGAAAATAGAAAGTGCGGTTGTCGATTCTCGCATGTGATATCGGCAATCCGTATGCGCTGCCGTCAGTTCTGACTACGCTCAGCGTTGCAAATGGTGCTTTGTCCATCACTTCCAGCGCAAAATCTTCAGGCATCTCTCTGCTCTCTTTTCTCATAATCTTCGTTTTGTGATGCAAAGGTAACTATGAATTACGAATATTTCTCTTTTTGCGGGATATTATCCGCAGACAAAAAAAGAGACTGCCTCGGAAAACCGAAGCAGTCTCTGGTAATAATTATGTCCTTCTGTTTTACTTGACCTCAAAGTCAATCACCTGAAGATCACTGTCGCGTGATGAATTGCCATACATGATCTGGTATTTTCCAGCGAAGATAGCAAGGTCGTCAGCTTCAGCCTTGTAGTATGCAAAAGCATCAGGAGCAAGCTTGAGCTTGACAGTAGTCTTTCCGCCTGCATTGATCTCGACGCGGCTGAATGCCTTGAGCGATTTGATTGGTGCGTTTGGATTTGTGAGGCTCTTGACATAGACCTGAACAACTTCTGCACCGGCCATTGCGCCCTTGTTTGCAACAGGGATTGAAATCTCTACGCTTTCGCCAACCTTGATTGACTTGGCAGAGAGTTTAGCTTTGCCGAATTCAAATTTTGTATAGCTGAGGCCATATCCGAATGAATAGAGAGGATCGCCTGTGAAATAGCGGTATGTGCGGTTGTCCATGTTGTAATCCTGGAAGTCAGGAAGCTGCGATGTCGACTTGTAGAAAGTGATCGGAAGCTTGCCCGATGGATTGAAATCGCCAAAGAGAACATCTGCGATGGCTGTGCCACCTTCTTGGCCTGGATACCAGCTTTGGATGAGAGCATCGTAGTATGGCTCAACATCGCCGAGAGCTACGCAGCTGCCCGAGCAATTGACGAAGATGACAGGCTTGCCAATTTCGCTGAGAGCCTTGATGCAGCGCTGCTGAACAGCAGGAAGCTCGATGGTTGCACGTTCGTGACCTTCGCCTTCCTGTGTCGATGTGATGCCACCAACATAAATCACTGCGTCGTATGAAGCAAGTTCTTTCTTGAGCTGTTCGAACTCAGTGGTACGTCTTTCGACCATGTCGATGTTGAGACGTGAACTGCTGCCAGCAGCTGCCGACTTGTAGAGGATTTCGATGTCGTATGTCTCGCCGGCTTTCACGTCAGTGATGAAGTCGTCGCCACCACGCCAGCGGAACAAACCGCTGCTCATGAGTTCCTTGCGCTGCTCGTCTGTGAGCTCCATGCCTGGAACGAACTTGAATGACAATGGTTTTGGATAGAATTCGCCAATTGTCTTGCCGTTGACTTTAACGGTGTATGATGTGCCGTTCATTGAGAAGCAGAGCTGACCGTCGAAATCGCTTGTGAATTTACCAGTGTAGCGAGCTGTGAAATCGCTCGATGGAACGCCGGCACCAAAGCCATAGCCGCCATCTGTCATGAAGTTGATCTCTGTCAGATTCTCTGTGCGAACAGTCTCGCCAGTCCAATCTGTAGATGCATAATATTCTGCATAGAAACCTTTCTTGCCGTTGCCGTTCACAAGGTGCATCTTAGGGAACTGAAGATAGTCTTTCTCGATGTCGCAACCCTGAATGTAGTCAACCTGTGCATTAGGCATCTTGTCCTTAATGCCCTGAAGAATTGTCACGCAGTGTGTTGGCGTGCCGCTATAGTTGCCGCGCATCATCTCGGCGTTGTCTGCATTTGGACCAACGATTGCAATGCGCTTGAGGTTCTTCGAGAGAGGAAGAGCATTCTTGTTGTTCTTGAGAAGAACCTGTGCTTCGCGAGCAAGGAGAAGCGCATGGTCGCGGTGTGCCTGACAATCGACTACGCTGCCAGGAATCTTTGAGTATGGATTGATTTCATCTGGGTCAAACATGCCAAGCTCGATGCGGGCTTTGATGAGACGACGAAGAGAAACGTTGAGCTCTTTCTCGCTGATCTTTCCCTCCTTGAGAGCTTCAACAAGTGCCTGATAGCTCTTGCCGCATTCGAGGTCTGTGCCATTGCGTACGGCATCAGAACTTGCATCAACGGCATTGGCGTGTGTGCCATGATTGCCCTTGATATAGAAATCGTTGATAGCATCGCAGTCGCTCACGACAAGACCCTTAAAGCCCCATCGGTCGCGAAGAATCTGAATGAGCAGGCGATTTGAATTACAGCATGGCTCGCCTTCGTATGCGCTGTATGCACACATCACCTCCTGAACATTGCCCTCAGTTACGAGTGTCTTGAATGCTGGCAAGTATGTCTCCCAAAGGTCACGACCCGATGGCGTTGCGTTGAATTTATGACGCAATGGCTCTGGACCGCTATGAATTGCAAAGTGCTTTGCACATGCATGTGTCTTATAATATTTGGCATCATTGCCTTGCATACCTTTCACCACATTGAGACCCATCACAGAGCTCAAATATGGATCTTCGCCGTATGTCTCCTGACCGCGTCCCCAACGTGGATCACGGAAGATGTTGACATTTGGTGCCCAGAATGTAAGGTTCGGAAGCGCAGAAACATAAGGACCGATGTCACCTGTGCGTGGCAATGAGTTGTAACGACCGCGAGCTTCGTCCGAAACCATCGTGTATGCCTTCAGTTCGGCATCGGCATCGAATGTTGCAGCCAGTGCAATACACTGTGGAAAAACAGTCACATCGCTGACGCCCATAAGACCATGGCACGCTTCGCCCCACCAGTTGTAGGCTGGGATGTCCAATCGCTCGATGGCTGCCGAGCGGTTCATCATCATGCTGATTTTTTCTTCTGGAGTCAATCTGCTGATGAGGTCCTCAACACGCTCATCTACAGAAAGTTTCGGATTCATGAAAGGATAGTCGCACGACTCGCCTTCCTCCGCTGTGAACGATGTTAGCAGCGCCATTGAAGCTAGCGCTACAATCGATTTAAATGATTTCATTTCTGAAAATTTAGTTTTTGTTAATTGCGGTTTAAAGTTAATTTATTTTTCTGACATGATGAAAGATTGGTGAAAATATCACCTTTTATTCCGACATTCGTATATTTGCATAAACAATAAAATGAATCCTATGGTAAAGATTGTCTTAAGGGCGTTTTTGTTCGTTGTGATTATGAGTGTCGCTATTCAAAATGCTGATGCTCAGAAAAATAAGCAAAAAGTTAAGCAGAAGGCTGAGACTCAGAAATATAGCACCAAGTCGAAAAAGGCTATCGAAGCATACGAAATCGGAATGAATGATTTTCAGTATGATCGTTTTCAGAAGGCCTATCTGAGTTTCGAAACGGCAAGCAAAATTGCTCCGGAGTTTGTCGAGGCTTTTCTCGGCATGTCCGAAGTGTGCCGTGAGCTGAATGATTATGAAGGTCAGATTGCCAACATTAAGAAAGCCGTGACTCTCGATTCAACATGCTTTGTACCTGCTTATTACAATGCGGGCGTCGCGATGATGTCTCTTGGCCGCATGGAAGAAGCTCTCGAATGGCTCGATCTCTACAAGAAGTTCAGTGCCGGAAAACGTAATTCGAGAAATACCGATGAGCTTATTAGGAGAGCCATGGTTATCAGGGATTTGATGAGCAATCCTGTGCCTTTCGAGCCTCGTTTGGTTTCCGAAAATGTCGCAACGGATTATGATCAGTATTGGCCAAGTGTTTCGCTCGACGAGGAAGAACTCGTTTTTACGATGCTTCTCCCGCGAGATGCCAGTGCTTTTGCTCGAAACAAGAACCTCCCGCGTAAGTATGAATATTTTCATGAAGATTTCTATGTGACACGCAAGGTTGATGGCGAATGGTCAAAGCCTCTAGCCATGGCAGAAGTCAACACTCAGAACAACGAGGGTGCGCAGGCACTGTCGCCGGATGGAAATTTCATGTTTTTCACGGCTTGCGGACGCGATGATTCGAAAGGTTCGTGCGATATCTATTTCAGCCGTCGCACTGCCAATGGGTGGAGTACGCCTGTCAATGTCGGTGATAATGTCAATACGCCGTACTGGGAGACGCAGCCTTGCTTCTCGTCCGACGGCCGCACATTGTATTTTGTCAGTGCACGCCCTGGCGGTAAGGGCGGCATGGATATTTGGAAATCGCAGATCGTTGGCTGGCGCAGCAATGGCGTGCCGATGTTTGGCAGTGCAGTAAATCTGGGCGATTCCATCAACACGCGTGGTGACGAGACGTCGCCTTTCATCCATCCCGACAATAAGACGCTTTATTTCTCGTCCGATATGTGGCCTGGACTTGGCGGACAGGATATCTTCATCAGCCGTCTCAACGATGATGGGAAATGGACAACTCCGAGGAATATCGGATATCCCATAAACACACCGCTCGATAATAATGGATTCATCGTCAATGCTCAAGGTACGATGGCATATTTTTCATCTCAGCGCCAGCAACCTGATGGACGTAACAAGATTGATCTTCTCTGCTTCGATCTTCCGCAATCGCTTCGACCAGAGCCTGTTGGCTACATCAAAGGTCATGTCTATGACCACAAGACGATGAAGCCGCTTGGTGCCAGCATCGAACTTGTTCGTCTTGAGGACGATCAGAAAATGGTCAGTACGTCGAGCGACCCTGTAACCGGACAATTCATTGTGACATTGCCTGCTGGCTATGACTACGGCCTCTTTGCCGACAGCCGTGGCTATCTCTATCACTCACAGAATTTCTCGCTCCCGAAATCGCAGATCGAACAGTACCATCTCAACATCGAAATGGCTCCAATCGAGGTGAATCAGAAAATCGAACTTCGAAACATATTCTTCGATACCAATTCGGCCGACCTGAAGCCGGAATCAGAAATTGAACTCAAGAGACTTGCGGCCATCATGAAGAGCAATATCGCCATGCGAATTGAAATTGGTGGACATACAGACAATGAGGGTAAGGCCGACTACAATCAGAAACTCTCCGAACGTCGTGCAAAAACGACGGCCGATGCCCTCGTATCGCTCGGAATTGAAGCTTCGCGCATCACTCACAAAGGCTATGGACAGACACAGCCGATTGCTGATAACAACAGCGAAGAAGGACGTGCGAAAAACCGACGCATAGAGGTTAAAATCACAAGTCTCAAGTAAGCGTAAATAAAAACATCGCCTTTGAGCGTATAATTTCAAAAAAATAGTAGTTTTGCACCGTTTAATTATTGACACTACACGTAAAAATGGGTAAAATTCTTCAGATTGGAGCAGGCGGTGTCGGCACCGTTGTCGCTCACAAAATGGCTCAGCAGCCTCATCTGTTCGAAGAAATCACTTTGGCCAGCAGAACAAAAGCTAAATGCGATGCTACAGCCGAAGCAATCTTCAAGGCAACAGGAACGCGCATCAAGACTGCACAGGTCGATGCCGATAATGTTGACGAACTGGTGAAACTCATCAACGAGGTCAAGCCTGATCTCGTGGTTAATGTTGCCTTGCCTTATCAAGATCTTACCATTATGGATGCTTGTCTGGCAACTGGCGTTTCATATCTCGACACGGCCAACTACGAGCCAAAAGACGAAGCTCACTTCGAATATAGCTGGCAGTGGGCATACAAGCAGCGTTTCGAAGAAGCTGGATTGACTGCAATCCTCGGTTGTGGCTTCGATCCAGGTGTCTCTGGCATCTTCACAGCATACGCAGCAAAGCATCATTTCGATGAAATCCACTATCTCGATATCGTCGATTGCAATGCTGGTAACCACCACAAAGCATTCGCTACGAACTTTAATCCGGAAATCAATATCCGCGAAATCACTCAGAAAGGCCGCTACTACAAGGATGGAAAGTGGATTCAGACTGGTGCTCTCGAGATTCACAAGGCTCTTACATATCCAAACATCGGCCCTCGCGAAAGCTACCTTATGTATCACGAAGAGCTCGAGTCGCTTGCAAAGAACTTCCCGACAATCAAGCAGGCTCGCTTCTGGATGACTTTCGGACAGCAGTATCTCACATATCTCGATGTTATCCAAAACATCGGTATGGCTCGTATCGATGAGGTTACATACGAAGCTCCAAAGGCTGACGGAACTGGTACTGAGAAGGTTAAGATCGTTCCTTTGCAGTTCCTCAAGGCTGTTCTTCCTAACCCTCAGGATCTTGGCGAGAACTACGAGGGCGAGACTTCTATCGGATGCCGTATCCGCGGTATCAAGGATGGTAAGGAACGTACATATTACATCTATAACAATTGCAGCCACCAGGAAGCATACAAGGAAACTGGTATGCAGGCCGTTTCATATACGACAGGCGTTCCTGCTGCTCTTGGCGCAGAAATGTTCGTTCGTGGACTGTGGAAGAAACCTGGAGTCTGGAATGTTGAGGACTTCGATCCGGATCCATTCCTCGCTCGTCTCGGAGAACAGGGCTTGCCTTGGGTTGAACAATTCGATATTGATCTTGAACTTTAAAAATGTAAGGCGCATAAAACGCTGGTAATTAATCTTATAATCGTAGCAGACATTATTGTTGAAACATTACAATAATGTCTGTTTTTTTTGTTTTTTTGAGATATTAGTGCTAAGTTTGCGTTTGTACAAATTCGAGTCTATGTTAAATAAAATACTCATATTTTTATCTCTTTTTTTTGTTGTGTCGTCTAGCTTGCGGGGCGAAGTGGTTTCTGCGGATGTTGATCTGATGTTTGATAGCCTTGTGCATGCGATGAACAACGCTTCGAGCGATACCACGAAACTTCGTCTGCTCAATAAGATTTCTTTGGAACATTACAGCACGGATTCTACGCTCAAATATGCTGCGCTCGAGGAAGAACTCGCGCGAAAGCTCAACGATGAATATCGTCTTTGCGATGCCATTCGTTTCGAAGCATGGGCATTTTACCACTTGGGTCAGAAGGAAGATGCAATGAACAAGCTTTATGCACTTCTTCCAATTGCCGAAAATCTTCAGTACAATGATTGTTTGATTCACTCTTATGTATTATTGGGACATTGTCTGTCTTATATCGAAGATGAAATTTCGGCAGATCTGTACTACAACAAATCACTCAAGTTGTGTTATGAAATGAAGGAGTATCCGCAACTTGTCAATACATATACGGCTATTGCACATTCTTACATCGATGTTGAGCTTTTTGACCTTGCAGAAGCTCGCCTTGATAGTGCTCGTAAATATGTGGAGCTGGCGGGAAAAAAATCAGTCTATAATATCCATTACTATGATGCACTTCTTCTGTACACGAGAAAAGGAACATCACAGGAATATCAACGGATTTCGGATATCATTAAGGCGGACATTTCAGAACTTGAGGCGAATGAAGGCGATTTGGGTACGATATTGAATAATATCGAAGTGCTGATAGATCTCAGCTTGCTTGATTTGAAAGACGATAATAACAAAGAATCGCGAAACAGGAAATTCGAAAAATGCAATCAACTGTTTGAAAAATATTCGTCATATTCAGACCGAATGGGCTATGTTGAGCCATACCGATATGGTAAATATGGCTTGTATTGTATCCGTCGTGAAGATTTTACCCAGGCAAAAAAATACTTGGAAATGTATCGTGATCAGATTTCTGAAAAATCTGAATATCAATACCTTCTCTGTGAGTTGTACGGCTTATACCGAGACTATTATGAGACGATGGGTAATTACAAGATGGCTTTGGCTTATTCAGATTCTGCGAATCTCGTTGCAAAGACATCGGATAGGGTGAAAATGGTTGCGAGAACCACGAATAATATCAATCACATGCAGTCTGAACTTTCGATGCGTGCACAGCAGCGGCTCTATGAGGCTGCTTCTGAAAAGCGTAATATGCTCGTTGTCATTCTTATCTGTGCTGCAATAACATTGCTTATTGTTGTTGTGGTTATTGTCATTTCGAATATGAGGCGTCGAAAAATAAATGAGAAGCTCAATAGGGCGAATGCGGAACTGGAAGAACGACATTCTGAATTGGAGGCTCAGCACAATACACTTCTCGAACGCAATGAATATATTGAAGATCAGAAATATGCACTTCAGCAGAAAACAAAGCAGATTGAGACTTACAATCGTGAGATTCTTGAAAGTCTTGAATATTCAAGCAAGATTCAGGAATCTCTGATGCCGTCGCAGTCGATGCTCAATATGCTTTTTGGTGATACGCTTGTGATTTTGCGACCACTCAACATTGTCTCTGGAGATTTTTATTGGGCGCAGCAAATTGGCAAATATAAAGCTTTTGCAGTGGCTGACTGTACAGGCCATAGCGTTCCTGGAGCACTTATGAGTATCCTAGGCATCTCTATACTCAATGAGGCTGTTGCCGAGTGTGACAAGGAGAATGTCACGGCAGGTGCCATTCTGGATGTCATGCGTGCAAAATTGAAGAATGCTCTCCGACAAACGGATGTCGAAAATAGTAACCACGATGGTCTCGACATTGCACTCGTGATCATCGATCCGCAAAACATGACCATGCATTATGCTGGAGCGTTCCGTCCGCTTGTCGTAGTCCGCAATGGCGAGGTGACTGTCTATGAAGCAGACAGAATGCCGATAGGACTCTATTGGCTCGAGCTTGAGCATTTTACGGATCATGTCATTGAACTTCAGAAAGGCGATACGCTTTATGCATATACCGATGGTGTAACCGATCAGTTCGGCTATGCTCCAAATCGTAGTTTGGCCAAGTTTACAGCCAAGCGTTTGCGTGCGCTTCTGGCCAATGTTTACAAAAATCCGTTTGCTGCTCAGAAAATTCTCATCGAAACCGTTATGGATGAATGGCGCACGCCACCTTCGGTCATCGACAATGATCTCTATGAGCAAACCGATGATACATTGATTGTTGGCATCAGAATCTGATGCTGCAACATGGCATTATGGCTTTTCATTCCGCTTTGGCGGACCTTGAAAAATGAAAATATTTTCTTGCAAAGTTTGCAAATAACAAAAATAGTCGTAACTTTGCATCGCTTTTGGAAAGGACATCGCCCGATGAAGATTGGGATAACGATACCAAAGATGGCATAGGAACAAAAAAGCTTGTCCGCAAGGTGTGGTAGTTCAGCTGGTTAGAATACGTGCCTGTCACGCACGGGGTCGCGAGT
>JAKSLG010000023.1 GCA_024401295.1 Bacteroidales bacterium | reverse complement strand
TTGTTAGTTTTTTGATGCATGTCATTAATTCATTCATAATCATTTAATTCTTATACCCCCCCCGTTCGGCGTAGGCTCCTGCCTACGTCGCAGCTAAATGCAAGACTCCTACCTTGCGCAAATATAACTAATATTATGATATCCACTCCCTTTGTCAGACATTTATGACTTCAACATGGCAATCCAGTTCCAGCCTGCGCCGAACAGGAATCAATAATGTTGATTAGATTCTTATTCCATGTTCGTTTCTTGGATTTTCACTGAATTTTCCATTCCATCTACAACAATACGGGCAATTACAACATCGTTTATTGGTTGTGTCATCTGGTGTTCTTTACACCAACAATCAATTCTGTTGCCACAAGACCCTCCTCAGCACCAGAGGCAAAACCATTGCTATTGAATGGACATCTGTTATCTGTCACTTCGTTATTTTTACGTATATTTTCGAGGCATCCACAAACAAAAGGTCGGAACAGCATTCACCATTCCGACCTTTCTCTTTTCGACATGTCCGACGATACGTGGTGCGACTTTAGCCTTTAAGGTTTTGAGCTATAAGGTAGCCGTAAAATGTAACGTACTTCTTCTGCGACTTGAATGCTGCCATGGCAACATGGTAATCTTCCGACGACTTGTCGGCCATTGTCGCACGCGTCTTAACGACAGCCTCTTTGAACGCAGCCCGACGTTCCAACTGGGCTTGTGTCGGATCGGCCGTACTTGGATTGCACAACCTGCTGCTGAATGTTCGTCCGTAACGCGTGGTGAAATACGTGTCGGAATGCTGGCAAACTTTGCCACTAAGGCTCTCAATGAGCACATAAGGTTTGATCTTACTCATTTTTCTGTTTGTTTAAATGTTAGTAATATGGAGATTCTGCCCCGTTGACATTGCAAAGATGCACACACCCGACAAGCCACTTTCACTATAACGGAACATAGCATACGATAAAGCACAATAAAGGCATATAACACACTATAACATCACTCACATTCCACAGCAGAATCCCGTCCTCGCTAACGAAGGGACAACGAACGGGTAACGAAGGAGTAACGAAGATTTATGTTTGTGAGCGGACACAAAGATTGGAAGGTTCATTTTATTGGATATAAAATGTGAAACAACTGTAAAATTGGTTTTTATTGTGTAGATTTACGGAAACAACAGAAGAGATTATGAAGAAAAGATTCACAATGTTTATCATGGCCATAGCGATGGTCGGATGCGCAGAAAAGGCGCAGAACGAGGTATGCGACGAATTCATTTCAGACGGAAAATGGCATGAGATAGATGCCGAAAAGATTCCCGGCAACTTCGTACAACACATGAACGATGCCATGCTGCTTACCGCTGGAGATTCGGCAAACTTCAACACGATGACAATCGGATGGGGCGAAATAGGCAAGCTCTGGGGACGACCAGTTGTCACAGTCTACGTCTCAACATCGCGCTATACATGCGAGTTCATGGAGAGCAACGAATACTTCACCGTCACCGGTTTCCCTGAAGAGTATAAGGGCAACGTCATGTATATGGGCAAGAAATCCGGCCGTGACGAGAATAAAGTCGTGAACGGCGGTCTGACGGCCGAGTTCACTGACTTGGGAAATGCCATTTTCAGTGAGGCGAATCTCGCTATCGAATGCCGCAAGATATACAGAGCGGAACTTGACACTACGGCAGCACCAACAGACATGAAGGGCCTCTACCAGCAGATAGGTCCACACATCATGTATGTCGGCGAGATTGTCAAGACATACAGAAAATAAGTACTAGACATACTAAATAAAAATCCTCGATAGTCGTACTGACTGCCGAGGATTGTTTTTTTTATCGGATATAGACGAGAGGCATCGGAGGTTCTTCCGAATAGTCATCCATTCCGCCATATTCGACTTTCTCAAGATACAGTCCCGATGGCGGCACGGTGAACTGAGCAGGTTCAGGAGAATACTGACGGAAATAGCTTTCGACACGCCTGCAATCGATATGTCCGCGACCGACTTCAACAAGTACGCCGACAATACGTCGCACCATCTTCCACAGGAAATGCGAGCCAACGACATTGATGATTATTGAACTGCCATCTTCATAGACATTGACCGCAGTCACTTCGACAATGGTCGATTTTGTCTCGGAGTCTTTGTCGCCAAATGACTTGAAATCCTTCATTCCCACCATCAGCTGGGCTGCCTCCTGCATGGCTTCAGCATCAAGGTTGTCTTTGATCCAATAGGCATAACGTTTGCCAAATGCGCTTTTGCGAGTGGCGATCTGATAGATATAGCTACGCGACGTTGCATCATAGCGGGCATGGAATTTGGAAGATACCGCTTTGACGTCAATAATCGAAATGGTTGCAGGAAGTGCATCGTTGAGCTTGAATTTTATCTGCTTGGGAGTTAGCGTCGTATTGATGTCGAGATGAGCCACCTGTCCGAGAGCATGAACGCCAGCGTCAGTACGGCCTGCACCATAAAGCTCGAACTTGGATTGCATTCCAAACGCCTGACGTACGGCATCAACAAGCTTGCCCTGCACCGAGTTGCTGTCCTTCTGCATCTGCCAACCATGATAGGCTGAACCGTCATATTCCAGAGTCAATTTATATCGTCCCATTTCTTCACAACATGAATTTCATTGGGCACAAAGTTACACATTGGACATAAATAATGGCAATAATATTGCCTCGCAAAATGTATATTGAATAAAAAAACACTAATTTTGCGCGATTAAACTCTAAGTGGTTTTTTCGAAAAGAGAAAAAATATAGTAAACACTTAATATCGATGATGGAAATTCTTTCGGATCGTCTTAACAGACTTGCTCCTTCGGCAACACTCGCAATGTCGCAGAAGAGCAGTGAGCTCAAGGCTCAAGGTGTCGACGTAATCAACATGAGCGTCGGCGAACCAGACTTCAACACACCTGACCATATCAAAGAGGCTGCCAAGAAGGCTATTGATGACAACTGGTCGCGTTACTCTCCAGTTCCAGGTTATCCTGAGTTGAAGAATGCGATTGTTGCAAAGCTCAAGAATGAGAACGGCCTTGACTATAAGGCATCGCAGATTCTTTGCTCAAACGGTGCAAAGCAGTCTGTCTGCAACGCAATCATGGCTCTTGTGAATGCCGGCGACGAAGTTATCATTCCAGCTCCATATTGGGTAAGCTATCCACAGATGGTTCTTCTTGCAGAAGGTACACCTGTTTATGTTGAGGCAAAGATTGAAGCAAACTTCAAGATTACTCCAGAGCAGCTTGAGGCAGCTATCACGCCAAAGACTCGTGCCTTGATTCTCTGCTCTCCATCGAACCCAACAGGTTCTGTTTACAGCAAGAAAGAACTCGAGGCTTTGAAGAATGTGCTTTTGAAGCATGAGCGTGTAATCGTAATTGCTGATGAAATCTATGAGCACATCAATTATGTCGGCAAGCATGCTTCGATGGCAGAATTCGACGACATCAAGGATCGCGTTGTCATCATCAATGGCGTTTCAAAGGCATACGCAATGACAGGATGGCGTATCGGTTTCATCGCAGCTCCAGATTGGATTGTCAAGGGATGCAATAAGCTTCAGGGTCAATACACAAGTGGCCCTTGCTCTGTTTCGCAGAAGGCTGCAGAAGTTGCATTCGCCGGCGACCAGACTTGCGTCGAGACAATGCGCAAGGCATTTGAGCGTCGCAAGAACCTCATCGTTAAACTTGCAAAGGAGATTCCTGGTTTGGAGGTAAACGAGCCAGAAGGTGCATTCTATCTCTTCCCTAAGTGCTCTTCATATTTTGGCAAGGCTGACGGCGATCGCAAGATTAACAACTCAACAGATTTCGCAATGTACCTGCTCGAAGTTGGTCACGTTGCAACAGTTGGTGGCGACGCATTCGGTTCACCAGAGTGCTTCCGTTTGAGCTATGCAACAAGTGATGAGAACATCATTGAGGCATTCAAGCGTATTAAGGAGACACTTGCTCGTTTGAAATAATAAGCGACAAAATACAAGAGACAGGTTGTTCACACGGCCTGTCTTTTTTGTATCCCAACCGTTCGAGTGGCATTTCATTTTGCCCCAAATAGGCATATTTTGTCACTTTTCGCCTCGGGATTTATCCCAAAGTCCTTTTTTGAGCACGATGATGCGTATTCTCTTGTCTACTTTTGCTTAAAAGCAAAAAACAGGAGAGAAACAGATGAAACTAACGTTTGACAGCATCATCGAGTTAGCACAAAGAGGCAAAAGGATGAAACTGGCAGTGGCTTCGGCACAGGATAGCCACGTATTGGCAGCTGTAGAAACGGCTCACAAGATTGGAATTGCCGATGCCATACTTGTTGGCAATCGCGTAAAAATTGAAAAACTTGCGGTTGAGAACGGCATTTCACTCGATGGACTTGAAATCATCAACGAGGAAGAGGGTGAAAAATCAGCCCTCAAAGCGGTTGAGATGGTCCATTTCGGTGAGGCCGACATGTATATGAAAGGCTTGATGGAAACAAAAGCGTTCCTGAAAACCGTTCTCGACAAAAACGTAGGACTACGCACAGACAGATTGATGTCGCACATCGCAGTTTTCGACATTCCTGGCTATGACAGGCTATTGTCGATGTCTGATGTGGCATTCATCCCCTACCCTACGCTCGACGAGAAACGGCAAATCATCGACAACTGCGTAGGAGTCGCAAAAGCGTGTGGAGTAGCCATGCCAAAAGTAGCAGTCCTCTCATCGATTGAAACGGTCAACCCGAAAATGCCATGCACAATCGAGGCGGCAGAACTGGCTCGCATGAATGAGGAAGGCATCATCAAAGACTGCATTGTCGACGGCCCATTATCGTTCGACTTGGCAACAGCCCCTGAAGCTGCACTCCATAAAAATGCATCGGGCAGAAAAATCGTCGGCGATGCCGACATACTGATTTTCCCGGACATACAGGCCGGCAACATAACATACAAATGCATGTCGCACATGGTAAACCATCGCAGCGGATGCATTCTGACTGGCACAAAAGCCCCAACAATTCTGACATCGCGCTCCGACGACATGGAGACGAAAGTCAATTCGATTGCATTGGCGGCAGTTGTTGCGCAGCAGAACAATAACAACAAATAAGCAAAATGCTGATAACTGACGAGACAATATGTGCTGTATCAACAGCAAGCGGAATGGGAGCCATTGCGATTATACGCCTGGCAGGTCCTGATGCGATATCAATTGCGGACAAAGTATTTCGCTCACCTAAAGAGGGGAAAAAACTGTCGGCTCAACGCGCAGGCACATTCCACTACGGCACAATCTTCGGCACAGATGGCGACATCGACGAAGTTATAGTCTCGATCTATCGCGCTCCACATTCATTCTCAGGCGACGACATGATTGAAATCGCATGCCATGGTTCCGTCGTCATTCAACGAGCCATAATGCAGGCTCTTATTGCAAATGGCGCCCGAACTGCACGGCCAGGAGAATTCACTCAGCGAGCATTTGCCAATGGCAAGATGGACCTTAGCCAAGCGGAAGCCGTTGCAGACCTCATCGCAGCCGAAAGCGAAGCGGCGCGTCGTGTGGCTCTTTCGCAGATGCGCGGAGGACTAAGCAACGACTTGAAAAAATTGCGCGACGAGCTATTGCAATTCTGCACACTTCTGGAACTCGAACTCGACTTCAGCGAAGAAGATGTTGAATTTGCGGACAGGTCTGAACTCATTGCGCTCATTGATAAAATCGACAAAATGGTGACATCGCTTGCCAACACATTCAAGACAGGCAACGCCATCAAAAATGGCATTCCAGTTGCCATTGCGGGACCAACAAATGCTGGAAA
The DNA here is from genome assembly GCA_024401295.1 of Bacteroidales bacterium. Lineage (GTDB taxonomy): Bacteria > Bacteroidota > Bacteroidia > Bacteroidales > Marinilabiliaceae > W3P20-009. The sequence continues at coordinate 30,952 of JAKSLG010000023.1, read as the reverse complement.
AAGCACGCTTCTCAACGCACTTCTCGGCGAAGAACGTGCTATAGTAAGCAATATCCACGGAACGACACGTGACACCATTGAGGATACAATTCAGATTGAAGGACAGACATTCAGATTCATTGATACTGCCGGTATCCGTACGACAGAAGACACCATTGAGCAACTCGGAATCGACAGGACATTCAACAAGATTAATCAAGCACAAATCGTGTTGAGCGTAACCGATGCGACACTGGGACAAGAACACGCCGTAAAATCGGCACAAGATGTTGCCGGACACATGGATTTGAATTCCCAAAAACTCATCATCGTACTCAATAAATCAGATCTGGACAATTCGGTTAAAGAAATTCCTGAAAACCTCATAAAATCCTGTGGCGCAACATCATATGTAGCGATTTCCGCAAACAACGGCGAGATTGTTCAACTACAGAAAGAGATTCTAAAAGTTTCAGACCTTGAACTTTCAACAGACATTACCATTGTCACCAATGCACGTCATTTTGAAGCACTCGTACGTAGCCACGAAGCCATCACAAGAGCCACAGAAGGGCTCACATCGGGACTTAGCGGCGAGCTTGTCGCCATGGACATACACGATGTTCTTGATAGCCTAGCAAGCATCACAGGCGAAGTCTCTTCGCAAGATGTCCTCAACAACATCTTTGCACACTTCTGCATCGGCAAGTAGAATTGCATCCATAATCAGCAAATCACTCGACGAAATAGCTTTGTCTCTTTCATCAGAGGACAAAATGTCAATATTCTGACATATTTTTCTTATATTTGGAGTAGTATTCAACAAATGCTACAAATATAGAGGGTTATGTTAGGTGCAATTATAGGAGATATCGTTGGCAGCCGTTGGGAGTTCGACCCGACAAATAACTATGACTTTCAGATATTCTCAGCCGAGAACGGCTTTACAGATGACACAATCTGTACCATAGGCGTGGCAGACGCTCTGCTCCACGGCTCAGATGACTATGGCAAGTTCATTCATAAATGGTGCAGAAAGTACCCACATCCGATGGGTGGTTATGGCGGTCGTTTTGCTCAATGGGTAGCAAGTGATAATCCGAAGCCTTATAATAGTTTCGGAAACGGTGCTGCAATGCGCGTGAGCCCTGTAGCAATATGGTTTGCTGATACCGATGAAGCGAAGGAAGAAGCCCAAAAGACTGCAGCATGTTCTCACAACCATCCTGAAGGAATGAAGGGAGCATCAGCTGTCGCCGAAGCCATAAACATGGCCATTCATGCCTGTCTCGGAAAATCAGACGCCGAACGAACACAACTTGCAAAGGAAATATGCAAGACTGTTTCTTCAAACAACGGCTACAACTTCGACATTGACTTGCAATCAGTTACGAATAAATTTGACGAGACATGCCAGGGAACAGTACCTGTGGCATTTCGCATCATAGCCGACAGTCAATCATTTGAAGATGCAATTCGCAAAGCTGTTGCCCTTGGTGCAGATGCCGATACTCTTGGAGCTATCGTTGGCAGTATTGCAGAACACATCTGGGGTATCCCTGATTGGATTAAGGAAAAAGCACTCTCCTATTTGCCAGAGGAGATGAGAAACATTATAAAATCATTCTACGAAAAGGTCAACATCCACACAAAATAAAAAACAATATGATAGATCAGATGTTGGAATACAATAAGCAATTCGTCACATCGAAGGCTTATGAGAAATATAAAACGAGCAAATATCCAGACAAGAAACTGGCTATCGTGACGTGCATGGACACTCGTCTCGTTGAATTACTTCCAGCCGCTCTCGGCATCAAAAACGGCGACGTAAAAATCATAAAAAATGCAGGCGGCACAATTACCAATCCTTTTGACTCGACGGTTCGCTCGCTGCTTGTAGCGATATACGAACTCGGCGTGAATGAAGTGATGATAATCGGCCATACGGGTTGCGGCGTGCAAGGAATGGATAGCCAAGAGATGCAGCATCTGATGCGCCAGCACGGCATTGACGAGGAGCACATCAACCTGATGAAGCACTGCGGCATCGACCTCGACACATGGCTGCACGGATTTGACGACACTGAAGCTGCCGTGCTCGAGACTGTCGACCTTGTAAAGAATCACCCTCTCGTGCCTAAAGATATCGTTGTGCGCGGATACATCATGGATAGCGAAACAGGCGAACTGACGACCATATAGAAAAAATCATCAAAGACAATGATTAGTAGCGACAACTTAATGATGTAATTAAACATGAAAACCACGTTAATTCGAGTCATAATCCTGTTTGTGGGATTGATTATCGCGCACTTCGGCGTGTCGTTATTTTTGCTCGCGGACCTCGGTTCTGACCCGTTCAATGTGATGATTCAGGGTTTGAGCAGATCTGCAGCCAACATGACAGGCGCTTCAATCATCACCCACGGCAACACGCACATGGCTGTCAGCATACTGATTATCATAGTACTGCTGTTTGTTGATCGCACGTATATCAAGATAGGCACTCTGATCTGTATGTTCTGCGGTGGTCCCATCATCGACGTGTTCAACATGATGCTCGGAACGTTTATTACTCCAGAAAGTGCGATGGAGGTAAGAGTCATTGGCAACGTGCTTGGATGTATTATTCTTGCTCTTGGCATGTCTGTTGTGATAAAATCGGATGCTGGAACTGGTCCTAATGACCTTGTGGGTGTAGTGATTAGTGATAAATTGAAGAAGAAGTTCTCAATTGTCCGCATGATGGTAGATGCGTGTTTCCTCGTCTGCGGCTGGCTTCTTGGCGGTGTTGTTGGCATAGGAACTGTAATCTGCCTCTTCCTCGTTGGTCCTGTAGCCGGATTCTTCTTGCCGAAAAGCGAGAAGGTCATCAATAGAATTGTTGGATGCTCCGATACAACGCTATGACTAGCTGTCATACGGCACTTGCCACGCTTGCCCAAATGAGAATGAGAACTTCCGACCAGTATTTTACATTGAAACGAAAGAATGATGACAACCGTACAAAAATTGGCTCTTGCCATGATCAACTATGACAATGGCGATCCAAAGAGAATACAACATACGACAAAGGTTCATGCCTATGCTTCATTGATTGGTATTGGCGAAGGATTGGATGAGGAGACACTGTTCATCCTTGAAAGTGCCACACTTGTCCATGACGTCGGCATCAGGGCAAGTGAGAAGAAGTATGGTCATCAGAATGGCAAGCTTCAGGAACAGGAAGGTCCAGCCGTAGCTCGTAACCTTCTGACCCACATAGGTGGCTACACAGAAGAACAGATGGAAAGAATCTGCTGGCTTGTTGCCCACCATCACACTTACCACGCATCTGAGGATTTGGATTATCAGATACTCATAGAGGCTGATTTCCTGGTAAATCTCTACGAAGACAACGGATCTGATGATGCCATTCGTGCCGTTAGAAATGACATTTTTAGGACAGAAAGCGGATTGAAGATACTGGATGACATGTTTTTGACTGATAAATAAAAAAGCAATAACATGATAAAAAATGTCGTGATGATCGGCCCAGAGGTAGTGAATGAGAAACTGATCATCAATACCGACAACGTACATCAATCGTATTACTTTGAAAACAATTAAAAAGATAAACAATGAGAAAATTAATCTTATCGCTTCTTGCTGTTTTAGTTTCATTAACTGCTGCAGGAAAAACCAAGACAGATGCATATCTTATGATATACTTCTCGGACAGTGACCATTGCCTACACATGGCTGTAAGTTTGGATGGGTATGAGTTTACCGCAGTAAATGACAACTATCCTGTCATAGCTGGTGACACCATAGCGGAACAGAAAGGATTGAGAGATCCTTACATTCTGAGAGGACCTGACGGGACCTATTATGTGGCAGCCACAGATCTCCACATTTTCGCTCGACAATATGGTTACCGAACCACCCAGTTCGAACGCGATCAAGAGGAATTCGGATGGGGTAACAACAAGAACCTCGCTTTGCTCAAATCGAAAGATCTGATACATTGGGAACACTCACTTGTGCGCGTGCAGCAGATGGAAGGATTCCACGACATCGGAGCCACTTGGGCACCAGAACTTATCTGGGACGAAAAGGAGGAGGCCTTCATGATATATTGGACAATACGAAGAGGTAACGGAGCCTGCAAACTATATTATGCCTATGCAAATAAGGATTTTACAGATTTTGCCACAGAGCCAAAACTGCTCTTCGAAAAGACTATTGGCGACCACACAGCGCTTGATGGCGACATCGTGAAGGGCAACGATGGCCGATACTACCTCCACTATGCCGAATACGACGAAGGATTCTCTGGCATCATGGTGGCCGTGAGCGACAACCTAACAGGACCTTATACTTTTCAGCCGGAAATAATTGACAAGGAGGAAAAGGCTTGTGAAGCACCTAACGTATGGAAGCGCTATGGCACGGATACTTATGTGCTTATGTACGACTGTTTCGGACGGAGACCTCACAACTTCGGTTTTCTCGAAACCAAGGATTTCAAGACATATACAGACATAGGACACTTTAACGAAGAAGGATCAAAGATGAAGACGACCAACTTCTCTAGTCCTAAGCATGGAGCAGTTACTCCTATTTCGAGGAAAGATGCCAAAAAGCTCCTCGATTATTGGAGAAAGAATCCTGTTCATCATGACCATAGTATGAAGAGGTAAGAAAATATGTGCAAATTTAAAAGACTAATAAAGAAACATATATGAACAATCTAAGAAACGCTTTAGTCGAGACACTCGAAGTGATGGCGGAGAAAGCCCGTTCGATGAATATGCATGGAGTGGGAGTTGCCTCAGTGCTTCCCAAGGAGTCGGAAGTTGACTGGATTGGCGAGATGAAGGTCGTTGACACTCCTTACAATGCAGATGGAGGCGACAAGGGGTGGAATCTGGTAGCCATTGCCTGGTCGAAGGCCGGTGAGGTGATAGCCTCAGGAGCCGACAGTGGCAATCCGGAGAGAAAATGCATGACCGGTGAGCTGAACTTCACTGGAGGCGCCTACGATGAGTCAGAGAATTATAAGTTTGCCTTTGCCTTCAGCGGCGGTCTTTCTGAAGATGACCTGGAGGTGGCAAAATACGGCATCAGCCACCTGAGGTCGTTATTGGGAGAATGATTTTAGCCAATAAATATGAACAAGAATATCATTTACATCATTATAGTTGCAGCATTGAGCGTTTCATTGCTTGCTGCATTTGTCACAAAACAGTTTGGCATTGATCTGGGTGCCATGGACTGGATGGCCCACTGGGTGACATCGCCTGTTGCCCTGCTATTGGGCATTGTGTTTGCCCTTACGTTCGGCGCGACATACGAGAATTTCACCAAGACGATGTCGAAGAAGATGTTGCAGTATTCGGTCATCGGACTTGGTTTCGGCATGAACGTCAACCAGGCTCTTGCATCGGGCAAGGAGGGAATGCTGTTCACCATCGTCAGCGTGTTCGGCACACTTGCCATCGGTTGGCTGATAGGCAGGAAACTGCTGAAGGTTGACAGAGAGACTAGTTACCTCATCTCTTCGGGCACAGCCATCTGCGGTGGTTCAGCCATTGCAGCCGTAGGTCCTGCAATCAAGGCGAAGTCAGAGTCGATGTCCGTAGCACTTGGAGTGGTATTCGTGCTGAATGCCATTGCGCTCTTCATCTTCCCCTACATCGGTGATGCCATCGGTATGACAATGAAGGAGTTTGGCATGTGGGCAGCCATAGCCATTCATGACACGAGTTCGGTAGTTGGCGCAGGTGCGGCATACGATGCGCTGCATCCGGAAATGATGGCAAGCGAAGGCGTGTCGGCACTTGAAGTTGCCACTACCATCAAGCTTACCCGTGCTCTGTGGATTGTCGCCTTGGTGCTTGTCACACCCTTCATTATGCGAAACAGCGACAGAAGCGAAAAAGGTGGGAAACCGTGGTATCAGGCCATTCCACGTTTCATCATCTGGTTTGTTGTAGCCATACTGGTGAACACCTATCTCCTATCAAATGCATCGCTCATTGGCGACAGTGCAGCAAGTATCGGTTCGGCCATAAGTGGCGCTGTCAACCAGCTTGCCAAGCACCTCATCACCTTGTCGCTCTTCTTTATCGGAGCCGGATTGACACGCAAGACACTCAAAGCCGTTGGCATACGTCCACTCATTCAAGGCATACTCCTTTGGATTACAATTAGTTGCGCGTCTTTGGCTTATATCCTTTAGGATGAGCACTCTGAGAAGAATAAGCGGTTAGCATTTGTATAGAAAAGAATTACAAAAATAACCTTATGAAGAAAACAATCTTATCACTCGCTATGCTTGCCATGTTGGCAGCTTGTGGCAACAAAGAGACAAAGAGTTCGAACATTAACGAAGAATCAAAGAGCGCCATGACACTCAACATCAATGATTTCAGTTGGACACGTTTACCAGAGTCATTTGTAATAAAGGGAGACACAATTGAAGTAGTCACAAAACCTCACACCGACCTTTGGCAACGCACCTACTATCATTTCCAGAACGACAACGCTCCTGTCTTCCAAATGAAGACGAATGAGAAGTTCTTCAGTTTCATTGTGAAGACCGATTTTGCTGAGAGCCATCATCGCTTCGACCAATGTGGCGTGGTGATGTACCTCGACTCCGAGAACTGGCTGAAGGGCAGTATCGAATATGAGAACGAGCAGTTCCAGCATCTGGGAAGTGTTGCGACCAATCACGGTTACAGCGACTGGGCAACGACAGCCATTCCTGCAGATGTCAAAAGTATGTGGTATCGTCTCTCACGCCGTGAGGATGACTACTGCATCGAGTGCTCAACTGACGGCAAGGAATGGAGTCAAATGCGCGTATGCCACATGTACGAAGCGAAGGACGAAATCAGCTTTGGCATCTATGCCTGCTCACCAGAGGAATCGTCCTTCAAGGCCGTATTCACCAATATGCAGATGACTGAATGTGCTTGGAAGGCTCACGATGGTCAGCAGCCAGATGAGGAATAAACAAAAATATGACAAAAGAATCAGACATAATAACTACCGACAGATTGATTCTGAGACGTTGGGAGGAATCGGACGCTGACGATCTGTTCAAATATGCATCTGACCCCGACGTGGGGCCTCATGCGGGATGGCCTCCACACAAAAACACGGAGGAGAGCCTAAAGGTCATTCAAGATCTATTCTCAAACAATTGCACATGGGCCATTGAACTCAAGGAGACAAAAGAGGTGATTGGCTGCATTGGCTATTACCTCTTTGGCATGAGCAATATCGATATTCGCGAGAATGATGCGGAAATCGGTTACTGGATAGGTAAACCACATTGGAACAAAGGCTTATGCACAGAGGCATTGCAAGCCATGATTCATTATTGCAAGGAAAAGAAAAACTTCGATGTACTTTGGGCAGACTTTTTTGTAAATAATCCGGCCTCGGGCAGAGTCATGGTGAAATGCGGATTTGAAGACACCGGCATGATGAACTACTGCAGTCATCTGATGCATGGAGAAAACACGCCTATTCATATTATGAGACTGAATCTTGCAAAGTATATTGACACGTCAGAAATGTGTTCGCATCTTCGGAAAAAGCTGATGGAACCTGATGGTATATACTTCCAGATTTGGCAAACGGTGAAAAGAGATGATTCCTTGAAGGCCGTCGTACGCAATCGTCAGTTGCATATCTATCGCGATGACAAAAAAATTATTGTTCTGGCAGGCAAGGCTCAGCCCAAAGTAATCAGGGATGACGAGTTATGTAATTTAATTCGCTGAGAGATAATATCATCAAAAAAAAGATATCTTTGCGTATTACTATGTAAGCGAGCAAACTATTCACAAAAAATAATGTTAATAAACAATCGCTATCGCAATGATTAAAGACATAGCACACATAGCTCTTAATCCATTGAACATGGAGAGGAGCATCGAGTTTTTCGAAAACGTCTTCGGATGGAAGAAGGTCTTTGAACTCCATCATGAAAATGGTGATCCATGGATTATCTACCTGAAGATATGCAAAGGCCATTTTCTTGAGCTTTTCTATGGCGGAATGAATGATCGCGACTATGCTTTCGACTTCAAAAAAACAGGCTATAACCATCTCTGTGTGATGGTCGGAAATATACGCAAGACATTGCAAGAGATTTACGAAAAAGGCTATATCAAGTCGCCAGAACCAGAAATTGAGAAGAGCAAATGTAAGAATCTGTGGATTATCGACCCTGACGGCAATGGCATTGAGTTGCAGGAATACACACCTGAATGTGTTCAGATGCAGAGCAATGAAGCGCCATACGAATTCGGTCGTGATGGCTATGTCGGCATTGGTCACGCATGTTTTGTCTGCAAAGACATCGATGCTTCGCTCGACTTCTACTGCAACAAACTTGGCATGAAACTCGTCGGCATTCAGAATGATGACAATGGAAATCCATGGCTTCACTACGTGAGAATGGCAGATGGAGTATATCTCGAACTCATTCCGAACGGCGAGGGCGAAAATCCGAACACGGGCTGGAACTCACGAGGTTTTCAACATCTTTGTCTCGAGACTGACAATCTGATAGAAGACGTAGAGCGTCTGCGTAGCATTGGAGTGCAGATTGACCAGGAGCCGAAGACATCGTCGGACAAGAACTGGCAGGCGTGGATTCATGATCCAGACGGCAACAAAGTTGAACTAATGATGATTGATCCAGACTCGCCTCAGGCAAAAGCATAATACGAAAACAACTATGAAAAAAAAATCTATTCTTTCGTGTGTGATGGCCACAATGATGGTTGCATCGTGCACAACAAACGCACCAGAGTCAGTTGACACGTGCGCAACAGCATCTGATTCGCTGAAAACCACGAACCCAGAGCTATGGGAGGCTCAGAATCAGAATATTGAACTGAAGGCCGACCGAAGCACTATGGAGAATCCGCTTGACCTCAATGGATTCATTCAGATTGCCATCATTGTTGAAGACATCGAGGCGTCAGCCCGAGAATGGTCGCAACTGCTAAATGTACCGATGCCGGAGATCAAAGTGTTCCAGACTGCGGAAACAGCATCTCCTGACATCATGTATTACGGCAAGAATTACAAGTTTGGACTCAAGCTAGCGTCAATAATGGCGCCACAAGGCTTCATCATCGAACTTCATCAGATTCTTGATGATAATCCAAGCACATTCAATGAATTCGTCAAGGAACATGGTTATGGCGTTCATCATCTTGGCTTTGCCGTTGGCGATCGTCGCGATGCCGTTGTCAACGAGCTTGTAGAAAGAGGCTATCCAAAGCGCGTGGAACACATCTACGAAGGAGGCAGCTGGACAATTATTGATGCAGAAAAGAGTTTGGGCGTAAACCTGAACGTAAAGCCTGCGATGTAAATTCAGAATTACCATGAAAAGAATCATCGCATCCTGCATTGCAATCATCATGACGGCATCTGCATGCCAATCGCAAAGCAACTTCAAAGAGCCAACAGTTTTCAAGAACGACAACGTGGAGATACGTCAGCTCGACGAACACACATGGCATGGCAACGGACATCGAGTATATAATGAGTCGATATACCTCATCGAGGGCGAGAAATCGGCAATCCTGATTGATGCCGGAACATATATGCCTGGACTACGAAAGGTTGTTGAAGACATTGTCAAAAAGCCTGTAACACTTATTCTGTCTCACGGACACGGCGACCATATCGGAGCCATGGAAGAATGGGACGAGATATGGATGAACGCGGCGGACGAGGTTCTCCTCTCTGACAAAGCATACAAAGGCAAAAAGCACTATCTCACTGACGGACAGAAATTTGACCTCGGTGGCCGCACCATCGAAGTAGTATTCACGCCAGGCCACACACCAGGTTCAACGACCTTCCTCGATGCAAAATCACACTATGGTTTCAGCAGCGATGCATTCGGCTCTGGCAATCTGCTTGTATTCACAGACCTGAGTACGGAACTTGCCAGCAGTCAGCGACTGACCCGTTTCATAGAGAAATATGACATCAAATACCTCTATCCAGGTCATTACTGGGGAGATAATCTTGAGACGCCACAACGCGTCAAGGACGTCGGAACGATATGCGAAAGCATACTCGACGGCACAATGAAGCCTAACGCAAAGAGCAATAATCCGTCTTTGCCATACATTGTTGAGCAGTCTGGCGTAAAGATCAATTACGGCGAAGCTCAAATAAGATAAACATGTTGAACCAAAACATTCAAACACAATAAATAACATGAAACGATTCTTATCTATGCTGGCACTCGTTGCCACATGTGGTGCAAACGCACAGAATCTCCAGTCGCGCATCGTTGAAAACGGTGGCACAGGAGAGTACAAGTCTATCATGAAAGAGGTTGAAGGACTCGCCGCACACACAGTCTTCTGCCCTCAGGATTTGTCTGCATTCTCGGCAGAAAAGCCTCTGCCAGTCCTCGTATGGGGCAATGGAGCGTGCACAAACTCACCTTGGGAACATTACCTCTTCCTCAACGAGATTGCCTCTCACGGCTATCTTGTGGTTGCTACAGGTTTCTTCCCTGCAAACGATGAGCCATATCGAGGTCCAATGTCAACAACACAGCAGCAGATCGAATCTATCGACTGGGCTATTGCACAAAACAGCGATAAAAACAGTCCTCTCTATGGCAAAGTTGACACTAAGCACATTGCTGCAGCCGGAATGTCTTGTGGCGGTCTTCAGACACTTTTCAACTGCGCCGATGAACGTATCAGCGTGCTCATGATATGCAACAGCGGACTCTTCATCGATGCAAATACTGCTATTCCAAACATGCCAATGCCAACAAAAGACAAACTTTCTGAGATCCACTGCCCTATCATGTATCTCCTCGGCGGCGAAACCGATATTGCTTACATCAATGGCATGGACGACTTCCACCGCATAGGTCATGTCCCAGCCGTTGCCTGCAACTTCCCTGTAGGTCATGGCGGCACATATTCGAAACCTCACGGCGGCGAGTTCAGCATCCCAGCCATTGCATGGCTCAATTGGCAACTCAAAGATGACTGCGAGGCTGCAAAGATGTTCAAAGGTGCCGATTGCGGCTTATCGAAACGCGAAGGCTGGACAATTGAGAAAAACGCTCTCATAGAAAAATAAGAGCATTCTTTTTGAAAACACAAAGCGCTATTTGTCAATCAAATAGCGCTTTTATTTTTTCGAAAGAGCCCGCATCACAAAGAAAAAATCAAGAAAAGGCAACTCTTCTATATCCATTGATATACCTATGCTGTATGTTCTGCCAATGGTTGCCGGAGAACTTGTATGGAAATATTCTGGGATATAATTGAAGAGATTATCAATGGTGGCAGTAACCGAGATAGCATTACAAATACGCTGATTTACAATAAGTTTCCACATCGTGTATGCAGAATAATGTATTGCCTCAACTTCCTTGAAGCCTGTGTTGGCCGTATATTCGCCGGCATCGGTTGCAGAGAAAAACTTGCCAGTCAGCGAAGCATTTATGCCATACAGCTGCCATTGTCTGTCGTAGTCAATTCGCAATGAAGCCATATGAGGACGAGTGCTTGTTACCAAAGGTTCGCCGTTCGGAACGCTTTCACGCGTATATGTATATGCGACTTTACCACCCAGACCATTTGCCCAACGTGTTGAAAGACTTGCATCAAGACCACTGATATATACCTTGTTGACATTGTCATACAACATGCCGTTATGAAGCTGGCTCCAAATGAGTGAGATGCGATTGGTCACCGTATTATGGAAAAGATTGAGCAGCATATTAACATTGCTGTGCTGATATTCTGCACTTGCAGAAAAATTGCTCGAGACCTCTGGCTTCAGTTGCGGATTGCCATATATCATGAACATATTCTGCATGTTCCACGACGTATATAACTCCTTGAGCGATGGAGCTTTAAAACCTCCAGCATAATATCCTCGCAAAGAGATTGAGTTCATCTTCTTCATGAAGCTTATTTTGCTTGAGACATGCTTCAGTTTTGTGTCGGAATAGTAGTCGAAACGAGTTCCGCCAACAATCTGCCAATCCTTAGGAAGCGTCCATTCGAATTGTGCAAAGACATCTGCTGTATGCTGATAGAAACTGCCACCATTCGCAAACTGGTATGTCAAAAGGTAGTCTCGCATATAATCGCCACCAACAGTCAACGTATGTTTTCCGACAAACGTATGATTATAAAGTCCTCTGACAGAGTGCTGAACATTTGAATAATCTCTGATATCCAAACGGCTGGCCAGCGTATAGTCGCTCTTGTCATACTGGTCATACGAATAGCTCAATTCAAAATTGCGTCCTTCGGCAATCTTCATTTCACCCTTCAGACCACCGGAAAAATCACGGTAGCGATTGAAAATCACCTTGCTACTCTCCATTTCGCGGAAGAAATAGCTTGCACGAGCCGTAAACGTCAGATTTTCAGTCGGATTATATTTCAGTCTGTCCTTGAAATTCCACGTATTATTAGCGTATATCTCTTCAAAGACGCCATCACGAGGCAAAACGATGCTATTGTTTTTCTCTCTCAAGACATTGAAAGTATTCCTGATTCGACCACTGCGCGTACCAACAGATGCGCCATAGCGTTGGCTGCCAATGGTGCCAACACGCGCATTGACATTTACGGACCATGGCTTGAACGCATCTTGCGAAATTATGTTTATCACACCTCCAATGGCCTGCGATCCATATAGCGACGAGGCGGCACCCTTAACTATTTCGATTCGGGCCACATTTCCCATATTAAGCCTCTGATAATCAACATTGTCATGAGTTTCTCCCGCCACTCGTTCGCCATCTATCAGAAAGAGGACAGAACTACCTCCAAAACCTTGTATGTTAAGCTGTTGCTGCTGATTCATGGCATAGGTAAACTCAACGCCAGGCATCTCACTTTCAAGCAAGTTGCCGACATTAGTCGCATCCATTCGCTTTATATCTGCATTGCCAATAACGCGCGTCACAATCGGCACAGCCTTAAGCAAACGAGGCGTGCGCGTCGCAGTGACGACAACCTGATCCATGTCAATATTGCGAGCAACATCGAGCGTATCGGCATTCTGTGCATGACTTTCCTCAAACACAAACAGACTTATTATCAGCGCAAGTAGATGTTTCATCGGCCTATTTCTCTTCTAATGGGAACGGATACACATACTCTATTGTGAGACAAGCCTTTACGCCATTATTATTGACATAATTTTCGAGACGCATTGCAACACGTTTGCCATTTTCAAGTTTTATGACGAAAATCTTGTCGTGCGACTTATATGTAGGAGGATAAGGCGGATAAATCACTTGTACCCAGTCAATTACCTGGCTCACATACGTCGGCAGAAAGACAACATTATAATCAAGAATTCCAGACAAATCAATTGCGACACGATCTTCATTCCATTCGTCTGCTTCGTATCCGCCAGCTTCCAAATGGTCTTGTGAAAGAAGATTGTCAAAGTCTGAAAACGCAGTGCGTTTCGTCTTTCCATTATTGGTCTTCACCTCATAGCGATGAATCGCAATGTCCCATTTACCATCATAATCGTCATAAACACCAGCATAGCCAACCATCTGCGACTCAAAGTCGATATATGTCCAACCTGTATAATCGACTGTCTTGACATAAAGCCAGCCACGAGAATACGCAGACGTATTCTCCGTGGCTGATACATTCGTGATATCCTTGAATCCGAATTCGCTCTGTTTCTCCGGCACAGGCTCATCATATATGCCCTCAAACATGCCATCGCATGATGAGAAGGCCAAAGCCATTAACGTGAGCAGAGCAATGCGAAATTGTAACTGGTGCATCGCGTTGAAACTACTCCACAGCTTTTGTGGTGAATGCAAGCGCCATAGGCATTGGCATTCCTTCTGGCTGAACTGTGAGGTCGAGAAGCATGTCTTGTGTGGATGAATCTATACTGCCACTCACAATGTTGACCTTTATTGTCTCAAAAACGCCATCAGTGGTTACAAACTCGCCAGGGAGGAACTTAACGATACCATCATTCAACTCATAGCCGACATTCTCTAACTTATATGTCTTGATTGTTCTTTCTATGGTTTTGCCGCCGGGCATAGGAACAACTACATTAAACTCACCTGCAACAAGCGTCAGCGACTTTTCATTCCCGTCCGTAATGCTAACCGACCAATCCGTAGGCTCAAGCGTAACGCCAAAAGCCGTTATCACCAAATCTCCGTTATAGGATGCAGTCGGGCACACTGCATTTTTGTTTTCATCCTCATCATCGTCATCACAAGCCGTGAAGAAAAGAGACATTACCGATGCAATCATAAGCATCGAAATCATTCTGAGATTCATCTTATTTTCAATTTTATGTTGTTTCCGAGATGCAAAGGTAAGGCGATTTTTTTTAATGCGCCATCCTTATTTATGAGGATATTTTCCCAAAGATGTCTATTGGCAACAATCAAAACCACGAAACATGCAATTCATGATTGTTTTCCAACTTTGACAATAACTATAATGAGTCTTCAGACGGCTCAATATGAATGTTTATCAGCATCTCGTTTCCAAACTTTTCACGAAGTTTTTCCTCTACGCGCACAGTGATATCGTGAGCTACAAGAATACTCATTTGCGGGTCAACAACAAGATGAAAATCTGCTATGCAATAATGACCGCACCGACGAGTTTTCAAGTCGTGAATATCATCAACGCCATCAACAGAGCTGGCTATTTCAACAATTTGAGACTCAGTCTCTTCTGGCAATGAGGCTTCTGTAAGTTCGCTGAGAGCGGGAATGACCATTCGGATAGCAACAATTACAATGATGATGCTTATCACTCCGCCTACAATTGGATCGAGAATCGTCCATTCACCGCCGAGCAGTATGGCTCCGCCGATGCCAATAAGCGAGCCTATCGACGAAAAGGCATCCGTACGATGATGCCATGCATTGGCAATGACGACCTGGCTCGAAAGCCTCTTGCCTACGCGGATTGTCCACTGAAAGAGGAATTCCTTGGCAATAATGGAAACAACGGCTGCAAAAAGAGCAATGTTTTCAGGTGCAGGCAATGATTTGCCGCTGAGAGCCAACATCACTTGATTATATGAAGACACGACCATCTCAACGCCAACGGCCAAGAGCAGAATGCTCACAATGACGGTTGCCAGGGTCTCAAACTTGCCATGACCATAATCGTGACCTTTATCCTTGCCCTGAGCCGAGATTCGGGCAAAGACAATGACGATGATATCGCTGACGAGGTCTGAGGCCGAATGCACGGCATCGGCAACCATCGCAGCACTACCGCCCAGAAGTCCGGCAATAAACTTGATAATCGTGAGAGCGATGTTTCCCAAGGCACCCCATAGCGTAATACGCTGTATTTCAGAAGTTCTGCTATTCATATAACACATAATCAGCGAAAACAGATACAAATATGCGAAATAAACATCTATTCTCAAAGACATTTCAAACTAGCATGACCACGAAAATGACTACAACAGAGAAATATACAACCTTTTTCATTATCTTTGCCTCGAAAATAAAAACAAAAAATATGGCACCAAAGAAAACTCTCCTGGCACTTGCCGGGGTTGCAGCGCTTGTCTCATGCACATCGCCTGCAACAAAAGCCAAGTCTATCTTCGAGAACATAACTCCAGTGGAAGGCTTCAAGGCAACGACAGAACACAACCCTATCTATCAGCAGCGCTTCGGCGCCGATCCTTATGCCATGGTGTATGGCGACCGCGTCTATATCTACATGACAGACGACATCCTCGAGTATGATACTCTGGGCAATGTCAAGGAAAACTCATATCAGGGTATCCATAAAATCAATTGCGTTTCGTCGGCCGACCTTGTCAACTGGACCGATCATGGCGCGATGAACGTGGCTGGCGAAGACGGCGTCTGCAAATACGCACGTTGCTCATGGGCGCCAACAGCGTGTCACAAGACAATTGACGGCAAAGAGCAGTTCTTCCTCTATTTCGCCGACGGCGGCAATGGTATGGCTGTTGCTGTTTCTGATAATCCTTACGGTCCTTGGACAGATTCTCGTGGCAATGGCATCATCACACGTGCGACACCTACATGCAATGAAGTGCCATGGCTCTTCGACCCAGCTGTGCTCGTTGATGAAGACGGCACAGGCTACATTTACTTCGGAGGCGGTGTGCCTATGCCTGCACGTCCTGAGGTCGGTCCTGATGGCACACCATCAAAGACGGCCATGGAGAAGTTCCAGAAGGAGATGGCCAAGAACTCAGCAGACCCAGGTTCGGCTCGCGTATGCAAGCTCGCTCCTAACATGATTGAACTTGAAGGTGTGCCTGCTCGCATCAATCCACCATATTTGTTCGAAGATGCTGGCGCAAACAAGATTAACGGCAAGTACTACTATAGCTACTGCACTAATTTCAGCTGCCCTACAGATGAGCCAGGCAATGGCCGCATCGCATATATGGTTGCCGATGATCCTATGGGCCCATACGAGTTTAAGAAAGTTGTTTTCAACAATCCTGGCGATTTCTTCGGCACTGGCGGTAACAACCACCACTCAATCTTTGAGTTCAAGGGTCAGTACTATCTTGCTTACCATGCTCAGAAGCTTCAGGACAACATGGGTCTCAAGGGCGGTTATCGTTCTACTCATATCGATGCTGTTACAATTGCTGAAGATGGCGAGATTCAGACTATCACAGGTACACTCGCAGGCGTTCCACAGCTCTGCAGCCTCAACCCTTACGAGCGCGTAGAGGCCGAGACAATGGCTTGGATGGGTGGTATCAAGACAGAGTATCAAGGTGAGACAAACATGGTAGTTGTCAACGATTCAACAAATGGTGCTTGGATTGGTCTTTCAGGCGTTGACTTCGGCGACAAACCAGCAACTAGCCTATGTTTCGCTGGTACATCAGAGGCTGGTAACGGTGCTGTAAAGGTTGTCCTCGACTCTCTCGATGGCGTATGTGTCGGATATGTTGCTCTTGCTCCTGGTAAGTCTAAAGCAGAGCTCAATTGCAGAATTACAGGTAAGCACGATCTCTTCTTCATCTTCGCAGGTGATGTTTGTGCAGACTGGTGGCAGTTCAGCAAATAAGCTGGATTTAATCTCAGAATAACAAAGAGGACATATCTGCTGATATGTCCTCTTTGTATTTACCAACATATTGACAAACGACAATAAAGGCGTACTCTTTACCTAAAGAATACGCCTTTATTGTCTGAAAAGACCAATCGCTGATTACTTCTTGAAGTAACGATTGAAAAGGCCCTGGAAGCCTGCGCCATGACGTGCTTCGTCCTTTGCCATTTCGTGAACCGAATCGTGGATTGCATCGAGATTGAGCTGCTTTGCAATCTTTGCAATTTCCATCTTACCCTTGCATGCGCCTTCCTCGGCAAGCATACGCTTTTCCACATTTGTCTTTGTATCCCATACAACTTCGCCGAGCATCTCTGCAAAACGCGATGCATGATCAGCCTCCTCTAAAGCATAACGCTTGAATGCCTCAGCAATCTCCGGATAGCCTTCACGGTCGGCCTGACGGCTCATTGCAAGATACATACCCACCTCTGTGCACTCGCCCATGAAGTGGTCTTTGAGACCTTGACGGACGAAGTCGCCATCAGCTCCTGCAGGAATTGCGCTTGCAATGCCAAGTTCGTGTTCTGTCACAAACTGAAGAGCTGCGCCCTCCTCCATCTTCTTGAACTTCTCGCCAGGAACCTTGCACTGTGGGCACTTCTCTGGAGCGGCGTCACCCTCGTGAACATAACCGCATACTGGACAAATCCATTTAGCCATAATACCGTATTTTTATTTTGTTAGATAAATATTTTCACAGCATAAAGATACATTATTTGGGCGTATTTGTCAACAAAAAAAAATGTAGAATGAAGAAAAAAAGCAGAGCGATATAAAAAAAGAGGTTAAAACAGACAACTTTGGACAAGTTTTTGCAGTAAGTAATTGTAGCATAAAAAAATTAATCGGTATTTTTGTAAGCAGATATTTTTCAATGAAAATGCAGAAGTATTTCTACTCTTTAATCATCGTGTTCATGTCGATTCTTTCTGTGCATGAAAGCAATGCCGGACAGCTGGAAACGCAAGTCGTTGCCGCAGCTGACGACAATTGGAAGCATGCTCTTCCACAGAATATATGCGAATCGATAACATCGGGCAAGATTGTCAGCATAGCGGCCTATTTCAGCCAATCGGTCGAAGTTTCGCTTCCTCAAAGCGATTCGCACGTATATAGTCGCAAACAGGCAGAGGTTGTCATTGGCGAATTCTTTGCCAAACTTAGCGGCATCACTTACAAAATTGAGAATGAGCGAACAATGGGCAATGCGACGATGACGACAGGCTTGCTGAAGGCAAACGGAGCATCGTACAGATTGTTCATCATGCATCAGCCATCTGGCGGCAAGACATCCATCAGCCAGATGAGAATTGAATATGTAAACAAGTAAAACAAAAAGATAAAAATGACAGATTTCAAGACCTACCTCAGCGAATTCATCGACAATGCAATACGCGAGGACGTTGGCGATGGCGACCACTCGTCGCTCTCGTGCATACCAGCCGAGGCCATTGACAAAGCACAGCTCATCGTGAAAGAAGACGGCATCATTGCCGGCATCGATGTTGCATACGAAGTGTTCAAGCGCCTTGATTCAGAAGTTAAGTTCGAGAAACTCATCGAAGATGGCACACGCGTCAAGAAGGGCGACATCGCTTTCAGAGTAGAGCTCCACACCCGTTCGCTCCTGCTCGCAGAACGCCTCGTTCTGAACATCATGCAGCACATGAGCGGCATTGCGACAGCAACAAACGTATACGTCAAGAAACTCGAAGGCACAAAGACTCATGTTCTCGATACACGCAAGACAACTCCGGGCATGCGTCTGCTCGACAAGATGGCCGTAAAGATCGGTGGCGGTGTAAATCATCGCATTGGCCTTTTCGATATGATCATGCTCAAGGACAATCACAATGACTTTGCCGGAGGCATTCCACAGGCAATCAAGCGTGCACAGGATTACCTGAAGGCTAACAACAAAGACTTGAAGATTGAAGTTGAGGTCCGCAATCTCGATGAGCTCGAACAGGTCATGCAAGTTGGCGGCATTCATCGTATCATGCTCGACAATTTCGATACAGCAACAACAAAGAAGGCCGTTGAGCGCATCGCAGGAAAGTACGAGACAGAGTCGTCTGGCGGCATCACGCTTGAGACTTTGCGCGACTATGCAGAGTGCGGCGTTGACTACATCTCTGTCGGCGCCCTGACACATCATGTCAGCAGCCTCGACATGAGCCTCAAAGCATACAAATAAAACGGCGCATAGCCACAATCGAAGCATAAACAAAGAGAGAGCGCCGATCCTCAAGGGTCGGCGCTCTTCATATTTTCTTCAGTTCAATCCAACAATCACTTTGAACGGCGGAGGTTAAGAATCTGTCCTGCCTGAAGTTCGTCGGTCGCGGAGATATGGTTGAAACGGAGGAGCTTGCGCAATTTGATGCCATACTGGTGAGCCACAGACCATGGCGTATCACCAGCTTCAACCGTATGCGTCACACAACTGTAATGAGCGCGATTCTTTTTCGAACGAATGTATAAATACTTGAGTGTCTTGATATCAGCCGACGCATCAAGGTCGTTATACACAAGAATTTCACGCAGATAGAGATGGAATTCGAGAGCGATGGCTTCAAACGAATCGCCGTTCTGAACTTCGATGTATTTAACGCCATTGTTGCGCTGAACTTCATGCTGATGCATTGGATTGATAACGAAATCCAGATCTGTTCTGACGCGGACTGCCGGTTCATCGACTGGCAAGATATCCGGTTCTTTGTCTGGCGTCACGTCTGTGACAATGGCAATATCCTGCTGTGTACTGCCGTCATAAACATACAAGCCCATCTCTTCGATGATTGTGATGAGCTTCTGAGCATACGTCGGATCTGTTGCATAGCCTGCAGCACGAAGTCCTTTGGCCCATGCAGCATAATCTCTATGATCCAGATAGAAAAGGCTCGCATATCGGCTCTTTTCCTTGATGAAATTCGAGTGGTCCTTGAACGACTCATAAGCCGAAGTATATTTCCTGAAGCACTCCTGCGACTTGTCATCGTCGTGGAAAATCGTCTCGCCTTTCCAATCGGAATGACACTTGATGCCAAAGTGATTGTTGCCTTCCGTTGCCAGTCTGCTGTTTCCGCAATCAGATTCGAGAATACCTTGTGCTAGGGTGATGCTGGCAGGAATGCCAACTCGATTCATCTCGGTGATGGCCCAGTCTTTATACGTATCGACATAATTCTGTCTGGTGAATCGCTGTGCGTTTGCACCAATAAAGGCAACGACGGCCAATAGAAGGCTGAAGTATCTCATTGTATTTTGCTATTCTTTTTATAGTTTCAATTCTACAATTCCAAGTATATCATCGTCTGCAATCGGTCCGAAAAAACGGCTGTCGAAGCAGACATCTCGATCATCGGACATTGACCAGTAGTAGTCATTTTCAATGACATGGGTCATGCCTTTTTCAATCGTCACGCCCTCATATCGCTCGATGACAGGCTTATAAACGACGTAATTGCGACTATTCATCACAATGGTATCACCCTTCGATGGCAGGCGGAATGGTCCCATGTGATATGCATTCCACTGCACGATATCGCTGTATGGATAGAGCCTGCGATCGGGTATGTTTCGCAATTCCGGCGCACGCAAAAAGCGCTTCCATTCAGGATTTATCTCATCGAGTTGAAAGCGTATTGTGTCGCACGCACTCAAAGTCTGTCCGTCGGCAATTCTCTCAAGCTGATGAAGCAACTTGAATGAAGCATGCTGCGATATGACAAACGAACATTTTGCTTTTGACGGTTCGTCTATTACATTGCCGTTAACATAGACAAAACCGTCATTTATCTCCACCGTATCGCCCGGACGAGCAACAATGCGAGTAATCATCTCGACACTGTGTCCTTCGGCATCTGTAGCATGAACAGCCATACGCTGATTGCGCATAACATGCTCAAATATCGACTTGCGAACGACACACCAATGCTGCTCACCATCTTCGGAGCAAAGCTTATGAATGCTTACGAGCCACAGGACAAGCAACAAAACAGCAACAGCAACAACGCCCAACGCAATGGCAAATCGTCTCAGCGACTTACGTATGAGCGGACGTTTCATCGGCTATTCTACGCTTTTGAAGAAACGGTTCCAACGTATGCTGCTGAACCAGCTCTTGTCCGGATCGAGCGAGAGCCAAACAACAAGCGGCTTTCCTACGATATGATCCTCAGGCACAAAGCCCCAATAACGCGAATCGGCCGACATATGGCGATTGTCACCCATCATCCAATAGTAATCCATTGCGAATGTATATTGGGTTGTCTCGATGCCATCGACAAAGATCTTACCGTTGCGATAGTCGAGGGTATGACCTTCATACGAAGTTATGATGCGCTCGTAGAGCATGATATTCTTGTCATCAAGCGTAACGGTCACGCCCTTCTTCGGCATCCATATAGGGCCATAATTATCGCGGCTCCATGGATAATCCTGACTGAATGGGAACACCGTCAGACCTGCATAATCCGGATCATTATCATCAATTTCGATGCTCTCGATGGTCGGCATCTGACGAACTTTCTCGTACATAGCCTTCGTGAGAGGCAGTACGTATGAGTTTGCACCGATGCTTGCCGAACGACGATCTGCGTTGGAAATGCCTAGCGACTCAAAGAAATGATCGTTGAGAATCACGCCATTTGTGCGAATATGGTAGTTGTGCTGCACTTCCGGCTGATCTTCAAGAACTTTACCATTGACATAAACCACATTGTGGCGGACTTCGAGTGTGTCACCTGGCAAGCCAAGACATCTCTTGACATAACAATCGCGCTTGTCAGCCGGACGCCAAATGATGCCACCAAGCTGCTTCTCGACAGACCAAACATGCTTGCGACCAATCTCGGAAATGAAATGGTTGCGTTCCCATGAATTGGCAAATGTCCTTCCTTCCAACTCATTCTGATGCGCACGTAGATAATTGGCACCTTCGTCAAGTATGATGGTGTAATAGTCCGGATTTGGCATATTTACACAAACCGTATCGCCACATGGGAAGTTGAATACGACAATATCGTTTGTCTCGACCTTGCCAAATCCGGCAAGACGATGATAGTCGAGCATAGGCCATTCGAGATACGACTTTACATTGCCAAAAGGCATAGTGTTCTGCGTCATTGGCATATAGACAGGCGTATTTGGCATACGAGGTCCATAGTTGACCTTGCTGACAAAAAGATGGTCGCCGACAAGAAGCGATTTCTCGAGCGAACTCGAAGGAATCTTATACATCTGGAAGAAGAACAGATTGATAATGTACAGCCAAAAAAGCGCAAATACCACTGTATCAAGTAGTTCAAACAAACCACCTCGTTTATTGCCTTTGCTGTCCTTGCGAAGTATGTCCCAAGGAAGAATCTTGGTGATGTAGCAATCGACAACGAACGGTATGGCTATCAGCAGCCACCAATTGCCAATCCAAATGACGAGCAACAGAAAGAAAAGGACCATCAGTCCGCCCTTAATCCATCGCGATACCGGTATCTCAGATAAATCTATTTTCTTCATCAGAATAATGTCTTGATTTGTTTAAAAACCGAGCATATCTTTCATGCCCAAAAGGCCTTTTTTGCCATACGTATATTCCGCTGCAAGAACAACACCGAATGCGAATCCACGACGTGATTTAGCGCTGTGTGTTATCTCGATGTAGTCAACATCTGAATCGTATGTAATAGTATGAATGCCAGGAACTTCACCCTGACGAATAGCAGCGATCTGCAATGAATCCTTCTTATATTCAGGAGCAAGATTCCACTCTTTCTTGCGATCGAGATTGCCGATAATGCCTTCAGCAAGCGAAATGGCTGTGCCACTTGGAGCATCGAGCTTATGAATATGGTGAGTCTCGACCATGTTGACATCATAGTTGTCAAACTTGTTCATTATGGCAGCAAGACGACGGTTGATTTCGAAGAAGATGTTGACACCGAGACTGAAGTTTGACGAGTAGAAGAATGTCTGCTTGCCGTCCTTGCACATCTTCTCGATTTCAGGCATTTTGTCGAGCCATCCCGTTGTTCCGCTTACAACAGGTTTGTTGCGTTCGAAACACTTGATGTAGTTGCCATAAGCGACCTGTGGCACAGTAAATTCGATAACCACATCGGCCGAAGCGAAAGCCTCGGAGTCAAATGAACCAGGGAGGTTTATATCTATTTTTTCAACGATTTCATGTCCGCGGCCAAGGGCAATCTCTTCGATTGTCTTGCCCATCTTGCCATAACCAACGAGTGCAATTTTCATAATCTAATGACGTATTTTATAAAGATGTGCAAAGATAAGGCTTTTATGCGAAAATGCGGTTCTCTTAAATTGCTAATTGTTAGCAGAATCGTCCGCAAAAGTCACATCAAGTGCCTTGACGTATGGCTTGACATCGTTGTCGAGCGCATAATTCACCTTTTCGGTTGGCACATCGTCGATATCGCCATCGCCTTCATTGAGCACTTTGACGCCCTGCTCCATGTTGTCATACTCAAACGTCTTGAGGCGAATCTTTTCAAGGCAGGTGTCACACACTCCACACAGATATGACTGCATTTCGCCAAAGTATTCGAGCAATTTGACACTGCGGCACGTGTTTTCATCTTCGCCATAGCTGATCATTGCTTCGGCACGATTCCGGCTATCCTCAATGCGGTCATAATAGACCGAACGAGGAAGGACAAGATCGTCTTCGCGCACACGCTCACGAGTGAAAGTAACGAGCGTAGTATGCTTCTGTGGGTTGTATATCAACACCTTAAGACGAGCCAGAGCCTGCAACTTTTCGTAGATATCCTGATGCGTCATCTGACACATTTCGGCAAGATAGTCCTCATTGACAACCGCATATTCGGTAAAAACGCCTGTGTATGTTCGCAGCAGAGCCTTGATGACAACATCGAGGTCGGGATAGGCAATCTGAATGTTATAGAGCTCGCCTCGCTCAACAATGAAGATGAGACGCGACTGAAGGTCAATGTCTTCCTGATAGTTGATATAGCCCGAAGCCGTCAGCAACTTGAAGGCACTGTTGACCATTATGCTGCTATAGTGAAATGTGGTGCAGAAATTATTGATGTCGAATTCGCATATACAACCTTCGCCCGAGCCCAAACCGATGGTCTGACTATTGCATAACGAATTGTAAATACGTATGACATCCTCTTCCGGAGGATATTTGGTTGTCACCTTGCGGCGTAATTTCGCAGCATCATTGCCCGACCACAACAGTACGGCATAAGCCTTGTTGCCATCGCGACCGGCTCTTCCGGCCTCTTGGAAGTATGCCTCGATGGATTCGGGCACATCAAGATGAACAACAAGACGGACGTCGGGCTTGTCAATGCCCATGCCGAATGCATTGGTGCAAACGATGACACGCGCAATGTTTTTTTGCCAATCGGACTGCACGGCATCCTTATCCTTGTTTGTCATGCCGGCATGATAGAAACCCGTTGGAATGCCCTGCTTGTTGAGAAAAGATGCCGTTTCCCACGTGCGTTTGCGGCTGCTGACATATACGATTGCCGTGCCAGGAACACGGTTGAGCATACTGACAAGAGCCTCTTCCTTATTCTCGCACTTTTTGACCATATAGGCGAGATTTGGACGAGCAAAACTCTTGCGAAAGACATTGGGCTTTGCAAATGACAAACTGTGCATGATATCCTCGATGACCGCTGGCGTGGCCGTAGCCGTCAGAGCGAGCACCGGGACATCGGGTTTCATCAGACGTATCTCGGCAATATTCTTATAGGAAGGGCGGAAATCATAGCCCCATTGCGAGATGCAATGAGCCTCATCGACAGCAATCATGCAGACTTTCATCTGCTTGTATTTGATGAGGAAAAGCTCTGTCATCAGACGTTCGGGCGAGACGTAGAGAAATTTGCATCCGCCCAAGATGCAGTTGTCGAGCGCGACGTTTATCTCGTCACGCGTGAGACCGGAAAAGATTGCCTTGGCCGTAATGCCACGCCTGCGCAGGTTGGAAACCTGGTCTTTCATCAGAGCGATGAGTGGCGTAACGACGATGCAAACGCCGTCGAGAGCCATGGCTGGCACTTGGAAAGTCAGTGATTTTCCACCTCCGGTCGGCATCAAGCCCAACGTATCCTTGCCTGAGCCTATCGATGAAATAATATCGAGCTGAACAGGACGGAAATCGTCATAGCCCCAATATTGCTTCAATATTTTGTGATAGACTGTCATGGCATTTCATACGTGTTAAATGCAAATATACAAAATTTGGATTATAGACAGCGTACACTTCGCAAATATTCTCACGCAGTGTTTTTCAAGCACATATAAAAAAATGAGCGTTCAAATTCATGAACGCCCATTCTACAAATATCTCAATCTGGAGACTCAATGTCTGCGAATCTACTTCTTGATTTTTTCTGCAATTTTTTCCGCACACAATTCGCCATCGACAGCCGACGAGACAATTCCGCCGGCATAACCAGCACCCTCACCACAAGGATAAAGATCGGCAATCTGCGAATGTTCCATAGTCTGCGTATCGCGTGGAATGCGTACCGGCGACGAAGTGCGGCTCTCGACACCGATAATCATTGCATCATTCGTTACAAAGCCATGTGCCTGACTTCCAAACACTTCAAAGCCTTTACGAAGTCTTTCGCCGATATTTTCAGGCAGCCAGAAATGAAGCGGAGAAGACATAACGCCTGGAATATATGACGTGTCTGGCAACTCTCTTGAAAGACGTCCTCTGACGAAATCGTCGAGAGCCTGCGCCGGCGCCACGATGCCATGACCGCCATTGCAATATGCCATTCGTTCAAGAGCTTCCTGATAATGCATTCCGCCCAAAACACCGTCATTCTGATATTCGCCGATATCCTCCGGACGAATCTCGACAACCATTCCCGAATTTGCGAATGGCGAATTTCGCTGTGAAGGCGACATGCCGTTTACGACCATCTGTCCCTGAGCTGTCATGGCTGGCACGATGAATCCGCCAGGACACATACAGAATGAATATACTCCACGACCTTCAACCTGAGTTGAAAGACTATATGTTGCCGCTGGCAAATAATCGCCACGACCTTCCGGTGAATGATACTGAATCTGGTCTATCAATTCCTGCGGATGCTCAACGCGTACGCCCATTGCCCATGTCTTTGCTTCGAGCATAATTCCCTTACGGTCAAGCAGTTCGTAAACATCACGTGCAGAATGACCGGTTGCCAATATAACAGCTTCGGCATCAATCTGAGTGCCATCGGCAAGGACTATGCCTCGCGCACAACCATCCTTGACAATAATATCTGTCATCTTTGCATTGAAACGCACTTCACCGCCCGATTCAATTATCGTTTCACGCATTTTGCGAATGACATACGGCAACTTATCCGTACCGATATGTGGATGCGCATCTATCAGAATATCAGGCTGTGCACCATGATGAACAAAGACTTCGAGTATCTTGCGGATATCGCCTCGTTTGGTACTTCTCGTGAACAGTTTTCCATCGGAAAATGTTCCTGCACCACCCTCTCCAAAGGAATAATTTGATTCTGGATTGACAAGATGAGTGCGATTGAGTTGAGCCAGATCGACCTTGCGCTCACTGACCTCCTTGCCTCGTTCGACAACTATCGGGCGAAGTCCAAGCTCGATAAGCCTAAGTGCTGCAAAAAGGCCACCTGGACCTGCGCCAACGACGGCAACGGCCGGACGATCCTTGACATTCTGATAACCAGGCAGATGAAGCTCTTCCGGAGCAGGCTCTTCGCCTATCCAGACGCCATGCTGCTCAAGGATTACAACCTGTCGTTTGCGGGCATCAATCGAACGTTTCTGAATGCGGTGAGCCGTTATATCTGAAGCCTTGACATCAAGTTCACGTGCCAAAGCCTTGAGCACAGCCGCATCAGAAGCCGACTCCTCGGGCGTCAATCGCAATTGGACTTCATTATACATGTTTCGAAAAAAACTTATCGTATTTACAATGTTTGCAAAGGTAATGAAAATTGCATTGAATCATTTCAGTTCAATCTTCCGCGCGCCTTTTTTCAAATTGCCAAGCAGCCATCTATGGTCAATTGCGACCATGTCGTCGCAGAAATCAGGGGTGTTATACGACTGGAATAGTTCCATGTAATATCTCTTCGGATTTTTCTGAGGCAGCATGAACGGCTTGTCGCAATGTCCATCGCTGTCAACATGGCCAATATACAGACGTGTGTGCATACCGTCGTCTCGTCGTGAGCAGAAAACGAACCATCTCGAATCGGCCGACCAATTGTGATAGCTCTCCGCATCGTCGCTATTGACAATGGTCATAGAGTCGACCGCCATCGTTGCCATGTTGAGCATGCGCAAATCTGCCTCTGGATGATGGATAGGAAATGTTCCATAGTCAGATATGCTATACATCATGTATTTGCCGTCGGGCGATATGCGAGGGAATGAGGCATTCCGTCCATCTTTCGAAGCCTCAACAACGGTTTCGATATCGCCATAAACACATCCTTTTTCAATGTCAAATGCAATGCGGTTGATGTCATATTTGAACTCCTCGCACTCATCATTTTCAGGGCGCAAAGAGCTGCAATAATACAGCCATTTGCCGTCTGGCGAAAATGACGGATATGTTTCACACATACCGGTCATAAGAACAGGCTGACGTATAATCACATGATTCTCAACATCATAAACCACCATATCAGAGCCCTTGTCATAGACTTCAATGCGTTTCTTTCCGCCAACGTGAAATGACTGTCTTGTGCCATTGACAGAGAATGCGATAAACTTTCCTGACGGATGCCATGCATTATAGACGCAGACCGAAAGCAGCGAGTCCAATCGAGTATCAATCAGTTCCTCAACGCCATTATGCTTAATGTATGTTCCGGCCAATGAACCACGAATATGGACCATCATATCCTTCGTCGATGTCTGATTCTGGATATGGCAATTGATACACATCTGGTCGCTCAGCTTATTGTCGATGACTGTCTGCTCGTCGAAATTTGCGAGATCGCGGCAATAGAGCCCCATATATATCGAATTGATGTTGAACGTCGGGGCAAGGCGTCTGTACGTAATTCCGCGGTCCGCAAGCGTATCGGCACTCACACAGATGTGGAAAGGACGATATTTTGTCCACGAGCCGCTCTTGCGTGCGCCAACTTCAACCCAGAGAGTATCTCCCTTTGTTTTCGCAACAATCTGATGCCATTTTTCGACTTCAAATTCAGCAAAAGTCGAATTCACGCTATAGCTGTCGCCGTGCGAGTTGGAAAGCGTCACTGTCATGCGATCGACATCATCGTCAGCCATGTTGAAATTGAGAGGCGCGATTCCAACGGGAATTGTAACGCCGACATAGTCTGGATATATATCCGGCATTTTGTCCGACGGCTGGTAGTTCACGATCTCGCTGCAACCGACCAACAGCAATGTCATTATTATCAAGTAATATCTCTTCATTTCGATTTTCGTGAAGCAAATGTGTTGTAATACCAATATGTCTTGCCAAATGCCGGGCGCATCGTCTGCATGTTTCCGCCCTCGTTCATCATACGCATGAAATCGACAGCACCGCGCATCACCTGCATATCAATGTTCCAAGGCATTCCATCAAACGACGGATTTTTGCTCATCCAGTGAAACACAAGCGCCTCCTGTACGGCTTTTGGCATTCTGTTCGTATTTCCCTCCATCAGCTTAGCCAGCTTGTCAAGGTCGTTGCTGAGAATCAGATAGGCAACAAGATAGTCATAGCTGTGAGCATCCATCGAACTGTTTACGGAGTGAGCAAGAATGTTATCAAGTTCTTTATCAGAGAAATAGAAAGTCTCTTTCATGAGTCTGTTGCGCATAACGCCATAATACGGATGCATCTCGACGCCATTGGCATTGTCAATCAGCTTCTCCATATCTTCAGCCCATTTTTTATAGAAAAGCGTCTGCTTCAACGCATTGAGATATTTCCGTGCAATTCTGTAGTCTCCTTTGACAATGTTGCACTCCGCCAGTCGCTGAAAAGCACGCACTCCCTGTCCGAAATACAGCTGCTGCATGTTATAGGCAGAGAGTTCTGCCGTATTGATCATGCCCAGGCTGAAATAGAGATCGCTGACCGACATCGGCTCACGCATATCTCCCGATTGCGAACTTATCAAGTCTTTCCTTTGGATTATCGGATATTCGAAAAGCCTGTCGAGCAACAAATTCTTCTCTGCCAATGCATGCAAGACTATCTGACGCGACGCAAGGTCGTCCGGCATTTTCTTATCCGCCTTTCTTATGGCTGCGTCCCATTTTTTATAGTGCGACAAGAAACTATATAGCAATGCCTCTTCGTCTTCTGCATCATAACTCAACGAAGGACGCTCATCCATCATTTTGTAATAACAATTTGATGTATAGAGTCTTTGCAAAGGAAATGGCACAAAAACATAAGCCAGCAATGGCATCAAGACAATCGCCACGATATGCGTCAATGCAACGAAATCCCGAAGACGAAAAACTTCATTCAGAGCAACAAAAACGCCAAAGATGAACGTTGCCGCGCCGAAGAGCCAATATAACGCCACGGACATCAAGACAAGAACGACATGTCTCATGATGCGACCGCCTATGCGATGAAGCCAAAGCTGATATATCTGTATGAAAGACAACGCCACAACCAATGCGACCGGCATGGCAAGCAACGAAAATCTGTCGAGCATAAACAGCCAGACAAAACCAGATGGCACGAGAGCAGCCAGAACGCGCACGATACCATAACGGCTTGTCTCGCGCGAAATGATGGCATAGGACTGCACATATACAAGCACAACGAGCAAAGAGACGATTACGGCGCCCCACCATATCTCATAGTTGAACTGCGTAAGGAACTCGCCAATATAGTGGGCCATGCCAGATGGATAGCTCAAAAACGGCAGAAAATAGTCGATACTCAGCAAAAAAAGCTGTATCTGCTCCCCGAATGCCAAATGTGCCGGATAGCGAAACATCCAGAAATAGACCGATGACACGAACAGCAAAACTCCGACAAGCCATACGGCATTGGACATTATGCGGGCAACAAGTGATTTTTTATCCATTTTGTTAATGGTATTACTACGTTGCAAAAATACAAAAAAGAATTAAACCTCTAATGAACAGACAAAAACGCGACCGGAATCCACTTCGATACAAAAAAAAACGGACATCTCCGCCCTGGGAGACATCCGTTCCTGATGCTATATGTTGGCCACGCGTTATGCGTTGCGATTTTTAGAGCTTGCGGCCTGTAATGTCGTAGCGTTCGCCATCGCGGATGATGACAACCTTGCCGTTCTCAATGGTCTTGACAACCTTGCGAGCCTTCACACCATCAGCCTTAACTTCACCAATTGCGGTAGGTGTTGCCCCATCTATTTTGCATATTGGGCGAACTGTGTACCCTTTATAGCGATGGTAGTTGTATAACCCCGATGAAGAGTTATTGAAGCCTATAGTCCATGCGAAGTTTGCATAGTGCTTATAGAGCGTACGCGTCCAATAGGTGCCATAACTATTTACAGAGGTTAATTCTGCTCGTAATATATCACCCGAAGCAGGAAGGAAAATATGGACATCCTCTTCAATGTTGTAGTCCGATGAAGCTTTACTACCAGCATAAACTATCACACCCTTTTCGCTATCTTTTTTGGCTTTATAAACGACATAGCCATTTACACCCTTATCTTTATAGGAATTTGTCCACACCCAGTAGCATCCATTACAAAGCTCTTTCAATTCGTCATAGGTTGGCATTCTCCATTTCCCGCCCCACTCCTGTATGGCTACGTCGTCATCATCTTCTA
>JAKSLG010000022.1 GCA_024401295.1 Bacteroidales bacterium | reverse complement strand
CTATAGGAGCTTGACTTGGTGATACGCCAGCAGCGCAAACCATCATCTTCAGTTCTCCTAGCGACGTTGCCTTTCCGATTGCAGCCACGATAGATTCCCTTGACGCCAAATCCATCTCGGTGGGTTCAACATCATATCCGGCATTGCGCATTATATTGCAAATGGCATGGGCATGGTCTATGTTCTTGTCCGCTACGACTATCTTCATGCCGTAACCCATGCGTCGGGCAATGGCCATTCCTATTTGACCTGCTCCTACGAGCAAAAGAATAGATTTCATTGTCATACGATTTTCTTCCATTTATTCTTGGAGGTGTTGCGCAAGGCACGTACGCCAGCAGGAGCCACACGGATGATAGAGCCTTCGCCTACGGCAATCCAAATTTTATTTATTATATTTTTCCTCCCATTTCGTATGCCGCCTGCAATTTGGCGTTGCCTTCGATGTCTCGTGGGTCGTTCACGCCACCGCAGAAGAGAGTGCCTTTGAGTTCGCACTTTGGATAGCAGTCGATCCAACCTGTAAGTCCAGCCTCCGCACGTTTAGGCACAGACTCCTCATTCTCAGCCGCTGTAGTGAGCATGTAAATGTCGCGGAACTTGTAATCCTGTGAATACATGGCATTCATACGGTCGATAAGTGTCTTCATCTGTCCACTCATCTCGTAGTAATATATTGGAGTAGCCCAAACAACGACGTCGGCATCAATAACCTTTGCCATGATATCATTCACATCGTCCTTTATGACACATTTGCCTAATTTCTGGCAGGCAAGACATCCTTTGCAAAACTGTATGTTCTTGTCGACGAGGGAGATTTTCTCCACGTCATGTCCTGCATCCTGTGCTCCACGGATAAACTCGTTGGCCAAAGCGTCGGAGTTGGAGTGAACGCGTAAACTGGTGGAGATGACAACTATCTTTCTCATGTCTTCAAAATTCATTTAATCGTATCAGATTATTTCTGTTTGATACTATGCTGCTCGCCACTGGGCTGGAGTCTTACCCGTCAATCCTTTGAAGAAACGGACAAAATGCTGAGGGTATTCGAAACCGAGATTCTGACCGATGGCGGATATTGTCTTCGTGTCGTCGCTCAGCAGAGCCTTGGCACGTGCCAACAGACGTTCGTTGATGAGGTCTTTGGCTGTGCGGCCAGTCTCGGTCTTTACCAACGTACCGAAATAACCAGTAGAGAGGCAGCATTTCTCGGCAAAATAGGCGACAGATGGCAATCCTTCCGTCTCTGCTTTTTCTTCGATGTATGAGTCGAGTAGCGAAGTGAACTTCTTGACCACCGAATGGTTGATCTCCTCGCGTGTGATGAACTGACGGTCGTAGAAACGGAGGCAATAGTTGAGCAGCAACTCGATATTCGAAACTATGAGCTCACGAGTATGCTTGTCGATTGAGCGATGAAGCTCTTGTTCGATCATAGAGAGTACGCCCTTGAACACCTCAATCTCTTGCTGGGATAAATGAAGAGCCTCTGTGCTTGTGTAATCGAAAAACTCGTAGCGACGCATGTTCTTGCCAAGTTCGGTACGGTTCAGAATATCGGGATGAAAGACAAGAGCCGTAAACTTAGCAAAAGGCACATCGGGATTGGGCTCGACCCTGATGCTCTGTCCTGGAGCAAAGGATGTGACCGTCATCTCGTCGAAGTCGTATGGCGTACGGCCGTAGGACAACTTGCATCCCTTGTTTTCTTTGAGATATACGGCATAGAGTCCGTAGTGCATGACACACTCCTTGATGTGGTCGGTATTTTCGACACGGACAACGCTAACCAAAGGATGGAGAGTCTCCACCCCCTGGTAGTCGTTGAAATCCTGTATGCTATTAAGATATATATCTTGCATAGTTATTTGATAATCTTGATGATGTCCTCAACAATCTGTTCGTCGAGCAGACGGTTGTCGGAGAGAAGCTGATTAAGGTCGAAACGGTCGTAGAGATCCTTCTTAACGCCACCGACAAGCACCTTCATGTCTGATGTTCCGTAATATGATGCTATGCGCTCGCCGAAACCTCCATCCTTGCAACCGTCTTCGAGAGTGACGACAAGCTTGTGGCTGGCCTTGAGAGAGTCGAGAGTAGTGGCATCGACCTCGTTGAGATAACGTGGATTGATGAGTGTGGCGTTGATGCCCTTAGTGGCAAGAAGCATGAGCACATTCTCGGCTTTCTGGTAGAAAGAGCCAGCTGCTATGATGGCTACCTCAGAGCCCTTATGGGCAACCTTATACTTAGGTGTGAATGAGAATTCAGATTCGACAAGTTCGGAAGTGTGGTGAACACCATTGCTAGGAACGCGGATAGCGATTGGTTTCTTGTCCTGCTTAACTGCCCAGCTTAGCATAGCGAAATACTCCTCACAGGTTGTTGGCGCAAGGTAGATAAGACCAGGAATGCTGCAGAGCATAGGGATGTCGAAGAGGCAGATGTGAGTGATGTCGTTCATCGTGCCTGTGCCGCCCCACATGACGTTGATGACAGCAGGATTGGAGTTGATGCAGAGGTCTTGAGCAATCTGGTCGTATGTGCGCTGGATGAAAGTTGAATAGACAGTCCAGACAGGACGAAGACCGCCCTTGGCCATACCGCTACTCATAGCGCAGGCCTGCTCTTCGGCGATGCCCATGTCGATATGCTGAATACCAGCCTCCTGACGCTTCTTAGGTGAGAAACCACCCGCAGCAGGTGTACCAGCCGTAACGGCTATGAGTGACTTGTCGGATTTCATCTCCTTCAACATCCAGTTGCTGAAGAGTTCTTCGTAGCTCTCATAGTGTAGACTTGCTGGTCGGCTGCCGTCGGTGATATTGAAAGGCATGCCCCAATGCCATGCTTCTTTGTTGTCGATGGCTGGTTGGAAACCGTGTCCTTTTTCTGTATGGATGTGAACAACGGTAGGCTTATCGGTATCTTTGACCGTCTTGAAGAGCTCGATGAGCTTCTGGATATCGTTGCCCTCTTCGAGATATTTGTATTCGAAGCCCCACGCCTTAAACCAGTTATGATTGCACTCGCCATTGCTTTCGCGCAAAGCACGCAGATTCTTGTAAATACCACCATGATTCTCGGCTATGGACATCTCGTTGTCATTGACCACGATGATGATGCCTGTGCCAAGTTCGGATGCTTCGTCAAGTCCCTCAAAAGCTTCGCCTCCCGAGAGTGAACCATCACCTATGATGGCTATGATATTCTCCTTTGTACCCTTTATGTCGCGAGCCTTCTGCAGACCAGTAGCAAGGCTGATAGAAGTAGAAGTGTGGCCAACCTCGAAGTTGTCATATACAGGACTTTCAGCAGGTGATGAGTAACCGCTTATGGCATTCATGTCCTCTACGTCACCAAGAAAACCTGCGGCACGTCCGGTAAGAACCTTGTGGGGGTAGCACTGGTGGCTTACGTCAAACACGAACTTATCCTCTGGAGCATTGAACACATAGTGTAGAGCTACGGTTGCCTCCACAAATCCGAGGTTAGGACCTACGTGACCACCATGCTTGCTGACGCGATTAAGAACAGCAGCGCGTGTCTCGTCTGCAACGACCTTTAATGCATCAATGTCCAGCCCTTTCAAGTCGACTGGCGACTGAATCTTCTCTATATACATAAATGATTAATTATATTTTACTTTGATGACGACAAACCGAGTACAAAGGTACACACATTATATGTATTTGTCATACCTGAACTTTGGGAGTTATAACCAATATTTCTGATGTGACACCAGAATAGATGTCATATTTGCCTAAGAACAGAGGCAAAACAAATACCCCCAAGTGTCATGTTTCGCACAGCACTTGGGGGCTTCTTTTTATCTGTCCGCGATTAGTCTTCGTCATCGTCATCATCATCGCCGTCGTGATGATGGTGGTGTTCTTCGGCATCATGTGAGAGAACAATCTCGCGTGCTACGAGTGACTGGTTACCAGCAGCATCGGTGCAATAAACGACGAGATGATAGTTGCCTGGAGTGGCATTTTCAGGAATGACAATGTCGTGATGATGTTCGTGAGCATTGCGCAAGCCTGTGAGGTCATAAGACTTCTTGAAGAAGAATGGCTCGAGAGCCTCCTCGCTTTTGTTTGCCTTGTGGCTATGGCCGTCAAAATTGTTGTGAATCTCAATCATGTAGCTACCCAACATGACATTGTCAGAGAAATCACACTCAAAGTGAACACCAGCGCCGATCAGCAATTCGTCGCCGTCTTCCGGCTCATCGAGTTCGATGACAGGGTTGACAGTGTCTACATCATCGTCCTTATCACATGCTGTGAATGTGAATGCGAATGCAATTGAGAGTATTGAAAGAATACCAAACTTTTTCATGATTATTGATTTTTTAATAGTTGAGGCGAATTGTTGTTTGAATATCGATGCCCGCCTCTGGCAATTCGATACGTCGGTAAAAACTAAGATGGTTGAAATAAGAGGTGTCGAAGAGGTTGCGAATGTTAAGCATCAACGACAATTTCCGTTGATGCAACGCAATATCAACACTTCCGCCTATGTTGAATATATTGTAGCCATTGGTCTCCATTTCATTGTGACACACCCTATGCTGAGCTGCAACGCTCTGACATTCGGCGTAGCATCGCCAGCGTAAGGACTCCCAGCTCAGCGTGTTATGCATATTGGCAGGAGGGGAGTATGGCGTTGCCGTATGCGAGTGATGGTCGAAAGTATAGACATATTCACCTGTGAGTGAATAGTGCAACCCTCGCCACAATCGTACATTGAAACTCACCTCGCCACCAATGAAGGTGGTCGGCGCATCGACATATTGGTATATTTGTCCTGCATCGGGAAGCATCGACCAACGCCCTGTAGGATGTAGCGCTATGAAATGAGAATAATAACTGTAGAATGGCGACAGAGAGTATTCTATACGACCCCGTTTTGACGTGTATGACAAATCAACTTGCCACCCATGTTCGCCTACAAGAGAACTGTCGCCCATCTCGTGGCGAAAAGCACCATGATGAACACCGTTTGACGTCAATTCATTGACTGAGGGCAATCGAAACGCACGACCGACAGATGCTCGTAAGACATCTCTGTAGCCAGGCTTATATTCTACTCCCCAAGACATGGAATAGTCATGAAATGCCTTGTCCACTTCGCTCACATCTTCTCCATGTTGTTGAGAATGAATGTGTCCTAAGTCATAACGAATGCTGCCACTCAGCTGGAGAACTGATGAATGACGGTAGTTGGCTAACATGTATGCACCACCTTCTTGACGTTTGTAGGATGGTATTAGAAAACCATAACCGCCAATCCCGTTGTTCTGCATCATGAAAGACACGCCGCCATACAACTCCCACGAAGTGTCGGGCGTCAGACGAAATTGAATCTGCGAACTTCCCGTGTGGAGATGAAACATCAGCTCCTTGTCTGGGTCGATAGCAGGTGGCGTCTGAGAGATGTTGTGCGTGTGAAAACGGCAAGCAAGACGGTCAGAAACACCGCTACCGATAGATTCAGTGCTTCTGGAGAGAAGTAAGAAGTGTGTATTATCTTGCACAGTATACAGTCAAAATCCATAGCGGAAGCCTGACTGACATGTGCGTTGTGTTCAACATGGTGCAAGCAATCCTGGCACACAAAGTCTACGTCATTGCATTCATGTGTATGCAATGCACTTGCTGCAAGTATCATAAGATACAACAACAGCAGGAAGAGACCTTTTAGTTTGTATTTTGAAGCCAGATTGTTCAATGCGTTTTTTTATAAAACGGCGCAAAAGTATGCAAAATATGTTCGTTATGCAAAAACAATGTCTTAAACATGTGTTTTGGGGAGTACGATATATACCAATCCTGCTTGTGATAATTCACGAAAGAATAACCAATGCTTTAGAACTCATCGAACACTTTGAGTGGTGATGTTTTTACAATAAAGGAACAAAGATTTTCCATTTCGGAACAAAGATGTGTGTTTTATTGGAACACGCTGTAGCTTTGCACAAAAAATTAAATGGTTTTCCGATGACAAAGCTAAGTATAAACATCAATAAGGTAGCCACCATACGTAATGCACGCGGCAGCAACACACCTAACGTAGTAAAATTTGCCTTGGATTGTGAACGTCTTGGGGCGCAGGGCATTACAGTGCATCCACGTCCTGACGAGCGTCATATCCGCTATGCCGACGTGTATGACCTAAAGCCTGTACTTACAGAGGAATTCAACATTGAAGGCAACCCTGTGCCAAAATTCATAGAGCTGGTGAAAGAGATACGTCCAGCACAGGTGACGCTTGTGCCGGATGCGGAAGATGCAATAACGAGCAATGCAGGCTGGGACACAATCCGTCATGCTGACTTCCTTAGAAAGGTAGTGGCCGACTTCAAGAGCTGCGGCATACGCGTATCGCTTTTTGTGGATCCTATACCAGAGATGGTGCGCAAGGCTGCGGAACTCGGTGCTGACCGTGTAGAGCTTTATACGGAGCCATACGCCACGCATTATCCGGAGGGTCCGGAGAAGGCTATCGAGCCATACGTCAAGGCGGCAGAGGTGGCACGTGAATGTGGTCTCGGACTCAATGCCGGACATGACTTGAGTCTTGAGAACCTGGCATTCTTCCACAAGAATATTCCTTGGTGCGATGAGGTTTCGATAGGCCACGCACTCATCAGCGATGCCCTCTACCTGGGCATTGAAGAGACAATCCGTCAGTATCTTGCATGCCTAAAAGACTAATCATGAAGCCAGAACTCATAGTGATGCTCACCCACAACGACCTTACCGTGGAGAACGCATATCAGATTTTTGAACAATGTCGCGACACAAAAGCCACGTATTGGGGATTCAAGGAGCAGCCGCTTCCCCTAGAGGAGATGAAGCGCATCTATGCAAGGATGAAGGAGTGTGGCAAGCGTACGGCGCTTGAGGTGGTGGCCTACACAGAAGAGGAAGGTCTTGAAGGAGCACAAATGGCGGTTGAATGTGGCTGCGACATACTCATGGGCACCTGCTACTCTGAGGCCATTGCCAGCTTATGCCAGCAGCACGGCATAGCATACATGCCTTTTGTAGGTCAGATTACTGGTCGTCCGTCTATCCTTGAGGGCAGTATCGAGGGCATGGTGGAAGAAGCAAAGGCGTTGAAGAGCAAGGGCGTCTTTGGCATTGACCTGCTAGGTTATCGATATATTACTGATGCGGAGCAACTTATATCGGACATAGTGAAGAAGGGCAACCTCCCTGTCTGTGTGGCAGGCAGCATCGACAGCTATGAGCGCCTAGGATTCATCAAGCAGGCAGAGCCATGGGCGTTCACCATAGGCAGTGCCTTCTTCGAGCACAAATTCGGTGACACGATAGCGGAGCAGATCAACAAGGTGTGTGACTTTATCGAGTCGTGAAGAAAGCAAAATTTATATCATATAGTATTGTAAATACTAAGTCAAAATAGAAGAGCGAAGTGACCCCCGAAAGTTAGACAAAAAACTTTCAGGGGTCACTTCATTTCTCCAATGCTGCCCAATATTTTTTCAGACGCAATTCGTCGTCTGCACGCTATTATAACTTTATGCCTGCCAAGTTATATTTCTCACCATCCTTGACAATCACTACCTGACCATTCTCAGTGTTCTGCGCACATACGCCAGTGGCAATGACTGCAGAAGACAAAAGGATTAGAGTTGTTTTCATGGTATATAAGGTTAAATCAGTTTCATCAACTACTTTGCAAATATATCAAATTGGTTTGTTTTGAACGCAGTCGCCACTTGCAAAATTGCGATTAGAAGCATTTTTGTATTTTATAAATTTTGCGATTAGAAGCATTTTACGTGTTTTGAAATTTGCGATTAAGAGCATTTTGTCTACATTTGCGGTTGTAACCAATTGAAGGAGAGATGATTTTTAAACGTAAAATATATCAACGTATGCTTCAGTGGAAAAATGAAGCAGAAGGCAGAACTGCGCTTCTTATAGAAGGGGCTCGCCGAATAGGTAAATCCACTGTCGCCCAAGAATTCGCCAAGAATGAATATGAGTCATATATAATCATCGATTTCGCCAACACAACCGCAGATATAAAGAATTTGTTCAATGACATGACAAACCTTGATATGTTTTTCATGAAGCTAAAGGTTCTGTCGGGTGGAGTATCATTGCATGAACGAAAATCTGTAATCATCTTTGACGAAGTCCAGATGCATCCACTTGCCCGCCAGGCAATAAAATATCTAGTAGCCGATGGACGCTACGACTATATTGAGACCGGTTCATTAATAAGTATTCGCCAGAACATCAAGAATATTGTCATTCCAAGCGAGGAGGAGACTCTGGAAATGCATCCTATGGATTACGAGGAGTTCAGATGGGCGTTGGGAGATGTTGAAACATTTGAGTTGATACGCCAGTCGTTTATGGGCAGAATGTCGCTTGGCGACGACATAAACCGAAAACTGATGCGAGACTTCAGACTTTATATGCTGGTAGGTGGCATGCCTCAGGCGATAAAAGAGTATATAGAGACAAACGACATGTGCAAGGTCGACAAGGTGAAACGTGGCATTATCAATTTGTATGCTAACGATTTTCATAAGATAGATTCGTCTGATTATGCCAAGTCGATTTATCTGTCTGTTCCGTCACAATTATACAAAAATTCAACTAGATTCCTCTCAAGCAATATAGTGGAGAATCTCAAATTCAAGAAAAAAGTTGAACTCATCTCCATGATGAAAGAGAGCAAGACGATAAATGTTGCACACAATGTAAGTGACCCTAAGGTAGGGTTCGGAATGACAGCAAACTACGAGTCATACAAAATATACCTTAGCGATACAGGACTGTTTGTAACTCTCGCATTTTGGGATAAGGATTTTTCAGACAATGAAATATACGTGAAACTGTTGAGTGATAAGCTTGATTCCAATATGGGATACGTGTATGAAAATGTTGTTGCACAGATGTTGGTGGCATCAGGTTCTAAACTCTTTTACCACACGTTCTACGATAACAGCCGTCACGCATACGAAGTAGATTTTATGTTGTCGCGAGGAAGCAAAATAATGCCGATAGAGGTGAAGTCGTCGGGCTACAACAAGCACAAATCATTGGATATGTTCTGCGAGAAATACTCAGAGCGCGTGGCTGACAGATATCTTATATACACCAAAGATATGCGAAAGGATGGTCAGACAAATCTATTGCCAGTATATATGACAGGATTAATCTAAGATTTCAGGCATTGACAATCTGAAAATATCCAAAGATGTATGCTACAACAAAAAGAAACGGACATCCCCAAAAAATGGAGACATCCGTTTCCCTAATTATTTTTTATCGTTTGTAGAGACGGTGTGTACACCGTCTTGTTAATCATTGGTATCAACCACATGGTGGCATGCCGCGTCTCCACACCACATGCATTACAATTTCCTACCTGCAAGGTCGTACTTCTCACCATTCTTGATGATGACAACCTTGCCATTCTCGATGGTTTTGATTGCCAAGTGATGACAACATCACCCGACAAACACCTCGATGTTGGAGGGCGAAATGACATTGAAGGTCGAGCCTTCATAGGCATCGAGGAATGGCTTTGGATTTCGTGCCTTGGCTTTCGGATTCCACTTAAATTCAAATGCGTCAAGTCGGCCCATATTATCTTCTATCAGGTCTATTTCGCTCTGCTGCTGAGTGCGCCAAAAATACATCTTCGCATTGCTGCCCGACATCACATTGCGTTTTAGACGCTCGGCAATCACAAAATTCTCCCACATCTCGCCTATCTCTGATGGGTTGCGCAGTTCCAGGGGTGTGTAATTACCTATCACGGCATTGCGTATTCCCATGTCATAAAAGAACACTTTGCGGCTTGCCTTCAACTCATTGCGCATATTACGCGCATAGGACGGCAGACGAAATATGACGAAACACTTTTCAAGGATGTCAATATATTTCTCCACGGTCTTGCTGTCGAGTCCCACCATCTGCCCTATCTCGTTATAAGACACCTGCGACCCTATCTGCAGAGACAACGACTGCAACAGCCTCATTATCTTGTCTGACTTCTTTATCGAATCGAGTTCGAGCACATCTTTATAGAGATAGCTGTCCACCAGTTCCTTCAGTATGTCACGTTCCTCGCCGATGTGCGTCACCACTTCAGGATAGTATCCATATATCATACGGTGCGGTAACATGCGCATCTCTTCGAGGAAATTAGTGTGCGCCACCATCTCGCCAAACGACAGTGGAAACATGCGCAACTCGCGCTTTCTGCCTGCGAGCGACTCATTGATCATTGATGTTAGTTGGAACGACGAACTGCCTGTGGCAACAAGCTGCACATCTTTCATCTGGTCGGTTATCAGCTTGAGCTTGAGGCCTGCGTCGGCTATCCTCTGCGCCTCGTCTATCACCACAACTTTATTGTCGCCTATTATGGCTCTCAGCCTTGTCGATGTTATGTTTTCAAACATCTGACGCACGTCAAAATCATCGCCATTAAGCCACAACACATCATTCCTTCCGGCAAAAAGATGCTCAAGCAATGTCGATTTGCCTATCTGACGTGCCCCTATTATGATGGCCGCCTTGCCCCGAGCAAGAGTCTTCGTCACGTCTTTGCCTATATTTCTCTCTATCATTTTTTCTTTCCATTTATCAGATGCAAATATATAACCTCAACCACGCAAATCCAAATTTATTATAAGATTTTCGGAATCCAATCCAAATTTATTATAAGATTTTCGGAATTAATAAGCTTCTTCACGCAAAAAGAAAACGGACACCCCCACCCAGGAGATGCCCGTTCCCTAATTATTGGTTATCGTTTGTAGAGACGGTACACCGTCTTGTTAATCATTGGCATCAACCTTTTTGACGAAAGTGCCGTTTTAATTGACGAAGGGAGAAGAGCATCTACAACTCACCAAGCTTCAGGAAGCGACGCAGATGAATATGCCTTATGCCATTCTCGTTGGCCTCCTCCAACATAGGGTTCAGTGACACCACAATCTTCGGATGGTTATCCTTTATCATCTTCAAGTTGCCGAACTCACGCTCGTAGGTTTCTGGCGATGCTATCAGGTAAGAACACTGCACATATACAGTCCTGTCCGCCTTCTGTGCCACAAAATCAATCTCCGAACTGCGTAACTGTCCCACATAGACATTGTATTGCAGTCTCTTCAAATGAAGATATACAGCA
The DNA here is from genome assembly GCA_024401295.1 of Bacteroidales bacterium. Taxonomy (GTDB): domain Bacteria; phylum Bacteroidota; class Bacteroidia; order Bacteroidales; family Marinilabiliaceae; genus W3P20-009. The sequence continues at coordinate 25,784 of JAKSLG010000022.1, read as the reverse complement.
TTCTCTATCACTTTCTCTATATCATTCTGCCTTGTGCCACGACTCAACATGTTGCGTATGCCTATGTCGCCAAAATAGTACTTGTCGTTGATCTCGAACAGCCTTTTGCCATGAATGTCATACCTCGACACCTTGTCAATCACAAATGCATTGCAAAAATATGACAGATAGCTTATGACGACATTCGAGCTCACATCGGCTCGCTGTGTCTTCATATAATTGCTTATTGATGTCGCAGATATCAGTTTGCCAATATTGTCGCTTATAAAGTGGCATAGATTCGTGAGAAATGGTATGTTGCGTATCTTCTCACGTGAAATTATGTCCTTTAGCAGTATGGTGTTGTATATATTCTTGAGATAATCCTCAACTATTTCGTCGTTCCCAATACCTAGATGGCACAATTGAGGCAAGCCTCCCAGAGTCAAATATCTCATCAGCGACTGATCGCTGTCGTCAAGGCCGTTAAATTGCAGGAATTCCGCATAGCTCAGACTCTGGATGTGAATCTCAACGTAACGACCTGCAAGCATGGTCGACAAGTCGGAACTCAACATACGAGCATTGCTGCCAGTTATCACCACATCAGTATTCTCATACTTTATGAAGTTACGCACCGTACGTTCAAATTCCTGCACCTCCTGTATCTCGTCTATCAGTATATAATTATGCTTGTCATCGCATATCAAACCGTCAATATATTCAGTGAGTTGCAGATAATCTCTGACATGATGAAAATCTACATCTTCAAAGTCGATGTAGATAACATTATTAGCTGCATTTTCCTCCTTTTCTTCTTTGAGTTGTTTCAGTATGCAACTTTTGCCCACACGACGTTGCCCTGTCAATACTATCGCCAAGCCCTTACCCAACCATCGTGAAAGCTGATTGTAATATGTCTCTCTTTTATGCAGATTCATTGTCTATAAATAACAAACACTACAAAGATATGAATTTATTGTCTATAAACAACAAATACGACAGGATATTTTCCCAGTGTTCACCATTTATGTTCCGCCCCAAGGTGGTGACGAAGGGGAACAGAAACGGACACCCCCACCCAGGAGATGCCCGTTCCCATATCATTCATTATTGTAGAGACGTTTCATGACTGTGAAACTGACCGGAGGTAAACGTCTCCACACCACATGTCAATTATAATTCGCGACCTGAAAGGTCATATTTCTTGTCACCACGGATAATCACAACCTTGCCATTCTCGATAGTCTTGATTGCCTTACCAGACTTCTCGGCATTGACTGACTCGATGGCTGTTGGAGTTGATGGCGCATCAATCACCTCGCAATCCTGAGTTATAGTCTCAGTGATTTCAGTAATGATTGTGCCGTCCTTAAGCTTGAGAGCTTTGCCTTCGCCAAGAATGGCATATTCACTGAGTGCGCCGTAAGATCCCTCTTTGAAGTGTCCTCCATTTAAAATTACTCTACCTTCACCTCCATTTACATAGTAACTTCCATAGAAGCTACCTCCATTGATAATCAGCTCAGCTCCTTCATTTACATCGAAAGGATATGCTGGGTTAAAAGTCACCATGCCAGTTTCCTCTTCACTGCTGTCATTGATCGTCAGCTTGCCGCTTACGTTAAAGTTGATATTATCAACGCTTTTGCCATTAAGGTCGATTGTGATATCTGATGATCCGCTCAAGTATAGAGTTGTTGGGGTATTTCCCGATACGTTGTCAACGAATTTGATAGAAGCAACACCTTCGATAGCTTCGATGGCTGACTTGAACAAATATGTGTCAGCATATCCTGTCGTTGTCTCGCCGATGGTGATCTGGGCGATAGGGTCTGGACCATCATAGACAGGACGAACAGGGAACCCGTAAAAACGGCCATAGTAGCTGCTCGGGGCGACGTCGCCCGAACCGAAGTTGAGGCGGTACGCGTAGTTGGCACCGCCCGTGACAGGAGTTGACGACCAGTAGTAGCCGTACGGATCCTCGTTGTAGAGGTCCTCTCCGCGACGATAGCCAGCAGCAGGAAGGAAGATAGAGTTGCCTGTATAGCCTGTCTTCTTTGATGTTACCTTATAGCCAGCTACACCATTGAATTCGGTATTGTCTTCATCATACCATACCCATTCACAGTTGTCCGTATTTGCTAGCTCTGCAAACTCTGTCTGTGTAGGCATACGGTAGCCCGCACCTAAAGCAACTGTCGCAGCATCGTAAGCTGTAGCTCCGATACCTTCAGAATGAGAACCACCATAGACATAGTCTTTCAGTGGATCTTTATCAGTACCTGCATCTTTAAAAGATGCCATTGTACCGCCAAGGTATGACAGATAAGTCTCCCAAGTATAATTTGTCTTTGGCGATGTCTCGCCCCACGCTAGATACCATCCTGCGTCTGTTGAAGAAGTTGCACCAAGGTTACATGTCGCCCACTTGACCGACAAGCCAAGGTCGACATACTCGCCACTCAGAGGCTCTTCTGCCCATGCACCCACAGCACACAAAGCAGAAACAAATAAAGATAGAATTCTCTTCATATTATTTATAAATGTTTAATTATCATCCCATGCACAATAGCACCCTACAAAGATACACCATCCCCACCACACCACAAAAAAAAACTCGCCTTTTTGACGAAAGTGCCCTTTTAATTGACGAACGGAACCCGAGGTGGTGACGAATGGCGAAAAGCACGTCGCTATTACACGTTATACATGGCGAAAGAGTGGCTTCTTGCCGATTTTTAACTGTTATCCCATAAACTGTTCAACACCAACGAATTCCATAACAAAATCACATTTTTAGAAATATAAGACGTGATGTCCACTACATTTTTCCAAAAAACTTGGGGCTGGACATGTCATCAATATTTCCCGACCTCATCTTAATACCGTTGAAAATTCTCTATATTTGCATTGTTGCACGGATGAAGTCCAATTGATTCAGAACCGGACAAGATCTACGCATGACACGATTAACCGATAGAAAAATGACAAAGAAGATACTGAATATCACGCCATTGCTTATGGCGACGACTATGCTTATCGCTTGCGATATTGAAGGAAAAGATGGCAACTGGGATTCGATTCAGATCACCATAAATGGACAAAGACAGAAATCGTCAACATACGATGTCCCAGCTGACGGAGGTGAATTCAAGATCTACTCCAAAAACTATGGAGAGCTGTGGCTTAACAGAGTAATGGAGAATGAGGACACAAAAGTTTGGCCAGAAGACAGAGACTGGACAGACTACAGGAATATGCACCTTACAAAGGAGTGGTATGAGATACAGTACGATGAGAGCGGAAATATCGTAGTCAACATCCAGTCAAAGGAACCATCGGCCAGCGCACGGGCCATAACTTTCGAGGTTGAATGCGGAGATGCATTCAGTTCCATACGTCTGCTACAGAAATAAAGTCTGATTGAACTCTCGCCTACCCGCATGAATTCAGCGACACGTTTATGGCCGGGCGAATATCTACAAAAAGTAAAACTGCAACAATATGGAATATATGTCTCAAGAATGCTACGACCAGCTTGTAGCAGAACTGAACGAACTGACGAAAGTCGAACTTCCGAAGGCACAAGATGAACTTGCCGAGGCTCGCGCAAAAGGCGACTTGAGCGAAAATTTTGAGTACCATGCAGCCAAGCGCGAACTCCGAAGACTCATGGGAAAGATCCGCTTCAAGACAAATGTGCTCCAATTTGCCCGCGTTCTTGACACTTCCAGCCTGAGCAGCGATGTCGTCGGCCTGCTACGCAAGGTAGAATTCACCAATCTGGCCAATAATGCAAAGATGACCTACACTATTGTCAATCCTCATGAGGCGAATCTGAAAGAGGGAAAAATATCCATACAATCGCCTATCGGAGAGGCGTTGGTTGGCAAGAAAGTCGGCGACGTTGCCGAAGCACATTTGCCAACAGGCAACACGCTGAAAATCAGAATCGACAAGATAACTATCGAATAAGACAGGAATATGGCAAAAGGCAATCTCGTAATACTCATAACAGGTGCGAGCAGCGGCATTCAAAATACAACAAAGTAATAACTCATAAAAATATATATATGAAAATTGCCATTCCAACACGCGACGGCTTGGTTGACAGCCATTTCGGCCATTGCGCATACTACACCATCGTCGAGATTGACAACAACAGGACAATCGTCGCCACATCGACATTGTCAAGTCCCGAGGGTTGCGGTTGCAAATCGAACATAGCCAATCAGATGCAAGAGATGGGCATCACGCTCATGCTTGCAGGCAACATCGGCGAGGGCGCCATCAACAAGCTATCTTCGTGCGGCATCGACGTAATCAAAGGCTGCCAGGGCGATGTCATGAAACTCGCCAACGATTATCTCGCGGGCAACATCAAGGACAATCCACAAGTATGTGACCATCACAATTGCGGGCATCACGACGAAATGCCTACATTCAGAATTCCTAAAGCATGATTTTTCAGAGCTTTAAACAACAACACGAACCTAAAACGGCAACAAACATGAACGTAGGAGACAGAATACCGGAAGTGCTCGGAAAAGACCAGCACGGCAACGAAATCAAAGCATCGGACTTTCGCGGTCGTAAGATTGTACTCTACAGCTATCCGAAAGCCAACACTCCAGGATGTACGGCCGAAGCATGCTCGCTCCAGGCGCACAAAGCCGAACTCGAGGCACAAGGCTATGCAATCATCGGCATCAGCAAAGACAAGCAGGATGCGCAGGCCAAATTCGCTGAGAAAAACGGCCTGGAATTTCCTCTCATTGCCGACACGGAGACGACTCTGCTTCAAGAGTTAGGCTGCTGGGGCGAAAAAGTTGCCTGCGGACGCAAGACCATCGGCACAATCCGCACGACATACCTCATCAATGAAGAGGGAATCATCGAGCGCATCATGGGTCCAAAAGAGATTAAAACCAAGATCCACGCCGAGCAGATTCTCGACCTGAAATAAGTCGGCAGAGCTGCTCACGGAAAACATTTTTGTCGTATTCCGACTTTGTATTTCATAAAAAAAGTCTTGTCGGGCAAAAATATTTTTGGACGTCAGTTGTCTTTATAAACAGAGAGATACACAGAAACAACATCGATGGCATCAATAAAAGATACATTTGCAAGAATAAAGCAATGGCTCAGCGGTTTGTCGTTCCGAACGGGAGTAATCGTATTGCTGTGTTGCATTCCATTCTACATTTTATCTTTTGCACAAATGGCATTGCCAATCAGCGTAGAAGCGAAAGGTGTTTTGTGGTTTATTCTCTTTGGTCTGGCCAAGACCTGCCAATATGGCGGACTTACGATACTGGGCGTTGAAGGCATCAAACGTCTGAAAGCATTTTTCAATAAAAAAGAGGAATAGATATGGAATCGACAAAACCTTGTGCAAACTGCAAGTTCAGAGCACACTACGAGAAGAGCCCGAAATCGTTGCTTGGACGTTTCTGGCGTTGGCACATCAATTTCTGCCCAGGCTGGAAGGGTTACTTCACATCGCTTTCGGCTGAAGAGAAGCAGAAATTGCGAGACAAATACAACTTCACGAAATATAGTGAATAGGACGAAAAAAGCCGCATAGGATTGAACTTATGCGGCTTTGTTTTTTTCGAATACGGATTTCTACTTCTTGAAGATGAAATAGACGGCAAGAAGCAGAAATACGAAACCATAGAGATGGTTCAGTCGCAGTGTCTCGGTCTTGAAGATCGTCACAGCAAAAACCGTGAAGACGATGAGCGATACGGCTTCCTGGATGATCTTCAATTCGAAGAGGCTGAACGGACCTCCGTTGTCGCGAAAACCGATGCGGTTGGCTGGCACCATCACGCAATATTCAAACAATGCGACGAGCCAGCTGACAAGGATTATCATCCACAAACCATGTTCCTTGAATATCTTCATCTCACCAAAACGCAAATGTCCATACCACGCGATGGTCATGAAGATGTTTGACACGATGAGAAGAAGAACTGTGTATATTCCTTTCATGATATAACAGAATAAAAAAAGACGCAACCGAAGCTGCGTCTCTATGATTGCTAAATCCGATTAGTATGAACGTGCGAAGAGTACACGACGAGCCGATGGCTTGCCTGTTACCATGTCGACACCTGGCTTGAGATCCTCAGGATCGTGAGCCTCGAATGGGATGCATCGAATGGTTGCCTTTGTCTCGGCCTTGATGTATTCCTCAGTCTCAGTTGTTCCATCCCAGTGGCAGAGAAGGAAGCCTCCCTTTTCAATCTCTTCCTTGAACTGATCCCAAGTATCAACACGGCGTATATAACCGTCGCGCATAGCCTTGGCCTTAGCGAAGATATTGTCCTGAATCTCGTCGAGGAGAGCGACAACACGCTCGACGATGCCCTCCTGAGGAACAGTCGTCTTCTCGAGAGTATCACGGCGAACGAGTTCGAGTGTGCCGTTCTCAAGGTCACGTGCACCCATAGCAATACGGACAGGAATACCCTTGAGCTCATATTCAGAGAACTTGAAGCCAGGACGCTTGTTGTCAGCGTCGTCATACTTCACGCTGATACCCTTTTCGCGAAGTGCATCAACCCATGGCTGGATGCGCTCCGTGAGTGCAGCGAGCTGATCCGGCTTGTTATAGATAGGAACGATAACGACCTGAATTGGAGCAAGTTTTGGAGGAAGGACAAGACCATTGTCATCAGAGTGAGTCATGATGAGTGCACCCATCAAGCGTGTTGAAACGCCCCATGAAGTTGCCCAAACATACTCCTGCTTGTTCTCCTTGTTTGTGAACATCACGTCGAAAGCCTTGGCAAAGTTCTGGCCAAGGAAGTGCGAAGTACCAGCCTGGAGAGCCTTGCCGTCCTGCATCATAGCCTCGATTGTGAATGTATCGAGTGCGCCGGCGAAACGCTCGTTTGGCGACTTAGGACCTTTGATTACAGGCACGGCCATCCACTTCTCTGCGAAGTTGCCATAGACGTTGATCATCTTCATTGCCATCTCGCCAGCTTCTTCCTTTGTTGCATGAGCGGTGTGGCCTTCCTGCCAGAGGAATTCTGAAGTACGGAGGAACATACGCGTGCGCATCTCCCAGCGCATGACGTTGCACCACTGGTTGCAGAGGATTGGGAGGTCACGGTGTGAAGTGATCCAGTTCTTATATGTAGACCAAATGATGGTTTCCGATGTTGGACGAACGATGAGTTCCTCTTCGAGACGAGCCTCAGGGTCAACGACTACGCCCTTCTCGGCATCGGCCTTGAGGCGGTAGTGAGTAACGACGGCACACTCCTTGGCGAAGCCCTCGACATGCTCAGCTTCACGGCAGAGGTATGACTTAGGGATGAGGAGTGGGAAGTAAGCGTTCTGCACGCCCTGCTGCTTGAACATATCGTCGAGTACACGCTGCATCTTTTCCCAAATAGCATAGCCATAAGGCTTGATAACCATACAGCCACGCACAGCAGATTGCTCTGCGAGATCAGCGTTTACGACCAGGTCGTTGTACCACTTTGAGTAGTCATCCTGACGCTTGGTCATCTTGTTGAGTTCTTTTGCCATATATCTTATGTTTTTTTATTGCATTGAAATTGAGCGCAAAGATAATGTAATTTGACCAATCGGCAATTGCGAAAACCACAATTGAGCCATGGTCTTTACATTTTAGCCCATTCTGCTCTTATAATCTTCGTAGCCGAATTTTCTGACGACGCGCAATCCATATTTCTGATCGTAGATTGCGAGCGATGGATGAGTTACGCCATTGAACATCGTTGTCTTCACAATCGTGTAGTGAATCATGTCCTCGAAGATTATCCTGTCGCCTATTTTCAAAGGCTCATCGAACGACCAGTCGCCGACAAAGTCGCCCGACAGACAGCTGTTGCCACCCATTCTGTAAGTCGGCAATCCCTCGACAGGTTCGTGGTGAGCGCCACGGATATGCGGTTTGTATGGCATCTCGAGGCAATCAGGCATGTGGCAAGCAAAGGATACGTTCAGAATGGCTGTTTTAATGCCACAATTCTCGACAATATCAACGACCTCGGAAACAAGTACGCCCGTTTCCCAGCCAAAGGCACTGCCCGGCTCAAGAATGACCTCAACGCCCCATTTCTCTCGGAAATCCTTGATGATGCGAATGAGTTTTTCGACATCATAGCCTTTGCGCGTCATCAAATGTCCGCCACCAAAATTGACCCATTTAACCTGCTTGATCCAGTGTGCGAACTTCTCGCCCATCTGGTTCATCAGACCTTCGAGATCGTCGGCCGACGACTCGCACAGACAATGGACATGAAGTCCCTCAATGCCATCAGGCAAACGCGACGGCAACTGACTTGCCATCACTCCAAGTCGCGAACCTGGCGTGCATGGATTATACAAGTCGGTTTCGACAACGCTGAATTCTGGATTGACGCGAATGCCAAGCGAAATCTTATGGTCGGCCTTTGCCACCTGCGGTGCAAAACGCTCGTACTGGCTGAGCGAATTGAACGTAATATGGCTACTGCATTCCATGATTGTCGGGAATTCACTTTCGGTGTAGGCCGGCGAAAAAGTGTGGGCGAGTCCGCCAAGCTCATCGTATGCCAGACGGGCTTCGGACAATGAACTTGCCGTTGAACGGAATCCGAATTCACGAATGATCGGGAACGCATTCCACATCGCAAAAGCCTTGAAAGCCAAGATTATCTCCGCGCCAGATTCCTTTCGGACATTGTTTATCAGACGCAAATTGCTGCGCAGGAGATCGGCATCGAGAATGTAGCATGGCGATGGAGCCTGCTTGAAATCAATTGCCATTTTTCTGTTGTTTTCTATATGTTGTAAATCAGATTTTCACACAAACGAGCGAGACGTCATCAACCTGACTGCATGTGCCTTTCCACGTCTCGAATGTCTTGTCGATGGCACCAAGCTGTGCGGACATCGGCATCTTGCTGACATGCTTCAGCATCTCTTCGACACGAATGCTCGTGAAGAGCGTTCCCTGAGGACCATACTCGGTTTGTCCGCCGAACTGGTCTTTGAAACCATCGGTTATAAGGTAGAATACATCACCCTTCTTGACCGCCATCTTCGTCGTCTCAAATTCGCGTCTGCGGTTGATATCCTCGCGATCACCAATGCTTCGGCGCGTACCTTTTACGTATGTCAGGACTCCATCGATGAATGCATATACAGGACGACGGGCAGAAGCAATTTCGACAATGCCAGTCACACTATTGTAGGTGAGTATGCTGATATCAATACTGTCCTTGATTATGCTTTCGCTACTTTGGTTGAGCACGTCAATCAGCTGAGAATCAAGTCTGTTGAGAATCTCTGTCGGGTTTGTAATATGTTCATATCCACAAATCTCGTTAAGACTCGTTGAGCCGATCATCGAGAGGAACGCGCCCGGCACGCCATGTCCTGTGCAATCGGCACATGCGAACAGATATGTGTCACCGACCTTGTATGTCCAATAGAAATCGCCGCTGACGGTTTCGCATGGCCTATAATATACGTAGGCGCCACTTATTGCATCGCCCGCAAATTTCTTCATATCCGGTAGGATGGCCTGCTGAATCTTCTTTGCATATTCGAGACTCGAGGTTATGTCTCGATTCTTGAGAATGATCTCCGATGTCTGCCTTTCGACTTCCGCTTCGAGAATCACCTTCTGCTGAGCCAGAATGCGCTGCTTCTCCTTTGTTCGACTGCGAAGGATGATGAACACGACGACGAGGCTCGCCAGAATCACGATGATAGACGAGAGAATCCAGTATTTGCGCTGAGCACTCAGCTTCTGCGTAGCAAGTTCATATCTGTCAAGATCTATGACAGCGCTGATGTCTTCCAAAGACGACTGATAGCGCGAGTCGGAAAGCGAATCCGACAATGCGATGATGCGCTCGCCTATTTCACGTCCATATTTCGACGCCGGAACATCAGACGACATCTTCCAAACCGTTTTCAATGCGTTAATTTCATCCTCGAGCTCACCCGAATCGCGGCAGAAACGTGCACAACTGTCGGCATAGGCATAGGCAAAATCCTTGCTGCCGAAAGCCTCATGATAGAGCGACATGATGCGATAATAATCCGTCTTCATGAACGACGAAATACTGTTGTCAAGCAACTGCTGCTCAGCTTTTTTCAGATAGAACGATGCCATCTTCATGTTGCCAAGATGAACATAAGTCTCGGCATAGCCATAGTTCAATATGATCTCATAAAGAATGACATCCGATTCGCCATTCTCGTGAGTTTCGACATATCTCTTGATTGAATTTTCGAATTGAGACAGATATCCGAGCGTACGGTCGTGCCAGTCTGAACGCAACGAAATCTGAACGCGATCGCCATTGGCATCAATCAGCTCGCCGTTGAGCTCTGACGTAAACCTTTTCGCAAGATCGATACACTCGTTGAGATAACTGAGAGCCTTCTCGACCTGCTTTCGCCTTGAATGGGCGATGCCGAGACAACGAAGTGCGGCTATGCGTTTCTGAACGGCGCCGATGACATCTTCGCGGTTCTTGTCGGTCACGACGACTCCTTCATCAACGATATGGCTTTCACTGTAGAGGCGCTTGGCGATGTCGATTGCCAGACGATAACGTCCCTGATAGATGTCCGACATCATTCGGGCATAGATGAGATAGCTGTACATCGACGGCGCGCTGACATTTAAGTCCGTGTAAGTGTCAATGCTGTCCATGAATGCATCGAGGCGTTTATACATACGCATGTTCGTATAGCTTCCGCCTTTGTAGCCGTATGCGGTGCGTATTGCCTGCTGATTGTCAAGTTCACGCGCCCTTTTCAGGAAAATGTCGATATTTCGCAGACCTTCATTCGTGCTATAACTCTCAGACATAATCTGAAACAGCGAATCGAGCTCACTATTGCCATAGCCATTCTGAGAATGAGACGGCAATGCGATGTTCATAATCACGACCAACAGAGCTATGTGGAGAAGTGTTCGCATACAGTAGTGGTTTTCAAAATGCGATTATAATAATAATCCGCGAAAAAATGAAATTTTGAATGCAACAAAAACGAACATTTTTTCGCTGTGCAAAGTTATGCCTATTCATTTTGCATTTATGCTAAAAATAATTAATCTTGCACGGCATTTTGCCCAACAATGTTATTTTCATTGAAAAGATATTTCAGACATAATCTTGTAAAGCCTTTAGTCATCAGCGCTGCGATGTTTTTCGTGGTCATGCTGATTGTTCACATCGCGATGCCGGGCACGCTCTTCGGACGGCCGACGGCAACGGTTGTTTACGACCGCGACGGACGTCTGCTTGGCGCACGTATTGCAGACGACGGACAGTGGCGCTTCGGCCCGATCGACAGCGTTCCGGACAAATTCCGCGATTGCATCATTTGCTATGAAGACAGGCGCTTCAGATGGCATTGGGGCATAGACCCGATTGCACTTGCCCGCGCCGTCAAAAACGACATAGCAAAAGGTCGGTTTGCAGAAGGCGGAAGCACGCTGACGATGCAGGTTGCACGCATGGCTCGCGGCAATCAGAGCCGAACTTTCTGGCAGAAGATTGTCGAATCGCTTTGGGCAATCGACATAGAGACATTTCACTCGAAAGATGAGATTCTGCGGGCGTATGCTTCAGAGGCGCCGATGGGCGGCAATGTCGTTGGTCTTCAGGCCGCTGCATGGCGCTATTTCGGCCGCGATGCATGGAGCCTTTCGTGGGCAGAATGTGCAACATTGGCAGTCTTGCCAAACTCTCCTTCGCTTGTCAATGTCGGACGCAATCGAAATGAGCTGAAGAAAAAGCGCGACATGCTGCTCGAAATGCTATGCGAACAGCAAACCATCACGCGAGAAGAGTGCGATTTGGCAAAGATGGAACCACTTGTCGGCCAGCCACTTCCGCTACCCAACGACGCTCCTCACTTCCTGGATTTCGTAGGCAGAACAGCCAAAGGGCAGACAACGCACAGCCAGATTGATGCCAACCTGCAGAAACGCGTGCAAAACACGGCCAACAGCCACGCAACATCGAACAGGGCCAACCATATCGAGAACATCGCAGTCCTCGTGCTCGACGCACAGACGGCCGACGTCATTGCATACATTGGCAATGCGACGAACGGCACCGAAGCCAAAGACGTTGATATCATCCAGAGCGAACGCAGTCCGGGCAGCCTTCTGAAGCCACTGCTCTATGCCGCTATGATCAGCAACGGCGAAATCACTCCGCGCATGCTGATTGCCGATACTCCGCTGAGCATCAACGGTTTCACGCCCCACAACTTCAGCCGCACATTCAGCGGTGCCGTCCATGCAGACGAAGCGGTATCGCTCTCGCTCAATGTTCCGCTTGTCAGAATGCTTTCGCAGCATAACACTAGTCGCTTCATGAACGAGCTCAAGACTCTGGGAATGACGACATTACGCTTCAGCGAAGATCACTATGGAGCATCGCTGATCCTTGGCGGAGCAGAAGCCACGCTTTGGGATCTATGCCACATATACTATAATTTCATCCACAACAACGGCAAGATCATGAGCGAATCGGGCATCTGGTTTGCGCTTGAAGCGATGAGCGCCGTGAACAGGCCCGAAGAAGAGGCCGACTGGCAACAATTCCGCTCGATGAAACGCATCGCATGGAAGACCGGAACCAGCTGGGGCAGCCGTGATGGATGGGCAATCGGAATCACACCCAAGCACATCGTCGGAGTGTGGGTCGGCAATGCCACGGGCGAAGGTCGCGCCGGACTCACCGGAATCGGCTATGCAGCGCCGCTCTTGTTCGATGTCTTTGCGATGCTGCCCGACGGCGGATGGTTCGAAGAGCCACTATCCGACATGGAATTCACACCTGTCTGCCGACAGAGCGGATGCATCGCAACAGACATCTGCGCAGTCGTCGACACGCTTGTCATGCCCCTGAAATCAGCAGAGACAAAGCCGTGCCACTACTGCCGTATAATACACACTACCAAGGATTTGAAGTGGCGTGTGAACAGTTCTTGCGAAAGCATTGCGAACATGCACGACACGACATGGTTCGTGCTTCCGCCGACACAGGAATATTACTACAAGAAACGACATGCCGACTATCGTTCGCTGCCACCAATGCGAAGCGGATGCGAAGACAACAGCCGCGCGATTGAGTTTATCTATCCGCAAAACGGAGCCACTATTGCATTGCCAAAAAACTTCGGCGGAACACGCGAAAAAACAGTCGTGCGAGTGGCATGTAATCGCAGTGGAGCACATCTTTTCTGGCACCTCGACGGCTCATACATCGGCGAAACAAGAGACCGCCACGAAATGGCCATCGATCCAAAACCTGGCATGCATACCATAACCGTCGTCGATGAGCAAGGTTCGAGCCGAAGCGTCAGTTTTACCGCGAACTGACCAAATGACGGCCACGCAGATGCGAACGTGTTGTTTTTTTAGATAACTTTGCATCCCAATAACATAAAAAAGTACTCAAAATGTCTGCAGCAGTTGAGAATAACAAGAAGAAGGTCACGACCTTCAGCTTTGGCGAGATGAAACAACGTGGCGAGAAGATCTCGATGCTCACATCGTATGACTACTCGATGGCCCGCATTGTTGACAACGCCGGAATCGACGCCATCCTGGTCGGCGACTCGGCATCGAACGTGATGGCTGGATGGAACACGACGCTTCCAATCACGCTCGACCAGATGATCTATCATGGCGCATCTGTTGTCAGAGCTGTCAAACGTGCACTCGTTGTTGTCGATCTTCCGTTCGGCACATATCAGGGCAACTCGAAAGAGGCTCTCAACTCGGCCGTTCGCGTGATGAAAGAGACAGGCGCTGACGCCATTAAAATCGAAGGTGGCGAAGAGATTCTCGAGTCTGTTCAGCGAATCCTCTCGGCAGGTATTCCAATCATGGGACATCTTGGACTTACTCCTCAGTCAATCAACAAGTTCGGCACTTTCACAGTCCGTGCAAAAGATGAAGCCGAGGCACAAAAGCTCATTCGCGACGCCCATCTGCTCGAGGACGCCGGATGCTTCGCAATCGTACTTGAGAAAATTCCAGCCAAACTCGCTGCTCAAGTTGCCTCAGAATTGAAGATTCCAATCATTGGCATCGGCGCAGGCAATCAAGTTGACGGTCAGGTACTTGTCATACACGATATGCTCGGCATAACAAACGAATTCTCGCCTCGTTTCCTTCGCCGCTACCATCATTTGTATGAAGAGATTGCTGGTGCTGTCGAGAATTATGTGAGCGACGTGAAAGCAGTGAATTTCCCTAACGACAAGGAACAGTATTAAACGCACAAAAGGATATTATTATCATGCTTGATATTCTTTACGAAGACAATCATATCATTGCCGTCAACAAGACAAACTCTGACATCGTTCAGAGCGACAAGACTGGCGACAAGACGCTTGCCGACGAGGTTAAGGCGTATATCAAAGAGAAATACAACAAACCAGGCGACGTATTTCTGGGCATAGTTCACAGACTCGACCGTCCGGTGAGCGGCGTTGTGATTTTCGCACGCACAAGCAAGGCGTTGAGCCGTCTGAATCAAATGTTTGTTGACAAGACAATCAAGAAGACATACCTCGCCATCACCCAGAATCGTCCGCCTCAAGTTGAAGAGGAACTTCACCACTACATGGGCAAAAACGAGGAGAAAAACCGTGCGCTCGTTTCAATTAGTCCACGCAGCGGCTACAAGGAAGCTATTCTATCATACAAGTTGCTTGCCAGCGCCGAAAATATCAACTTGCTGAAAATCAGCTTGAAGACGGGCCGCCATCATCAAATCCGCGCACAGCTTTCACGCATCGGATGTCCAATCAGAGGCGACCTCAAATATGGCGCGAAACGCTCGATTGAAGGTGGTGGAATCAACCTCCACGCACGCTCAATCGAATTTATCCACCCTGTGAAAAACGAACCAATAAAAATCATCGCACCGCTGCCATCCGATCGCGTTTGGCATGTCTTTGATATCAACGAATAAGTCCTTATGCTCATACGCATTCATCCAGATAATCCAGACGAGCGCAACGTCAACAAAGTCGTTGAATGTCTCCGCAATGGCGGCATCGTGGTATATCCAACCGATACCGTCTATGGCATCGGATGTGACATTACGAACCAGCAGGCTGTCGAAAAAATATTGCGTTTCAAGGATATCAACGCAAAAAAGACAAATCTCTCGTTCATCTGCCACGACATGAGCCACATCTCGGATTACGTCAAGCCGATGGACAACCATACGTTTAAGCTGATGAAGCGTAATCTGCCAGGGCCGTTCACATTCATACTCGAAGCAAACAGCAATGTCCCAAAGCTTTTCAAGGCTTCGAAAAAGACTGTCGGCATTCGCATTCCCGACAACAAGATCATTCGGGAGATTGTTCGCATGCTCGGCAATCCAGTGCTTTCAACATCTGTAAAAAATGCAGATGATGATGACGACGAGTATATTTGTGATCCGGAGCTCATCGAGGAACGCATAGGCTCGTTTGCCGACATCGTAATTGACGGAGGCTATGGCGGTTACGAAGGATCGACGGTCGTCGATTGCACATCAGGCGATTTCGAAATCCTGCGTCAGGGCAAGGGAGAACTGATAGAATAAAAACGCATATTTCAGAGAACATTATGATAGTTTCACCTTCATTATTATCAGCCGATTTCGGCAATTTGCAGCGTGACTGCGAAATGATAAACAATAGTCAGGCAGACTGGTTCCACGTTGACGTTATGGACGGCGTTTTTGTGCCAAACATTTCGTTCGGCTCACCAGTCATTAAATATATCAAGAAACACGCCAAGAAGCCTCTCGATGTCCACTTGATGATTGTTGACCCAGAGCGCTACATCGGAATGTTTCGCGATCTCGGTGCCGACATTCTCAATGTCCACTATGAAGCATGCCGCCACCTTCATCGCACGATTCAGCAGATTCGTGAAGCCGGCATGCGTCCGGCTGTGACACTCAACCCACACACACCTGTTGAAGTGCTCGAAGATATCATCGCCGATGTTGACATGGTTTTGCTTATGTCCGTAAACCCAGGTTTCGGTGGTCAGAAATTCATCATGAACACTCTCGACAAAGCTCGCAGATTGCGCGCAATGATTGAACGCAAAGGCTTGAACACAATCATCGAGGTTGACGGAGGCATCGACAAGACGACGGCGCCAATGGCAGCCGAGGCCGGCATCACAGCACTCGTAGCTGGAAGCTTTGTCTTTGGAAGCGATGATCCGCAAGGCACAATCTCTTGGATGAAAACGCTTTAACTCAAGAAAGACAAATCCACAACACGCATAACGAACTTGGTGTTATTGAAAAAATAGCACCAAGTTTTAGTTTTAATACAATCAATGTTTCACAATGAGTAAATTTTCAGAATTTATTGGTCTACCAATAATTTTAGAAGAAAATTTTATTATGTAAAATCGAATGCCTTGGCGCTCGACCGTGCGTAGTCCTCAATCTCTCTTAGCATCGGACCCGTTACGCCGGCAATGGCGCTGAGCTCGTGCATACGCTTGTCATGTTCTGTTCCGCTCTCGCTGAACCTGCCGAAAACATCTGCCGTTTTCAGGGCTGCATTGCTCAGAAGGTCGAACGTAGCCAGTTTCGAGTGCAGTTTTATAATCCAGCCCTGTGTGCCTTCCACCTTTGCCGAGAACTCGCCCATGGCTTTGCTCATGCCGTTCACCTGTGCAGCAAATTGTGCAAAACGCAAAAGCAGAAAAGATAAATGAAGAACGAATTTGTCTAAAATGCCTTCAAACCATAGCATTTCGGTATCCCAATTTAAATCATCGTAATCTATTTGGCTGCCATCTACACCTTTGCAGCAATGACAGAATTCTAATTTTCCTTCTCTTGTCATAGTTTATTGAATTAAGCCGATTGCCGTTGTCTATTTTTTTGTTAAAATGTGTTTATTTCTTTGCTTATTATATATTTTTATCTATCCCAACAACACAACCGCACATTATTACACAAATCAGTGTCATTCCCTACAATATCAATGAGTTAGCACACTTCGGTACACCTCATCCGTAGAGAATGACACAAACCTTTTACGTCCTTTTCAAAAGAAACCGTTTCTATTTCGTTTCTCGTTTCTCACGAGAAACCGTTTCTCGAAGCACCCCAAAATATTTTTATATAGCTAATAAATAATTGTTTTTTCAGTTTGCTATCTCGCAGATTTTTTGTATATTTATAGTACTAAAGTCTTTGATTATGAAACAGATAGTAAAACTTCGCATCAAGAAATTGGCTGATGGCCAAGGTTCTTATTATTTGGATTGGTATCGTAATGGCAAACGCTATTACGAGTATTTGAAACTCTACGTCGACCTCATCCACACGGACAAGGCCACACGTGAAGCTAACAAGGACGTTGAGCGTGCTGCTCTCAACCTCCGAAACAAGAAAGAGGATGCCATCCTCTCAGATGCCACCGAGGGTCTGATCAAGACCAAGTCGCAGAAATCTGTATCGGTCCTTTCTTACATCCGTAACTACAGATGCAAGAACATCGGTGCTTCCACTGCATCGCAGTTCAGCAAGGTATTTGCCGAAGGCACACCTTTCAGCACATTCACCGACAAGGACGTGCAGAAGTTTCACGAGCACCTCACTTCAGTACTTTCCGGCAATACCATATACACATATATGGCTTGCCTGAAATCGGCTCTCAAAGCTGGCATTGCTGACAACCTTGTTTCGCCTTCAGTACTCAACAACTTCCCAAAGTGTAAGTTGGCCATCCATCCTGTCACCTACCTCACCATCGACGAGCTTCGCTCACTCAAGGAACTCCAAAAAGGTTGGGGCAACAACGACGACAAGCGTGCTTTCCTCTTTGCTTGCTACACTGGTCTTCGTTTCTCCGACATTCGCAAGCTCACTTGGGGCGAGGTTCGCAAGGATAACCGACTCATGTTTTCTCAGCAGAAGACGCAGATAGACGAGACTGGCAACGCATACGCTTACACTTTGCTGCCACTCAATATGACTGCCGTTTCTCTTCTCGGTGAGCGTAGGGCTGATGATCAATTGGTTTTCCCAAGGCTTTCAAGTGCAGTAAACATAAACACGAAACTCAAAAAAATTCAGACCTACGCAGGAATAACCAAGAATCTTCACTTCCACATCGCACGTCACACCTACGGCGTTATGCTCATCAACAATGGCGTCGACATCTACACAGTGAGCAAGTTACTCGGCCATTCCAACATCAGCACCACGGCCAAGTATTACGCCAACCTCACCGATGAAAATGCACTCATCGCAGCAAGCAAAGTTCCAGAGCTCTAAAACAAACGACCTCCGCACAGTTTTCAAGTGTGCGGAGGTCTTTCCTTCTATCCATTTCCCTGGGCGTCCGTTGACGCTCAGTTTTCTTTTCATTTGCGAACTGCGATTTTTGCGATTTTTGCGAATTATCGCAATCGCTTGAAAGTCGCACAAGCCACTTTCGCAATCGTTTCACTCTGCTTCAAGTTTGTGATATATCGTTTCGCCGTTGGCTCTCTTATACCACGGCTTTCACAAGCCTCAATAAATTGCTTTCTGGTGAACGTTTCCGGCAAGCCTTCAACGATCTCCAAAGCAATTGTGTTCTTTATGCTTATCGCTGTCGCTGGCTCCAGCTGCACAAACACCTTTTCAGCATGTAGGAGAATCTTTTGAGCTACGCTCACACACGTCATATAATCATCATCGCAACACTCCAGCACTGGCACATACGCAGGGCCTTCCATCATCCTCATCACCGTCAGCACCATAGCCATTCTAAACGTCATCGCTGCAAGCCGCTTGACGTAGCTATCCATCGCATGATCATACGTCAACTTGTATTCTTCAAGTATGCCTTTGAACAGCACATTGAAATGAACGCCTTGCTCTTTCGTGAGCTTGAATTTCATGTCTTGCGTCTGTTCCAAGAAGTGATACAGCTTCAACAGCTTCGAGCCTAATATCTGAAACTGCACATCCATGTTATTATCGTCGGAGTCTGCAAAGACATCTTTCCACTCCGACTCTATTGGCATAGTGTAGTACAAGAACCGCGAGAAAAGCCCGTTTTCCGAGTCTGGAATCAACGCACTCACTTGCCTTGGTGTACCGCTCAGCACGGCCGACAATCGTGGCTCTCTTACCTCAACATGCTCCCTGTTCTTTCGCCTGACGTAGCTTATCGGCTCATGTTCGAACGCCTTTCTAAAGCCGTCCGAATAATTGCCGTGCTCCGTCTTGAATGTCTGTGCAAGTGTGTCGCCTTCTGTCTCGAAGATGAGCCCACGCTCATCATTCTCCGACAATATCTGGAACATGCTCGTAGCACTCGCATTACCAGGAATGATCAACATCCGTTGAGGAGGCTCCACAGGTGGCTCTATTCCGTCTTTCATTTGCGAACTCCTGTAAGCATCCATTTGCGTCTTATACACCTTCCACTCCTGGTCACTCAAAGTCTTCTTTTCGCGGTGTATCGGGTCCACAAGCCTTCGGCACAATCCTAATCTACCTTTTCCCGAAGCTGCTGGAGCCGACACGAACAAAAACAAGTTTGGATACTGCTTGCGAGTGAAGTAAACGCCCGAAACATGGGGCATACAAGCCGATACAACCGCTATCGTTCCGAGCATGAGTAAATCTGCATCCGCATCGCTATGAGCGTAAGAAACGACCGTTTTGAGCAACGGAGGCAAATCCGTCTTTAGTTCTCTGACTATCGTCATCGACTCTTCTTCTTCCTCATCATCCGTCTGCTCAAGCTGCTTCGCAGATCGAGCGATCGGCTTCTTTGGCCTCACATAGTATCGGCTATCGGCTTTCTCGAACTTCGTTATCGAAACGCCAGCTCTTTTCGCAAGCTCAAAGAATGTTGCTATCGTCACGCCGTTGCCGTTCGACTTTAGGCAACTGTTGTACTGTTTGTCGGTTTCTCGCTCCTTATATCCCGCGTAGAATACACTGACTCTATGATACAACGCTCTGCCACTCTCACCGAACTCACTTGCCAACGCGAACCCAACCCCCAACCAATCTTTATAGTCCGCAGTTATGTCCACCCTCAAAGCCTCAATACGCTTCACCACGTCTTCGGCTCTTTCCCACGCTTCCCCACTTCCCCGACATCCGGGCTCACTCCTGGTCTGCCTTTTAGGCTTCCAGTCGTCTGGTCTAAACTCTTTCTTCGCCATGGCTCATCAATGCAGGGTTTATATAGCAATCCGGGTCCCAAGCAAGATTGCAAGCCCTTGCAAGGTCTTTGGCAGCTCTGTCGGCTTGCAGTGCGTATGTAACTTCCAAGTAGTTACATATCGCATCCACATAATAGCTGTGCTTCTCAGCTGTCAGCTTCGGCGCATCTATTATCCACTTCACACCGTCGCCACTTGGCGAGGTGAACATGAGTTCAGTCGTGAAGTATGGATCTGCCACCAGCGTTTCCCTCACTTTGTCAACATCCTCCACATGGTCAAAGTCCATGCAGATTAGTCCGCTATGCTTCAGGAGCTTGCCAGCACTCCTGTACGCAAATACGCCCGAGAACGTGCAGAAGCAAAACTCACTATTCTTGATTGCCTTTCGTGCTTCAACATCCGTTGTCGCCCTCAGTTTCAAAGTCCTGTATTTGTAGAAGTCTCCCTTTATCATCCTATACACTTGCCAGAGCGTAGCACTCACACAAGGGATGGTATTCCACACAGGATATTTGAAGTAAGAAAACTGCTTCTGGCTCACGTCCTCATCTTCTATTGCCCAATCATCATTGGCCAGTATCTTTGGCACAAATGCCCCCAATCTCACATTATAATCTTCGCCCACATGGAGCATCATCGATTCATTTATCACCTTGCACTCGCTTTCGGCATTCACCTCAAAATGCTTCCGTGCAAAGTCGAAACAATTTCCATCCTCCAGCTTTCCGCTTTCGTCATGGTGCATTGTTATATGATTGTTCAGCGTTGGCCTCATCGTCAGCACAAGGCTTTCTTTTCCGTCGTCCCAAGGGTTTGGCACTTTCACAGGTCTTCCCACTATCGGCATCATCTTCACTTCTCGGCCAGTCCTCAGATAAATGATATGCTTATACACGTCGAAGCCTCTGTGAGTCTTCATCAATATCTCTTCTCTCATCATAGACCATTTATGATAGTTCATCCCCACACTCCTTTACTTCTTTCTCCTCAGAGCTTGCATCTTCCTGATGCGATTCAGTCGCTCGTCGTCACTCTCTTCCTTCATGTTCAGCATGTATTTCTTCAAGTCTTCCGCCTTGATGAAATACTTTCCATGCTGATTGATCTGAGCAGCTGGCAACCTCTTTGCCTTTATCTCCTCATACAGTGTCCTCACGTTCACGCCAATGTGATTGGCTGCCTCCTTCACTTCCAACAACTTGCCAACAGGCATTTGTGCCTTCTCCAGCAGAGCTACAGAAACATTCAAGTCCTGCACCACTTCCAGAGTCTCATTCACCTTTTCTTCTATTCTGTCAATAGAAGAGAATACATCTTCCAAAGTCATTTTCTGTCTGTATTAAAATAAAACAATGCCGTTGTAATCAGAACAACACATTTCTTTGTTGTTCCTTACAACGGCACAAAGTGACAGAAAAATCGACCTTGGTACTGCTAAACTTTTCCCATATTACTTGGTATTCACTAACTCTTTGAAACCCAAAGTATTTAACAATGAGTTAACTGTTAAAATCCTTTCACTATTTGGTACGGGGGTGCGATTTCGAAGGTATTTTCGTACAGATTCGGGCGAATAACGTGTTATAAAGCCGATAAAACGTGCAATTTTAGCCATATCGTTGTTATGCAGACCAACACCATGCTTCTTGATTATCATCAAAAGCACTTCAACAACCTCTTGCACACTAAGTCTTTCCTTTGTTCCGAACTTCTCTAAAGCAGCTGCTTCCTCAATGATAAACTTTTGCTTATACTCCAGAGCTGACTCATAATCTCCTGCTTCAATTGCACTCTTTGTCAGGAGGTCATATCTTGCCTTCAGCAACATCATGTATTTCTCATACACTCCATCTGTCTTCTCTACCTGTTCAAAGAGACATAGGACATCGTCCTTTGTCTCCATTGTGGTAATTTTTCTTTTTCTACTCATTGATGTTTAGTTTATTTTTGATTTATGATATTGCAAAATTACTGCTCTCGACTTCTTTTTGCGGTAATTCAACACATATAAATGATTTAAAATTCGCATAAATCGCAAAATTCGCACTTCGCAAAGTGCTGTTTCTTGCACTACACTAATAGCAAACATCATCCTTACATCTTCCTAACCTCAGCCGACCCCAACCCACCACCAGCGTCACACCAGGCACCCATCACCCACACCATTCCCAGTTTCAGCCCTTTGCCCACCGAAATATCTCTATTTTCTTGCTTTATTGCGCATTATGTTGCATTATAGGGCATTCGGTCAACTCACTGACCATATATTTGCGTTTGCGTACATTAAACAACATCTATGGGAATTATGAATCAGACATCATCTACACAAGTCTTCACAGCCATGTATCCTTACGAGCTGGCACGTGCTGCAGGTGTGAGCCGTCGCACCATGATCAAGTGGATTCAGGCTCATCGTGAA
The DNA here is from genome assembly GCA_024401295.1 of Bacteroidales bacterium. Lineage (GTDB taxonomy): Bacteria > Bacteroidota > Bacteroidia > Bacteroidales > Marinilabiliaceae > W3P20-009. The sequence continues at coordinate 3,165 of JAKSLG010000022.1, read as the reverse complement.
GAACTCGTAAAACTCGGCTTCACTCACGACACTCGACTTCTTCCACCATCAGCCGTCAAGTTCCTTGCCGACTTCTATTGCATCACACTTCCATCATCCTCATGCTAGCCGATTGTGCCGGAACATCCTTTGATGATCCGTCAACAATCTCCCTACCATAAAAAGCAACGAGCCAACAGTCTTCCGATTGTCGGCTCGTTTGGGTTTATTCCAGATGCTTCCGTTATTCAAATACTGTTTCGTTGTATGTGCATCCAACATTCCAGTTAGAGCAGTTCATCACCTTGTATCGACTGCCGTTTTTAGCTACTCCACTTCTGAATAAAATCTTATATCCTTCCCTGCATACAGGACAATGCTCATGGCCTGCATACTTTATTGCATCATTCATTTCCTTGACAAACGGAGAAGGGTTTCTGCCATCGTACAATATGTACGTATGTTTCTTTGCTCTTGTAATCGCAACATAGAAAACACGTCGCTCTTCTCCGTGTTCATATTCATCTGCTTGGCTGAGAACCAGACTTTGTACTGGATCATCCGCCATCAAAGAAGGGAATCCACTCAACCCACTGTTGCAATTGATCAAGAACACATGTTGAGCTTCTAGGCCTTTGGCCGCGTGAACCGTCAGGAACTTTATTTTTCTATTGGCAATGTTTACATACCACGTGTCTTGCTTTGCATCATACTCCAGACTCCTGTCTTCTACACATCCCAACGCATCAACATCAAATGAATATCTGCCTAGAATGCAGATAGAGTCATTTGCGTCTATTCGATTTATGAGAGGCTCCATTATACCTCTCAAATTATTCTGTCTCGCGTCGTATTCGAAAAAGTCAATCTTTGTTTCCCTCTCAATCTTTTGAAGGATTTCACCATGTACGTCATACACGATATGAGGTGCCGTCGGTCTGATTTCCTTTCTCAACTGCACAGGGTTTTTCTGCACAAAGTCAGAAGATGCCTGTATTGCTGGCTGTCCAAAACGATATGTTGTTTCAATTCGGCATGTGTCAGTGAAGCCGAAATATTTACTGAACTCAGTAAACAACGACACATCACTTCCGTTGAATCTGTAAATAGATTGCCAGTCGTCGCCCACACAGAACAGTCTCGCCATTGGATATGTACCACGCAACGCCTTCAGGAACTCATACCTATCAACTGAAATATCTTGGAACTCGTCAACCAGGATATACTCATATGACTTCCACAAACCACGTTGGCACAGCTCCGCAGCTTGCAGGATTGAATCTGTAAAGTCTATTTCGTCTCTTTCTTGCAATCTCTTGCAATATTCGTCGTGAACAGGCTTAATGATCTTCTGAAGCACGAACGAGTTTCGAGTGTCATTTATGTTGTCTTTGATTATCTCGCCGAGGCTCTTTCTGTTTGCTTTGGCAAGGTAGATGAACGACGTACAAGTCTGCATGATTGTCCTTTCCAGTGACTTGTTTCGCTCCACCATTTTCTTATACAACTCATCAGGCTCCACCTCTCTAGTTGGCACACCAGCTGCTTCCAAGAAATACTTTAGACGACGTTCGATTTTCCCACTGTGAAAATCAGCACTCGTCGTATATACCAATGTCGTGCCACGTGATTCGTGCAAACCCTTCTTCCATACGATTCCCTGATTATACACTCTGTTGGCTTCTCTCCAGCCACCTTCCTTGCCGTCTCCGAACCACTTTGGCACTTCTCCATTTTCGTTTATGCCAAAATGCTCGTAATACACCTTGCGTTGATTTCCTTCGCTATCCTTGTAATAGATTGTAAAGTCTGGCTTATACTGATGATGTTCAATGTCTTTCACATCATATTCGTATTTCTCCTCATATCTGAATTGCACTCCCATGTGAGTGAGGAAATTGCAGATTTTCTTCTCTTCCTCGCTCTTCGTGAATATGATGTTTCCATCCATATCTCGATAGTTGGCTTGCACGCCATACTTTTGCCTATCCTTGTAATATTCGCTTGCCGTCTCATATTCAAAACCATCCTTCATCCCCGACATATAGTTCTCCACATACCACACAACATCCCTCCTGTACTCTGGTCTCCCAAGGTTGAAATAGAACGAGTTTAGCATCACGTCAGCAGGGGCAATTGTCGGCTTCTTGCCAGTCGCCTCACCAATAATCCTGATGGCCAACGAATGGAACGTTACACAGCTTAGAAACTCATTGCACAATCTGCTCGACAACTCAGCTGCTGCCTTGCGTGTGTACGTCACCACAAGAATCTTCGAAGCAGGAACTTCGCGCCTCTCCGTCAGATACCTCACTTTGCCGACCATCGTCGATGTCTTTCCACATCCGGCACCACTAATCACCAGGCACGCATCTTCTAGGTCGACAATCGCCTTTCTCTGTTGCTCGTCAAGCGGATAGCTCAACGCATTTTCGAAATAGTCTTTGTTGATTGTCAATTGCTTCTCAACAAACTCTTCATTATGCTTCTTTCTGACTTCCTCAGATCTGTCCCTGAACTGTCTTAAATCATCAATATACTCCGCAGTAATGCGATTCGCATATCCTTGTTTCTCAACGAACGACATCGTTTCAAACAGTTTGTTCCACTTCTGTTTGAAATACTCGGCTCTCGAAAAAGTCAAATAGTCGTCGTCCTTCGGACTCACTCCTGGTCTCAGCAAATCCCTTATCAATTCCTTTCCTGCCTCCGTTGCATTCTTGTTCACTTCCTCAATCTCTCGATGAGTCCTGTTTGAAAGCTCCGCTTTCGGCTTCAAATCGCCTTCAGTCAACTCCATGTACCTGTTGAGCTTTCTTTTCTGTATGGTCTTCTGTCCCACAAAGAAGTTGTTGCACAGCTTCTGCATCTGAAGCCTCAAAGGCTCATGCTTCTTAACATAGCTCGACAACTCTTCATCAGTGCAAATCCTATCTACATTGCAAATCTGCTTCCATTCCTCCAAAGCATTGTCAATCTGACTTTCAATCCCCGAAGTCTTAACGTCATTCAGCATCCTTGCCACCGCTACAGCAAGAAACCCACCAACAACCAATATTATCGCAAAAACCAAAATCTCCATGTTTTGTATTTTAATTCAGTTCTCTTTTCCATAAAGTTAGCAAATATATACGACAAAAACGACACTGTTTTGTCACATTCCTTACTTTAACACAAAAAAAAGGT